>NZ_CAMFLB010000002.1:0-800606 GCF_945957435.1 Serratia sp. PL7 | reverse complement strand
CGACAGGGAAATAGACAGCCGGGGCACAATCTCTCCCACGGGCTCATAGGCACCAGGGTTGGGGGGAGCTCACCGGCTATCTCCC
The DNA here is from genome assembly GCF_945957435.1 of Serratia sp. PL7. NCBI lineage: Bacteria > Pseudomonadati > Pseudomonadota > Gammaproteobacteria > Enterobacterales > Yersiniaceae > Serratia > Serratia sp. PL7. The sequence goes on along the minus strand of NZ_CAMFLB010000002.1, from coordinate 800,521 downwards.
GATGATCAGTCGGGGATCTTCTCCGCTAAGGCGGAGAAGATCAAGACATAAGGGTTGGGGTGAGGGGATTACTGTGGGAACCACTTATCGTTGATCGCCTTGTAGGTTCCATCCGCCTTGATCGCGTCCAGTGCAGCATTCAGCTTGGCCAGTAGTGCCTGGTTATCCGGGCGCACGGCAATGCCCAGACCGGTACCAAAGTACTGCGCATCGGTTACGTGCTCGCCTACGGCGGCCAGTTCCGGGTTATTCTTCAGCCACTCATTAACCACCGCCGTGTCACCGAACACGCCATCAATACGGCCATTCTTCAGCTCTAGCACGGCATTTTGGTAGCTGTCATAAGACACGGTGTTAATTTCCGGGTGCTTGTCCTGCATGTATTTTTGATGCGTGGTGCCGTTTTCCATCCCCAGCTTTTTGCCTTTCAAATCCGCCAGCGTAGTGAACTTGCCTTTCTGAGCAATGACAATGGCCGAGTTGGCATAATAGGGCTGGGTAAAGGTAACCTGCTTGCTACGCTCTGGCGTAATGTCCATGCCGGAAATCACCGCATCATATTTTTTGAATTTCAGCGCGGCGATCAGGCTGTCAAAGGCCTGGTTGGTAAAGGTGCAGTCGGCCTGCATCTGCTTGCACAAGGCCTTGGCCAAATCGATATCGAAACCGACGATCTGGTTATTGGCATCCAGAGATTCAAACGGCGGGTAGGTCGCTGAAGAGGCGAAACGGATGGTGTCGGCGGCGGCGGCGTTAAAGGTGATCCCGGCGAGAATGGTGGCGGCAAGTAACAGCTTTTTCATCGGTACGGCTCCTGTCGTAAATTTGATTGTTGTCTCGCCACCTTTTTTTTCTAACAATGGCACAAGGGCATTGTGAGTGGCTATGCCGATAACAATGCCATTTAGTGAATTACTATGCAATATAAATGACTAGAAAATTATTTTTGGCCATAAAAAAGCCCTGCACATGGCAGGGCTAGTTCAGCGAGGTTTGGCTCAGTTACGCCGTTCAAACGCCAATGCACGGCGTTCAACCATACGCATCAGTAACGTCAGCAGGCCATTGACGCACAGGTACACAATGCCAGCGGCACCGAAGACCATCACGTCATAAGTCCGGCCATACATCAGTTGGCTGTAGCCCATCACTTCCATCAGGGTAATGGTATAGGCAAGCGAGGTACTCTTGAACACCAGAACCACTTCGTTGGAGTAGGATGACAAGGCACGTTTGAAGGCATATGGCAGCAGAATACGTAGCGTTTGCTTGCGTGACATGCCCAGTGCTTCACAGGATTGCCACTGGCCTGCCGGGATAGCGCGTACCGCCCCATGGAACAGCAGGGTGGTGTAGGCCGCACTGTTCAGTGCCAACGCAATCATCGCGCAGAGCCAGGGTTGCGAAAGCAGGTTCCACAACCAGGGATACTCACGGATCGCCGGGAACTGGCCAGGGCCGTAGTAAATCAGGAAGATCTGCACCAGCAACGGTGTACCAGTGAACAACGTAATGTACGCCTTCACCAACTGCGTTAGCACCGGGGTTTTTAACGTCAGGATCACCGTCAGCACCAGCGACATCAGCAAGGCAACAATCAGTGCGACGATCGTCAACGACAGGCTGGTATGCAAGCCTTTGATGATTTCGGGGATGAACTCAAGCATCAGGCTGGCCCCCGCTCAAAACGTGTGGTGCGCAGCTCGATCCGCTTAAGGATATACTGGCTCAGCAGGGTGATCACCAGATAGATTGCCGCGGCAATCACATACCAGGTAAACGGCTCCTGGGTGCGGGTGGCAATGCTTTTGGTCTGCAACATCAGATCGTTAACGCTAATCAACGACACCAGCGCGGTATCTTTCAGCAGCACCAGCCACTGGTTGCCCAGTCCCGGCAGCGCGTGACGCCACATTTGCGGCATGATCAAACGGAAGAAGATGGCTGTCTTGCTTAGCCCCAGAGCCTGGCCGGACTCCCATTGGCCCTGTGGCACCGCTTTCAGCGCCCCACGCAGCGTTTGCGACGCGTAGGCAGAATAGAGCAGGGCCAGGGCGATAACGCCGCACAGGAACGGGCTGACTTCGAAATTATCGATGGACAGTTGCACCGGTAGTTGGAACAGGCCGAAGTTCAGGACGAAGCCGTCGGACAGCATCATCAGCAACTGTGAAGAGCCGAAGTAGATAAACAGCACCACCAGAATTTCTGGCAAGCCGCGTAGCAGGGTCACCCAGGCGGTGCCGAGCCAACTGACCGCTTTCCAGCGGGATGATTCCCAGACGGCAAACAGCATCGCCAGGATCAGGCCGAGGACCAGGGCACAAACGGCAAGGCCGACGGTCATCCCGGCGGCGCTAGCTAAAGGTTGGATTTCATTCATGGATAATGATTACTGCTGGAACCATTTTTTGTAGATGGTTTCGTAAGTCCCATCCTGCTTGATTTTATCCAGGGCGGCGTTGAATTTGCCCTGCAGTTCGGTATTTTGCAGGCGCATGGCAATGCCCAGACCGCTACCGAAGTAGTCTTTATCCGTCACTTTATCGCCCACAGCGGCCAGCGCTGCGTTTTCTTTCAGCCACTCGTTAACCACGGCGGTATCACCGAACACCGCATCAACACGGCCATTTTTCAGATCCAGAATGGCATTCTGATAGCTGTCGTAACCCACGGTGGTGATTTCCGGGTGTTTATCGGTCAGGAATTTTTGGTGCGTGGTGCCGTTCTGCACGCCAACGCGTTTGCCTTTCAGCGCGGCCACGTCGGCCACTTTACCTTTCTCGGCAATAAACAGGGCCGAGTTATCGTAGTAAGGCTTGCTGAACAGCACCTGCTTTTCGCGCTCAGGGGTGATATCCATACCGGCCATCACGGCGTCGAAACGCTTGAACTTGAGGCTTGGGATCAGGCTGTCGAAGCCCTGGTTGGTAAAGGTACACTCAGCCTGCATCTCTTTACACAGAGCGTTGGCCAGATCGACGTCGAAGCCCTGGATCTTGTTATCCGCCGCGACAAATTCGAACGGAGGGTAGGAAGCTTCGGTAGCGAAACGGATAGTTTCGGCTGCTGAGGCAGAAACGCTGATGCCAGCCAGAACGGCGGCGATTAGTAGTTTTTTCATCGCAAACTCCCTGAGAACAGCAAATATCGCTATTAGTGTGATAAGTAATTGGCAAACTCTACGGTTTGCGGTTGTGCAAAGTGGCTGGCATCGCCCTGTTCGACGATATGGCCATTTTCCATATACACCACGCGGCTGGCGGTTTTACGCGCGACTTCAACCTCATGGGTGACGATCACCTGAGTAATACCGGTGCCCGCCAACTCGCGAATAATGCTGACGATCTGCGCGGTAATTTCCGGATCCAGCGCGGCCGTAGGCTCATCGAACAGCAGAACCTGAGGTTCCATCATCAGCGCACGGGCAATGGCTACGCGCTGTTGTTGGCCACCGGAGAGATGCAGTGGGAAACGATCGGCAAAATCGGTCAGGCGTAACCGGGTCAGCAACTTGTCGGCACGCGCCATCGCTTGTGCCTTGCTCAGGCCAAGTACGCGGCAGGGCGCTTCAATCAGGTTTTGCACCACGGTCAGATGTGGCCAGAGATTGTACTGCTGGAACACCATGCCCACGTTTTGGCGCAGTTCGCGGATGGATTTCTCCCCCGGTGACTGTTTAAAGTCGAACTGATTGCCCGCGATTTGCAGGTGGCCAGAGCGTGGCATTTCCAGCAGGTTAAGCACCCGCAGCAGCGAACTCTTACCTGCACCGCTTGGACCAAGCAGCACCAGAGTCTCACCGGCAGGGCAATCCAGTGTAATGTTAAACAGCGCCTGATGTGCGCCGTAAAAGCAGTTGATATCTTTTAGTTGAATACTCATGCGCTGAAATTGAATAGACATTGATGCCGGGAATGGTAACTTCCACAGAATACTTATGCAATCTTTGTGAGTTAAAATTTATTAGTGCGTCGCAGAATGACTAAATAATAGCAGAAGATACCGTGAGCGCTGGCTGAATGGCGGATTTGTCGCGCACACTGTGAGATAGCTAGCTATTTTTCTCAAAGTGATGGGATTTTGAGCATTTCTGAGAGGGAATTGGCAACCGGGAAGGTGATACACCCGGCTGCCATCTTGGTGTTACTGGTTCTCAAGGACCTGGCGCAGCGTACCGCTGGCGGCATGCGGCGGGATGTTGAGGAAGCGGATGTCGTCAACCACCCAGCAGGTACCTTCACGGACCATCAACACTTCGTCCTGCCAGCTGATTGCACTGGCACCTTCTTTTTGGTGAGTGAGCTGTACACGCAGCGGGATGTTTTTGGCATCGGTGTTAGGAATGGTGGAAGCGCTGGCAACCGTTGCGCTGGTTGGCCCCTGGGCATTGCCAGAGAACAGATCGCCGGTGATGGTGTGTTTGCCAGGATGCTGGCTGGCACTGACCAGATCCTGATACAGCACCTGGCTCAGGTAAGGCTGCAACTGTGCCAGACGGCTGCTGTCCGGCAGTGCGGTGCTTGGGCCTTGCTGAATGCGCAGGTCATAGAATTTCTGGGCCACCGTATCCGGGCCACCTTCCACGCAGGCGCCAGTGCGAACGCCAACATCCTTAAAGGCCGGCTCGACGGTAGTACAGGCGCTTAAGAACAGGGCCAAGGGTAAAACAACAGCAAGCGTTTTTGTTTTCATCTCATAACCTTATGTAAAAGTCTCTCAACCATGAAGACCGAAAACCACGGGACTAGCCTACAGTATAAAGGCGTTTTTGGTCCTTGCATTGGTGCTGTGTGCCATTGTGCCACAGAACATCCGCTTAAATTAGCTGTCGTACCAAAGCAATGATTTGATTTTATAAGGAGTTCTTGATGCAATTGTCCACTGCGGATGAGTAGAGACGGCAATGTTATGCTGGTTGAAAAGTGTGCAAAAAGCATAGATCGGCGTCGCACAATGGATATTTTTTAATGATCATAAATTAACGTACTGTTATTTAAAGAAAGTGGAAGTTTGCTACGGCGTTAAACCAGAATAAAATTCGTTTTTCCTCCTTCCTGCTAGTGTAAAAATACAGTTTAGAGAAAATTATAATATATACAGCTTTTCTCGTACGTTATAGGGAGGGGATGAGTCATTGACCTGTTATTTTCTCCTCGTTATCCTTATGTTTTGGTTAGAGTATTATCTTCTGCCTGTGGGAAATATCAGGCCATTTCGCGTTTGATGCTGTCGCGTTTTCTATAAAGGGAAATCATATGTTGAGTACAAGCAAGGATGCAACAGGTCTGCGGTTTACCCTGAATATCGGTGATCTGCCAGCTGAAACATTCGTCGTATCGGGATTTACTCTACATGAGCAATTCTCCAGCCTTTTTACTCTCGAACTTGACGCCGCTAGTGCCAAACCCAGTGTGGAGTTTCGCTCAGTTCTGGATAATGTCGCTACCCTGACTATTTGGCGTGATACCGAAGTACAGCGCATCGTCAATGGGATTGTCACCTCTATTGAACAAGGGGATGCGGGGCTGCATCAAACACGTTACCGGCTCAGCATCCGCCCCGCACTCTGGCGAGCTGGTTTAGGGCGACATTCACGTATCTTCCAGCAACAAGATTTTCTGCAAATCCTGGAAACCTTGTTAAAGAAAAATAGAATTAACGACTATGCCCATGCTTTGCGCTTCCCTCATGCCGCGCGGGAGTTTTGTGTCCAATATAATGAAAGCGATCTGGAATTTATCAATCGCCTGGCTGCTGAAGAAGGCATTTACTATTTCTTTGAGCATAACGATGGTGCGCACACGCTAGTCTTTTCCGATGATTGTGCCGCGCTGAATGACGGGCCGATATTACCCTATTATCCGAATCAACAACAAAGCTCATTCGATGAGCTCTGTGTTACCACGTTTAAGCGCCGGGAGAGTCTGCGACCTTCTGATGTATTGTTAAAAGACTACACCTTTAAAAATCCCCTTTGGTCGGCAGAATATCGCGATCGTGCTCGAGATGATGAGCATCAGTCAGGCCGATATTTTCATTATGATTATCCTGGCCGCTACAAGGCAGACCCAGGGGAGTCCTTTGCACGTTGGCGATTACATGCGCTGCGTAACGATGCGCATCAGGGGGAGGGGGCGAGTAATTGCACGGCACTTCAGCCCGGAGTGCGTTTTACCTTGGAAAACCATCCGTTAGACACCCTGAATACACGTTGGCAAATCACCCAGGCCACCCATATTGGGCAACAACCTCAAGCATTGGAAACAGCATCTGGGGGACAGGGCACTACCGTTACGAGCCAGTTTGCGTTTATACCTAATAATCAGACCTGGCGTCCGCTTTCACTGCCGAAACCGCGCATTGATGGCGCGCAGATCGCGGTTGTCACTGGCCCCGAGAGTGAGGAGATTTTTTGCGATCCTTATGGTCGGGTCAAGGTTCGTTTTTTCTGGGATCTTTCAGGAAGAACCGATGACACAAGCTCTTGTTGGGTTCGTGTATCACATCCTTGGGCGGGTCCTAGGTGGGGAATGTCAGCCATTCCTCGTATCGGCCATGAGGTGATAGTCGAGTTTCTGAACGGCGATCCGGACCAACCTGTGATTATCGGGCGCACCTATCACGCTAACAATCTGCCTCCGGGTAATTTACCGGCAACCAAGACCCAGATGTCGATCCGTTCACAAACTCATAAGGGTGAGGGTTTTAACGAACTGCGTTTTGAGGATGAGAAAGATAAAGAAGAAGTTTTCATCCATGCACAGAAGAATATGGCTATACGGGTGCTCAATTCTAAAGATGAGCGGGTGGAATACAACCGAAGCAGTAGCATCGGGCATGATGAAGAACTGGCCGTTGCCAACGATCGTAAAGTTACGGTAGAAGGTAATCAGCATCAGAAAATCACCGGCAACAGCCTGGCGATGACGGAAGGCGATCTAGGTGTACAAGTAAAGGGCGATCTGGCGCAGAAAATCAGTGGTGTATTCAGCGTAGACAGCAATGGCGATCTGACGTTGCAGAGCAGTAGCAAATTGACGCTGCGGGTTGGCGGCAGTTTGGTGGTAGTGCATGCTGGGGGAGTTGATATTAAAGGGCCATCCATTAATCTCAACTCCGGTGCTAGCCCCGGGGAGTTGGCGATACCGGCGGACCCGGCAATTTTAAAAGCGGCAGCCGCTCAGGGGACGTTATTTGTTGCGCATTGCCCGCAGGAGGATAAACAAGGATGAACGAGGCAATGAACTGGGCGATTGTTGATGCCGCAGCAGAACCAGAATTATTTACCATGCTGGAGCTCTATGACCCGCCTAATGCCAGTTTGTATGCGGAGCCCATTGCAGAAGATATTGGGCGTTTAGCCCCTTACCTGGTGCAAATAAATGAAGGTAGCCGTCAGTGGTTGATGCATCGGTCCACCCCCTGGGGGATCTGGCTGGAAAGCAAAGCCGAGATGAAAGCGTTGCGTCAACATTTGCGTAAATATCTCCATGTACAAATTCCGGATGAGGAAAAACCGGTATTTTTCCGTTTTTACGATCCGCGCAATATCTGGGCGTTATTGCAGGTACTTTCACCTTGGGAGCAACATACATTTCTGGGGCCGGTAGATGCGATAGCAACTCACTGGAAAGGAGAGCTGCGTGATGAGCGTTTTACCGCCCTGAGGGAACAGTTTCCATCAGGGAGTAGCTCCCGTCGTAAAATGATGCGGATATCCCGTGAACAGCTAGATGAGTTGAGTTTGGTGTTTGAGAAAAGGTATATCGACGGGTTGGTTGAGAAGATCGAAGCCTGGAGTGGGCACGATAGGAAAATAGAAGCCGCAACGATAGCGGAAACCTTCCGCTGGCTGAAACAGCAAGGGATTGTGGACGATCGGAGTATCCGTGGGTTGTTTTCTTTGTTCTACCAGCGGGGGTGTCTGGCGTTGGAAACTATTCCCAGCAACTTCAGACATGTTCTCTGCGCCGCAGGCGAAGAAGGCGGATATAAAGCCGAAACGCTGCTGATCCAGGAATTGGGTGACGTTCCCCTATAATAATAAGGATATTGTATGACCAGTTTGCCAGCAGGCTCACCAAAATGTAATTGTAAAAATCCGGATACGTGTATTCACTCCTTTACGCTCAAAGTTAAGGACAGAACATTTACCTATAAACAAAATGGCTTTGTTAGCGTGGTCAATGCTATCGCAGAAGGACAGAAAACCGTTCCTCTCTCACTTTCATTAGTCGGTAAGCAATGTGTTTCACATAACCCACTCTGCCCTCAGGGAACGATATATAATAATGCTGAGGCTGGGTCGCTGAAGCCATTCAATAAGGGGTTCACTGATTATCAGGCGCATTATAATCCTGATAAAATCAGTTTTTTTGATAAGTATGACTCAATAGACTTTCTGATAGATTATGTTTTGGCGAAAGATACGCTGAGTCTGTTGCCAACCACATCATATACATTACGTGTGGGGCAATGTCGTGGGGAGCCTTTTGTTAATAAATCATTGAATTTCTTGGATGGCCTATCACAGATGTTCAACTTTGCTCCCAAAGATGCATTGTGGACATATATTAATATTTACCCTGAGTATAAATGGGAAGTCAGCTTGGTGATAGGTACGGCAAAAGAAATTGAGGAATTTACAGATAGGGAGTTAAAGAAACAGCAGCGGGTATTGAATGCGGAAAATGGTGTTGCCCAGCGAGGACATCGTGGTTGGACTAGACTGCCTAAAAATGAAATAACCGACTCGCTTGAGATTGAGGGAAAACTATCATGCAAATTAGGAAGTAAAACGCATGATTACTCAGCGAAGTTAAAGCAAGAGTTTAAGAAAAAAGCTACAAACCTTCCCTTTTTGGATAAAGCTAAAAAGACCCTTGATGTGGTTGGAAAAGCCCTTTCAACAGGTAAGGGAGGGGAAGGGAAAATAACCATACTATATACGGAAATTATTTGTCCAAAGCTGGAAATCAAAGGTGGGGGTGAGCTAAAAGAAGATGCGTCCTCCGGACTTGTCTATATTGAGAGACAAGTGTCATTAGGGCTGGCTCCACTTATAGGCTTGAAAATGACACTAGATCTGCTCCAGGCCTTTGCAGCATGGTATAAGATGGATGTGCTGTTAGCAGCCGTTAGGGAAGGATTAATGTCGAAAGAGCAGGCCTATAACGAAGGTGGCAATGCGGCATTTATTGGAATGAAGTTTGAACTGGTTGCTGAAGGTACGATTGATCTTAAACTTGCTTTTAAGTCAGATGCGAAAAACGAGTGGGAATGGGAAAAAACGGATAGTGTAGAAGCCAAGCTTAGCTTGACCATAGAAGCAAATGTGCGTGCTGGTGTTCGTTTCTATATCGCCAATGGCGCATTAACGATTGGAGGGAAAGCGGTTGCAGAAGGGTGTTTAGGTTTAGATAATCCGACTAAAGATAAAATGGAATTGGTTCTTTATCATAATGGGATAACGGCTAAGGTATATGTTAGTTATACGGTGGGACTATCTTCTAATGCTGAAGGGTCTAGCGAAGGTGATTTACCTAGAAGAGATACATCAACTAGTTCAAAAGTAGAACAAGGCAATAATAAAGAAAAGGAATGGATCATTCATGAAAAATTGGAAAAAAAAGACTCAAAATATCGCATCAATTTTAGCTAGCATGACTGTATGCTTTTTGTTAATGGTGACTTTTTCTGTAAAGGCTGAAAAAATGAATGATGAAAAGTATCTTTTTTCTTTTAAAACACATAAAAGTACGTGTATTCTGCGAGTGAATAACTTCCCTGCTGTTGATAGTGTTAGGGCTGAGCAGGGAACTATGTCTGCAGGCTTTAATTTGACGGCATTTTTAGAAGATGGATCTAATAATATCGAGTTATTAATGGGTGGCGTAGATTTTGACGATCCCAAAACGCTATTTAGCGACTCTTCTTGTGAGGTAATTATTAGCAAGGACACTAATGACTCAAGTGTTAAAATTGCAGAGTTTAAATTAAATGTCAATAAAAAAGGTGAGATATCTGCTGGTGAGTCAAAGAGTTATAAGGGGGGGGGGTTAGCTCGAAAATTGTTGAGGGGATTTCTAATAGCAAGGCCGACTTTGGTCTTTATAAAGCGCAAAGTGATATTATCCTAAGCGGCCTTCCTAAGTGGAGTTGGACTAAGGCTACACTTGTAACAGATAATGACTTGCCAGCAATTAGGAAAGCTTATGAGAATATGAACGGCATGATTAAAAATAGAGATATTGAGGGGTTAAAAAAAATCACTAGAATATCTAATGATGAGATGGGACTTGCTGAAGGTGCCTCTCCGGCAGTGATGTTTATTTCCACTGACTTTCCTCAGCATGTTATTGATAAAAGTTTAACTCCAGTTCCAATTCAATGGGATAAGTATAAATTAGTGAAATATAGAGATGGGAAACTATTTCGTTTGGCGGTTGGTTATTATCAAAACTCACCGTTGAAATTCCAGAATAACGAAGGTAAAGTGGTGTTTACTTACAATCCCTATTTTTCAATAATAGATGGGGAAGTGACATTGGTCAGATAAGAGCCAATAGGATTTGTGGTGATTTAGAATTGCACTGCAAATCCTAATGTAAATAAAGGATTTGGCCAAAGCTCACCTTTACGTCTAAGGAATGAACAGAAAAGAATGGTTTATTCATATAATTCCTACTTTTCTATCATTGATGGGAAAGTCGTTATCGTCAGATAGTCACGAATAAGTGATTGTGGCAATTCATTGGATTGCTACAATGTAGCCATAAAACTAGTTTAGAGGGAACCCAAACTATGGGCAATACCGTTAAAATTGGTGATAAAGATACCGGCCACGGTAGTCATCCGCCGACACCCGTCATCACTGGCTCCACAACGGTGAAGGTTGATGGCCTGCCGTTAGCTCGGAAAGGCGACGTTTTGGCTGCTCATGGGCATGACCGAAATATCAGCGGGGGGTCATCCAGCGTTTTTATCGATGGGCAACCCGCAGCGAGAACGGGTGATGCAGTCAGCTGTGGCGGTGTACTGATTGGCGGTGGTTCGGTAAATATTGGTTAGTTTTCATATGATCAAGGGGTTGCCTTCCTTGCTCGGGCCGAAAGTTCAGCATCGTTCGGCCTGTTTGATTACACCAGTTTCAATTGTTTACGGCAAGGGTACCCTACCATCGTAATCTATCCGTTTTTACTTAGAGATAAGTGCCACAGAACATCCGCTTAAATTAGCTGTCATAATGCAGCAATGATTTGATTTTATAAGGAGTTCTTGATGCAATTGTCCACTACCCACACCCTGGAAGGGTTTACCATCACAGAATATTGCGGCGTAGTCACCGGCGAGGCGATTCTGGGTGCCAATATTTTCCGCGATTTCTTTGCTGGCGTGCGTGATATCGTTGGTGGCCGTTCCGGTGCCTATGAGAAAGAGCTGCGCAAGGCGCGTCAGTTGGCCTTTCAGGAGGTGCAGGAGCAGGCCAAAGAACTGGGAGCTAACGCGGTAGTCGGCATCGATATCGATTATCAAACCGTAGGTAAAGATAGCACCATGCTGATGGTCAGCGTCAGTGGTACCGCGGTAAAAGTCAGCCGCTGACATTCACCGACAGGCGCACAACGCTGCTAAGCGGGTGCTGCATGCGGTGTCACCACGGTCAAATCATACCCTGATAACCCGGCAACGGTTTGATACAACTGCCGCCACACCCAATCTTGCAAGGGGCGGCGGTAGTCGGTCATTGATTAATTGATGTTACCTGCCATGCAGCAGCGCCCCTTATCTTAACCCACTTTGTGCTCTCCTTTTCTCACCGGCGGATGTTCCGGTGGCCGTTTAATCGGGTCGGTGTGATGTGCAAGCACTGGGGCCTGAGGTTGGTGGAGTTGCGGCGCTGGCACTCTCGGATGCACTGGTGGAGCTATTGCTGAATGCTCAACAGGTGGTGCATGAAAAACGGTTTGTTTTTCAGGAGCCACAGGCTGCTTGATAGGATTATTGACCAAGGCGTGCGGATGGTAACTCGGTGGCAGTGGCTGGGTGTTGGGCCTGCTAACCGATACCGGCTGATGTACCACTGGAGTCACATGGAAATTAGGCGCGGTCATAGGGACTTTGGCATGGGGCATGGTGGCGGCAGACCCAAAGTGAGGCGCTGACAGGGGAGTGCCGTTTGATGACGGATGCGCCATCGCCGGTGTGGCAAAGTGTGGCAGCTGGCCGTTATTGACCTGCACCGGCGAGTTGTAGCGGTTATGGCTGTCGTAATGATTCACCGTATTGTAACGGTTAACGTTATTGTACTCATTAACGTTAACCACCGTGGTGTTATGAAGAACGTAGGGCTGGTTGTTATATATCACCGGCTGATATCTGCCATTGTCATGCCTGCCCCAGTGCACATCCCAGTCGTTCCAGCCGTGGTGGTGATCGTTGATTAACGCACCGAGCGCAATTCCGGCCCCAAAGCCGATGATGCCGGTAGCCAGCATCTCGCCGCCGCTGTAGCCAGCGGGGGCGGCGTAATGGTAACCAGGATAAACCGGTACTGGTTCGCCATAGGCTTCCCAAGGGTTGTAATAGGGCACATACAGGACATCCGGTTGGCTAGGCTCAATCACTATGGTTTGCGGCGGGGCCATGACCAGACTCTGCGGTGCGACATAGTCAGGGGGAACTGCAGAGACGACAACCCGCTGCTGCTGCGTATTTTTCAACGTCCCCTTGTGTGCAGCACGTTGGCGCATAACTTGAATAGCGTTCATAACGTCGGTGGGATCGTTGAGATAAGCGTTGCCCAGTTGTGTCGTCCAGGGAATATTTTTCGCCATCTGATCAATAATATCTGGGAATAGCACCAGGCTGCGAACGCTGTTGTCCCAAGGTTGAGCATCGGCCGCATTGCTCAACGCGGCAGGTTGCAGCCCCGGATGTTGCGCTAGCCAGTTATTGGCTGCGCTGATCTGATCGGGATACTCCGCACTAGCCAGCACCTGAGCCAGTAATTTATCCGGGAACAGCGCGATGGGGCTGACCAACTGGTAAAGTTGATCTGCACTCAATGGTGTGTAAGCCTGAGGTGCGGTTGCCGCAGGCATTGAAGGGGAAGTCGCTGGTGTTGTCGCAGCGGTGTTTTTTTGATCGCAACCACTCAGTGGTAACAGCGTGATGGCTACCAGACAGGCTAAAACGCTTGGCTTGAACATGATTGACTCCGCTTCTTGCATGCCGGTGATACTTTGAGGCTAACACGTCGGCAGTAACTTGGTGGCCGGGGGTAACACTCCCTTGCAAATCAGGGGAGACTGTCATGGTTTGTTGATTAACTGGGTGATTTGATACAGGTTAATCAAAGTCGGTTACATATGGCCGGGCTGGCCGGTAGAAGATAAATACAGGGAGCAAGAGGTGAAAATCAGAGCAGGGATAGTGGCGCTTATGCTGCTGTCGGGGTGCCAAAGTTCTCAGCACAACACTGTTATCGATCGCGGTAGCTATCGGTTGGAAACCCTGCATCAGGCACCAGGGGCCGATCAGCGTATCCGCTTCCTGGTGATGCATTACACCGCAGAAGATTTTCACTCTTCGCTGAAAACGCTGACGGACGAACATGTCAGTGCCCATTACTTGCTGCCCGCCTATCCGCCGCTGCAGGGCGGCAAACCGGTTGCGTATCAACTGGTGCCCGAAGCGTTGCGAGCCTGGCATGCGGGTGCGAGCAACTGGCGTGGACGTACCAATTTGAACGATACCTCGATCGGCATTGAGATCGTCAACCGGGGCTTTACCCGTAACATGCTGGAGACAGACTGGCAGCCCTATACGCCCGAGCAAGTTGCGTTACTGATCCAACTTAGCCGCGATATTGTGCAGCGTTACGCGCTGCAACCGACAGACGTGGTAGGGCACAGTGACATCGCCCCGCAGCGCAAGCAGGATCCTGGCCCACTCTTCCCATGGCAACAGCTGGCGCAGGCAGGCATTGGTGCCTGGCCGGATGAGCGGGAGGTGGAACGTTATCTGGCCGGTCGTGATAAGCATGCGCCGGTGGCGATGGCGTCACTGTTGGAAAAGCTGGCACGATACGGCTATGGTGTTGATCCCTCATGGGATGCCAAGCAGCAGCGCAATCTGGTCGCGGCGTTTCAGATGCATTTCCGGCCCAGCGATTATCGCGGTGAGCCAGATGCAGAAAGTGAGGCGATTATTGAGGCGTTGCTAAGCAAATACGGAGCTATGCGCTAACGCCAAATAATGCTCTCACCCTAACCCTCCCACAGGGGACCGATCGAAGTGGGTTTGAAAATTCGGTGGTGCACTTTGGATGAGTAGGCGATCAAGTTTGCCGAGATTATCTTTTTACCGCCAAATGTGCAGGGACTATCAGCTCCCTCACCCTGTGGAAGTGGGGACCGAACGAAGTGGGTTTAAAAATTCGGTGGTGCACTTTGGATGAGTAGGCGATCAAGTTTGCCGAGATTATCTCTTTACTGCCAAATGTGCAGGGACTATCAGCTCCCTCTCCCTGTGGGAGAGGGTTGGGGTGAGGGGCCGTTATAGCCCGTGCAAATTACCGTGTTCTTTCAACCAACGAGCCGTACGGCTAATGCCTTCCTCTAGCGAAACCTGTGGTTGATAACCCAGCTCCTGCTGTGCGCGAGTGGTGTTCAGCGTCAGATCGAAATTGAGCTTGGCGACGCTGTAATGGGTCAACACGGGCTCTTTATCGCTTTTACTGCCCAGTTTTTCCATGCCACGCGCCATCATATCCAGCATTGGGTAGGGCACTGAGCGGATGCGGCACTTCATGCCCAACTCATCGATCAACTGTTGCAGTACGGTGCGTAGCGTGCAGGCTTGCTGATTGGAGATATTGTAGGCCCGGCCAGAAGGAGTCTCTTCCTTCACGGTGGCCAGCCACATGGCGTGTACCGCATTATCCAGATAGGTCATATCGACCAGTGCATCCCCGCCACGTGGTAACAGCAGGCTACCGTAGTGTTTGATCATATGCAGCAGGCGCGGCAGCATGATTTTATCGTGTGGGCCAAATAGCCCCTGTGGGCGCAGGATAGTGAAATGGGTTTGCGGATTGGACAGCGCCAACTGTTGCACCACCTGTTCCCCGGCGGCCTTGCTGCGGGCAAACTCGTTGGCATAACGAACCGGGCGGAAGTCTTCATCCACATTGCGGTGATGGTGATAATCAAAGTAAATCGCTGGCGACGAAATATGAATGAATCGTTCCACACCGTAGGCCGCAGCCCATTCCCCCAAGCGGCGGGTAGCGCGGACGTTGGCCAGTTCGAAGGCTTCTTCCGTGCCCCATGGGGAAGTGAAACCGGAGCAGTGCCACAGCACGTCCACATCCGCCAACATGGCTTTGGCCTGCGAAGAGATCAGGTTGGTGAGATCGGCATGGATGAATTCGGCACCCATTTTTTCCAGCAGGCAACCCATAGCCTGATTGCGCCCGGTGGCACGTACTTTTATGCCTTGGCGGCGGAGATATTCAACGGCGTTACGGCCTAACCCACTGGTTGCACCGGTGACCAATACCTTCATAACTCACTCTATTCTCACCAAAAATCAGGATGCTGAGGGCGTTTTAGCGCGCCCCAGCAAATAAGATGCCATTCTTTCGTGATTTTGTGCGCTATGCAATGAGAAAGGACCTAACCGAGGCAGCAAACTGTGCGGTTGATCGACAAATAGACTATTGAGGACGCTGGTTATCGTACTCTTCGGCCAATTGGGCAATCCGTTTGGCCATACCGCGGAAAATAAACAGGTGCGCGGGCATCATGACAAACCAGTATAACAGCCCACTGAAACCGGCAGGATGCCACCAGGCGCGCACATCGAGCTGGCGACGATCGCCCAGGTCTTTGATGCTGAAGGTCAGGCGGCCAAGCCCCGGTGCTTTCATCCCGAACATCAATGCCAACTGCCGTAATGGCTTCTTGGTGATCACTTTCCAGCCATCGACCAGATCGCCGACTTCCAGTGTGTCACGCTGCGGCCTGCCATAGACGACGCCGTTGCCGATCATATCGTCCATGCGGGCGCGGATTTGCCACAGGATGTTGGCGTAGAAGTATCCCTCTTTGCCGCCCAACTGCTGCACGACATGCCATAGCGCTTCACTCGAGGCCTGCGTATCCAGCTCACAGCCCGCATGTTTGGGATAGAAGCCATAACCAGGGCGCCAGCGAGCGCGGGCTTCAGGATCGTAACCCCAGTCAGCAGAGTCGACCACCTCGTCTTCGCGGCGTAGCGTTTCCTTAACCGCCTCATCAAAGGTTTGTAGTGGCTGTGGGATCAAGGCTTGCAGCGGTTTGCCATCGGCAGGTAAGTCATGGTTCAGCCCCTGGATGAGCGCGCTGGCAATCGAGGTTGGCACAGAGGTGATCATGCTGATAAACCATACCGAGATAAAGCGTGTCGGCAGCGGCACCGGGATCAGACAGCGCTTTTTACCGCTGATCTTGATAAAGCGCTCGAACATGGTTTGGTAACTGATGTACTCCGGCCCGGCCACGTCAAAAATCCGGTTTTCCTGCGCCGGGTGTTGCAGTAGTCCGGTCAGGTAAGTGAGCAGGTTATCCAGTGCGACCGGGGATGATTTTGAGCGCACCCAACGCGGCGGCGTCAGGATTGGCAGGTTATAGACCATATCGCGCATGATCTCGAACGCGGCTGACCCTGGGCCAACCACGATGCTGGCGCGTAATTCGGTGACGGGAATGCCGCTTTGGCGCAGGATTTCACCGGTCAGCTTACGGGCGATGAGGTGAGGGGAGCTACTGCCCTCTGGTTGCAGTGCGCCAAGGAAAATAACCTGTTTAACGTTGGATCCTCGCAAGGCATCCCGCAGGTTCTCAGCCGCCTGGCGTTCCTTTTCGATAAAATCATCGCCATCGCCCATGCCGTGGATCAGGTAGTAAACGGCATCGATCTGCCATAGCGCCGCCGTTAGCGTTTCTGGACGGTAGACATCCACGTAGCGGCAGCTTACGTGCGGCCAGTTTTGCTCTTCCAACCATTCTATGCGGCGTGCTGCTGCGGTGATTTCGTGGCCCTGTTCGGTCAACCGGGGGATCAGGTGTTGGCCAATATAACCGCTGGCTCCAAGAACCAGAATACGTTGGGAGGTCATTGCGCTGCCTTAGTTTATTGATGTTAATGTGAGCGTAGCTTTACCCGTCGTCTTTCAAGCTGCGGCTTGAAATCCATAGGGCATAGAATGACAAATTAGCGGGCTAAATGCACTTTTTGTATGGGTATCAGTAGTTGCATCTGCACGGAGGGCGGTTCACACTACGCGGCGATCAAGCAACGAGCCCATGCCCGATGAAAATCAATTCCCTGTGTTATTTGCTGCTGCTAATTGCCCTGGCTGGCAGCCTGTGTTTTCCCGCTCCGCTGTGGACGTGGTTGCTGCTGGTAAACCTGCTGACCCTGCTGATCTACGGTGCCGATAAGCTGGCCGCCTGTAAAGGTTGGCAACGGGTGCCGGAAATTACCCTGCTGCTGTTCGGCGTGCTGGGCGGTTGGATAGGGGCCATTATCGGGCAACGACTGTTCCGCCATAAAACGCAGAAACAACCGTTCAAAACCTATTTTATCCTCAGCGTAGTGCTGAACCTGCTGCTGATACTGGCTGTGGGTTACTGGCTCTATGGCCGGATGGTGGTTTGAGTTACCGTAATGTGCACAATTAAACGGGCGCCGCATGCGCCGCCCGTTGTCCTCAATCTGCGTTAAGGTTTCTTCTCGCCGACTTCCACTGGAGCATATTCAACCGGCACCCACGCATAGCCTTTACCTTCGACGCGCACGTGGCCCAGGCCAGGGAAAGGTAAGTGCGCTCCGCCAACCCACAGTTTGTTTTCAGCCGCATCGGCAAACACTTTCTGCCGGGTAGCAATCGCCTGTTTGGAGTCCGTGTCAAAGTCCACTGCGACTTCAGGTTTGGCAAACTGCAAAGAGTGGCTGTGGACGATATCCCCCCACAGCAGCAGTTTCTGGCCGCCGGAGCTGAACAGGTAAGAGGTATGCCCAGGCGTATGGCCCGGTGTCGCTATCACTTCCAGCCCTGGAAGTAACTGCTCCCCAGGGCTGTACAATTTCAGCTTGCCCTGTTCGGCATAAGGGGCCACGGCGTCTTGGGCCATCTTGAACATCGGCTGCGCGTTTTTGGGGGCTTTGAGCGCCATCTCTTTACTCAGCCAATAATCCCCATCGGCCTTGGAGGCATAGACGGTAGCGTTAGGGAAGGCGGCCTTGCCCTGATCGGTGATGCCGCAGGCGTGATCGGGGTGCAGATGCGTCAGCAATATCATATCAACCTGCTCTGGCTGATAACCCGCCGCACGCAGGTTGTTCTTGATCGCACCCAACGTCGGCCCAAAACACTGCGAGGTACCGGCATCAACCAGAACCAGATGCGTACCAGTATTCACCAGAAACGCGTTAACCGCCGTCTGTATGCCTGACTTGCTGTCGGTAAACATGCGGGCGAACAACTTTTGCATATCCGGCTCGCTGACACCATGGAACAACTTTGTCGCAAGATGGGTATAACCGTCGTATAGCGCCGTCACCTCCAGGTTACC
Source organism: Serratia sp. PL7 (assembly GCF_945957435.1). Lineage (NCBI taxonomy): Bacteria > Pseudomonadati > Pseudomonadota > Gammaproteobacteria > Enterobacterales > Yersiniaceae > Serratia > Serratia sp. PL7. The sequence goes on along the minus strand of NZ_CAMFLB010000002.1, from coordinate 781,895 downwards.
CAACATCATGCGGTAATAGCCGGGAGCCTGCGTTTGCTGTTGGGCTGGCGCCGGGGCGGCGTTGGCTGGCAAGGTAAACATCATTCCACTGCTAACGAGGGTGAGAGCTAATAGCGTCTGGCGAAATTTATGACTCATAGATGATTTCCCTTCAGGTATTGGAACTAGGCTGATATAGGCGGTTTGGCGAGAACCGGGAAGCGGGGCCTCCCGGTGTTACTGCAAAAAAGTTAGGCGTGCTGCTGCAAGAATTCCCGCCACAGATCGACCACTTTTTGCAGATCCTGGCGGCTAACGTTGAGATGCGTCAGGATACGGGTCAACGGCCCGGCACTGATCAACACGCCACGTTCACGCATCCAGGGGCCGAGTTTAGCCGCCAGCTCCGGGGATTGGCGCAGGTACAGCACGTTGGTTTGTGCGCCCGGATCGGCAATATCCACGCCAATGTCACGCAACTGCTGTTCGAGCCATTTGGCGTTGTCATGATCTTCTTTCAACCGCTCGACGTTGTGCTCCAGCGCATAGAGCCCGGCAGCCGCCAGAATACCAGCCTGGCGCATACCGCCACCGGTCATTTTGCGCCAGCGGTTGGCACGTTGAATAAACGCTTCGCTACCGCATAACAGCGAGCCAACCGGTGCACCCAGGCCTTTCGACAGACAAATGGTGAAGGTGTCGCAATACTGGGCAAGGGTTTTCAGCGGCACGTTAAGTGCCACCGCCGCGTTGAAAATGCGCGCGCCGTCAATGTGCAGAGCCAGCTTGTGTTCACGGGTGAACTGCCAAGCCTGTTGCAGATATTCCAGCGGCAGCACGCGGCCGCTGATGGTGTTTTCCAGGCTTAGCAGACGAGTCTTGGCGAAGTGAATATCATCAGGCTTGATGGCGGCGGCGACTTTATCTAACGGCAGCGTGCCATCGGGATTGGCTTCGATCGGCTGGGGCTGGATGCTGCCCAGCACGGCGGCACCACCGGCTTCATATTTGTAGTTATGCGCTTGCTGGCCAACGATATATTCCTCACCACGCTGGCAATGGCTCAGCAAGGCTACCAGGTTGGCCTGGGTACCGGTAGGCAGGAATAATGCCGCCTCTTTGCCAGAGAGTCTGACCGCTTCGGCCTGGAGGGCGTTGACGGTGGGATCATCTCCATATACGTCGTCGCCGACGTCAGCCTGCGCCATGGCGGTGCGCATCTCTGCGCTAGGTTGGGTAACGGTGTCACTGCGTAAATCGATAAGCATACGGATCCTTGGTAGCCGATGAGGAAGAGGCTTTCATCATAACCGGATTAGCGCAGGGCAAAAGCGGAAAATGCAGGGGACAACCAACTTGATTGCCCCCAGAAGCGATTAACGCAGCCAGTTGGTTTTAGCCAGTTCGACGACCTCATCACCCCGGCCGTTGATGATGGCGCGTAGCATATACAGGCTGAACCCTTTAGCCTGTTCGAATTTGATCTGCGGCGGCATCGCCAACTCTTGTTTGGCCGTGACCACGTCGAGCAAGGCCGGGCCAGGATGGGCCAGCATTTCCTGTAATGCCGCGTCCAGCTCGGAGGCCTTTTCTACCCGAATGCCTTTGATCCCTGCCGCATTGGCGATGGCGGCAAAGTCCGGGTTGTGCAGATCGGTGCCATCGGTAAGGTAGCCACCGGCCTTCATCTCCATTGCCACAAAGCCCAGCACGCTGTTATTGAACACCACCACCTTGACCGGCAGCTTCAACTGGGCCAGCGACAGAAAATCCCCCATCAGCATGGTAAAACCACCGTCACCGCACATGGCGATCACCTGTTTATCCGGTTCGGTGGCCTGAGCACCCATCGCCTGCGGCATGGCGTTGGCCATTGAGCCATGGTTGAACGAACCGAGCAGGCGGCGTTTGCCGTTCATTTTCAAATAACGCGCTGCCCACACCGTCGGCGTGCCGACATCGCAGGTGAAGATGGCGTCATCCGTGGCTGAGTTGCTGATTTGCTGTGCCAGATATTGTGGGTGGATCGGCTGGTCATCATTCGCCGTAGCCAACCCGTCGAGATCTTTACGCGCTTCGCGATAATGTTCCAACGCCTTATCCAGGAACTTGCGGTCGTTCTTGGCTTGCAGCTGCGGCAGTAAGGCACTGAGCGTCGTTTTGATATCGCCCATCAGTGCCATATTGACCGGGCAATGGGCACCGATGCTGCCGGGGTTGATATCGATCTGAATGATATTGGCATGGGTAGGATAAAACGCCCGATAAGGGAACTGAGTGCCTAGCAGCACCAGGGTATCCGCGTTCATCATGGCGTGATAGCCGGATGAGAAACCGATCAGCCCGGTCATGCCGACGCTGTAAGGGTTATCCCATTCGATATGCTCTTTACCGCGTAGGGCGTGCACAATCGGGGCTTGTAGCAGTTCGGCCAGTTTGACGACTTCGTCATGCGATCCGGCGCAGCCGCTGCCGCACATCAGGGTGATGTTTTTGGCGTTGTTCAGCGTTTCTGCCAGTTTCTGCAGCTCGCTCATCGGTGGCTGCATCAATGGGTGCGCAGGCGTATGCCACACCATGCTGGCATCTTCTGGGGCCATTTGCAGGGCGACATCCCCTGGCAGCACAATCACCGAGACGCCACGGTTGAGGATCGCTTTGCGCATGGCAATCTCGAGTACTCGCGGCAACTGCTCAGGATTGGACACCAGCTCGCAGTAATGGCTGCATTCGCGGAACAGCTCTTGCGGGTGCGTCTCCTGGAAGTAGCCGCTGCCGATCTCGCTGGAAGGAATATGGGCGGCGATAGCCAGCACCGGGACGTGATTGCGGTGGCAATCGAACAGACCGTTGATCAGGTGCAGGTTGCCGGGGCCGCAGGAGCCTGCGCAGACCGCCAGTTGGCCGGTGAGCTGCGCTTCGGCACCGGCGGCAAAGGCGGCGACCTCTTCGTGGCGGGTGCCCATCCAGGCGATGGTTCCCATCCGATGCAGGCTGTCACTCAGGCCGTTGAGCGAATCGCCGGTAACGCCCCAGATCCGTTTTACACCTGCCTGTTCCAGCGTTTTGGCGATCAGCGTGGCTACTGTTTGCTTCATCGTTCCTCCAGTCATTATCCAAAATGAGGGGTACTCGCCCGGTTAAAGGCAAACAGAAAGTGTAGAAGGGCATCAGGGGATACGCTTACCGATATGTGCCCCATCGAGAAGATGGGGCCAAAGCCTCAGGCGAGGGTGACGTCACTTTGTAGCTGGCAGCTACAGGCTAGTACGTAGCCCTGCTCGATTTCCGCTGGGGTTAACGTCATGGTGCTGCTGGTGGTGTATTGGCCATCGATAATACGGGTTTTGCACGAACCGCAAACCCCAGCCCGGCAGGCGGCATTGACCGGTAACTTATGGGCTTCCAACGCTGCCAGCAAGGTGCTGCCGACCGGCACGCGGAATTCACGCAGTGGCTGACCGATGCGCAATGTTAACTGTTCGCTTCTCCCATCATCCAGCTCCGCCGAGGTGTGGAACTGTTCCTGATGGAAGTTGGCAGCGGGGACGCCTAGCCCCAGGCAAAGCTGCTCAACCTGTTGCATGTAAGGGGCCGGGCCGCAGGTCATGACGGTACGTGAGGTAATATCCGGCGCGGCCTGTTGCAAAACTTGCTCATTGATGCGGCCAGACAGGAAGCCGGGTTGCGCATCCTGCTCTGCCATCAATGTCAGTTGCAATTGTGGATGGGCAGAACATAGCCGTTGCCACTGTTCGGCAAAAATCACATCGGCAGGGGTGCGGACGTTAAAGATCACTCGGATATCGCATTGCGGTTTGTTCACCACCAGCCAGCGGCACATCGACATGATCGGTGTGACGCCACAGCCGGCAGCCAGCATCAGGTAGCTATCGCTGGGGTGTTGCACGCAACTGAATTCTCCCTGAGCGTCTGATAGCCAAAGTGTTTGATCAGGGTTGACCTCTTGCGTCAGCCAACGTGAGCCGAGGCCATCCGCCAGGCAACGTACGCTGATGCTGATAAAAGGACTCAGGCCGGGCGAAGAGGAGAGGGTATAGGCGCGTAGCGTGTCTGCACTGTCGCGAATGCTGACTAACGCAAACTGACCGGGCTGATAAGGATAAAAGTCGTTATTGATCAGGTTCAGCGTCCAGACGTCGGCAGTTTCCTGTTGCAGGGAGTGCACCTGCATCGGGTTGGGGCAAAGTGGGCTGGGTTGGCTCATAGGGCACCTCACAACAAACGGGGCCGCCGCGATGGGCAGCCCCGGAACAACGGCCTTAGCCGAGAAGGGTTTGCATATCCTGCTCTACGGTGGTGACCGAACGCAGGCCGAATTTTTCATTCAGCACCGCCAACAGATTGTCGGTCAGGAACGCCGGGGCGCTTGGGCCGGTGACGATATTTTTCACCCCTAGCGACAGCAGCGTCAGCAGAATGACGATCGCTTTCTGCTCGAACCAAGACAGCACCAGGCTGAGCGGCAGGTCGTTGACCGTGCCACCGACTTTCTCGGCGAGTTTGACCGCCAGCATCACGGCGGAATAGGCGTCGTTACATTGGCCGACGTCTAGCAGGCGCGGTAGCCCTTCCAGCGTGCCGAAGTCCAGCTTGTTGAAGCGGTATTTACCGCACCCCAGCGTCATGATCAGGCAATCTTGCGGCACGCTGCGGGCAAAATCGGTGAAATAGCTGCGTTCGTCGCGGCTGCCGTCACAGCCACCCACCAGAAATACGTGGCGCAGTTTTTTCTGTACTACCATATCAACCACGGTATCGGCGGCGCTGAGCAGTACCTGGCGGCCAAAACCGACGGTGATCAGTTGTTCGATTTCGCTGTAAGGGAAGCCAGCCAACTGTTGAGCTTGAGCGATCACGGTGCTGAAATCATCCCCTTCCAGATGGTTGACACCAGGCCAGCCAACGATGCTACGCGTCCAGATGCGATCGCCATAGTGGCCGACGTTCGGATCGATAATGCAGTTGGAGGTCATGACGATCGAACCCGGGAATTTGGCAAATTCGGTCTGCTGATTTTGCCAGCCGCTACCGTAGTTACCCACCAGGTGTGGGAATTTTTTCAGCTCTGGATAGCCATGGGCCGGTAACATTTCGCCGTGGGTATACACGTTGACGCCGGTGCCTGCGGTCTGTTCCAGCAGCAAGCGCAGATCTTTCAGGTCGTGTCCGGAGATCAGGATCGCCTTGCCCGCCACCGGGCGCACGTTGACCGTGGTCGGCTGTGGGTCGCCAAAGGCACTGGTTTCGCCGCGATCCAGAATAGCCATCACGCTGAAGTTCATTTTGCCGATGGCCATCGAGTTGTTCAGCAGGGTGTCCAAATCGCTCGGTTGGGTGCCCAGCCAGGCCATAAAGGCGTGGTAATCAGCATAGATCTGGTTGTCGAACTGGCCCAGCACATGGGCATGTTCCATATAGGCGGCGGCCCCTTTCAGGCCGTACAGGCACAGCATCCGCAGGCCGTGGATATCGTCGCCTACCTCGGCTTTATCTTTATTGAGGGCAAACTGCGCAGCCTGTTGCAACAGCGCAGGCATATCGTTGCCGGCCAGTTGCAACTGGGCCAGTGGGTGATCGACCTGCACACTGGCATCGAGCAGGCGGCAGCGAACCGCCAGCGAATCACGCAGGGCAATGGTGTCACGTGCATAGCCGATAATGCGTTCGGAATCGAAGTTAACGTTGGTCAGCGTAGAGAAGAAGGCGCGTGGGGAGAAACTGTCGACATCATGATCGATAATGCCCAACGCGCGCGCCTGCAAGGCCCAGGCAGAGAGCCCTTGCAGCGCCGCTATCAACAGATCCTGCAGGTCGGAGGTTTCTGCCGTTTTGCCGCACATCCCTTGAGCGTAGGAGCAGCCGTTACCTGCCGGTGTCCGGATGGTTTGTTCACATTGCACACAGAACATAATCGCTTCCTTTTTTAAAGTTGCATTTATAATGCCTGTTTTGAAGCATAGATCGACGGTGCAACCTTAAAAAGGCTTTTGTGATACAACTTTAACAAAGTTTGATTTAGAACAAGTTGGCGTGCGGATGGGAATTATTACGCTTTGACTAACAGGCGCGGCGAGCCGCGCCCGTAGGCGTCAGGAGAACAGGGCGATTAATACGGGGGCCAACAGGCTCAGCAAGAATCCGTGCACGATGGCGGGAGGCACCATTTCTATCCCGCCGCTGCGTTGCAGAACCGGCAGTGTGAAATCCATCGAAGTGGCACCACATAAACCCAATGCAGAGGAGCGGCTACGACGCACCAGCGTAGGGAGCAGCATTATTGCCACCAGCTCACGGGCCAGATCGTTGAAGAAGGCGGCGCTGCCCATTACCGGGCCATAGGCGTCGGTGATCAGGATGCCGGAAAGGGAGTACCAGCCAAACCCCGAAGCCATCGCCAAACCGGCTTTCAGCGGCAAACCCAACAGCAGTGCGGCCACTGCACCACCCGCCAGCGAACTGACCGCCACCACCAGGGCCACCATCATGCCACGGCGATTGAGGGCAATCTGGCGCAGCGTCATCCCACTGTTGCGTAACTGTGCCCCCACCAGAAGCAGCAGAAACAGCAGGGCGTATTCACTGCCTTGGCCAGCAAATTGCAGCCAGTGCCACTGGGTGAGGCCCAAGGCAAAGCCCCCAACCACCACTCCACAGAGCTTCAGGGATTCCAATGCCATATGCAGGCGTGAGGGCAACGTTTCTTGCTTGTGAGTACTGTGCCAAGGGCGGCGGCGTTCAAACAAAGATAACCACAGGAGATTGGCGCAGAAAATGCACAGAAAAAACACCAGGGTGTACTGAAAGATCAGCATCAGGTTGCTGCTGAGGTTTTCCAGGAATGCCAGGCTGATCCCCATAATGAACAGGATCACATACACCATCCAGCTCAGCAGGCGGTTAATGGCCCGGATCAGGGTGACGCTACGCAAGGGGACAAGATAACCGACAATCAGCGGTATCAAAATAATCAGCAGTCCTGAGTACATGTGAAACAAGCGTCCTTTAATCTGGAGGAAGTGCGGCAAACCTAACACGCTAACCAAAATGGGCTAAGGAGTAAAGTCGCGTATTTACGTGGTTTGCAGCACGCTGTAGCAATGTCTGCTTGACCTGTAATGGCTTTATTGCTCATCCTCAAGGTATCAGGCGAATAAAGGAGTCAGCAGATGTACCTGGAGCGTATTGAGATTGTAGGATTCCGCGGTATCAACCGGCTTTCACTGACGCTGGATGATAATACCGTGCTACTCGGGGAAAATGCCTGGGGCAAGTCCAGCCTGCTGGACGCCATGACCTTTTTACTGGCCCCCGAACAGACGCTGTATCGTTTTGAAGCCAAAGATTTCTACTTCCCACCTGGCGACGAGGCGGCCAAAGATCGTCATTTGCAGATCATCTTCACCTTTTGTGAAAAGGATACCGGTCATGCGCATCTGCCGCGCTATCGCCATCTTTCGCCGCTGTGGTCGAAGGGGGAAGATAACCTGGGCCGCATTCACTATTGCTGCGAAGGAGAACTAGACGATGATGGCACGGTATGCACCTGGCGGCGTTTTCTTGATGCCGATGGCAACGCCTTGCACTTGCACCATATCGATCAACTGGTACACGCCCTGATCCGTATTCATCCGGTGCTGCGGCTGCGTGATGCACGTTTTATCCGCCGTCTGCGGCCCAGCTCACTCAGCGATCGCCTCCCTGCCGATAACGAAGCCCTGGCACAGCAGTTGGATCAACTGACGCGTGAACTGGTGCGTAACCCGCAAAAGTTGACGAACTCCGAACTGCGGCAGGGGCTAGCGGCGATGCAGCAGTTGCTTGAACACTATTTTGCCGAGCAAGGTTCGCAGGTTGCCGGGCCTCGCCGCCATCGTCAGCCGCCGGAACAGCAGGCGTGGCGTTCGTTGGACAGCATCAACCGCATGATTGCAGAACCTAACAGCCGCAGCATGCGATTGATCCTGTTGGGGATGTTTTCTACGTTGCTGCAGGCCAAGGGCAACGTAAAACTCGATCCCCATGCCCGGCCATTATTACTGGTTGAAGACCCGGAAACGCGCCTGCATCCCATCATGCTGTCGGTAGCCTGGGGGTTGCTCAACCAGATGCCGTTGCAGCGTATTACCACCACCAACTCCAGCGAACTGGTGTCGCTAGTGCCGGTGGAGCATATTTGCCGCTTGGTGCGCGAATCGGCCCGGGTTGCTACCTATCGCCTTGGGCCAAAGGGGCTAAGTGCGGAGGACGGGCGGCGCATTGCGTTCCATATTCGCTTTAACCGGCCGTCCTCGCTGTTTGCCCGTTGCTGGCTGCTGGTGGAAGGGGAAACCGAGGTCTGGCTGCTCAACGAACTGGCGCGCCAGTGTGGCTATCGTTTCGAGTCCGAAGGCGTGAGGGTGATCGAGTTTGCCCAATGTGGGCTGAAACCCTTGCTGAAGTTTGCCCGGCGCATGGGCATTCAATGGCACGCCCTGGTAGATGGTGACGAAGCGGGGAAGAAATATGCCAATGCCGTACGCAGCATGCTGGATAATCACGAAGATAACGAGCGCGATCGTTTAACCGTGCTACCTGCGCCGGATATGGAGCATTTCATGTATCGGGAGGGATTCAGCTCGGTCTATCACCGGGTGGCTTCGGTACCGCTAAAGGTACAGATGCCGGTGCGTAAGGTGATCATCAAAGCGGTGCATCACACTTCAAAACCCGATCTGGCGATTGAGGTGGCCATGCAGGCCGGAGCGTGGGGCACCGACTCGGTGCCACCGTTGTTGAAGAAAATGTTCTCCCGCGTGATGTGGCTGGCGCGGGGCCGGGCGGATTAAGAAAAGTGTTTGCTGATCCCCTGTTGGAGCTCATCCAGTAACTGGTAACGGCGGCGATATTCCGCGCGTTTTTTGCTGGCGATGGTTTCCATCGGCTTGCGGCCAATGCGCTCGGGTAACAGGAAATAGCCGTTATCGAGTTGCTTGCCGCCCATGGAAAGCCAGAACTGATCGTAATCAGCATGCAACTGGCTTTTCTTTTTGTGGTGGTAGCGCCAGTTTTGGTAAATATGGGTGGTGTTGCCTACCGCGATCAACTGCCGGATACCCAACTGTTGGGCCAGGTGGCAAATGCCTTCCAACACCAGGCGTTTTGGAAACAGGCCGTGGCAGGCTTTGGTCGTATTCTGGATCTCAGCGTGCGGCACCGTGGAATTGGCGCCTTGCATACCGCCGATAAATAACGTGGGTTGTTGCTGGTAAATCATCAAGGTGAAGGTCATTTCAGCCAGCATGATCCCTTGGCTATTGCGCAACAGCAGTGTCGTTTCACCCTCTTTATTCAAGTGGTCCAGAGAGGCCAGTTGCAGGCAGATGTGCTCACCATTTTTGTCCTGTGCGCGGCTCAAGGTAAAGGGATGGCTCCCCAGTTGGCCGAGGTGCATCTTCAGCGGCATGCGTTGGGCGAGCAGATCGTAGTGATCGCGCAGGGCAAACAGACGGTCGATGCGGCTCATGTTATTCGCCAGATAGGGGCGATGCAGCTTGCAGGGTAGATTGGGCTGCGCGCTTAAAATCTCATCCAGCAGCGGGTTGGCGGCCAGCGTATTGAGCAGGCTACGAGTCGTGGGCCAGCAGAGTAGCGAACGGCCAAGAAACTTAAGGCGGAATGACGTTTTTTTCCAGGCATTGCTGGGCACTTTCTCGCCGTTGATCAGTGCCGTCATCAGTTGGCTGGCCGGTTCGGCCGATATGAGTGGATAGCTGAGCTGAGACATGATGAAATCCTGGTTTGTGTCTAAATGACTATTTCATCAAGGCTTCACTAAACAGGAGTTCAATACGGCATGGCAAAATTGCATTGCTCGAAATACGTTGAGCCTGGGTTTAGTTATCGGAAACGCAACATGCTAATTTACTTGGGTTGCCATGGTTGGCAGCCTGAGAATGACAGGAAATAGGTAGGAACAAACATTGACGTGGTTATTCAAAAGTAAGAAACGCGGGTTGCTGGTGTGCGCCGTTCTGGTGGTGCTTGCCGCTGTGGCTTATTGGCACTTTAGCCATCCGGCCCCGGTGGAGTTTAAAACCGTCAAGGTCGTTAAACGCGATCTTGAACAAAGCGTATTGGCAACCGGCCAACTGGACGCGGTGCGTAAGGTTGATGTGGGGGCTCAGGTCAGCGGACAGTTGGAGAGCCTGAAGGTCGAGATTGGCGATAAAGTGCAAAAAGGCCAACTGCTCGGCATTATCGATCCTCAGCAGGCACAAAACAGCATTCGGGAAGGCGAAGCCACGCTGCAGCAACTGCAAGCCCAGCTGCAACAGGCTTTGGCGGAGCAGCAACTGGCGGAGGTCACTTTGCAGCGTAACCGCGAACTGGCCAAGGTGCAGGCAGTATCGCGCCAGGATCTGGACCAATTCGCCACCAATCTGGCGGTGAAAAAGGCGCAGGTTGCGACCACTCGGGCGGAGATCGCCAAAAATCAGGCCAGCCTGGATACCGCCAAAATCAACCTTGCCTACACCCGTATCGAAGCGCCGATGGACGGCGATGTGGTACAGATCACCACCTTGCAGGGCCAGACGGTGATCGCCGCGCAGCAAGCGCCCAACATTCTGACGTTGGCAGACATGAGTACCATGCTGGTGAAGGCCCAGGTTTCCGAGGCGGACGTGATCCACCTCAAGCCGGGGCTGAAAGCCTGGTTTACCGTGCTGGGGGATCCGAGCAAACGTTTTGACGGCGCGCTGAAAGACATTCAGCCCACGCCGGAGAAGGTCAACAACGCCATTTTCTATTACGCGCGTTTCGAAGTGCCAAACCCACAGGGCTTGCTGCGTCTGCAAATGACCGCGCAGGTGCATATTCAGCTGGCTGGCGTCAGCGATGCGCTGGTGATCCCGCTGGCGGCATTGGGGGATCAGATCGCCGATAACCGTTACCACATTTCGGTGCTGAAACAGGGCAAGGAAGAGAAGCGTGAAGTCACGATCGGCATTCGCAACAATGTGGATGTGCAGATTGTCAGCGGGTTGCAGGCCGGTGAAGAAGTGATTGTCAGCCGCGGCGGCGCGGAGGCCAGCTGATGACGGCACTGTTAGAACTTAGTGATATCCGGCGCAGCTACCTCTCCGGCGATCAGACCATAGACGTGCTGAAAAATGTCAGTCTGCGCATTGATGCCGGTGAGATGGTGGCGATTATGGGGGCTTCCGGCTCCGGTAAATCGACGCTGATGAACATTCTCGGCTGCCTGGACAAGCCCAGCGCCGGGACTTACCGCGTAGCCGGGCAGGATGTGGCAACGCTTGATGGTGATGCGCTGGCCCAACTGCGGCGCGAGCATTTTGGCTTTATCTTCCAGCGCTATCATCTGCTACCCCATCTGAGTGCGGCGCATAACGTGGAGGTGCCTGCGGTTTATGCCGGTCTGGGCAAGGCAGCACGGCGCGAAAGGGCGGCGGCTTTGTTGCAACGTCTGGGGCTGGGGGAACGTATCACCTACCGGCCAAGCCAGCTTTCGGGGGGGCAGCAGCAGCGTGTCAGTATTGCGCGGGCTTTGATGAACGGTGGCCAGGTGATCCTGGCGGATGAACCGACCGGTGCGCTCGACAGCCATTCCGGTGAAGAGGTGATGACGATCCTCAAGCAACTGCGCGAGCAGGGGCACACCGTGATTATCGTCACGCACGATCCAGCGGTAGCACAACAGGCAGAGCGGATTATCGAGATCCGGGACGGTGAAATCATCGCCGATTCTCGGCCACAGGCGCAGGGTAACCCGCAGGCCAAAATGCTGGATATGGCCACGCCAGCGCCTTCCTGGCAGCAGGTAGCGGGTCGTTTCCGTGAGGCGTTGGTGATGGCTTGGCGTGCTATGGCAGCCAACAAGATGCGCACGGCGTTAACCATGTTGGGGATCATCATCGGCATTGCCTCGGTGGTTTCGATCCTGGTGATCGGCGACGCCGCCAAGCAGATGATCCTGGCAGACATCAAATCCATCGGCACCAACACCGTAGACATCTATCCCGGCAAAGACTTTGGAGACGATGATCCCAGCTTCCGCCAGGCGTTGAAATATGGCGATCTAGGCGCGTTGCGTGAACAGCCCTATGTCAGTGCGCTTTCGCCGAATATCAGCAGCAGCATGCGACTACGGTTTGGCAATATTGATGTGGCCGCCAACGTCGCGGGCGTCAGTGAACAATATTTTCGAGTATACGGCATGGCGCTTTCTCAGGGGGTTGGTATCGATGCCCAACAGGTGCAATCTCAGGCACAGGTGGTGGTGATCGACGCCAATACCCAGCGGCGGCTGTTCCCGCATAAAAAAAACGTGGTGGGTGAGGTGATCCTGATCGGCAATATGCCAGCCACGGTAGTGGGTGTGGCGCAGGAAAAACAGTCGATGTTCGGCAGCAGCAAGGCGCTTAGCGTATGGGTGCCCTATAGCACGATGGCCAATCGCCTGATGGGCAACGACTATTTTGACTCGATCACCGTGCGTATCCGTGAAGGCTATAACAGCCAGGAAGCGGAACAGCAGTTGACGCGGTTGCTGACGTTGCGCCACGGCAAGAAAGACTTCTTCACCTACAACATGGACAGCCTGGTGCAAACCGCGGAGAAAACCACCCGTACGCTGCAACTGTTCCTGACCCTGGTGGCGGTGATTTCGCTGGTGGTGGGCGGGATTGGAGTGATGAATATCATGCTGGTCTCGGTAACGGAAAGAACGCGTGAAATCGGCATTCGCATGGCGGTGGGCGCGCGCTCTGGCGATGTCCTGCAACAGTTCCTGATCGAGGCGGTGCTGGTCTGCCTGGTGGGGGGCGCGTTGGGGATAGCGCTGTCGTTCGCGATTGGCCTGTTGGTGCAATTGGCGATGCCGGGCTGGCAGATCAGCTTCCCGCCGGTGGCCTTGCTGAGTGCGTTCTTGTGTTCCACCGGTATAGGCGTGGTGTTCGGCTATCTGCCAGCACGTAGCGCTGCGCGGTTGAATCCGATTGACGCCTTGGCGCGTGAGTAACAGCAAAAATAAAATGCCAGTCGTACGGCGGCTGGCATTTTGAGTTGGCAGTGCAGAAGTGGCTGAAGGGGCGCGTTTAGGCCATTGCCTCGCTTTCCAGCGGCATAATCAGGCTCGCGTGGTTTCCTTTCGGCCCTTGATGTACGTCGAACCTGACCTGCTGGCCCGCTTTCAACGTTCGGTAGCCATCCATTTTAATTGTTGAATAATGCGCGAAGATATCTTCACCGCCGCCTTCCGGGCAGATAAAGCCGAACCCTTTGGCGTTATTGAACCATTTAACAGTACCCGTCTCCATGCTGCTACATCCCTCGCAATGCTATTTTTAAAATGAGATGAATAACTGATCCAGGTGAGTTCCAACTGGTCAAAAGACCAACAACTCACAAAATTACACTCTAGAGCAAATGATCAACACGTCAAGGGATCGGCCAATGCCCGTGTCGGGCAGTTCACTAAAGTTTGAAGTAGTTAACGCTATTGATATGGTTTGGTAACAAATTGTGGCTGCGATAGGGGCGATTAATCGCGTTGTGCTGCGGCACGTTAACCGCGAAGATGGTAAAATAGTCTTGATACTCCCGTTTGAATAACCCGAACATGGCCCCATATACTGAGGCATGGCAGAGAAGATGAGCAGCAATGGGCAATAGCAACGATTGGCTAAATATTGAACACTTGGCCGAAGAAAAACAAATCGATGCGGTAAAACCGCCGTCAATGTATAAAGTTATACTTAACAACGACGATTACACACCGATGGAATTTGTGATTGACGTTCTGCAAAAGTTCTTTTCTTATGATATTGAACGTGCAACGCAACTGATGCTCACGGTCCACTATCAAGGCAAGGCGATCTGCGGTGTTTTCACCGCCGAGGTTGCGGAAACCAAGGTGGTCCATGTGAACCGTTACGCAAGGGAGAATGAGCATCCGTTGCTCTGTACGCTGGAAAAAGCCTGAAAAGGCAATCTATTGGGGAGGTGCCTATGCTCAATCAAGAATTGGAACTCAGTCTCAACATGGCTTTCGCCAGAGCGCGCGAGCACAGACATGAGTTTATGACCGTGGAGCACCTGTTGCTGGCGTTACTCAGCAACCCTGCCGCGCGCGAAGCGCTCGAGGCTTGTACGGTGGATCTGGCCGCGTTACGCCAGGAGCTGGAAGCCTTTATCGAACAAACCACACCAACGCTGCCCACCAGCGAAGAGGAGCGCGACACCCAGCCGACGCTCAGCTTCCAGCGTGTACTGCAGCGTGCGGTATTCCACGTGCAGTCCTCCGGCCGGAGCGAAGTGAGCGGTGCCAACGTGTTGGTGGCGATCTTCAGCGAACAGGAGTCCCAGGCGGCATATCTGCTGCGTAAACACGACGTCAGCCGTCTGGACGTGGTGAACTTCATTTCACATGGTACACGTAAAGATGAGCCGGGCCAGGCACCTAATGCGGAAAACCCGGTAAACGAAGAGCAGCCTGGAGGGGAAGACCGTATGGAAAACTTCACCACCAACCTCAACCAACTGGCCCGCGTCGGCGGTATCGATCCGCTGATTGGCCGTGACCGTGAACTGGAGCGCGCCATTCAGGTGCTGTGCCGCCGCCGTAAAAACAACCCGCTGCTGGTGGGGGAATCCGGCGTAGGTAAAACCGCCATTGCCGAAGGGCTGGCGTGGCGGATCGTGCAGGGCGACGTGCCAGAGGTGATGGCAGACTGCACGCTCTACTCGCTGGACATCGGCTCATTGCTGGCAGGCACCAAATACCGTGGCGACTTCGAGAAGCGCTTCAAGGCGCTGCTCAAACAGCTGGAGCAGGATAAGAACAGCATCCTGTTTATCGACGAAATTCATACCATCATCGGTGCCGGTGCGGCTTCCGGTGGGCAAGTGGATGCCGCCAACCTGATCAAACCGCTGCTGTCGAGCGGCAAGATCCGGGTGATTGGCTCCACCACCTATCAGGAGTTCAGCAATATTTTCGAAAAGGACCGTGCGCTGGCGCGTCGCTTCCAGAAAATAGACATTACCGAGCCGACGCCGGAAGAGACCATTCAGATCATCAACGGTCTGAAAACCAAGTACGAAGCGCACCATGACGTGCGTTACACCGCTAAAGCGGTACGTGCTGCGGTGGAGCTGTCGGTGAAATACATCAACGACCGTCATCTGCCGGACAAGGCGATCGATGTGATCGATGAGGCTGGTGCGCGTAGCCGGTTGCTGCCGGTGAACAAGCGTAAGAAAACGGTCAACGTGGCGGATATCGAATCCGTGGTTGCACGCATTGCGCGTATCCCGGAAAAAACCGTCTCCGCCAGCGATCGCGACGTGCTGAGAAGCCTGAGCGACCGCCTGAAAATGCTGGTGTTTGGCCAGGATCCGGCCATTGAGGCGCTGACCGAAGCGATCAAGATGAGCCGTGCCGGTCTGGGCCAGGATCGCAAGCCGGTGGGTTCCTTCCTGTTCGCCGGGCCGACCGGGGTAGGGAAAACAGAGGTTACCGTGCAGCTGGCGAAGGCGCTGGATATCGAATTGCTGCGGTTTGATATGTCCGAATATATGGAACGTCATACCGTCAGCCGTCTGATTGGTGCGCCTCCGGGCTACGTCGGTTACGATCAGGGCGGCCTGCTGACCGATGCGGTGATCAAACATCCGCACGCGGTGGTCCTGCTGGATGAAATCGAGAAAGCGCACCCGGACGTGTTCAACCTGCTGTTGCAGGTGATGGACAACGGGACGCTGACCGATAACAACGGCCGTAAAGCAGACTTCCGTAACGTGATCCTGGTGATGACCACCAACGCCGGGGTACGTGAAACCGAACGCAAATCGATTGGCCTGATCGAACAGGACAACAGCATCGACGCGATGGACGAGATCAAGAAGGTGTTTACGCCAGAATTCCGTAACCGTCTGGACAACGTCATCTGGTTCAACCATCTGTCTCCTGCGGTGATCCAGCAGGTGGTCGACAAGTTTATCGTCGAACTGCAGGCACAGCTGGATGCGAAGGGCGTGTCGATGGAAGTGAGCGACGAAGCGCGTGACTGGCTGTCGGTGAAAGGCTATGACCGTGCGATGGGCGCTCGTCCAATGGCGCGTGTGATGCAGGAAAGCCTGAAAAAACCGCTGGCCAACGAACTGCTGTTTGGTTCTCTGGTTGACGGCGGCTCGGTGAAAGTCGAGCTGGATGCAGACAAGAAACAGCTGACTTACCACTTCCTCAGCGCCCAGAAGCGTAAAGCGGATGAAGGTGCGGTGCACTAAGCGGTAGGCAGGTAACGAAAAAGCGATGCCTTGGCATCGCTTTTTTTATACGTGAATTTCACGGACTGCTGTGAGGGCGCCGTATGCCGTTAAAAGGGCGTAGCGGTCGAACGGAATATGTCGCCCTTATAAAATGAGTGAGCCCTCTCAGTTTACCTGCGCCAATACAACTCGGTGGAGAACGTTGCTGCGGCGGTAAACGGAAAGGGCTCTTTTGAGGGATCACATCCTCGGTGTCGCCAATGGTTGGCGACGGGTGAGCCGATTAACGGCTACGGAAGACAATGCGGCCTTTGCTCAGGTCGTACGGGGTCAGCTCTACAGTGACTTTGTCACCCGTCAGGATGCGGATATAGTTTTTGCGCATTTTACCGGAGATATGAGCGGTAACCACGTGCCCGTTTTCCAATTCAACACGGAACATGGTGTTCGGCAGCGTATCAAGAACGGTGCCCTGCATTTCAATATTGTCTTCTTTGGCCATCGAATCCTCTAGGTGTAACTACCTTAGTTTTTAACCGGCAAGATAATGCCGAAAAACCCACATTATGTAAAGGAGTGTCGGTGAACAATGCACCGATTCCACAAAATTAGTCAGTTTGGGAGGGCAGTTCAACCAGCTGTGGGGGTATGACTTGCGCTGTCCAGCATTCCGGCGCTAACACCCTGCGCTGAAGGTTGCTCAACTGCTGCAAAAATTGGCGGCGGGGAATTTCTCTCGCTCCAAGCCGGGCAGTGTGAGCGTTAAGCACCTGACAGTCAACCAATTCTCCTCCATAACCGGCAAAATGGCGGCAAAACGCCCATAAAGCACACTTTGATGCGTTGGTGGTGCGGCTAAACATTGATTCACCGCAGAACAGCGCTCCCTGGGCGACACCGTACAGGCCGCCGACCAGCTCTTCTCCCTGCCACACCTCAACGGAATGGGCGTGACCAAGGCGATGCAATTGTAAATAGGCTTGCTGCACCTCCTCGCCGATCCAGGTGCCTTCATCGGGGCGGTATGAGCATGCGGCGATCACGGCGGCAAAATCGTGATTGAGGGTAATGCGGAACGGCGGGTTGCGCAGGAATCGCTTGAAGCTGCGGCTGACATGGTATTCCGTTGGGAACAGCACCGCCCGTGGATCCGGAGACCACCAGAGGATGGCCTCCCCAGGCGAATACCAGGGGAAGATCCCGCGCTCATAGGCTGCCAGCAACCGCACAGGTGTCAAATCGCCACCGATGGCCAGCAGTCCGTTAGGATCGTGCAGGGCGGCCTCTGGTGAGGGAAACGCTACAGACTGCGATGACAGCTTAACAATGCGCATAAAACCTCTTAGCGTCGCCTACAGGCGGTTTTACAGCGATACATTACTGATACGTTGGCGGAATTGGGCGTAACGGCCAGGCTGGCGCATCAGCGCTGCGTGGCTACCTTGTTCCACGATACTGCCGCCATCCATCACACAGATGCGATCGAAATGCTCCAGCCCATAGAGTCTGTGAGTCACCAGAATTAACGTCTTGCCGCGGCAATGCTGACGCAGCAGGGCCAGGATCTGTTGCTCAGTCTCGGCATCCAGCCCTTCGGTTGGCTCATCCATCAGTAATAGCGGGGCTCGATGCAGCAGGGCTCGGGCAATGCCCAGACGGCGTTGCTCACCACCGGAAAGCTGGCGGCCACCTTCACCCAGCCAGGCATTCAGCCCCTCATTTTCCAGCAGCTTATCCAGACCGACTTGTTGCAGTGCGAGGTTTAAGTCCTCATCGCTGGCCGCAGGTGCGGCGATACGCAAGTTTTCACGCAGGGTACTGCTGAAGATATGTACCCGTTGGCTCACTACCGTAGTCATGGCGCGCAGCGTAGCTTCATCATAGCTAGCCAATGGTTGGTCGTTGAGCAGGATTTGGCCGCTGTCAGCATTCCAGGCGCGGGTCAGTAATTGCAATAGGGTCGATTTACCACAGCCGGTACGGCCCAACAGCGCGATGTGCTCACCAGCGGCGATGTTCAGCGTCACGTTGTTCAACACCGGCAGCGGTTGGTCGGGATAGGTGAAGGACACCTCGCTCAGTTGCAGCTCTGCGCCCGGTTGTGAGGCTGGACCGCTGGCAGGGAAGGTGACTTCCGGTTGCTGATCGATGATCTGCTTGACCCGGGTTGCCGAAGCGATCACCTGGCCCAGATGTTGGAACGCGGCGGCGACGGGCATCATGGCTTCAAAAGAGGCCAGGGCGGCAAAGGCAAACAGGGCAATCAGAGCCCCGGGTTGGGTGTCGCCACCGATCCCCGCAGCGGCAAGCCACATCAATAGCGTGACGGTGAGGCCACTTGCCAGGATCATCAGCGCCTGAGCAATCCCCCCTAGCGAAGCCTGTTGCCACTGACGGCTTTGCCAACGCTGTTCGGTTGCACTGAGCTTATTTCGGAAACCGTCCAGCGCGCCAAACACCACCAGTTCGGCCTGCCCCTGGAGCCAGGCGGTCAGGTCGGTGCGGTACTGGCTGCGTAACAGGGTCAACTCTTCCCCAATAGGCTTGCCTGCGCGATAGAAGATCGGCGGAACGGCCAGCAACAGCAATAACAAAATTCCGCCCAGCGTCAGGGCTAGTGGAACATCCAGCCAACTGAGGCCGAAGGTGACCACCACAATCACCACCGCAGCGCTGACCATCGGCGAAATAACGCGTAGGTAGAGGTGATCGAGCGTATCGACGTCGGCAACCAGGCGGTTGAGAAGCTCAGCCTGACGGAAGCGGGCAATACCACCCGGTGACAGCGGCAGGATCTTGCGGAAGGTAAATACCCGCAGATGGGACAACACACGGAAAGTGGCGTCATGGCTGACGACCCGCTCTGCATAACGCCCGGCGGTACGGAAGATAGCCGCGCCCCGTACGCCAGCGGCCGGTAGCATGTAGTTGAAGGTATACAACCCCGCCAGCCCGGCCAGTGAAGAGGCGGCCAGGAACCAGCCGGACAGCGCCAGCAGGCCGATACTGGCCAGCAGGGTGACGATGGCCAGCACGATACCCAGTAAAATCAGAAACGTGTGGCGGCGATACAACGCCAGGAATGGCAGCAAAACGCGCATGATTATAGCTCCCCGCTGCGGTGTGCAATCAGTTTGGCAAACAGACCGGGCTGGGCGCTGAGCGTGGCGTAGTTGCCCTGCTGCACGATTTTGCCGCTGTCCATCACCCAAATCTGGTCATAATCTTCGGTATCTTCCAACTGGTGCGTGACCAACAGCGTGGTCTGCTGATGGGAGGCTGCATTCAGCGCCTGCATCACCAAACGTTCGCTGTGGGCGTCCAGGCTGGCCGCAGGTTCATCCAGTAACAGCAAACGGCGGGGGCTGAGCAGCGCTCGCGCTACGGCCACACGCTGAGCTTGCCCAACGGAAAGGCGGGCAGCACCGTCGCCCAGATCGGTAGCCAACCCTTTTGGCAGGTGGGGCAGGAATTCACTGACGTAAGCCTGCTCGACGGCCTGTTGCAATTGGGCCTCGCTGGCCTGTGGGTAGCCGAGTAGGATATTGTCCCGTAACGTTTGAGCTGGCAGATGGGGGTTTTGCCCCACCCAGCCCAGTTGCTGACGCCAGTTAACCGCAGCCAGCTCGCGCAGTTCGATGCCATTGATCAGCAAGGAGCCCCGATAGGGCAGGAAGCCCAATAACAGATTCAACAACGAACTTTTCCCGGCACCGCTAAGCCCGACCAAGGCAATGCGCTGGTTGGCAGGTAAGGTAAAATCAAGCGGCCCCGCAAGCACTACGCCATTGGGCGAGAGGATTTCCAACTGCTGTGCCTGTACGGCCAGTGGTTCTTCGCTATTTAGCATTAGGGAGCCATTGCCAACCTGCTCTCCCTCGGCGGCCAGGAAGGTTTCTAGCGCTTCGGCGGCGCCCACGGCCTGGGCTTTGGCATGGTAAAAGGCACCCAGATCGCGCAGCGGTTGGAAAAACTCCGGTGCCAGGATCAGCACCAGAAAACCGGCAAACAGCGTTACACCAGTGCCGTAGCTGCCAAAGTCCAGTTCACCGAGGTAGGAGAAGCCAAAATAGACTGCCACCACGGCGATGGAAATCGAGGCGAAGAACTCCAGCACGGCGGAGGAGAGGAAGGCCAGGCGCAGCACTTCCATGGTGCGCTGGCGGAAATCTTCCGAGGATTTGGCAATGTGATCGGTTTCCGCCTGGCCGCGATTAAACAGACGCAGGGTATCCAGGCCGCGCAGGCGATCGAGGAAATTGCCGCTGAGCCGGGCCAGCGCAATAAAGTTACGGCGGTTGGCATCTGCCGCCCCCATACCGACCAGTGCCATAAACAGTGGGATCAACGGGGCAGTAGCCAGCAGGATAAACCCGGCCGCCCAGTTGATCGGGAAGACGGTGATCAGGATCAGCACCGGGATAAACACGGCCAGATACATTTGCGGCAGATAGCGGGAATAGTAATCCTGCATATCCTCAATTTGCTCAACGATAATGCTGGCCCAGCTCCCGGCAGGCTTGCCCTGGATCCAGGCGGGGCCAAGCTGTTGCAGCTTATCCAGCACCTGCGCACGCATACGCTGGCGAATGACCTGCCCGCAGATAAAGCCGACTCGTTCACGCAGCCAGCTCAGGAAGGCGCGCAAAGCAAAGGTAGCGGCCAACCAGATAAACGACGAAACCAGTTCGCCACGGGGCTGATGTTCAATAATCAGCGCATGGAGCAGTGAGGCCAACAGCCAGGCCTGGGCGACGATCAAAATGCCGCTTGCCAGACCTAACAGCATGGATAAACGCAGCCAACGCTGCGCCAACGTACTCTGTGTTTTGAGCCAACGGGTTAACTGGTGCTGTCTGGTTTTTTTCATCAGGTGTCTGCGTCGCCGATGCCTGTTGTAGCAGGCTTGGTTAACGTACTGTTAAAAAAGTGTTTGTCTCTGCGGGAAATAAGACAAGTGAACGCTAATGTTACCTCTTCACTCGGTAGACGTGAACTAAATATCCCTTTCATAACTTGGGCAACAGTCACGTTTTTAGCGCGGATGGGGTTGTTTTGAACTTTCAGGGGTGGGGGATAGAAATAAGGCGGCCAACAGGCCGCCTCGGTATCATTGCTGATGAGGGCTTACTTAACTTCGGCCTGCGCGATACCGTCGAGATAGCGTTCGGCATCCAGTGCGGCCATACAGCCCGTTCCGGCTGACGTGATTGCCTGGCGGTAAATGTGATCCATGACGTCACCTGCGGCAAATACGCCTGGGATGGAAGTCTGGGTCGCGTTACCGTGAATCCCGGACTGCACCTTGATATAGCCGTTTTCCAGCTCAAGCTGCCCGCCAAAGATCGCGGTGTTCGGGCTGTGGCCGATCGCGATAAATACGCCGGCAAGTTCTAACTCTTTGGTTTGCTCAGCGTCTTTGGTGCTGCGTAAGCGCATCCCGGTGACGCCCATCTGATCGCCCAACACTTCGTCCAGCGTGCTGTCCGTATGCAGGGTGATGTTGCCGTTCTTCACTTTTTCCATCAGGCGATTGATCAGGATCTTTTCGCTGCGGAAAGTGTCGCGGCGGTGCACCAGGTGAACTTCAGAGGCGATATTCGACAGATACAGCGCTTCTTCCACGGCGGTATTGCCACCACCGACCACGGCGACCTTCTGGTTGCGATAGAAGAAACCATCGCAGGTGGCACAGGCGGAGACACCTTTGCCCTTGAACGCTTCTTCTGATGGCAGACCTAAATAACGGGCCGATGCACCAGTAGCGATAATCAAGGCATCGCAAGTATATTCACCACTATCACCCAACAGGCGGAAAGGACGGTTCTGCAGATCGACGCTGTTGATATGGTCAAACACGATCTGGGTGTCGAACTTTTCTGCGTGCTCACGCATGCGCTCCATCAGCGCCGGGCCGGTCAAGCCTTCGGCATCGCCTGGCCAGTTCTCCACTTCGGTGGTGGTGGTCAACTGACCGCCTTGTTCCATACCGGTGATCAAGACCGGGTTCAGGTTAGCGCGCGCCGCATAAACCGCTGCGGTGTAGCCAGCTGGGCCAGAGCCCAGGATCAATAATTTGCTATGTTTAGCCGTGCCCATGAATAACCTCGTTTCCCACAATGGCGGACAATGGAACCGATTGTAGGGAAAATGCGGCAGTAAAAAAAGCGCCAGGGGATGTTGTTACCGATTTGTTTGATAACCCGCGCCTATCAGCCGATATTTTATCCTTGCGTAGGCGGGGATAACGGCAGCGATAATTTTGTACAGAATGGGTTAAAAATGCGGTTTTTGTTGGGTTTATGTGGGTAACTACCCGGTTTTGAATGGGGGAAATTCCTAACAAAAAATCAGGCGCTCACTTTTGCTTGCGGTACGTTCTACTGATTTTGCTTCTTTTGCTTTGACAATCCGCTGCGCATTTGCGAAAACATCATAGGAAGAAGAAATTAACCCCGTGCCAGCCGTAAACCGCAGGCATTTTCGCCACCCAGGCAGAATATTGCCGAGGCGCGATAGGTGAGGGAGGGTTTGCCCTGGCGGTGGTTGATGGATTTCTGAACGTAAATCATTTGAATTCGTTGCCCAGAGGTGACAGACAGGCTGGGTAACGGCGGAAGATGGTAGTGACGAATAGTGACGAAGCACAAGGGCGGTTGGTAGGTATTACGTATCTTGTTCCCCTCAGGGGAATGAACCGCTTAACACAGGCATCGGGTCTTCGCTTGGAACAAATCCTTGCACATTGACGTTGGCTAGGGTGTGGCAAGTGCAGGGAAGAACATAAGAGAGACAATAATAATGGTAGATACTAAAAAACGCCCGGGTAAAGATCTCGACCGTATCGATCGCAACATCCTTAATGAGTTGCAAAAGGATGGGCGTATTTCGAACGTCGAACTTTCAAAGCGCGTGGGATTATCCCCAACCCCTTGTTTGGAGCGTGTGCGCCGTCTTGAGCGTCAAGGCTTTATTCATGGGTATACCGCATTGCTTAACCCGCATTATCTGGATGCTTCCCTGCTGGTCTTCGTGGAAATCACGCTGAACCGCGGCGCGCCGGATGTGTTTGAGCAATTCAACTCTGCGGTGCAAAAACTTGAAGAAATTCAGGAGTGTCATCTGGTTTCCGGTGATTTCGACTATCTGTTGAAAACCCGTGTGCCAGATATGTCAGCTTACCGTAAGCTGTTGGGCGAAACTCTGTTGCGTTTACCGGGGGTTAATGACACCCGTACTTACGTCGTGATGGAAGAAGTCAAACAGAGTAACCGTCTGGTTATCAAAACACGGTAAGGTGCAGGTGCAAAACCTGATTAAATTCGTTACACTCCTGTTTATTCATACAGTTTTGGCGCCGGGGAAGCTTCTCGGCGCCGTTACTCTATCCGTCAACAGGAACCTGGAGTGCCTTTCTTGAGCCAGGAATACACAGAAGATAAAGAAGTTACCCTGAAAAAACTCAGCAGTGGGCGGCGTTTGCTCGAGGCTGTGTTGATCGTGGTGGCCATTTTTGCCGTTTACCTCATGGCTGCGTTGGTCAGTTTTAATCCTTCCGATCCTAGTTGGTCGCAAACTGCCTGGCATGAGCCTATCCACAATTTGGGCGGCGGAGTAGGCGCATGGTTGGCCGACACGTTGTTCTTCACCTTTGGGGTCCTTGCCTATGCGATCCCACCGATTATGCTGGTGTTGTGCCTGTCCGGTTACCGTCGGCGCGACAAGGGCGAATACATCGATTTCTTTGGGCTCTCGTTACGTTTAATCGGTACATTGGCGCTGGTGCTTACCTCGTGTGGCCTGGCGGCGTTGAACGTTGACGATCTCTATTACTTTGCATCCGGCGGGGTGATTGGCAGCCTGCTAAGCAATGCCATGTTGCCGTGGTTTAACGGCATTGGCGCCACTTTGGCGCTGCTCGGCATTTGGGCGGTGGGGCTGACCTTGTTCACCGGTTGGTCATGGCTGGTCATTGCGGAAAAGATTGGTGGTGTAGTGCTTGGCGCCGCTACCTTTATGACTAACCGTTCACGCCGTGAAGACCGCTATCACGACGATGACGACGTCGTGCTCGATGAGCGCGAGGAAAGTGGCCAACATGAGGCACCTGCTCCTATGGCAGTAGATGAGGACGATCCGTTGTTCTCTGCCTCTTCCGTGACCGAAACCGCCGAAGAAGAAGCGCAGGATGCTGCCGATCCTTTATTGAGTGGTTTGCGCGCCAGCGATGATGATCTTCCGCTTGCCGAGCCAGCACCGGTCGTTACCGATATCCCGGTAATGCCGAAAGCGGCCGTTCAGGCTCCGGTCACCGTGGCCCCGGCAGCGCCTGCTTCCATCAATCAGCACCCATTAACCCCTGCGCAGCCACAAGACACGCCGCCGCTGTATTCGTTTGAACTGCCCGAAGAGACTCCGGCACCGAGAACGACACGCGTAGCGGAGCCTTATCGTGAGGAGCATGAGCCGCGCCTGGGTGACTGGCAGACGCCCGTTACGCCAAAACCAGAGCCGTCACCGTTTGATTTCTCTGCGGCTCAGCGGGATAGCGACGATGTTATCGGATCAACGGGTTTCAGTGCCAGAGAGGTAGTGAAACCAGCGGCAACTGCCGCAGCTGCAGCGACCGCTGGCGCGGTGAACAACACCTTCATGCCTGCGTTTACCGCCACCAGCGATGCGAGCTCGCAGGTCAAACAGGGCATCGGCCCGGAACTGCCACGGCCAAATCCGGTGCGTATTCCAACCCGGCGTGAGCTGGCCTCCTACGGCATCAAGCTGCCTTCGCAGCGGATCGCGGAGCAAGAGCAGCGTAACCGCGGGGACGAACCACATCCAGAGCCGGTCAGCAATCCGCAGGAAGAAGATGAAGCCTTGCAAGAGGCCGCATTGCGTCAGGCCTTTGCCGAACAGCAAAGCCAGCGCTATGGCGACGAGTATCAGCAAGAAGAAGAGTATCAGCAAGATGACGAAGATGCGCAGCGTGAGGCCGAACTCGGTCAGGCATTTGCCGCGCAGCAACAGGCACGCTATGGCGTAGAAGCACCTCAGCCTGAACCAGAACCGGCTCCTGTGACTCGTCCGGTGGATACCCGCCAGGCCTACAGTTTCTCACCGATGGCAGATCTGGTGGATGACGGCCCAACCGAGCCGCTGTTTACCCTGTCGCCACAGCTTGAGGATAGCATCGAGCTGGAAAGCGAGTTGGAAGACGATGTGCCGTTCGGGCAGTTTGAGCCTGAGGTGCCCGCTTATCAGGCACCGCGTCCGCAAACTAACCCTGCGCCTGGTTACCAGCCGCAACAGACGTATCAGCCACCCGTTCAGCAGCAACCGCCAGCGCCAGCGATGGACAGCCTGATCCATCCATTCCTGATGCGTAATGATATGCCGCTGCAGAAACCGACTACGCCACTGCCAACGCTGGATCTGTTGACCGAGGCCCCGAAAGAGGTCGAACCGGTTGATACCTTTGCGCTGGAACAGAAAGCGCGGCTGGTGGAAGCCAGCCTGGCGGATTACCGCGTCAAGGCCGATGTGGTCGATATTCTGCCTGGCCCGGTCATTACCCGCTTCGAACTGGATTTGGCTCCTGGCGTCAAGGCTGCGCGCATTTCCAACCTGTCGCGCGATCTGGCTCGTTCATTGTCAACTTCCGCCGTGCGTGTGGTGGAAGTGATCCCTGGTAAACCTTACGTTGGTCTGGAATTGCCGAACGTCAAACGACAAACCGTGTATCTGCGAGAAGTGCTGGATTGCCCAGCCTTCCGCGACAATCCATCGCCTTTGGCGATCGTATTGGGTAAAGATATCGCGGGTCAGCCGGTGGTCGCCGATTTGGCTAAAATGCCGCATCTGCTGGTAGCCGGTACCACGGGTTCTGGTAAGTCGGTCGGGGTCAACGCCATGATCCTCAGCATCTTGTATAAGGCCACGCCGAAAGAAGTGCGCTTTATCATGATCGACCCGAAAATGCTGGAACTGTCGGTCTACGAAGGCATTCCACACCTGCTGACCGATGTGGTTACCGATATGAAAGACGCCGCCAATGCCTTGCGTTGGTGCGTAGCCGAGATGGAGCGCCGCTATAAGTTGATGTCTGCCTTGGGGGTTCGTAACCTGGCGGGCTACAACGAGCGGGTCGATCAGGCCGAGGCGATGGGGCGGCCAATCCCGGATCCGTTCTGGAAGCCAAGCGACAGCATGGATATCACGCCGCCGGTGTTGGAAAAAGAGCCGTACATCGTGGTGATGGTGGATGAATTTGCCGATCTGATCATGACGGTGGGCAAAAAGGTGGAAGAACTGATCGCCCGTCTGGCACAAAAAGCGCGTGCTGCGGGGATCCACCTGGTGCTGGCAACCCAGCGTCCTTCGGTGGACGTGATCACCGGTTTGATCAAGGCCAACATCCCGACGCGTATCGCCTTTACCGTATCGAGCAAGATCGACTCCCGCACCATTCTCGATCAGGGCGGAGCGGAATCCTTGTTGGGGATGGGTGACATGCTGTATTTGGCACCGAACTCTTCGATACCGGTGCGTGTGCACGGGGCGTTTGTCCGCGATCAGGAAGTTCATGCCGTGGTTAAAGACTGGAAAGCGCGTGAGCGGCCGCAGTATAAAGAGGGCATTCTCAGCGCCGGTGAAGACGGTGAGGGGGGCGCAGGCGGTGGTCTGGACGGTGACGAAGAGCTGGATCCGCTGTTCGATCAGGCGGTTGAGTTTGTGGTGGATAAACGCCGCGCCTCGATTTCCGGTGTACAGCGTCAGTTCCGCATCGGCTACAACCGCGCCGCGCGTATCATCGAACAGATGGAAGCGCAGGGCATTGTCAGCGAGCAGGGGCATAACGGTAACCGTGAGGTGCTGGCTCCGCCACGGCATGACTGATTGCCATCAGGCGCTGTAACCATAATAAAAGGGCCGCTTTGCGGCCCTTGTGCAAAGAAGCGTAAACCCCTGCTTTATCGGAATAGTGCTCTGGCTGACAGTCAAGCGCTTCGGGTAGAGTGGAGGTGTTCAGGGTTATATTGACCCAGTTTGCGGTAAACGCATTTCATAAGGTATCTGGAATAATGAAAAAACTGTTGATGGCCTGTTGTCTGCTTTCGGGATTCGCGTCTACTTCCGTGTTAGCGGATGCTGCGCAAGATTTGCAAAGTCGTCTGGCGAAAGTAAACAGTTTCCATGCCAGCTTCTCCCAATCGGTCACCAGTAGTGACGGCGCTGCGGTGCAGCAAGGGGAAGGCGAATTATGGGTAAAACGCCCCAATCTGTTTAACTGGCACATGACCTCGCCGGATGAGAGCGTGCTGGTTTCGGACGGTGAGACCCTGTGGTTCTACAACCCGTTCGTCGAGCAGGTGACGGCCACCTGGCTGAAAAACGCCACCGGCAATACGCCCTTTATGCTGATCACCCGTAACGATGCTAACGACTGGAAAAAGTACAACGTGAAGCAGAAAGGCGATGATTTCGAACTGACGCCAAAGGCCAGCAGCGGTAATCTGAAGCAGTTTGCCATCACCGTGACCAATAGCGGCACCATCAAAAGCTTTGCCGCGGTTGAGCAAGATGGTCAACGCAGCGCTTATCAGTTGAAGAGCCAGCAGAGCAGCAGCGTTGATGCTGCCAAATTCAAATTTACCCCACCGAAGGGGGTGACGCTGGACGACCAGCGCCAGTGAGGTCTACGTGAGCAACATGTCACTCGATTTTTCCCACAATGAGTTTCAGCCACTGGCCGCGCGTATGCGGCCAACTACGCTGGCGCAATACATTGGCCAGCAGCATTTGCTGGCCCCGGGCAAGCCGTTGCCACGCGCCATCGAGGCTGGGCAGTTGCACTCGATGATCCTGTGGGGGCCGCCGGGAACCGGGAAAACGACGCTGGCAGAGTTGATTGGCCGTTATGGCCGGGCCGATGTTGAGCGCATCTCAGCGGTGACCTCCGGCATCAAGGAGATCCGTGAAGCCATCGAGCGCGCCCGGCAAAACCGGGACGCAGGCCGCCGTACCATCCTGTTTGTAGATGAAGTTCACCGCTTCAATAAAAGCCAGCAGGATGCCTTCCTGCCACATATCGAAGACGGCACCATTACCTTTATCGGTGCTACTACGGAAAACCCTTCCTTTGAACTGAACTCGGCGTTGCTGTCCCGTGCGCGGGTGTATCTGCTCAAAGCGCTGACGGCGGATGACATCGGCCAGGTGCTGGATCAGGCCATGGAAGACAAGGCGCGCGGTTTTGGCGATCAGAATATCGAGCTGCCGCCGGAAACCAAGCGCATGCTGTCGGAACTGGTGGGTGGCGATGCCCGCCGCGCCTTGAACAGCCTGGAGATGATGGCCGATATGGCGGAAATCGACGGCAAAGGCATGCGGGTATTAACCCCGGAGCTGCTCAAAGAGGTCTCTGGTGAACGCAGCGCGCGCTTCGATAACAAAGGCGATCGCTATTACGATCTGATTTCTGCACTGCATAAATCCGTGCGTGGTTCGGCACCGGATGCCGCCTTGTACTGGTATGCGCGTATTATTACCGCCGGTGGCGATCCGCTGTATGTGGCGCGCCGCCTGCTGGCCATTGCCTCTGAAGACGTTGGCAACGCCGATCCGCGCGGAATGCAGGTGGCCATTGCCGCCTGGGATTGCTTCACCCGCGTTGGTCCTGCGGAGGGGGAACGCGCTATCGCACAGGCGATCGTTTATCTGGCCTGTGCACCCAAAAGCAACGCCGTGTATACCGCTTTTAAAGCCGCCATGCGTGATGCCAAAGAGATGGCGGACTATGACGTGCCGGAGCATCTGCGTAACGCACCGACCAAGCTGATGAAAGAAATGGGGCTGGGCGCAGAATACCGCTATGCCCATGACGAACCCAACGCCTACGCGGCCGGAGAGAGCTATTTCCCGGCGGAAATGGCCACCACGCGCTACTATCATCCAACCTCGCGCGGGCTGGAAGGTAAAATCGGTGAAAAGTTGGCATGGCTGGCTGAGCAGGATCAAAATAGCCAGACAAAACGCTACCGCTAGCGTTGCCGTTGCGGTAAGGTTAGCGGGTATCACACTTCTTTTATGCGGCTATACCGTTGCGGCATAAAACACAATTTCTCTTTCAATAACAACAAGCACAGGATTAGCATGCTCGATCCCAATCTGCTGCGTAATGAGCTAGACGCAGTCGCCGTAAAACTGGCTCGCAGAGGCTTTAAACTCGATCTGGATCTGCTGCGTTCGCAAGAAGAGCGCCGTAAGGTTCTGCAGGTAGAAACTGAAACACTGCAGGCAGAACGTAACTCCCGATCGAAATCCATCGGCGCGGCCAAAGCGCGCGGTGAAGATATCGAGCCACTGCGTCGCGAAGTGAACGAACTGGGTGACAAGCTGGATGCTGCCAAGGCCGCACTGGATAAGCTGCAGAACGAGATCCGTGATTACGCGCTGGTGATGCCGAACGTGCCGGACGACGCGGTGCCGGATGGCAAAGACGATAGCGAAAACCTGGAAATCTGCCGCTGGGGCGAACCGCGTCAGTACGATTTCCCGGTACGCGATCACGTTGAGCTGGGTGAAATGGCCGGTGGGCTGGACTTTGCCGCTGCGGTGAAACTGACCGGTGCGCGTTTTGTGGTGATGAAAGGCCAAATGGCTCGTATGCACCGTGCGTTGGCCCAGTTCATGCTGGACCTGCACACGGAACAGCACGGCTATATGGAAACCTACGTGCCGTATCTGGTGAACCATGCCACGCTGTACGGTACTGGTCAGTTGCCGAAGTTTGGTGAAGATCTGTTCCATACCAAACCGCTGGAAGAAGAATCGGAAAGCAGCAACTATGCGCTGATCCCAACTGCGGAAGTGCCAGTTACCAACCTGGTGCGTGACGAGATCCTCGATGAAGAAGATCTGCCGCTGAAGATGACCGCGCATACGCCATGCTTCCGTTCAGAAGCTGGTTCTTACGGGCGTGACACCCGTGGCCTGATCCGTATGCACCAGTTCGACAAGGTCGAAATGGTCCAGATCGTGCGCCCGGAAGACTCGATGAATGCGCTGGAAGAGTTGACCGGCCATGCGGAGAAAGTGCTGCAACTGCTGAACCTGCCATATCGTAAAGTGCTGCTGTGCACCGGTGATATCGGTTTTGGTTCCTGCAAAACCTACGATCTGGAAGTGTGGCTGCCTGCGCAGAACACCTACCGTGAGATCTCTTCCTGTTCTAACATGGGGGATTTCCAGGCACGTCGTATGCAGGCTCGTTGCCGCAGTAAAACCGAGAAAAAACCACGCCTGGTGCATACGCTGAATGGCTCTGGTTTGGCCGTAGGCCGTACTCTGGTTGCCGTGCTGGAAAACTATCAGCAGGCCGATGGCCGTATTCAGGTGCCAGAAGCATTGCGTCCTTACATGGGCGGCCTGGAATATATCGGTTAATCCACCTCACGGTGGTAGCGAAATAGTGTATCGAAAGCGCCTACGGGCGCTTTTTTCGTTTGAATGGTTTTAATTTACGAATGAAAGCCACATTTATTGATAGCAGACAAAGTTTACTACCCCCTAATGAGTAATATCCTTACTTATGTAGGGGGAATCGTTTTTCCACATCAAACCACCCAGCGCTAATTCAGCTTCCTCCTGTCTCTGCCAACCAAGGCATGACGTTTCCCGTTGTTCGGGCAAGACCAGGAGTGAGCTATGTCGAAGCAAAAATCTGCAGCATCATCATCCAACGGTATCAGCCGCCGTACGCTAATGAAATCCGGCACGGTAGCGGGCTTGACCCTGGCCGCTGGCGGTTTTTCGTTGCCTTTTAGCCGCCATGCAGTGGCAGAAACTGTCGATACTGCGGTGCAACCCCCACCGCAGGATAAAGTGGTGTGGGGAGCCTGCTCGGTTAACTGTGGCAGCCGCTGCGCCTTGCGGTTACACGTACGCGATGACGAAGTTTACTGGGTGGAAACCGACAACACCGGCGACGATGTTTATGGCAACCATCAGGTGCGCGCCTGTTTGCGTGGCCGCTCAATGCGTCGGCGCATGAACCATCCGGAACGTCTGAATTACCCGATGAAACGCGTCGGCAAACGTGGTGAAGGTAAATTCAAACGCATCAGTTGGGAAGAGGCTTACAGCGAAATCGCCGCCAGCCTGCAGCGTATCGTCGCCAAATACGGCAATGAAGCGGTTTACATCAACTATACCTCTGGCATTGTCGGCGGCAATATCACCCGTTCTTCGCCTTATGCCTCGCTGGTTGCTCGCCTGATGAACTGCTACGGCGGTTTTCTCAGCCACTATGGCACCTACAGTACCGCCCAGATCGCCTGCGCCATGCCTTATACCTACGGCAGCAATGAAGGTAACAGCACCTCTGATATTGAAAACAGCAAGCTGGTAGTGCTGTTCGGTAACAATCCGGCGGAAACCCGCATGAGCGGCGGTGGCATCACCTATTTCCTGGAGCAGGCACGGGAACGTTCTAACGCGCGCATGATCGTCATCGATCCGCGTTATACGGATACGGCCGCTGGGCGGGAAGATGAGTGGATCCCGATCCGGCCAGGCACTGATGCCGCATTGGTCGCCGGATTGGCGCATGTGTTGATCAGCGAGGATTTGGTCGATCAACCGTTCCTGGATAACTACTGCGTGGGTTACGATGAGAAAACCTTACCCGCGGGGGCGCCTGCCAACGGTCACTATAAGGCTTATATCCTGGGGCAGGGGCAAGACGGTGTTGCGAAGACCCCACAGTGGGCATCCCAAATCACCGGCATTCCGGCCGACCGTATCATCAAGCTGGCACGTGAGATTGGCAGTGCCAAACCGGCCTATATCTCGCAAGGTTGGGGGCCACAGCGCCAGGCAAATGGTGAGCTCACCTCACGGGCCATTGCCATGCTGCCGATCCTGACCGGCAACGTGGGGATCAACGGCGGCAACAGCGGCGCGCGTGAATCAACCTACACCATCACCATTGAACGGATGCCGGTGCTGGAAAATCCGGTAAAAACGCAGATTTCCTGCTTCAGCTGGACCGATGCCATCGCCCGTGGCCCGGAAATGACCGCCAAACGTGATGGGGTACGCGGCAAAGACAAGTTGGACGTGCCGATCAAGTTCATCTGGAACTATGCCGGGAACACCATCACCAACCAGCACTCCGATATCAACAAAACCCACGACATTCTTCAGGATGACTCCCAGTGTGAAATGATCGTGGTGCTGGAAAACTTTATGACCTCCTCGGCGAAATACGCCGACATTCTGCTGCCGGACCTGATGACGGTCGAGCAGGAGGACATTATCCCGAACGACTACGCTGGCAATATGGGTTACCTGATCTTTATCCAGCCAGCCACCTCTGCCAAGTTTGAGCGTAAACCTATTTATGAAGTGATGAGTGAGGTAGCGCGCCGTCTTGGGCCAGAGGTACACCAAAAATTCACCTAGGGGCGCACTCAGGAGCAATGGCTACAATACCTTTACGCCAAGATGCTGGAGAAGGACCCGCAGTTGCCGTCGTATGAGGCCTTGCGCAGCATGGGGATTTACAAGCGTAAAGACCCGAACGGGCACTTTGTGGCCTATAAAAAATTCCGTGACGATCCCGTAGCCAACCCGTTGAAAACGCCTTCAGGCAAGATCGAGATCTATTCGGCCAAGTTGGCAGAGATCGCCAGCAGTTGGGAGTTGGAGAAGGACGAAACCATCAGTCCACTGCCGGTTTATGCCTCAACCTTTGAAGGTTGGGATGACCCGTTGCGTAACACCTACCCACTGCAAATGTTCGGTTTCCACTATAAGGCCCGGACCCACTCCAGCTACGGCAATATCGATGTGTTGCAGGCGGCTTGCCCGCAGGAAGTCTGGATCAACCCACTTGATGCCAGCCAGCGCGGCATTGCCAGCGGTGAAATGGTGCGGGTATTCAATGGCCGTGGCGAAGTGCGTGTGGCCGCCAAAGTGACACCGCGCATCATGCCGGGCGTAGTAGCGATGGGGCAAGGAGCCTGGCATCAGGCCAACATGAACGGCGATCGTATCGATCACGGTGCCTGCATGAATACGCTCACCACCCACCGGCCATCACCGTTGGCGAAAGGTAACCCACAGCATACTAATTTGATCCAGATAGAAAAACTATGAAATGAAAATCATTATCAATAAAGCCTGGTATATCAACACTTTATTGATTGTGAGCAAAGTGTAACTACCTCTTTTGGAGCATAGTGCCATTTAAGGCAGGCCACAATTAAAACACTTTTACCTGCTTTTTTGAAATCTACCTGTATTGGGAGCGGCGTAACACGTTGATTGCAGGTTTTATTGCCAGTTTTACTGGTTATTTTATGCAACCCAGAGCGAAACCATTATGAATGAATCCGAAAAAAAACCTCTGTCCGGCCTTCAGTGCTCCAGGCGAAAGCTGGTCAAAAATAGTGCCATTGGCGGGCTTGCCCTTGCCGTCGGTGGCGTTTCCCTGCCTTTCAGCCGTCGTGCCAACGCTGAAACCTCTCCGACATCCGCCCTTGCCAAACCCGAAGAAAAAGTGGTGTGGAGTGCTTGTACGGTAAACTGCGGTAGTCGTTGCCCGCTGCGGATGCATGTGGTCGACGGTATGATCAAGTATGTCGAAACGGATAATACTGGCAACGACGAGTACCAAGAGTTGCATCAGGTTCGTGCCTGCCTGCGTGGGCGCTCAATGCGCCGCCGCGTGTATAACCCGGACCGTCTGAAATACCCCATGCTGCGCGTGGGCAAACGGGGTGAAGGAAAATTCAAGCAGATAAGCTGGGATGAAGCCTACACGCTGATCGCCGACAACATGAAGCGCATCATCAAAGATTATGGTAATGAAGCCATCTATTTGAACTACGGTACCGGCACCTTGGGGGGCACAGTCACCCGTTCCTGGCCACCGGGTTCTACGTTGATCGCTCGCCTGATGAACTGCTGTGGCGGCTATCTGAACCACTATGGTGACTACAGCACCGCGCAGATCGCCATGGGGCTGAATTATACCTACGGCGGTTGGGCTGACGGTAACAGCCCGACGGACATCGAAAATAGCAAGCTGGTGGTGCTGTTCGGCAACAACCCAGGCGAAACCCGTATGAGTGGCGGTGGGGTAACCTACTTGCTGGAGCAGGCACGTGAGCGTTCGAATGCGCGCATGATTGTGATCGATCCGCGCTACACCGATACCGCTGCCGGTAGGGAAGACGAGTGGATCCCAATTCGCCCTGGCACCGATGCGGCACTGGTTGCCGGGTTGGCGCATGTATTAATCAGCGAGAATTTGGTCGATCAGCCGTTTCTGGATAAATACTGCGTGGGTTACGACGAAAAAACCTTACCCGCGGGGGCTCCAGCTAATGGGCACTATAAGGCCTATATTCTGGGTCAAGGTGACGACGGCATTGAGAAGACGCCTGCCTGGGCCTCAAAAATTACCGGTATCCCGGCCGACCGCATTGTCAAACTGGCGCGCGAAATTGGCAGTACCAAACCGGCGTTTATTTCGCAAGGTTGGGGGCCGCAACGCCATGCCAACGGTGAGTTGACCTCACGCGCCATCGCCATGTTGCCGATCCTCACCGGTAACGTTGGGATCCATGGCGGTAACACAGGTGCACGCGAAGGCTCCTACGGCCTGCCGTTTGTTCGGATGCCGACGTTGGAGAATCCGGTAAAAACCAGTATCTCCATGTTCATGTGGACCGATGCCATTCTGCGTGGGCCGGAAATGACCGCCAAGCGTGACGGCGTGCAGGGCAAGGACAAGCTGGACGTGCCGATCAAGTTTATCTGGAACTATGCCAGTAACTGCCTGATTAATCAGCACTCAGAAATCAACCGTACCCATGACATTCTGCAAGACGAGAAGAAGTGCGAGATGATCGTGGTGATCGATAACCACATGACCTCGTCGGCGAAATATGCCGATCTGGTGCTGCCAGATTGCACCGCCTCTGAGCAGATGGATTTCTGTCTGGATGCCTCAAGCGGCAATATGGGTTACGTCATCTTCGCCGATCAGGCGATCAAGCCGCAGTTTGAATGTAAGAACATTTATGAAATGACCAGCGAGATCGCCCGACGTATGGGGGTTGAGCAGGCCTTCACCGAGGGGCGGACTCAGGAAGAGTGGCTGCGTCACCTTTATCAGCAATCCCGCGAAGCCATTCCGGCGCTACCGGACTTTGAGCAGTTCCTCAAGCAAGGGATCTTCAAGCAGCGCGATCCCGATGGCCACCATGTGGCTTACAAAGCATTCCGGGCCGATCCGCAGGCTAATCCACTGAAAACGCCTTCAGGCAAAATCGAGATCTATTCTGCCCAACTGGCGGAGCTGGCAGCGACTTGGGAATTATCCAAGGACGACGTTATCGATCCGCTGCCGGTCTATGCGGCCGGTTTCGAAAGCCTCGACGATCCGTTAAGCAGCAAGTATCCATTGCAGATGACCGGTTTCCACTACAAGGCCAGAACCCACTCTACCTACGGTAACGTCGACGTGCTGAAGGCCGCTTGCCGCCAGGAGATGTGGATCAACCCGATTGATGCGCAATCCCGCGGCATAGCCAACGGGGACCTGATCCGTATTTACAACGATCGGGGTGAGGTACGCATTAATGCCAAGGTGACGCCACGCATGTTGCCGGGCGTGGTCGCTATGGGCGAAGGAGCCTGGTATGCGCCAGATGGTAGCCGTATCGATCATGCTGGCAGTATCAACGTGCTGACCACCCAGCGCCCGTCGCCGTTGGCCAAGGGCAATCCTTCTCACACCAATCTGGTCCAGGTCGCCAAACTTTAAGGAGTAGCTGATGACTACGCAATATGGATTCTACATTGATTCGAGTCGTTGCACCGGCTGCAAAACCTGCGAGCTGGCCTGCAAAGACTATAAAAACCTGACCCCGGACGTCAGCTTCCGCCGCATCTATGAGTATGCCGGGGGTGACTGGCAGCAGGACGGCGATAGCTGGCACCAAAACGTGTTTGCCTATTACCTGTCGATCGCCTGTAACCACTGTGAAGACCCGGCCTGTACCAAAGTGTGCCCAAGTGGCGCCATGCACAAGCGAGAAGACGGTTTTGTGGTGGTGAACGAAGAGGTGTGCATCGGTTGCCGCTACTGCCATATGGCATGCCCGTACGGCGCACCGCAGTACAACGAAGCGAAAGGGCACATGACCAAGTGCGATGGCTGCTATGAGCGCGTTGCCGTTGGCCAAAAGCCGATTTGTGTCGAGTCCTGCCCGCTGCGTGCCCTGGACTTTGGCCCGATCGACGAACTGCGTAAACAACATGGCACCCTGGCGCAAGTGGCACCGTTACCGGCCGCGCATTTCACCAAACCGTGCATCGTACTGAAACCTAACGCCAACAGCCGCCCGAGTGGTGACACTACCGGCCATCTGGCTAATCCGAAGGAGGTTTAAAATGGGAACGGGATGGCATGAATGGCCGCTGATGGTGTTCACCGTATTAGGACAATTTGTGGTGGGCGGCGTTATCGTAATGGGGCTGGCGTTGATCGCCGGTAATCTGACCGATCGCCAGAGCAAGGCGGTACACGGTTCTATGTTTTTCCTATGGTTGCTGATGGGGATCGCCTTTATCGCCTCCGTGATGCACCTGGGGACGCCGATCAGGGCCTTTAACTCGCTCAATCGCATCGGTGAGTCGGCGTTGAGTAATGAAATCGCCAGCGGTTCGGTATTC
This sequence comes from Serratia sp. PL7, assembly GCF_945957435.1. Classification (NCBI taxonomy): domain Bacteria; kingdom Pseudomonadati; phylum Pseudomonadota; class Gammaproteobacteria; order Enterobacterales; family Yersiniaceae; genus Serratia; species Serratia sp. PL7. The sequence continues at coordinate 744,875 of NZ_CAMFLB010000002.1, read as the reverse complement.
TTTGCGGTTGGCGGCCTCTATTGGCTGCTGGCCATGTTGAAAAAAATGCCGCAGGCGCTGGGTAAAGCCTGGCTGGTAGTCACCATGGTGCTGGGTCTGCTGTTTGTCTACGCCATGACGCGTGTCTACCAGATCGATACCGTACCGACCTGGCATAACGGTTACACCACGCTGAACTTCTTCCTGTCGGTGTTTATCGGCGGGCCGCTGTTGGGCGTGTTGCTGCTGCGGGCGGCTGGTCTGCAAGTGGCTGGCCGTGGTCAACTGATGATGATCAGCGTGCTGGCGCTGTTGCTTAGCCTGTGCTCGGCACTGTTGCAAGGCAGTGAGTTGGCTACTATCAGCAGCTCGGTACAGCAGGCGTCGGCGCTGATCCCGGAATATGGCCAACTGATGGTATGGCGGCTGGTCTTGCTGGTTCTCGGCCTGGGTTGCTGGATTTGCCCGCAGTTGCGCCGTGGTAACGCCAGTGTGATGGGGTTGACCTTGGGCTTTGTGTTAGTCTTTGCCGGTGAGTTGATTGGCCGTGGCGTGTTCTACGGCCTGCATATGACCGTTGGCATGGCCGTGGCTGGCTAACGTTAATCTGGGCGCGGCCTGGCTGCGCCCCTGGAGAAGCCCCAAGTTATGATGCTTGAAAAAATTGCCCTGACTGGCCGTGTGCTAGGTGTTTTATTGTATGCCCCTCCGGAGAGCAAAGAGTGCCAGCCTTTACTGGATTCTCTGGCCGACCCGCAGTGGTTGACCGAATGGCCTTATGAAGGTGCACAAGAGGCCGCAGCCCTGATTGCCGAAGGTTTGGCTGGAAACCAGTCAGAGACGCTGTCAGAGGCTTATCAACGCCTGTTCGTTGGCCCACATACGCTGGTTGCTCCGCCTTGGGGTTCAGTCTATCTGGATAGAGAAAGTGTGCTGTTTGGTGATTCGACGCTGCGTCTGCGCCAATGGCTGCGGGTGAACGGTATCGAAGCCCAGCGCGACCAGAATGAGCCGGAAGACCATATTGGCACTTTGCTGATGATGGCGGCCTGGTTGGCCGAAGAGAAGCAACACAAAATGATTTCCGGGCTGATTGCGCTGCACATTCTGCCTTGGGCACCGCGTTATCTGGAACTGTTGCAGCAACATGCTGGACATCCGTTCTACCAGGGCGTGGCGCAGTTGGCACAAATTACGCTGGCAGCCTGGGCGGAAGAGTGCCCGACACCAGTGCCGAGTCTGGAGCTGTATTTCTGATGAACAACGACCAGCAGTTATCTGCGCAAGGCAATAGCCGCCGCCGGTTGCTGACTGGTTGGCTTGATCGTAATAAAGCCTTGCCGGAGCAGGATGCACCCTCTGTGACATTGTCTGCGGTGGCTCGTCCACCTCAGGCTTTGCCGGAGGCATTGTTCAGCTCGTTATGCAACGGTTGTGGCGGCTGCGTGAGCAGCTGCCCGTACGGATTATTGAGCCTCGAGCAAAGCAAGCCGGTATTGAGCATCGATTTCACCGAGTGTGATGTCTGCCGCAAATGCACCACCGCCTGCCAAACTGGGGCGCTGCGTGACAAAATGCCCTGCGACACGCTGCTGCGCCCGCAAATCAGCCATAGCTGTCTAGGGCGGAAAGACAGCTGCCGGATGTGTACCATCAACTGCCCGCAACAGGCTTTATCCTTCGAGCTTTCTGAAAACGGTACCCGCCAATTGCAGTGTGACGATACGCTGTGTAATGGTTGCGGACTGTGCAAGCTATCCTGCTTTCATGGGCATATTTCCCTGGCCGCCTCGGGTGAAAAATCGTTGCCGGAACAGCTATAAAGCCACTTTTAACCCGTTGTTAAACATATTGTGCGATCGCCCGTTAACCGCCGATTGACTTTTTTATCGCCAGTGGCATGATGCGCGCACTCTACTCTGTCTGTTCGGTTTCAATTTCTCTATGTCCGCATATTCTCGCCCAGTGCTTATGTTGCTCTGCGGCCTATTGCTGCTTACGGTTTCCATCGCCGTTTTGAACACTTTGGTTCCCCTCTGGTTAACGCATGCTCAATTGCCAACCTGGCAAGTGGGGGTGGTCAGTTCGTCTTATTTTACCGGTAACCTGTTGGGTACGCTGGTGGCGGGCAAACTGATCAAGCGGATTGGCTTTACCCGCAGCTATCATCTTGCCTGTTTGGTCTTTGCCTTCGCTACCATGGGTATGGTGCTGTCGCTGGACTTCTGGAGTTGGATCGGCTGGCGCTTCTTTGCCGGGGTAGGGTGTGCCTGGATTTGGGTGATCGTTGAAAGCGCACTGTTGCGCAGCGGCAATCTGAGTAACCGTGGTCAACTGCTGGCGGCGTATATGATAGTTTACTATCTCGGTACGGTTGCGGGGCAGTTGCTGCTAAGCAGTGTTTCAACCCAACTGCTTGATGTGGTGCCGTGGGTGACCGCCGTTGTGATGGCCGCCATGCTGCCGATGCTGTTTGCGCGGGTCAATAACCAGGATGACGAACCGCAGCAGGCCTCTATCTGGCAGATGTTTAAACGTCGTGACGCCCGGTTGGGCATCAACGGCTGTATTATCTCGGGAATTGTGCTGGGCTCACTGTACGGCCTGATGCCGCTGTATTTAAACCATCAGGGGATGAGTGATGCCAACGTGGGTTACTGGATGGCGCTGCTGGTCAGTTCCGGCATCGTGGGTCAGTGGCCGATAGGGCGCCTGGCCGATCGCTACGGTCGCCTGTTGGTACTGCGCATTCAGGTGTTTGTGGTGATCCTTGCCAGCATCGCGATGCTGGGTAACTATGCGATGGCCCCGGCGCTGTTTATCCTGGGCTGTGCTGGCTTTACCTTATACCCTGTGGCGATGTCCTGGGCCTGCGAAAAGGTGCTGCCGCATCAGTTGGTGGCGATGAACCAGACATTGTTGATGAGCTATACCGTCGGCAGCTTGCTCGGCCCATCGATGACGTCGATGCTGATGCAAAGCTACTCCGATCGGCTGCTGTTTGTGATGATTGCGGTAGTGGCGCTGGTTTATCTGGTGATGCTGCTGAAAAAGCCCGACCATCACCACACCCCGTTGGCCGCGGCCTGAAATAAAAAACCCGGCAGATGCGCCGGGTTTTTTGTTCGAGCAGGGAGAGGCTTAATAGATCACTTTATGGCCGTAGCTTTCCAGGATCCCCTTCACGCGATCCATGGTGTCGGCCTTCGGCGGATGGACGCCGTCCAGCTTGTATTCTTCACCCATCGCGATCCATTTGTGCTTGCCTAGCTCGTGGTAAGGCAACAGCTCGATCTTCTCGATATTGGTCATATCCTTGGTGAACTCACCGAGCAGATGCGTCGATTTATCATCATCAGACCAGCCCGGCACCACCACGTAGCGGATCCAGGTGCGTTGATTACGCTTGGCCAGATAACGGGCAAACTCCAGCGTGCGGTGGTTGGAAACTCCCACCAGGTTCTGGTGGATATCGTCATTCATCTGTTTCAGATCGAGCATCACCAGATCGGTGGTATCCAGCAGCTCATCAATCACCGGGTCGTAACGGCGGACAAAACCGTTGGTGTCCAGACAGGTGCTGATCCCTTCTTTGTGACAGGCGCGGAACCAGTCGCGAACAAATTCGGCCTGCAGGATCGCTTCGCCGCCGGACGCCGTTACGCCACCGCCGGAAGCGTTCATGAAGTGACGGTAGGCCACGGTATCGGTCATCAGCTCTTCAACCGTGACCTCTTTGCCGCCGTGGGTGTCCCAGGTATCGCGGTTATGGCAGTACAGGCAGCGCATCAGGCAACCCTGGAAGAACACGATAAAGCGGATACCTGGGCCATCAACGGTGCCACAGGATTCGAAAGAGTGGATGCGGCCTTTCAAGGACATTGCGGGTTTCTCCAAAATCGACTGTCAAACGCAGTCTAAAATAGGCTGGTAACCGCCAGGCAGGGATCAACGATGTGGCGAAAAAAGGCGCCAGGTAAAACGATTCCTGTTGGCCGGTTACGTACCGGATCACTGTTTTGCCAGATATCCATGCAGTATATACCCATCGCAGGCTAAGCAGCAGCGTAGATACCTGGCAAAACAGACTCAAGACCAGAGTCAGGGGGTAGTTAGTAAAAAGGCCGGAATATCCGGCCTTGGTAAGATTTGTTCTGCGGGGCAGAGCGATCCCGCCCCGGAGAAACCGCGATTAGATCGACTGGGTGAAAGTACGAGTAATCACGTCTTGTTGCTGTTCTTTGGTCAACGAGTTGAAGCGCACAGCGTAACCCGATACGCGGATGGTCAGCTGAGGATATTTCTCAGGGTTTTCCATCGCGTCCAGCAGCATTTCACGGTTCATCACGTTCACGTTCAGGTGCTGACCGCCTTCGATGGACGCTTCGTGGTGGAAGTAACCATCCATCAGACCCGCCAGGTTGGCTTTACGCACGTCGTCATCTTTACCCAACGCGTTAGGCACGATGGAGAAGGTGTAAGAGATACCATCTTTCGCATAGGCAAACGGCAGTTTGGCTACGGAGGTCAGAGAGGCTACAGCACCTTTCTGATCGCGGCCGTGCATTGGGTTGGCACCAGGACCAAATGGAGCGCCTGCACGACGACCATCTGGGGTGTTACCGGTTTTCTTACCATAAACCACGTTAGAGGTGATGGTCAGCACGGACTGAGTTGGTACCGCATTACGGTAGGTACGCAGTTTCTGAATTTTCTTCATGAAACGTTCTACCAGGTCACAAGCGATGTCATCTACGCGAGAATCGTTGTTACCGAACTGCGGATATTCACCTTCGATTTTGAAGTCGACAGCCAGGCCGTCTTCGTCACGGATGGTGGATACTTTGGCGTACTTGATGGCAGACAGGGAGTCGGCTGCTACGGACAGACCCGCGATACCACAAGCCATGGTGCGATAAACATCACGGTCATGCAGAGCCATCAGCGCAGCTTCATAGCTGTACTTGTCGTGCATGTAGTGAATGATGTTCAACGAGGTCACATACTGCTTGGCCAGCCAGTCCATGAAGTGGTCCATACGCTCCATGACTTTGTCATAGTCCAGCACGGTGTCCATCATTGGGGCTTCTTTCGGGCCAACCTGCATTTTCAGTTTTTCATCAACGCCGCCGTTGATTGCGTACAACATGGTTTTCGCCAGGTTGGCACGCGCACCGAAGAACTGCATTTGCTTACCGACAATCATCGGGCTGACGCAACAGGCGATGGCATAGTCATCGTTGTTGAAGTCTGGGCGCATCAGGTCGTCGTTTTCATACTGTACGGAGGAGGTGTCGATAGACACTTTCGCGGCGTATTTTTTGAAGTTCAACGGCAGTTTTTCAGACCACAGGATGGTCATGTTTGGCTCTGGAGATGGCCCCATGGTGTACAGCGTGTTCAGGAAGCGGAAGCTGTTTTTGGTTACCAGCGTACGACCATCAACACCCATACCTGCCAGAGATTCTGTTGCCCAGATTGGGTCACCAGAGAACAGCTCATCATACTCAGGGGTACGCAGGAAGCGAACCATACGCAGTTTCATAACCAGGTGGTCGATCAGTTCTTGCGCTTGCAGTTCGGTCAGTTTACCGGCCTTGATATCGCGCTCAATGAACACGTCCAGGAAGGTAGATACGCGGCCGAAGGACATGGCTGCACCGTTCTGGGATTTCACCGCGGCCAGGTAGCCGAAGTAGGTCCACTGTACGGCTTCTTGAGCGGTGCTGGCTGGGCCAGAAATGTCGTAGCCGTATTTGGCGGCCATTTCTTTAATCTGAGCCAGGGCACGGTGCTGTTCAGCAATTTCTTCGCGCAGCTGGATGGTCATTTCCAGATCTTCGCCATTTTCCAGACGGGTCTGCAGAGACTTGAACTGGTTCAGCTTGTCGGCCATCAGGAAGTCGATACCGTACAAAGCAACGCGACGGTAGTCACCGATGATACGGCCACGGCCATACGCATCTGGCAGACCGGTCAGCACGCCAGACTTACGGCAGTTCAGGATGTCTTTGGTGTAAACATCGAATACGCCCTGGTTGTGGGTTTTGCGGTATTCGGTGAACACTTTCTTCACTTGTGGATCCAGTTCACGGCCATAAACCTTGCATGAACCTTCAACCATCTTGATGCCGCCGAATGGGATCAGCGCGCGTTTCAGAGGAGCATCGGTCTGCAAACCAACGATGGTTTCCAGATCTTTGTTGATATAGCCCGCATCATGAGAAGTCACGGTGGAGACGACGTTGGTATCGAAATCAACTGGCGCATGGGTGCGGTTTTCCAGTTTGATCCCTTCCATAACCTTGTCCCACAGAGTGGTAGTGGCTTGACTTGCGCCAGCCAGGAAGGATTCATCACCCTCGTAAGGAGTGTAGTTTTTCTGGATGAAGTCACGTACGTTGACTTCTTTCTGCCAGTCACCTTCGCTGAAACCTTGCCAAGCGGTCGCTAACTTCTCGTTAAGTTCGGTCATTATACACCTACCTTCTAATGTGGATTTCTTTGTAAACCCGGCGCCGTGCCAGCCAACAGATTAGTGATTCTGTTTGCCGCCACGCAGATAAATTACCCAGTAAGTCAACCCAACCAGAAGACCACCGCCAATAATGTTACCGATGGTGACGGGGATCAGGTTGTCGATGATAAAGTTGCTTACGGTCAGATGAGCGAATTGCTCGGGTGCTGCCCCCACGGCTTGCCAAAACTCTGGCGTGGCAAAGTGCTTAACCACTATACCCATAGGGATCATAAACATGTTGGCGATACTGTGCTCAAAGCCGCTGGCGACGAACATGGCTACCGGCAGGATCATGGCGAACATCTTGTCCATCAGGCTGCGGCCGGAGTAGCTCATCCAGACGGCCAGGCAAACCATCAGGTTAGCCAGGATACCCAGACAGACGGCTTCTATAAAGGTGTGGTGCAGTTTATGGTCGGCGGTTTGCAATACGTTCAAACCCCACAGGCCATTGGCTGCCATATACTCGCCTGAGAACCAGATCAGCGCAACGAAGAACAGGGCACCAATCAGGTTGCCAATATAGACGTTTAACCAGTTAAGAGCCAGTTGCCCCCAGGTAATACGCCCGCTGGCTTTGGCAATCACGGTCAGTACGGTGGAGGTAAACAGGTCCGCTCCGCAGACGACGACCAGCATTAACCCCATGGAGAAGCAGATACCACCCACCAGCTTGGCGAGGCCGAAAGGAATGGCGGCGGTGCCGGTGGTCGCTGTGATATAAAAAACAAAGGCGATAGAAATGAACACACCTGCGGTGATCGCTAAATAAAAAGTCGTCAGCGGATGCTTGGTGGCTTTATAAACCCCCGCATCCTCGGCAACTTTCGCCATCGCGGCAGGTAACAGCATATCGAAGGGGTTGTCAGCTCTCACACTAACTCTCGCTCTTAAGGGTTATTACAACACACTGAGATACTAGCAAAGCAGTATAGGGTAAAAATTGACTTGGATCATAACGCGCGGAAGTAAAACGGCTTAAAACCGCAAAATTAGTAGGGTCTATTGACTTATATTATTGAATTTTATGCAAAAAATATTTTTTAATGTTTGCAAAAAATTTTGAAGTTAACGCTGTTTTGGGGTGCGGAGAGTTAAATTTTTGTACTTATTGTCGCTTTTTGATGAATAAGCATTAATTGATGGTTAATTAATATTTCACGCTGACGTAACAATTGGCGATTTAATTATCCTGTTGGCTGATAAGTGCGCTTTTGATAAAAACATTCAACGCCAAGGTTTGCCTGTTTTTTGATCGGCAACCGAATCAAGGCTGCTTCTTTGGGAGTAACGCCGGTAAGGTTCTACCGGCGTATCAATCAGGCTTAAGCCTGCGCCCAGTGACGGCGTTTGGCCGTTTGCAGCTTTTCGTAAGCCGCCAACAGCGCTTGATGGGCCGGCAGGGCTTTCAATTCACTGTCGATGGCAAACAGGCCGTTGAAGCGCTCTTCGCCGCTCATGGCCGCAGAGGCCGCGTCAACCGCATCCTGACCATACATCTTCACGAAGGCCGTGTGATATTGGGCTGGGTCGCGTTCTGGCTCCAACGCCAACAGCAGCAGTGTCTGCAGGCAACGATAGTAGTTGCTGCGCTCCGGGGTAAACAGCGAGGCGTTGAACTCCTGCGTCCACTCGGCCCAGATCAGTGCCTGCTCGAGATCGCCACCGGCCAATGCCAGCATGGATTTCAGTTCGCCAACGCGCAGGGTGTACCAGGCGTTGTCTTTACCAGAGGCAATGCCCAGCAATTCACGTACGCGGGTGAAATCGTCCAACCCTTCATCATCCAACTGCTGGATCAGAGCCAGGTATTCTTCTGTCTCCCATTCGCTGCCCGGCAGTTGCAGCAGGGTTTCACGCAGGTGCGCGCCCATGCTGTTGTTTGCCAATAGCAGGTCCTCTGCCGGATAGATGTCGGACATCCCCGGTACGATGATGCGGCAGGCGTACACGTCCAGGTGCTCGTAATCGGCGATGTACACTTCGGCATCTTCTTTATTAAAGATGCTCATCAGGGTGGCGAACTCTTCCTGCGTGCTGCCGCTGAAACTCCAGTCGACAAACGGATAGTCGGCATCCTGTTTGAACATATCCCAGGAGATCAGACCGCTGGAATCGATGAAGTGAGTTTCCAGGTTGGCGTGCTCGGCCACTTCTTCGTCGTCGAAGGTTGGGGCGGTAAACACATCCAGATCTTTCAAGCCGCGGCCTTGCAGCAGTTCGGTAACGGTACGCTCCAGCGCGACTCCGAAATCGGGGTGAGCGCCAAAGGAAGCAAAGCAGGTGCCGTTGGCGGGGTTGAACAACACCACGCAGATCACCGGATAGTTGCCACCTAACGAGGCATCATAAGAGAGGATCGGGAAGCCTTCGGCCTCCAGCTTGACGATCGCCTCAACCACGTCAGGATAGCGGTTCAGCACTTCGCTCGGGATTTCCGGCAGGCTGATGGACTCGGCGATGATGCGGTTTTTCACATAACGCTCGAACACCTCGGAGAGACCCTGAACCCGCGCTTCGTTGGCGGTATTGCCAGCGGACATGCCGTTGGACACATACAGGTTGCCGATGATGTTCATTGGAATATAAACGGTCTGCTGATCCGATTGGCGGGTGAATGGCAGGGCGCAGATGCCACGATCGCTATTGCCAGACTGCAGATCGATCAGATCGCTGGCAGTCAATTCCTGCTCTGGATCGTAGAAGGCGTGGGTACGCTCATCCAGGATACCTTGTGGCAACGAGTTGTCAGCCGGGATCGGGAACCATTTCTCATTGGGATAGTGAACGAAATCGCCTTCGGCAATCTGTTGACCCAAATAGAAATCGGCGAAGAAATAGTTGGTCGACAGGCGCTCGAAATATTCGCCCAGCGCGGACGCCAGCGCGGCCTTCTTGCTGGCACCCTTACCGTTGGTGAAGCACAGCGGGCAATCGCGATCGCGGATATGCACTGACCAGACGTGTGGCACCGGATTCAGCCAGGAGGCTTCTTCGATATTGAAACCCAGATCGGTTAATTTCTGCTGAAAACGGGCGATGGAGTCTTCCAGCGCAGCGTCTTTGCCAGGAATAAAAGTTTGCGTCATTGTCTTCACTTATGTGGCGTACTAAAAACGCGCAATGATACGGGGTTTTGTTCCCAAGCTCCACGTATTCCTAAAGCCGATCAGATGTCACAGTAATTATGTGGATAAAGACGATAATTCAGCGGGTTATCAATAACGGAGAAACGTAATGAAATCAGTGAAACTCAGCGTGTTGGCACTACTGTTAGCCGGGGTTTGCGGCTCGGCACTGGCGTTACCTAATATCACCTTGCTGGCCACCGGCGGTACTATCGCTGGCGGTGGCGACTCGGCCACCAAGTCCAACTACACCGCAGGTAAACTGGGCGTAGAGGCATTGGTGGATGCAGTGCCAGAGTTGAAAAAGGTTGCCAACGTCCAGGGCGAGCAGGTGGTCAACATCGGTTCCCAGGATATGAATGACGAAGTCTGGCTCAAGCTGGTCAAGAAGATTAATGCGGACTGCGCCAAAACCGATGGCTTCGTGATCACTCACGGTACCGACACGCTGGAGGAGACTGCCTATTTCCTGGATCTCACCGTCAAGTGCGATAAGCCGGTAGTGATTGTAGGGGCGATGCGCCCGGCAACGGCCATGAGTGCCGATGGCCCATTTAACTTGTATAACGCCGTTGTCACAGCCGCTGACCCTCAATCGGCCAAGCGTGGTGTGCTGGTGGTGATGAATGATACGGTGCTTGATGGCCGCGACGTAACCAAAACCAATACCACCGGCGTACAGACTTTCCAGTCGCCTAACTTTGGCCCGCTGGGGTATATCCATAACGGCAAAATCGACTACCAACGTTCGCCACAGCGCAAGCACACCAGCGAAACGCCGTTTAACGTCGACCAGATGAGTACGCTGCCGACGGTCGGTATTATCTATAACTACGCCAACGCATCGGATGCGCCCGCCAAGGCGCTGATCGCCGAAGGTTATCAAGGGATTGTCAGCGCCGGGGTGGGTAACGGCAACCTGTATAAAACCGTGTTTGATACGTTGGCCACGGCGGCCCATAACGGCGTAGCGGTAGTGCGTTCTTCCCGCGTGCCTACCGGCTCCACCACCGAAGATGCGGAAGTGGATGATACTAAACTCGGTTTTGTGGCAGCCGGAACGCTGAATCCGCAAAAAGCGAGAATTTTGCTGCAGCTGGCATTAACTCAAACCAAAGACGCCAAACAGATCCAGGCGATGTTTAATCAGTATTGATCCCTGACTCAAGTGGGGGCGTAATGCCCCCATTTTCCCCGCCCTGACTATGCTGTAGGAAATCTTTTTTCGCAGGAACGATTTCATGCAGGTATTTGATAGCCAAAGAATGGCATTTGACGAGACGATGGTGATGTACGTTTTTTCACCTGGTTGATGAATGGTTCGCGGCCCTGGCCCATAGCCGTGTTAGCTGAATACAGCACAAAAAACCGCGTTAACCCGCTGAATACCCCAGTGTCACAGCGTTTTATGGCATAAATAAACTCTGAGGCCGCAGAGCCTGTTATTTGCGGTCTCGCCAGTTTCCCACCCTTGGAACAATAAGCATTGCAGCCGGGTTACGTGAGTGATAAAACCGATAGAGTTGGTTAACATCAGCGTTAACTTCGGGCATATGTCGAAAGCCGGTTTTTACGGCGCACAGTGAATGTGGTGAGGGGAAATGACTCAGGTTTATAATTTTAGCTCAGGCCCGGCGATGCTGCCGGTTGAAGTGTTGCGTCGTGCGGAACAAGAACTGTGCAACTGGCACGGTCTTGGCACTTCGGTGATGGAAATCAGCCATCGCAGTAAAGAATTCATCGCCGTCGCCGAACAGTCCGAACAGGATCTGCGCGATCTGCTGAAAGTCCCCGCCAACTATAAAGTGCTGTTCTGCCACGGTGGTGCCCGCGCGCAATTCGCCGCGCTGCCACTGAACCTGTTGGGTGATAACACCACTGCCGACTATATCGATGGCGGTTACTGGGCGCACAGCGCAATCACCGAAGCGGAAAAATACTGCCAGCCGAAGGTGATCGACGTTAAAACCACCGTTGACGGCTTAAGCGGCATCAAGCCGATGAAAGAGTGGCAACTGAGCGATAACGCGGCTTACGTGCACTATTGCCCGAACGAAACCATCGACGGTGTGGCTATCGATGAAACGCCAGACTTTGGCGATAAAGTGGTGATTGGCGATTACTCTTCGACCATCCTTTCCCGCCCGTTGGACGTTAGCCGTTTCGGCGTTATCTATGCGGGCGCACAGAAAAATATTGGACCGGCTGGCCTGACGCTGGTGATCGTGCGTGATGATCTGCTGGGTAAAGCACGCCGTGAAGTCCCGTCGATCCTGGATTACACCGTGTTGGCAGAAAATGACTCGATGTTCAATACGCCGCCAACCTTCGCCTGGTATCTGTCTGGCCTGGTCTTCAAATGGCTGAAAGAGCAGGGCGGCCTGGTGGAAATGCAAAAGCGCAACCAGGCCAAGGCCGAGTTGCTGTATAGCACTATCGATCAGTCGGACTTCTACCGTAGCCGCGTGGCCATTGCCAACCGCTCCTGGATGAACGTGCCGTTCCAACTGGCCGATCCTGCGCTGGATAAAGTGTTCCTGAGTGAAGCAGAAGCCATTGGCCTGCAGGCGCTGAAGGGCCACCGCGTAGTAGGCGGCATGCGTGCTTCCATCTATAATGCGATGCCGCTGGCGGGCGTGAAGACCCTGACCGACTTTATGGTCGACTTTGAACGCCGCCATGGCTGATTGCCACCGCCCGCATTGAACGGGCGGTCGTACCGCTGTTGTCCTTTTGCATTAAAGCGGCTCCGGCATTATCCCGGGGCCGTTTCGTTTATCAGATTCTGGAGAGTTTTGTTCACATGGTGGATTCCCTGACGTTACAACCGGTTGCTTTGGTCGATGGCACCGTCAACTTACCCGGCTCCAAGAGCGTATCCAATCGGGCTTTGCTACTGGCTGCGCTGGCGCGGGGAACGACCCGGCTGACCAACCTGCTGGACAGCGACGACGTGCGTCATATGCTGAATGCCTTGCAAGCGCTGGGGGTGAGTTACCAACTCTCCGACGATCGCACCACCTGTTCCGTTGAGGGCAACGCAGGCCCGTTGGTTGCCACGCAGCCGTTGGAGCTGTTCCTCGGTAATGCCGGTACGGCAATGCGTCCATTAGCGGCGGCGCTGTGCCTGGGAGAGGGCGACGTGGTGTTGACCGGCGAACCGCGCATGAAAGAGCGCCCGATTGGCCATCTGGTGGATGCCTTACGCCAGGGCGGAGCGCAAATTGATTATCTTGAACAAACCGATTATCCACCTGTGCGCCTGCGTGGCGGTTTCCGTGGCGGCGACGTCAGCGTTGACGGCAGCGTATCCAGCCAGTTTCTGACCGCCTTGCTGATGATGGCACCGTTGGCGGCCCAAGACACCGCTATCCATATTTTGGGTGAGCTGGTTTCCAAGCCTTATATCGATATTACTCTGCACCTGATGAGTACTTTCGGCGTTGAAGTCACGCACGACAACTATCGCGTGTTCCATATCCGTGGGCAGCAGACTTACCGATCGCCAGGCGACTATCTGGTGGAGGGCGATGCCTCTTCGGCATCCTATTTCCTGGCCGCTGCGGCGATTAAGGGCGGCACCGTGCGTGTTACCGGTATCGGTAAGAAAAGCGTGCAGGGCGATACCAAATTTGCCGACGTGCTGGAAAAAATGGGCGCGCGCATCACCTGGGGCGATGACTTTATCGAGTGTAGCCGCGGCGAGCTCAAAGGCATCGATATGGACATGAACCACATTCCAGATGCGGCGATGACCATTGCCACCACCGCGCTGTTCGCGACCGGGCCGACCACCATCCGCAATATCTACAACTGGCGGGTAAAAGAAACCGACCGTCTGGCGGCGATGGCAACAGAACTGCGTAAAGTTGGCGCCGAGGTTGATGAAGGTGAGGATTATATTCACGTCGTGCCGCCAAGCAAGCTGCAGTTTGTCGAGATTGGTACCTACAACGATCACCGCATGGCGATGTGCTTCTCGCTGGTGGCGCTCTCCGATACACCGGTGACCATTCTGGATCCGAAGTGTACCGCCAAGACCTTCCCAGACTATTTTGAGCAGTTGGCGCGTATCAGCCAGTTGGCCTAATATTCTCCATATCCGTTATCGATGGGCCTCGTTTGAGGCCTTTTTTACGCATTGGTGGCCATCTTTTCGGCAATCAGACAGTTCGCGGTAACAGTAAACTTCACAGGCGCGTATAATACGCCCCCGAATCTGCTCCTACTTGGGCAGAGAGCAGGCGTGTTCCTGTGAGGTTTCTACCTGAAGGAGAGAGAAATGACGGCTACAGTTCCGGTGATAACCGTTGATGGACCAAGTGGTGCAGGCAAAGGCACGTTGTGCAAGGCGCTGGCAGAATCCCTTGGTTGGCGTTTGCTGGATTCCGGCGCGATTTATCGCGTACTGGCCCTGGCAGCGTTGCACCATCAGGTGGATATCACCTCTGAAGAGGCGTTAGTCCCCTTGGCCGCCCATCTCGACGTCCGCTTTGTTGCTCAGGACGGCAAGCTGCAGGTTATTTTGGAAGGTGAGGACGTCAGTAATGAGATCCGCACCGAAACCGTTGGCAATACGGCTTCGCAAACGGCCGCATTCCCACGGGTTCGTGAGGCGCTGCTGCGCCGCCAACGCGCATTTCGCGAGGCCCCGGGCCTGATCGCCGATGGCCGTGACATGGGTACGGTAGTGTTCCCGGATGCGCCGGTTAAAATTTTCCTTGACGCCAGTTCCGAAGAGCGTGCGCATCGTCGCATGCTACAGTTGCAGGAAAAGGGCTTTAATGTTAACTTTGAACGTCTTTTAGCCGAGATAAAGGAACGGGATGACCGTGACCGTAATCGGGCTATTGCGCCACTGGTACCGGCTCTCGATGCCCTCGTGTTGGATTCTACCAGCATGTCGATCGAGGAAGTGATCCAGCGGGCGTTGGCATATGCACATGAAGTTTTGGCGTTGCCGCAGCAATAAGCGCGGCGGCGTTTTTAGCTTTTTGTTATATTTGTCATCGTACTGCATAGCAGTAACTGAATATATCGGGTAAAATTTTACCCCTGTAACCTAAACCTTGTCGGCAGGAAGCCAATGGCAAGGTATGTGAAACAACCCCATTCGGCGGGACGCTAAATGGACGTTAAACTATAGAACCCTGAAGATTAAACATGACTGAATCTTTCGCTCAACTCTTTGAAGAATCCCTGAAAACAATCGAAACCCGTCCGGGTTCCATCGTTCGTGGTGTTGTTGTTGCTATCGATAAAGATGTCGTACTGGTTGACGCCGGTCTGAAATCTGAATCTGCCATCCCGGCTGAGCAATTCAAAAACGCCCAGGGCGAGCTGGAAATCCAGGTTGGTGACGAAGTTGACGTTGCGCTGGACGCTGTTGAAGATGGCTTCGGTGAAACTCTGCTGTCCCGTGAGAAAGCTAAGCGTCACGAAGCTTGGATCACGCTGGAAAAAGCTTACGAAGAAGCTGAAACTGTCGTCGGTGTTATCAACGGCAAAGTTAAGGGTGGCTTCACTGTAGAGCTGAACGGTATTCGTGCGTTCCTGCCAGGTTCCCTGGTTGACGTGCGTCCAGTTCGCGACACTCTGCACCTGGAAGGCAAAGAGCTTGAGTTCAAAGTCATCAAGCTGGATCAGAAGCGCAACAACGTTGTTGTTTCTCGTCGTGCAGTAATCGAATCTGAAAACAGCGCAGAGCGCGATCAACTGCTGGAAAACCTGCAGGAAGGCATGGAAGTTAAAGGTATCGTTAAGAACCTCACTGACTACGGTGCATTCGTGGATCTGGGCGGCGTTGACGGCCTGCTGCACATCACTGACATGGCTTGGAAACGCGTTAAGCACCCAAGCGAAATTGTCAACGTGGGCGACGAAATCACTGTCAAGGTGCTGAAGTTCGACCGCGAGCGTACTCGTGTATCTCTGGGCCTGAAGCAACTGGGCGAAGATCCATGGGTTGCTATCGCTAAACGTTACCCAGAAGGCACCAAGCTGACTGGCCGTGTTACCAACCTGACTGATTACGGCTGCTTCGTGGAAATCGAAGAAGGCGTTGAAGGTCTGGTACACGTTTCTGAAATGGATTGGACCAACAAAAACATCCATCCGTCCAAAGTTGTTAACGTGGGCGATGTAGTGGAAGTGATGGTTCTGGACATCGATGAAGAGCGTCGTCGTATCTCCCTGGGCCTGAAGCAGTGCAAAAACAACCCATGGCAGCAGTTCGCAGAAACCCACAACAAGGGCGACCGCGTTGAAGGTAAAATCAAGTCTATCACTGACTTCGGTATCTTCATCGGCCTGGACGGCGGCATCGACGGCCTGGTTCACCTGTCTGACATCTCCTGGAACGTTGCAGGCGAAGAAGCAGTTCGTGAATACAAGAAAGGCGACGAAATCGCAGCTGTGGTTCTGCAAGTTGACGCAGAGCGCGAGCGTATCTCCCTGGGCGTGAAGCAACTGGCTGAAGATCCGTTCAATAACTACCTGTCTATGAACAAGAAAGGTACTATTGTTACTGGTAAAGTCACTGCAGTTGACGCCAAAGGTGCTACAGTTGAATTAGCAGGCGGCGTAGAAGGTTACCTGCGTGCTTCTGAAGCCTCTCGCGACCGTATTGAAGACGCAACTCTGGTTCTGAACGTTGGTGACGAAGTTGAAGCTAAATTCACTGGCGTTGACCGTAAGAACCGCGTTGTAAGCCTGTCCGTCCGTGCGAAGGACGAAGCTGACGAGAAAGATGCAATTGCTACGGTTAACAACACCAAGCCGGAAGAAAGCAACTTCTCTAACGCTATGGCTGAAGCCTTCAAAGCGGCTAAAGGCGAGTAATGACGGGGGGCGGTTTTTGACCGCCCCGATACGGTAGTTTAGCTGCAAAGCTTGGAGGAACTATGACCAAGTCTGAACTTATTGAAAGACTTGCTGGCCAGCAATCTCATATTCCGGCGAAGGCCGTTGAGGATGCAGTGAAAGAGATGCTCGAACACATGGCAGCTACGCTAGCCGAGGGTGAGCGCATCGAGATCCGCGGATTCGGCAGTTTTTCTCTTCACTACCGTGCTCCGCGCGTCGGCCGTAACCCTAAAACGGGTGATAAAGTTGAGTTGGACGGCAAGTACGTTCCTCACTTCAAGCCAGGTAAAGAGTTACGTGACCGTGCCAATATCTATGGCTAGTCGCTGACCACCCATAGTGTTGTTGCTTGTAAAGAATATAAAACGGTGCCTTAGGGTGCCGTTTTTTTTCGCCTGTAAAACCTTCCATGCCTGCCAAAATTTGCGCTCCGTTACGCAGCTTTTCCTGCAAATGCCCAATAGCCAACCGATTGTTTACGACCTCCTTTCCTGAGTAGCAACCTGCAACTGGTGGTTATCCGTCTGAGAAGTCACATTTGTTGCAGGATAAACTTGGCAAGGAGCGCGGAAATCAGGATCTCACTGGATAGGGCCGCCATCGCTTTGGTGATGGGGATGCTGCCAATACTGTTTTTGCACCACTTACCGTCGTGGCCTTTATTGATGGGGCTAGCCGTCGCGGCTTTGTGGCTATGGCGATATAAACCGAATCCATGGAGTCAGACACTGTGCTGCTGCCTGCTGGGTTTTATCTACGCCACCGGCAGTGCCAGCCTGTTGATGCAGCAAGTCGCAACGTTGACGACCAGCGGCGATAAAACCGTGATTGCTTCCGTGCGTAGCATTTGGCTGAACGGGGCTGAAACGCCACAGGTGCAACTGCGTATCGAGCAGGTGAGTGGGCACTGGCTGGTGCCTGCGTTGTCCTTTACGGCAAACTGGCGCGGCGAAAAGCCCTGTGCAGGGCAACGTTGGGCGATGAAGGTTCGCTTTCGCCCGGTACACAGCAGCTTGAATGAAGGGGGCTTTGACGGGCAGCGTTGGGCCATTGCTAATCGGCAACCGCTACGTGGCTTTATACGTACCGCAACGGCACTGGATAAGGGCTGCAACTGGCGCCAGCAGATTGTCAAACGGATGGATCAATCGCTGGTGCCGCTGACGCAACGGCCGGTGTTGCTGGCGCTGGCGTTTGGCGAACGGACGCTGATGAGTAATGAGCTGCGTGGGCAACTGATGAAAACCGGTGTGGCCCACCTGATGGCGATTTCTGGCCTGCATATCTCGCTGGCCGCCGCCTTTGCCTGGGGGCTGGCGCGTGGCGTGCTGTTTTTATTGCCTGCGCGATATATCGGCTACCGTTTGCCGCTGATCGTCAGTTGGTTGATGGCGCTGTGCTATGTGTGGCTGGCAGGTGGGCAACCTCCGGCAATGAGGGCCTTTATTGCCTTGTCTCTGTGGCTCTGGTTGCGCCTCAAAGGCGTTTCCTGCACTTCCTGGCAAATCTGGCTGTGGTGTATCAGCCTGCTGTTGCTGTGCGATCCTATGTCGGTGCTTTCGGACAGCTTCTGGCTCTCTGCCCTGGCGGTTTCGGCCTTAATCTTTTGGTTTGAATGGGCGCCGTTGCCCAGGCGCTTCAGCACTTCTTGGGGCTGGGCACCTCTGCGTTGGCTACACATGCAACTAGGGATGACGCTGTTGCTGATGCCGTTACAATTTGGCCTGTTTCATGGCTTGAGCTGGACATCGTTACCCGCCAACCTTTGGGCTGTACCGATCGTTTCTCTGCTGTCGGTTCCGTTGATATTGTTGGCATTGATGCTGTTTTTTATTCCGCCGGTAAGCCACTGGTGTTGGCAATTGGCCGATCTTACCGTCAGTTGGGCCTTATGGCCGCTACCTGGGCTCGAGCAAGGGTGGCTACAGGTTGGGGCTGCCTTGCTGCAATTCAGCGTTCTTGGCTGGTTAGCCGTGGTTTGCTGGCGGTTCCGCTGGTGGTATCACTTTCCTGTTGGTTGTGCCGTTGTGGTGTTAGGTTGCCTGTTCTGGCGGGAAAGAACGGCAGATTATCGCTGGCGGGTCGATATGATCGACGTGGGGCACGGCCTGGCGGTAGTGATCGAGCGGGAAGGAAAGGCCGTCATCTTTGATACGGGCAACCGCTGGCAAGCCTCCAGCACGGCAGAGCGTAATATTTTGCCATTCCTGCGCTGGCGGCAGATTTCGCTGGAGCAAATCATTATCAGCCATAGCCATCTGGATCATATCGGCGGGTTACCGATACTAGCAGCGGTGTTTCCACAGGCCAGCGTGCGTACGCCGATCGTTAACGTAGGCCACCTGCCTTGCGTACAAGGGCAACGGTGGGTATGGCGAGAGCTAAACTTTCAGGTGTTGTGGCCACCAGCACGGGTGGATTATGCCGCTAACGATGACTCCTGCGTAGTGCGTGTCGATGATGGCAAGTTCAGCCTGTTGCTGACGGGTGATATTGAACGCCGGGCCGAACAGGCGCTGCTGAAACAACGTGCGAATTTACCTAGTACTATCCTTCAGGTGCCTCATCACGGCAGCAAGACATCTTCAACGCCGCCATTTTTGCGTGCCGTTGCCCCCGAGCTGGCGTTTGCCTCGGCATCCCGCTATAACGCGTGGCGGTTACCGGCAGCAAAAATAGTCAAACGCTATCGGGAAAATCACATTCCTTGGCGTGATACGGCCCGCTCAGGGCAGCTCAGCGTGTTTTTTTATCGTCATGATTGGCAAGTTAAAGGCTTTCGCGAACAACTAAATCCACGTTGGTATCATCAGCGGTTTGGCGTTGAGGGGGATAATGAGTAGAATGGGCCGCTATTTCTTCCGATGCTGGTATTTGCATGATGAATGATAAAGATCTCTCCACCTGGCAGACGTTCCGTCGCCTCTGGCCGATGATCACACCTTTTAAAACCGGTTTGGTAGTCGCTGCCGTGGCGCTGGTTTTAAACGCCGCCGGGGACACGTTAATGCTGTCCCTGCTCAAACCGTTATTAGACGACTTTGGTAAAGCCGATAGCCGAGTGTTGCATTGGATGCCGCTGGTCGTGATTGGCCTGATGCTGATGCGTGGCATCACCAGCTATGTCTCCAGCTATTGTATTTCCTGGGTGTCTGGCATGGTGGTGATGCAGATGCGCCGTCGTCTGTTCGGTCATATGATGCGAATGCCGGTGGCCTTTTTTGACCAGCAATCAACAGGAACTCTGCTTTCACGTATTACCTACGACTCGGAACAGGTAGCGTCATCCTCCTCCAGCGCGTTGGTTACCGTGGTGCGTGAAGGGGCCTCGATCATCGGCCTGTTCATCATGATGTTTTATTACAGCTGGCAGCTCTCGCTGATCCTGATCGTACTGGCACCGATCGTCTCCTTCGCGATCCGCCTGGTCTCCAAACGTTTCCGCAATATCAGTAAAAACATGCAAAACACCATGGGGCAGGTGACGACCAGTGCAGAACAGATGCTGAAAGGGCATAAAGAAGTGCTGATCTTTGGTGGTCAACAGGTGGAAACCGAGCGCTTCAACACCGTCAGTAACCGCATGCGTCAGCAGGGGATGAAGCTGGTTTCGGCTTCTTCTATTGCCGATCCCATTATTCAGTTGATCGCCTCATTGGCATTGGCGTTTGTGCTGTTTGCAGCAAGCTTCCCTAGCGTGATGGATACGCTGACAGCCGGTACCATTACCGTGGTGTTCTCCTCCATGATTGCCTTGATGCGTCCACTGAAATCCTTGACCAACGTGAATGCCCAGTTCCAGCGCGGGATGGCGGCTTGCCAGACGTTGTTCTCGATCCTGGATCTGGAACAGGAAAAGGATACCGGTACTCGTCAGGTTGAGCGTGCGAAAGGTGATATCGAATTCCGTCATGTGACCTTTGCCTATCCGGGGCGTGAGATCCCGGCGCTGCGTGATATCAATCTGAGCATTTCAGAAGGTAAAACGGTGGCGTTGGTTGGCCGTTCGGGTTCGGGTAAATCGACGATTGCCAACCTGTTGACGCGTTTCTACGACGTGCAGGAAGGGCAGATCCTGATGGATGGTCACGATCTGCGGGAATATACCCTGGCCTCGCTGCGCGATCAGGTTGCTCTGGTCTCACAGAACGTCCATCTGTTCAACGACACCATTGCCAACAACATTGCCTATGCTCGTGAAGAGCGCTACAGCCGTGAAGAAATTGAGAAAGCGGCGCGTATGGCCTATGCCACCGACTTCATTGATAAAATGGAGCATGGTCTGGATACGGTGATCGGTGAGAACGGCGTGATGCTTTCCGGTGGTCAGCGTCAGCGTATTGCCATCGCTCGTGCCTTGCTGCGAGATTGCCCAATCCTGATCCTGGATGAAGCCACCTCCGCGCTGGATACCGAATCCGAGCGTGCGATCCAGGCGGCCTTGGACGAACTGCAGAAAAACCGTACCTCATTGGTGATTGCCCACCGTCTGTCGACTATCGAGAAAGCCGATGAGATCCTGGTGGTTGAAGATGGGCGTATCGTTGAGCGTGGCCAGCATGCCGAGTTGATCGAGCAGAAAGGGGCTTACGCACAACTTCACCGCATGCAGTTTGGTCAGTAATGATAGAGCGCATCTGGTCCGGTAGTTCACTGGTTTACCTGCTGCTGTTACCGCTCTCCTGGCTGTATGGCCTGGTGAGCGGCCTGATCCGCCTTAGCTACCGCTGCGGCTTGCGCAAGAGTTGGCGTGCGCCAGTGCCGGTGGTTATCGTGGGGAACCTCACTGCGGGTGGCAACGGTAAAACACCGATGGTGATCTGGTTGGTTGAACAGCTGCAACAGCGTGGCTACCGGGTCGGCGTGGTTTCCAGAGGTTACGGCGGCAAGTCGGCGGTCTATCCGCTGGTGCTGGATGCTCAGACTACCACCCGGCAGGCCGGTGATGAACCCGTGCTGATCTATCAGCGAACCGGGGCGCCGGTGGCTATTTCGCCAAAACGTGCCGAAGCGGTGCAAGCCTTGTTGAATCAGGGCGAGCTTGATTTGATCATCACCGACGATGGCCTACAGCACTATGCTTTACAGCGTGATTTTGAGCTGGTGGTGATCGATGGCGTTCGTCGCTTCGGCAATGGTTGGTGGTTACCCGCTGGCCCGATGCGTGAGCGTGTGTCTCGCTTAAAGACGGTGGATGCCTGTGTGGCAAATGGCGGTGTTGCCCAACCGGGGGAAATCGCCATGAAGCTCCAGGCGCAGGATGCGGTGAATATCGCCAGCGGTGAACGCCGCCCGGCGATCGAATTACCTCACGTAGTGGCGATGGCAGGGATAGGTCATCCCCCAAGGTTTTTCGCCACGCTAGAAAAGTTGGGGGTTGAGGTCGAGCGCGAGGTGGCCTTTGCCGATCATCAGGAATACAACCACGGGCAGTTAGCCGCATTGGCGAGCCAAGGCCAAACGCTGCTGATGACCGAGAAGGATGCGGTGAAATGCCGTTCCTTTGCCCAGCCTGACTGGTGGTATCTGCCGGTTGAAGCGGTACTTCCCACCGAGCAGGCCGAGCAACTGTTGCAAGGGATCCAGAAGTTAATCAAATAATCTAAGCTTCCAAAGCGTGCAAGCCCAAGGCCTGCGCGCAAGCTTGCAGTGAGCGCTGCTGCGTTTGCTGATAAAGCGTCAATTCATCAATCACGCCTGCCCCTAATGCCTGTTCAAACGCCGCACGGCTCGATGACGCCGCGTATTGCGCATGGTGGCTCCCCCCCAGATTAGACTGAAAAATTCCAGCGGCGCTGACCGGCAGGAAATCCTCATACACCAACGGCTGGAAGCGGATGTAGTCCAGTGCGATGAGCTGTTCGAGCGTGCTGTGCTGCTCAACGGTCTCTTTAGCTGCCAGCCCGCATTCGGTAGGGAAATAGCGGAACCAGGCTAATTGCTGCACACGTAGTACATTGTAATCATCCGGGAAGGCCTGGAAATGTTCAGCCAGCAGTTGGTAATAGCGTGGAGCATTATCTTCCGTAGCCGGAACCTGTAATGCATCCTGCGCGGCCTGCAGCAGGCGATCGTAAAGCGCACGCCCTTTGGCGGTTAGGGCGACTCCCCGTTGCTCAATCTCACCGAAACGCGCGGTATGATGCCCCACAACCTGATGACCGTCAGGTTCGATAAACAGGACTTGTTCCTCTAACGCTTTGAAACTGGTCTGGCGTAACAGAATAGGGCAGTGGCGCGTAGGCGGGCCTTCGATCACCGCTTTGGGTGGGATCCCGCGTTCTGGCATTGCCGCCTGTACCCGATCGATATCCAGCGTTCTTGGCGTCAGATGGTTGATATGTGGCCCTTTGAAGGCAACGATATCGGCGATCAGGCGATGTTGATTGTGCAACTGTTGATATTCACTGGCGCTGACGGTGGCCAAACGGTGCCAACGGAAGGTTTCGAGCGCCTGGGCAACGAATTCTTGCGCCTGTTCGGCATCCAGCCCGCCCCGGATTTCATGTAACGCTATCAGCTCCAAAGCCCGCTCGGTAAAAATGCAGCGGCGATCCAGTAGCCGTTGTGCCAGCTCGCGCAGCGCCACATTCTCAATCAGTTCCAGTCGTAGCAACGAAGTAAATATGCGAAACGGGCTGACTTGCAGATCGGCTTCATGTACGGCCCGAAAGGCGGTGGAGTGGACGGGGACGCCAGCAGCTGTCAGATCGTAATAACCCACCGGAGACATGCCCATGACGGCAAACAGTCGTCGTAAGGTCTGCAATTCAGCTGCCGTGCCGACGCGGATAGCGCCGTGGCGCTCCATCGATAATCGACCGATTTCACCGGTAATCTGTAACCCATGGGCCAGGGCTGAATCTTTACTCAGCACCTCCCGGTTGGTTTCAGCGACCAGTTCGATCAAGTCACCGTACAGTGGCACCTCTTGTTGATACATGGCCGACATTGCCAGGGAAAATTTGGCGCGAATGTCATTCGGCGAGACGAAGTGCTGGTCGATCATACTGCTAGCTCCTTAGCTCAATAAAATCTGAAAAATGCGGCTTAGGCCGCCAATAGTGCTGGCTAGATGACCCCTCACCGTGTTTTTGACTCAAGTCTAGACAGTTGGTTCATGATTTGTTATCGATTGGCTAACGATATTAGTGTTTTATGCGTTGGCTCTCATTTGCAGGTATAACTCCAAGTGGTGAGTGATGAGCTAAATGCTCCCTCGATGAGTTTAAAATAAGCTAAATTTTAACTATTAAAATCAGTGCGATAGGAATATTCTGGGCGGATGTAGCTAAAAAGTGTGATAAACCTCTTGTCTTGATGATGAGTTTATGAGTAAATGCATACCGGCCTGTGATGCAGCGCTATTTATGTACGAGTATAGATTAAGTAGTTCCTCCCAAGACGTTATCATCTGATTCCGCTTCAAAGACGAACCTTCTAAGTACCTCCCATAAGTAATGATTCTGAAAAACGGCCAAATTGCCATAGGGCAGGTTTTTGTAAATATTTAAAAGGTAATAGTAATGTCTAAGAAGACTGGTCAGGTTAAGTGGTTCAACGAAAGTAAAGGTTTTGGTTTCATTGAACAACAAGATGGCGGCAAAGATGTATTCGTACACTTCTCTGCAATCATGACCGAAGGTTTCAAGACTCTGGCAGAAGGCCAGCGTGTTGAGTATACCATTCAGGACAGCCCGCGCGGGCCGGCTGCCGCCAACGTTGTTGCTCTGTAAGTTTACAGGGAATAGCGTATAGAGAGCTTAATACAACCATAATGACGCGTTTATGCTGAGTTATGCGGAAGATATTAAGCTCAACAAGCCCGCCGCAGTGCGGGTTTTTTAATTTTTGCTCACGAGAGGTTTGTTACGAAAAACTTTAGGATGGGCTGGTAGCGTCCACACAATAACAAAAATAACGTTGTGAAGGATGCTCAAGTGAAAGGATATAAAATATGTTTAAGAATACAATGCTAAAAATGGGCCAGGTAAAATGGTTTGATCAGGCTCAAGGCTATGGTGTTATTTCACCGGTCGATGGTAGTGACGAAATTTATGTTAGCCGTCGTGCTATCGCCAATACCAAAAATAAGTCATTAAACGAAGGTCAGAACGTCGAGTTCTCGATTTATCGTAGCTCTCACGGGCTGTCAGCGGCAGACGTTATCGCGTTCTGACCCAAACTTTCCTCGCCAGTGCCGGTGCCGCCACCCCATGCACTGGCGAAGAAAATTTCCCCAGGATCCTTTATCATCAGGCCATTGCTCAATGACCCTTGGATATCAGGATGCCAATCCCCGTTATTTCGCTTTCCTCTGCCCGCGCGCTTCATCTTGCCGCTCAAGGGCTGCTATCCCCAATTCAACGCCAGGCTTGCCCCGATGATGTGGTGACCGCCATCGATCGTATGGGCTTGCTGCAAATTGACACCATTAGCGTGGTGGCCCGCAGCCCTTACCTGGTGCTGTTCAGTCGCCTGGGCGATTATCGGCCAGAATGGCTGGAACAGGCGTTGGCTAGTCGCAAACTGTTTGAGTACTGGGCGCACGAAGCCTGTTTTCTCCCCATCGATGACTTTGGTCTGTTACGCCACCGTATGTTGCAACCGCAGGGAATGGGGTGGAAATACTCGCAGGAATGGGTGCAACAGCACCAACAGGCTATCGATGAACTGCTACAGCATATCGCGGTGCAGGGGCCGGTGCGTTCGGCCGATTTTAGCGCCGAAAAGAAAGGCGCTAACGGCTGGTGGGATTGGAAGCCGGAAAAGCGTCATCTGGAAATTCTGTTTACCTCTGGCAAGTTGATGGTGGCTGAACGCCGTAATTTTCACCGTGTCTACGATCTCACCGAACGTTTATTGCCGCAGTGGGATGATGATGTGCATGCTTTACCCGAGGCGATGGCGCAACAACAGATGCTCACCCGCAGTTGCCGCTATCTCGGCGTGTTTAAAGCCGAATGGCTGGCGGATTATTACCGATTGAAACGCGTCGCCCCCAAACCGTTGTTGGCAACGCTATTACAGCAGGGAGAGATCTCCCAGATCGCTATCGACGGGCTGGAAGGGGAATTTTATGTCCATCAGTCGCTGGCGGCCGAGTTGGCGCTGGCGGAACAAGGGAAGTTGAAATCCACGGTAACGGGGTTTCAGGGCCAATGATGTAAAAAACCACTCTAAGGAGATAATTTATTGTTTATGTTGAATTTGATGGCCCTAACAACTATCAGGACCGACTGCCATTGTCTCAGATTGCGTCCGAACTTCACGCTAACCTTTGCCCATAAGGTGCGGCCCGGTTCATTAACAGACGTATTCGCGGAATAGTCGAATCTGCTGTTTCCAGCAAGGTTAAGGTGTTCGCTATAGTCTTTGTTGAGCAGGTTATACTGTTATCACCTATGTTGATGAAGTTTCTTTTCCCTATCACATGTCGACTATTTCTGCTATCGGGAGCAGTTTGATACTGTAGGAGTTGCCTTAAAGAAAGCTTCAATCCCAGTATTTAAACCCATATTATATTGTAGCGATACTTATAATTTCAAAGAGGCTTCGCAATAAAAAGATCACCCATATTGTCTGTTTTTATCAATGAAAATACGACCCCATTAACAATGATTTCACTTCCATTACTGGTTAATTTCATAATAATAGTTATTGGAATAGGCGTATCCAAAGCATCATCACCCAATAAAGCTGAAAACAAAGAGGTCAATATTTCTAAAAGATTTCTATTGGAGTCTGATATTTCATCACCTGAAGTAATTATGGTCACCTTATTTAACATTCCAGTTTTCTTATCCACTCCTCCAATTAACCTATTATACTTGCTAAATCTAATCTCAAAGTATTTCCCGTTTCCTTCAAGCTTTAAGCTCACTAAAAATGAGCCTCCCATCTTCTTGAGGTTTTTATTAACTCTATTAACAAAAATCTGTGGGGTGATATTAAATGTTTTATTTTCCACACCAATATTACTAGTTGAACTTAATAATGAATCAGAGATATTAATGAAGGCATCACTCTTACTAAAACTGACTGCATATGGAGTTAATACAAACAGAAATAGAAGAAGGCTGCTTTTAATTATGATTGTAATTCTCGTAAAGATTTTATATCTTAAATTAACCTGGCTGAAAAATGAAGTAGTCATTTTAGAATATTCTTAGAAAAGGTTGTTCCTGTTAGTGTATTTACAATAAGCTACCATTGTGCTTACTGAGTTCGCGTGTCGGCCAAATTTGTAAATATTCTCTCAGAGCGTGAAAATGATATTTTTCCTTGATGGAATATGAGGGCGTTTTTATTTTATAATATAAGTTATTGTGGATGAATAAGTATACTTGATATGCATTATCCTTTTTCACATATGTCTCCTCGTGGTGTTTATGTATAACCGCCTGTTTTCAGACGGTTTTAATCTAGGTGTTAACGTACAAGATGCAGAAAATGTAGATGTTTTTCGTACTGGTCAAGAATATCATGGATAATCTGCTCTTGTGTCCACCCCATGACGTCGTAGTCTTGGCCACCTTCTTTTAGGTGTATTTCAGCACGATAATATTTGTGTTTATCATCCTGTACTTCATGTCCCAGTCCTGCCAACGCAAAGGCTGGTTGAATATAAGCCCGTAATCGCACTTCATAAACAAAATTCAGGTCATTACCCAGATCCACTTCAAAATGAATACGATCATTCTTTTCAGCTGCTATAGAAGATGGGGTCCCTTGCTTGGCTAGTTCTGCAACCACCAATGTCATGGCTGGCTCAATGACTTCGCTCATAAAACGCTTCACTTGCGAGCTTTTAGGAAAGTAAGCAATGTTGCGTAAGCGGCGTTGCCACGAGATAGGATTGCGCGCTGCTGTGGGGGCGATGGTGGTCATTTGCTGACTGTCACGTTTGTAGGCATCAATTCGTAATGCTTTGAGCAAACCGTAAATGGATATCAGAAGAATAACTGAGAATGGCAGTGCACTGGCAATGGTTACCGTTTGAAGTGCACTCAAGCCGCCGACCAGCAACAGTACTATGGCGACTACACCCATCATGCCAGCCCAGAAGATACGTTGCCATACGGGCGTTATACCGCTACCACCAGAGGCTAACGTGTCAACGACCATGGCTCCAGAATCGGCAGACGTAACAAAAAACACTACGACCATTAACATAGCGATAAATGAAAGAACATTAGAAAATGGGAAGTGTTCCAGAAAATTGAACAGTGCCAGGGCGACGTCGTTCTGAACCGTATTGGCCAAATCACGAGCGCCTTTGTTCATGATCATATAAATGGCGCTGTTACCAAAGACCGTCATCCATAACAATGTGAACCCTGCAGGCACAAATAAAACGCCGGTCACGAATTCACGGATCGTACGCCCTCGTGATACTCGGGCGATAAACATGCCGACAAACGGCGACCAGGAAAGCCACCATCCCCAATACAACAATGTCCACCCACCTAACCAGTTACTGGATTTGGGCTCATAGGCATACAGATTAAAGGTTTTGCTGACAATTTGTGACAAGTAGCCTCCGGTATTTTCCACGAAGGACTTCAACAACAGCACTGTTGGACCGAGTGTGGCCACCAGTATCAGAAGTAAGACAGCCAGACCCAGATTGATTTCGGAGAGAATGCGAATACCTTTATCCAATCCTGAGACAACAGAGAGGGTGGCCAGACTGGTGATCCCCACGATTAACATGACCTGTACAGTTTCATTGATAGGTAAACCGAACAGATGATTCAACCCTGCATTCACCTGCAAAACACCATACCCCAACGAGGTCGCCACCCCAAACACAGTGCCAATGACCGCGAAGATATCAACAGCATGACCAATAGGACCGTAAATACGGTCACCGATAATCGGATAGAGCGCAGAGCGCAACGTCAATGGTAAACCATGACGATAACTGAAAAAAGCAAGAATAAGCGCGACAATCGCGTAAATAGCCCAGGCATGCAGGCCCCAGTGGAAGAAGGTGAGGCGCATAGCCTCTTTTGCTGCTTCCACTGTCTCCGGTGTACCGACGGGAGGTGAAAGATAGTGCATTACCGGTTCAGCAACACCAAAAAACATCAACCCAATGCCCATTCCGGCAGAGAAGAGCATGGCGAACCAGGAGAAATAGCTGAAATCTGGCTGCGCATGGTCAGGGCCAAGTTTGATATTACCGTAGCGAGAAAGTCCTAGGAAAGTGACGCTGAGCAGGATTAATGCTACCGCCAGAATGTAAAACCAACTGGCATTAGCGAAAATCTCCTGCTGTAACATTTTGAACTTGCGATCGGCAAGCTCGGGGTATGCAGCAGCGGCAGTGACCAACACGATGATCAAAATAGCAGAGATGAAAAATACGGGGGGATTGATATGGTTGCGAAATATCCTCTTGTCAGTATCATTTTGACTCATAGCATTTCCTTAATTGACACTTGAATGATCATACATAGCACAACCATTCTATACAAATCATAGTGATATGTAAAAACGTACACATATTGGTATTATGATAATATCACTATAGTTGTGACAGGCATCCTTTAGCAGGTTCCCTTCCAAGACTGTGATAGCAAAAAAAAGCCCTGAATAGACAATCAGGGCGAAATCGCATTTTTATACGAGGGAAAATATATACAGCACTTCCAGTGTAGCCCACTCTTTGAAATCTGACTCTGTGCCCCGCCATAAGTACTAACCAAACAAGCCCTATTGATAATGACGTTACTCACTAGTCACTTGGGGGAATCCCCTTGTTAAGCTCGAATATCTGTAGCGGCCGGGCAATGCCTTACTACTGGCATTGGCTTAGGGGGATTTATCTTTTTTTGGTAAACTTATTGACGTTTTCATCCTTTCAATTCAATGGATTTTGAGCATTATCACCTTAAAAGAAGTGGTCAATCTTTTTCGAAGTACAGTAGAACAAAAAAGCGCTAATAAATTTAAATGAAGATGTAAGCCCGTAGCCTCTACGGGCAACGTAAGTTATCACAGCATCAACAGCGGGATAGGTGTTTTCGCCAGCATCGCCGTTGTGTTACTGCCAATGAAAAACTGACGGAGCCGGGAGTGGCCGTACGCCCCCATAATCATCAGGTGGATATTGTTTTCCAACGCATAGCGACACAATGACTCTGCGATATCCCCTCCCGAAATCAGATGAACCTGACTGTTAATACCGGCACTTTTTAACGTAATCTGAGCAGCCTCAAGGGCGGTGGGCTCATCGCCATTCATCACCAGGTGGCAATCAATCCCCTGTAGTAATGGGCTGATGGCTAGTCGCTCCAGGAGTTTTTTGCCTTCAGCACTGCCGTCATAGGCGAGCATGATTTTCCTCGGAGGCACAAAATCTCCCGTGCTGACCAGGATCGGGCACTTCTGGAGCCGGATAACGCTCTCCAACTGACTCCCCACATGCCCACGGGTTTCAGACTGCTCGCCTTTACGGCCCAGGACCATCATTTTGGCGTCCGGGATCTCACCCAGTATTTCGGCGAGGACACCGTGTTTCTGGACGGTATTGACCTCATTGACACCCGGGCTTCTCGCCATTTCTTGTGCAACACGAAGAAGCTGTTTTCCCTGCTCTTTCATCAGGCGCGCTCTTTCACCTTCAATCTGAACCAGTTCAGTCAGTAACACCTCTCGGCTGTCAAACCCGATGCTCCCACTCAGGTCCTTGGAGGTTGAAACATCTGCTTTCTCAATAACATGCAATAATGTGAGTGGTACATTGAGCTTACTGGCAACCCACGCACCGTATTGGCAAACGGCGGTAGCAGACGATGAACCATCAATACAACCAATAATAGTCTCTTTCATAAATGCTCCTTCAAGGATTAATGACCACCCATTATTTTCTCAACATCTTCAGGCTTATCATGCACACCAAACCGATCAACAAGGGTGGTGGTGGCTTCATTCATCCCCCTGATTTCAACGTCCGTTCCCTCTCGACGGAATTTAATCACCACTTTATCCAGTGCGCTCACCGAGGTGATATCCCAGAAGTGGGCGTGACTGACATCAATCACCACCGTGTCGATCGCCTCTTTAAAATCAAATGATTGAGTAAAACGTTCTGCCGTCGCAAAGAAAACCTGTCCGCGCACAGTATAAACACGTCGGCCTTCATCTAACTCGGTATCGACAAGCATAAAGCGGGCAATTTTATTGGCAAAGTTCATGGCCGCAATCAGGACGCCGACCAGAACCCCATAGGCCAGGTTATGGGTGGCGACTACCACCACGACCGTGGCGATCATCACGACGCTGGTTGACAGGGGGTGTATCCGCAGATTGACGATTGAGCGCCAGGAGAACGTCCCGATAGACACCATAATCATCACGGCCACCAGGGCTGCCATCGGGATACGGGAAACCCAATCATTGAGGAAAACCACCATACAAAGCAGAACCACACCGGCAGTTAATGTTGAAAGTCGCCCTCTGCCACCGGATTTGATATTGATGATTGACTGGCCGATCATCGCACAACCTGCCATCCCCCCGATGAATGCCGTACAGATGTTGGCGATCCCTTGAGCTTTGCACTCGCGGTTCTTGTCGCTGGCCGTATCGGTTAAATCATCAACAATGGTTGCCGTCATCATGGATTCCAGTAGCCCGACTACCGCCAGCCCGGCAGAGTAAGGCAGTATAATCATGAGCGTGTTGAGATTGAGTGGTACATCCGGTATCAGGAACATCGGCAGGCTATCAGGCAGTTCGCCCATATCACCAACGGTACGGATTTCAAGCCTCAGGCCGATTGAGAGCGCGGTCAACACCACAATGCACACCAGGGGAGATGGGATGGTTTTATTGAGCAAAGGAAACAGATAAATGATCGCCAATCCGGCGGCAGTCATGGCATAAACATGCCAGGTTACATCCGTCAGCTCAGGTAACTGAGCCATAAAAATAAGGATGGCCAGTGCATTGACGAAACCGGTAACGACGGAGCGAGAGACAAAGCGCATCAGGTTACCCAGTTTGAGATAACCCGCAACCAGTTGAAGGATACCCGTCAACACGGTAGCCGCAAGCAGGTATTCAAGCCCGTGTTCTTTTACCAGCGTCACCATCAGCAACGCCATGGCTCCGGTCGCAGAGGAAATCATTCCCGGTCTGCCGCCGACAAAGGCGATGATGACGGCGATCGAGAACGCGGCATAGAGCCCCACTTTGGGATCGACACCGGCAATAATGGAGAAGGAGATAGCTTCAGGGATTAAAGCAAGAGCAACGACAATACCGGCCAGCACATCCCCACGGATGTTACCGAGCCAGTCCTTACGTGTTGAGGACAACAGCATTTTTACTATCCTGATAGTTATTTCCCCGATAGCGGGGCTGTTTTAGTCAAATTTCAGATACAAAGAACATCCCTGGGGTGGGATTGAGTGTAAAGGCATTGAAACGATAGGGCTTCAGCCTGTCAGAGGGGCGGGGGCTTAGGGTGGCGTAAGACGCATGATAATGTAATTCTTATCCATTTGTTATGTCGCTGGAAGTCTAGCGGCATAGGCGTTCCCAGGCAAGTATCGCAAATGTGCGAGATTATCCCTCCTCACCTTCAACATGGGTGGCTTTCACCTGATTTCGCCCAGACCTTTTCGCTTCATAGAGCTTTGAGTCAGCCACTTTCAATAAATCATCAAAGTGAACAAGCTCCCCTTCTTTCGGATGGCATGTCACTGCACCAATACTGATCGTGACCGTTCTTCTGAGTGAGGTCAAATTTTCAACGCTTTTGCGTAATCTTTCACAGGCCAAAAGGCAGCCTTTTTCATCTGTTTCAGGGAAAAGCATGATAAATTCCTCCCCGCCAAACCGTGCGACTTTATCCTGGCTTCGTAGGGTATGACTGAGTTCTCTGGCGATACTCTTTAGGGCAAAATCGCCTTCCTGGTGACCATAATCATCGTTATACGATTTAAAAAAATCGATATCGGCAATGGCAAGTGATACAGGGACGGGATGGCGTGCCATTCTGGTCATTTCACGCTCAAACCAGAGCATGAATTTTCGACGATTGGCGATTTCCGTCAGACTGTCTTCCGTGGCCATGCGCTCCAGAATAATATTGACCTTATGCAGCGCCTCTTTTTGGTTTTTGAGCTCTATCTCCATCGTTTTACGCTCATCGATACTTTGAATCTGAGCGATATAATATTTGACATCACCGTTATCTTCACGCACCAGAGAGACACTCAGAAGGATCCAGATATAATGGCCTGACGCCGTCAGATATCGTTTTTCCAATTGATAGAACGGAATATTGCCTTGGGAAAGTGCCTCTAATTGCTGTAAGTCCGTGGTTAAATCATCAGGATGTGTGATGTGCTGAAAATTGATGGAAAGTAAATAATCTTCAGTGTACCCCAGCATACGGGTCAAGGCGCCGTTAATCTTTACCCACTGGCCTGAAGGGGCTACCAGCGCCATCCCGATGGTTGAGTTTTCAAAAATACTTTCGAGAATGTCGTTATTTTTTCGTAGCGATGAGATGACATTTTTATTTTCACTGGTTAACAAGTTCATCTCGATTAACGAGCCAACACCCTCAGCCATTAAACTAATGAATTCATAGTCATCCTCAGAGAAAAATATTGTTCTTACCTGAGTGGAAGAAAAATTAAGTGTACCCCATAAGTTTTCTCTCACCCATATTGGTGCCGAGATATAACTTTCAAGCCGCATGCCAATGTAGACGGGGTGAGTATTAAAACCAGGGTGCTCTCCTGCATGTTCAACGCTTATTATCCTACTTTCGCTGACCACTCGCTGGCAATAGGTGTTTTTTAACTCAAAAACCATGCCAGCTGAAATATCTCCTCCTGTTGGTGAAACTGCAAGCAGAGAGTAACAGTCCCCCTCTATCTGACTGATAATACCCAGTGACAGGTTAAAAGCTTTTAATCCTTCATTGAGGATAGCGTGGTAGGTCTCTTCAGGCGAAGCATGTCTCTTGACCAACGCCTCATAAAGGAAGTGAACTCGGTTGATATTAATTTTGCTTTCTTGCATTTTTAACACCACCTTATCTTTTCGTCTTTTCACGTATAACCCCGGTTTGCTCTGTCAGAGTCCTTTTCTTCAGTCTGTAAAAGGTCGCCCGCGATACGCCCGTTTTTTCCAGTATAGTTTTCTCTGGTGCATCTTGTGTGATTAACTCCCGCACCATGTCAGACTGACGGTGCGGTTTACGTCCGAATTTTACTCCAGATGCCATAGCCGCTATTCGACCTTCATTAGTCCGCTCCAGAATGCGCTTCCGTTCCGCCTCAGCCACAGCAGCCAGTATTTGAATGACCATCTTGCCCATCGTCCCCTCGGTGCTTAGGCCATTTTCAAGAAATCGAATAGCGATACCCTTTTTATAGCAGGTATCAACGATAGTGATCATATCCGCAGTATTGCGGCCAAGGCGGTCCATTTTGGTACAAAGAATAATGTCATCTTTTTCTGCTCGAGCAAGAAGCCGCTGCAACCCTTCTCGCCCATCGGTTGCTCCCGACATCATGTCGGTGAAAATCCGATCATCTCTCACGCCCGCCACTTTGAGTTCAGAAATCTGTGCGGTCAGTTTCTGATGGCTGGTTGATACCCTTGCATACCCCAACAATGCCATTTATGTCTCACAAATCGATATTGATACTGTGTAGTATCATAATGCATAAATCACGATTTTTGATACTGACATTCAGTACCGTTTGGGGTGGTATCAAAACTCATAATATCTGATACCGCCAAAATAATACGGATCAATAAATAACGAAAGGATGCGTGATGGCTGCTGATTTTCTGACCGACAAACAGACACAGAACTACGGGCGTTATGCCGCAGAGCCAAACGAGATCCAACTGGCACGGTATTTTCATCTTGATGAGCGAGACCTTACTTTCATCAACCTACGTAGGGGCAGGCATAACCGGTTGGGGATTGCCCTTCAACTCACAACCGCCCGCTTTCTGGGAACCTTCTTGCCCGATCTCATGCAAATACCGCCCGGTGTCCAGTTTTATGTCGCAAGGCAACTTAACATCCGCTATCCAGAGATCATCTCCCGCTATGCTCAAAGGGAAAATACACGTTGGGAGCACCACGGACTTATCAGGCAGCACTACAGCTATCATGATTTCGGTGATTTCCCGTGGTCGTTCAGACTGAAGCGATTGCTGTATACTCGTGCATGGCTCAGTAATGAACGCCCCGGACTGATGTTCGATTTTGCCACCGCGTGGTTGCTTCAAAATAAAGTGTTGTTGCCAGCCGCATCCACCCTTACGAGGGTCATTGGTGAAATCCGTGAGCGTGCGACCCGCCGCTTATGGCGAAAATTGGCCGCGCTGCCAAACCGTTGGCAGGCCGCACAACTGGCTGGGTTACTTGAAATCCCCGAAGGACAGCGACTCTCAGTGATGGAGCACCTAAAAAGAGGCCCTGTCACTATCAGCGGCCCCGCGTTCACTGAAGCACTTGAACGTTACACTCGCCTGCGCAGCCTGGAATTTTCCTGCCTGAATTTCACTGGGCTGCCTGCCATACAGCTCCGCAACCTGGCACGCTATGCCGGAATGGCATCGGTGAAATATATCAGCAGAATGCCAGAAGAACGGCGGCTGGCTATCCTTACCGCGTTCGTGAAAGCGCAAGAAATCTCGGCGCTGGACGAGGCCGTTGACGTGCTGGATATGCTGATCCTCAATATTACCAGGGAGGCGAAGAAAACCGGGCAGAAAAAGCGACTTAGGACGCTCAAGGATCTTGACCGTGCGGCGTTGTTGCTGGCGCGGGCATGTGCACTTTTACTTGATGAAGATACTGGTGATGATTTGCTGCGAAAGACCATATTCAGCAGTGTACCTGTCGCCAGACTGGCAGAGTCAGTGGAAAAAGTGAATGAACTGGCCCGCCCCCAGGATACAAACTTTCAGGATGAAATGGTGGAGCAGTACGGACGGGTAAGGCGTTTTTTGCCCGCACTACTGCGCGATCTGCACTTCCGGGCGGCCCCAGACGGTGAACATACCCTCGCGGCCATCCATTACCTGGCAGAGCTAAACGGCTCGAAAAAACGGATCCTGGACGATGCACCTGAACATATCATTTCAGGCCCTTGGAAACGCCTGGTGTACGATGCTGAAGGTCGGATACAGCGAGCGGGTTACTCGTTGTGTCTGCTGGAGCGACTTCAGGATGCGCTACGCCGTCGTGACATCTGGTTGGAAAACAGCGATCGTTGGGGTGATCCGCGCCAAAAACTTCTTCAGGGGGAGGAATGGCAGGCGCAGCGGGTTCCAGTGTGCCGGGCATTGGATCACCCCACCAATGGCAGTAAAGCATCGGTGCAATTGGCAGCACGGTTGGATGAAACCTGGAAAACGGTGGCATCACGTTTTGACCGCAATACCGCCGTAGACATCTGCAATGAAGGTAAACATCCTTCGCTGACCATCAGCAGCCTGGATAAATTGGATGAGCCACCGGCGCTGATACGACTGAGCAGCCGAGTCAGACAATTGCTCCCACCCGTTGACCTGACAGAACTGTTGCTTGAGATTGACGCCAGAACGGGTTTCACCCGTGAATTCAGCCATGTCAGCGAGTCAGGTGCCCGCGCGCAGGATCTGCATATAAGCCTGTGTGCGGTGATGCTGGCTGAGGCCTGCAATATCGGACATGAGCCGCTGATCAAGCACAATATCCCTGCACTGACCCGCCATCGCCTGAGCTGGGTGAAACAGAACTACATCTGAGCAGAAACGCTGGTCAGCGCCAATGCGCGGCTGGTTGATTTTCAGTCCTCGTTAGCGTTGGCAGGATACTGGGGTGGCGGTGAGGTGGCCTCCGCTGATGGTATGCGTTTTGTCACACCAGTGAAAACGGTGAATTCTGGCCCCAACAGAAAATACTTTGGTTCAGGGCGCGGCATCACCTGGTACAACTTTGTCTCTGACCAATATTCGGGTTTTCATGGCATAGTGATCCCTGGAACGCTGCGGGATTCCATTTTTGTGCTGGAGGGACTACTTGAGCAACAAACGGGACTAAACCCGGTTGAAATCATGACGGACACAGCAGGTACCAGTGACATTATCTTTGGCTTGTTCTGGCTACTGGGATACCAATTTTCACCTCGTCTGGCGGATGCTGGTGAGGCGGTGTTCTGGCGGGCTGACAAAGCAGCGAATTACGGGGCGTTGGACGAACTGGCTCGGGGTTGTGTTGACCTTTCTAAAATCGAAAGCCACTGGGATGAGATGATGCGGGTTGCAGGTTCGCTGAAGCTGGGCACAATTCATGCGTCAGAACTCATTCGATCGCTATTGAGAAGTACCCGACCGTCAGGGCTTGCTCAGGCAATAATGGAGGTCGGAAGAGTTAACAAGACACTGTATCTTCTCAACTATATTGATGATGAGGACTATCGCCGCAGGATCTTAACACAGCTTAACCGGGGCGAAGGTCGCCATGCCGTGGCAAGAGCCATTTGCTACGGTCAGCGTGGTGAGATCAGAAAACGTTACCGCGAGGGGCAGGAAGATCAGTTGGGTGCGCTGGGTCTGGTGACAAACGCAGTGGTGCTGTGGAATACGCTTTATATGCAGGAAGCCTTGTCGCACCTGCGTAGCACTGGGGAAGGGCCAGAAGATGAACATATCGCGCGGCTTTCGCCTCTGATGCATGGTCATATCAACATGCTGGGACATTATACGTTCACACTACCGGAGGATATTATGAAGGGGGAATTGAGGCCGTTAAATCTCAATTTAAACAATGAATTATCTCCTTAGCGTGGTTTTTTACATCATTGGCCCTCAAACCCCGTAACCTGCCTGCTGTCTCCTTTTGATCCGGTGGTGTGGGATCGGCGGCGCGCGCTGGAACTGTTCAGCTTTGACTATAGGCTGGAATGCTACACGCCAAAAGAAAAACGCCAGTACGGCTATTTCACCTTGCCGCTGTTGCAGCGGGGCGAACTGATTGGCCGAGTAGATGTGAAAATGCACCGCAAGCAGGGCGTTTTTGAAGTGATCAGTTTCCATCTTGAAACTGGGATCAAACTGGGTAAGCAGCGTTGTCAGGATATTCGTCAGGCAATTACCCGTACGGCGAAATGGCACGGGGCGCAGCAGGTCTCGCTAGGAGATGTACCCGCATCGCTGGCAGCAGAGTGGGGGCAAGGCTGGGGAATAGAATAACGAACGACGTTGTCACCGAGGGTAAAACGAATTTCAACGCCGCCCGCTAACTTGTAGGGGCGCATATACTCGCCCCGCGTTCCTCAGTTGCTGTAGTTGGCAAACAGCGCGATGATTTTATGGAGACGTTTGATCATTTGCAGGTTCTCATTTTTTTGTGATGTAAGTCACAAAAAATTCTACGCCTGCCAATGGAGTGATTCAACCCCCGCAGAAAAATTTCCCGTTCGGCAACCCTCTGAGCAAATCAGGCGGTGATTAACCGGCCCTATGGCGTTATGCTATCCTCACGCACTTTCCTTGTTAGCATATCTTCCCCTGGAGGAAGCATGGATCACCGTTTACTCGAAATCATTGCCTGCCCAGTTTGCAACGGTAAGCTCTATTTCAATAAAGAACATCAGGAACTGGTCTGCAAACTGGACGGCCTGGCCTACCCACTGCGTGATGGTATTCCGGTATTGCTGGAAAACGAAGCACGCACCATCCCACTGGACGAGAAGCACGCATGAGTTTTATCGCTATCATCCCGGCGCGTTACGCGTCCACCCGCTTGCCGGGTAAACCGTTGGCGGATATTCACGGTAAGCCGATGGTGGTGCATGTGATGGAACGAGCCCGTGAATCAGGGGCTTCCCGCGTGATTGTCGCCACCGATCACCCAGAGGTGGCCAAAGCGGTCGAGGCTGCCGGCGGTGAAGTTTGCATGACCAGCCCGGACCACCATTCCGGCACCGAACGCCTGGCAGAAGTGATCGAGAAATGTGGCTTTGCCGATGATGAAATCATTGTCAATGTGCAAGGCGATGAGCCGATGATCCCGCCGGTTATCGTGCGTCAGGTAGCAGAAAACCTGGCGGCCAGTAGCGCAGGGATGGCCACGCTGGCGGTGCCGATCGAAACCGCAGAAGAAGCCTTCAACCCGAATGCGGTCAAGGTGGTGATGGATGCGCAAGGCTATGCGCTCTATTTCTCACGCGCCACCATCCCTTGGGATCGTGAGCGTTTTGCTCAGTCAAAAGAGAGTATTGGCAATAGCCTGCTGCGGCATATCGGGATTTATGCCTACCGTGCCGGTTTTGTCCGCCGCTACGTCAGTTGGCAACCAAGCCAGCTGGAACAGATTGAACTGCTGGAGCAGTTGCGTGTGCTGTGGTACGGCGAAAAGATCCACGTCGCGGTGGCGCAGGCCATTCCGAGCGTCGGTGTCGATACTCCAGAAGACCTGCAACGAGTGCGGGACAGCATCAAGCGTTGAGTCGTCTATTGGCCGGAGACCCCGGCCATCTCAATTCCCTTATTCCCCCCTTTTATTGATCTGCATTGAAGAATTTCTCCGCTCACCGTTCAATGATGACTGATGCTTATCCTTAATCTGGAGGGTTTCGTCCCATGGAGCAGCTGCGTGCCGAATTGAGTATTGTGCTGGGAGAGTCCGTCGGTCGTCTGGAACGCGTCAGCGAACAGCCTTATGCCCATCTTTATTCACTGTACGATCGCCAGGATCATGCGATCCCACTGATGGCGAAAAGCTTCGTCTGTGAGGGCATTGCCCAGCAGGAAGCTTACAAGCTATCCATGCTGGCGCGTGAAGGAGACATTCGTCTGCCAACGGTGTTTGGCGTGGTTTACACCCGGCAAGCGCCCTACAAAGAGATTTTGCTGATCGAACGGCTGCGTGGCGTGTCGGTCGAGGCGCCAACCCGGACTTTGGCCCGTTGGGAAGCCTTGATGGACCAGATTGTCGACGGCATGCTGGCTTGGCACCGTATTGACAGCCACGGCTGTGTGGGCACGGTAGACAGCACGCAGGAGAATGATTGGTGCAGCTGGTACCAGCAGCGTATCGAGGTGCTTTGGTCAACTCTGGGTAATCTTAACTCGCCGCTGTTAAGCATGGCAGATCGCCGTCTGTTGTACCGCACGCGCGAAATGCTGATCGACTTCTTTGCCGATTTTGACGACCCTTGCGTGCTGGTGCACGGCAATTTGGGCTTGCGCAGCATGTTGAAAGATGCCAAAACCGATCAACTGCTGGCGATGCTCAACCCAGGCATGATGCTGTGGGCGCCACGGGAATATGAGCTGTTCAGGCTTTGCGAGGCGGGGATGCCGGATCAACTGCTGTTCCACTACCTACAGCGTGCGCCGGTGGCAGAGTCCTTCCTGTCTCGTCGTTGGCTTTATGTGGTGTGGGAGGCGGTAGCCAGGATGATCCATACCGGCAAGCTGGATCGCCCGGCGTTCGATCAGGCCGCACAACAGCTACGGCCGTGGTTGGCTCACTAATCGCTGCTGGTCTCACCGTCACCTTTTAGCTGCTGCCACAGGCTGCCCAGCGTTTCGTATGCGACCCGTTCGCTGTGCCCAAGGAACATCGCGGAAGGCATCACCCGATCCCAGATATTCAGCGGAGAGGTAATGGCCAGTTGATTGGCCGGAGCCGGGATTGGATGCAGGCCCTGAGCCTCAAAGAAGCGCATGGCACGCGGCAAGTGATTGGCGGATGTCACCAGCGCAAACGGCTGTTGCCCTACCAATTTGGCGACCTCTGCGGCTTCCTGTTCGGTATCCCGCGGGCGGTCCACCAGCACGATGTCGTTGGCAGGCACGCCCAGGCTTTCCGCCACCAGTGCTGCGGTGGCCGCGCTGCTTTGCGTTTTCGCGCCTTTTCCACCGGTAAAGACCATCTTGCTACCCGGGTGCGACAGGTATAGCCTGACGCCTTCGGTCACCCGTGGCAGGCTGTTGTTGAGCAGGTTAGAGCTAGGAGCCCAGTCTGGGTTATAGGTATAACCGCCGCCAAGCACCACGATATAGTCAATCTGGCCGTTGCCTCTATAGGTCGGGTAACTGGATTCTAACGGCCTCAACAGGCGATCGGCGACCGGTTGCAGGCTGAGCAACAGCAACAGCAGCCAGCTCAGGCTTAATATGACTTTGCCGCTTTTCTGCCAACGGGTAAACCACAGCAGCAATAATGCCAGCCCCATTAACAACAGCAGGGCGGGTAGAGGCATCATCAGGCCACCAATAAATTTTTTTAAGTGAAATAACATCAAAAATCAGGTCCTTTTGGGCGAAAAAACGACATCTGGCCGCATTCATGCTGCAAGAAGATTTATTCTAAGCCAGTCTGTGCCAAAATAGCAGGTTTGAATGGGCAGGCGCTTTGCCGTCGGCCAAGATAGAATCAGCGGAGCCGTTGTCCATGCAGGATCGCAATTTTGATGATATTGCCGAGAAGTTTGCGCGTAATATTTACGGCACCACCAAGGGGAAAATCCGTCAGGCGGTAGTCTGGCAGGATCTGACCACGCTGCTGGCCCAGTTGCCACAGCGGCCGCTGCGCATTCTGGATGCTGGTGGGGGCGAAGGCCACATGGCTTGCCAACTGGCAGAATTAGGACATCAGGTCTTGTTGTGCGATCTTTCTGGTGAGATGATCCAACGCGCTGCGTTGCTGGCCGAGCAGAAAGGTGTGAGCCAGAACATGCAATTCATACAAAGTTCGGCGCAAGAGATTGGTCAGCATTTGGCACAACCGGTCGATCTGATATTGTTTCATGCGGTTTTGGAGTGGATCGCCGAACCACAGGTGGCATTACAGGCGTTGTTTGATTGCCTGGTGCCCGGCGGCGCACTGTCACTGATGTTCTTTAATGCCAACGGTTTGTTGATGCGTAATGTGGTATTGGGCAATTTCCAACTGGTAGATCCCGAGGTCAGGCGGCGTCGCAAGCGCTCGCTGTCGCCGCAGTATCCTCATAGCCCACCGCTGGTCTACGGCTGGTTGGAGCAGATGGGTATGCAGATTTCAGGCAAAACCGGCGTGAGGGTTTTCCATGATTATCTGCAAAGCAGGCAGCTACAGACCCAAAAATTTGAAGAGTTACTGGCGCTTGAACAGCTTTATTGTCGGCAAGAGCCTTACGTGAGTTTGGGGCGCTATATTCACGTCTCGGCGCATAAACCGAACCTGAAGGACGAACTATGAGTGAATTTTCCCAGACAGTACCCGAACTGGTCGCCTGGGCACGGAAAAATGATTTCTCTATTTCGCTCCCCACTGAGCGTCTTGCGTTTTTGCTGGCTATCGCCACGTTAAATGGTGAGCGGCTGGACGGCGAGATGAGTGAAGGTGAGCTGGTTGATGCATTTCGCCATGTCAGCAAAGGGTTTGAACAGACGCATGAAACGGTGGCGATACGCGCCAACAATGCGATTAACGACATGGTGCGCCAGCGCCTGTTGAACCGTTTTACCAGCGAGTTGGCGGATGGCAATGCCATCTATCGCCTGACGCCGCTGGGCATTGGGATTACCGATTACTATATCCGCCAGCGTGAGTTTTCGACCCTGCGCCTTTCCATGCAGTTGTCGATCGTGGCGGAAGAGTTAAAGCGTGCCGCAGACGCTGCCGAAGAAGGCGGCGATGATTTCCATTGGCACCGCAACGTCTTTGCCCCGCTGAAATACTCGGTAGCGGAGATCTTCGACAGTATCGATCTGACCCAGCGCCTGATGGATGAACAGCAGCAGAGCGTGAAAACCGATATTGCGGCGCTGCTCAACCAGGATTGGCGTGCGGCGATCTCCAGCTGTGAGATGTTGCTGTCGGAAACCTCCGGTACCTTGCGTGAACTTCAGGATACGCTGGAGGCCGCAGGTGATAAACTCCAGGCCAACCTGCTGCGTATTCAGGATGCCACGCTGGGTGAGATGGAGCTGGGCTTTGTCGATAAGCTGGTGTTTGATTTGCAAAGCAAGCTGGATCGCATCATCAGTTGGGGCCAACAGGCGATTGACCTGTGGATCGGCTATGACCGCCACGTGCACAAGTTTATCCGTACCGCCATCGATATGGATAAAAACCGCGTGTTCGCCCAACGCCTGCGCCAATCGGTACAAAACTACTTCGATAACCCTTGGACGCTGACCCATGCCAACGCCGATCGTCTGCTCGATATGCGAGACGAAGAGCTGGCGTTACGCAGTGAGGAGGTCACCGGGGAACTGCCGCCAGATCTGGAATATGAAGAGTTCAGCGAAATTCGCGAACAGCTGGCAGCGATGATCGAACAGGCGCTGAAGGTTTACCAGGAACAAAAAATGCCGCTCGATTTAGGGGCAGTGATGCGCGATTATCTGGCGCAATATCCGCGTGTGCGTCACTTTGACGTTGCCCGCATAGTGGTCGACCAGGCAGTGCGCCTTGGTGTGGCTGAAGCTGATTTTTCAGGGTTGCCCGCGCAGTGGCAGGCAATCAATGATTACGGAGCCAAGGTACAGGCCCATGTCATCGACAAATATTGAACAAGTAATGCCAGTCAAGCTGGCCAAGGCATTGTCTAATACGCTGTTTCCGGCGTTGGACAGCCAATTGCGCGCAGGGCGTCACATCGGTATCGATGAATTGGACAACCACGCATTCCTTATGGATTTTCAAGACGAGCTGGAAGAGTTTTATACCCGTTACAGCGTCGAGCTGATCCGGGCGCCGGAAGGCTTCTTCTATTTGCGCCCGCGCTCGACCACGCTCATTCCACGCTCGGTGCTTTCCGAGCTGGACATGATGGTCGGCAAAATCCTGTGTTACCTCTATCTGAGCCCCGAGCGCCTGGCGCACGAAGGTATTTTCAGCCAGCAGGAGCTGTACGATGAGCTGCTGAGCCTGGCGGATGAGAGCAAGCTGCTGAAGTTCGTCAACCAGCGCTCCACCGGTTCGGATCTCGATCGTCAGAAGCTGCACGAGAAAGTGCGCTCCTCGCTCAATCGCCTGCGCCGTCTGGGCATGGTGTATTTCATGGGCAATGACAACAGCAAATTCCGCATTACCGAGGCGGTGTTCCGCTTCGGTGCCGATGTGCGTAGCGGTGACGACCCGCGCGAAGCCCAGTTGCGGATGATCCGCGACGGTGAGGCGATGCCGGTTGAAAACAGCCTGTCACTGAACGATGACGTTGATGCGGAAGATGCGCAGGCAGAAGCCACCCCGGACAGTGCAGAGGATGAACAGGAATGATTGAACGCGGTAAATTTCGCTCACTGACGCTGGTTAACTGGAACGGTTTCTTTGCCCGAACCTTTGATCTCGATGAGCTGGTCACCACGCTTTCGGGCGGTAACGGGGCCGGTAAGTCCACCACCATGGCGGCCTTCGTCACGGCGCTGATCCCGGATCTGACGCTGCTGCACTTTCGTAACACCACCGAAGCCGGTGCCACCAGCGGTTCACGCGACAAAGGCCTGCACGGTAAATTGCGTGCAGGTGTCTGCTACTCAACGCTGGACGTCGTCAACTCACGCCACCAGCGTGTGGTGGTCGGGGTTCGTCTGCAACAGGTAGCGGGGCGCGATCGCAAGGTCGATATCAAACCTTTCACCATTCAGGGGCTGCCAACGGCGGTGCAACCGACCGAACTGCTGACCCAAACCGTGGGCGAACGTCAGGCTCGAGTCCTCTCGTTGCAGGAACTGAAAGAGCGTGTGGAAGAGATGGAAGGGGTGCAGTTCAAGCAGTTCAACTCCATCACAGATTACCACGCCCTGATGTTTGATCTGGGGGTGCTGCCCAAGCGCCTGCGCACTTCTTCCGACCGCAGCAAGTTCTATCGCCTGATCGAAGCCTCGCTGTACGGCGGGATTTCCAGCGCCATCACCCGTTCTCTGCGTGATTACCTGCTGCCGGAAAATGGCGGCGTGCGTAAAGCGTTCCAGGATATGGAAG
The DNA here is from genome assembly GCF_945957435.1 of Serratia sp. PL7. Lineage (NCBI taxonomy): Bacteria > Pseudomonadati > Pseudomonadota > Gammaproteobacteria > Enterobacterales > Yersiniaceae > Serratia > Serratia sp. PL7. The sequence continues at coordinate 700,426 of NZ_CAMFLB010000002.1, read as the reverse complement.
CTGCGCTGCGCGAGAACCGCATGACGTTGGAAGCGATCCGCGTCACCCAGTCGGACCGCGATCTGTTCAAGCATCTGATCTCCGAAGCGACCTCGTACGTTGCCGCAGACTACATGCGCCACGCCAATGAACGGCGTATCCATCTGGATGGGGCGCTGGTATTGCGCAACGAGTTGCTGAGCAGTCGCAAACAGCTGGCCGCCGAGCAGTTCCGCCACGTTGAAATGGCGCGTGAGCTGGCTGAACAAAGCGGTGCCGAATCCGATCTGGAAACCGATTATCAGGCCGCCAGCGATCACCTCAATCTGGTGCAAACCGCAATGCGCCAGCAGGAAAAGATCGAACGCTATGAAGGCGATCTGGAAGAGCTGACCTACCGTCTGGAAGAACAGAATGAGGTGGTCGCCGAAGCGAGCGAGCAGCAGGCGGAAAACGAAGCGCGTGCCGAAGCCGCAGAGCTGGAGGTGGATGAGCTGAAAAGCCAGCTCGCCGATTACCAGCAGGCGCTGGACGTGCAGCAAACTCGCGCCATTCAATATCAGCAGGCACTTCAGGCTCTTGAACGCGCCCGTGCGCTGTGCCAGGTGCCGGAACTCACCGCCGAAAATGCCGAAGAGTGGCTGGATACCTTCCAGGCGCGTGAACAGGAAGCGACAGAGTCCCTGTTGCAGTTGGAACAAAAGTTAAGCGTGGCGGATGCCGCTCATAGCCAGTTCGAGCAGGCCTATCAGTTGGTGGGTAAAATTGCGGGCGAAGTCAGCCGTAGTGAAGCCTGGCAAACTGCGCGTGAGCTATTGCGTGACTGGCCTTCGCAGCAGCATCAGGCCGAGCGTGTGCAGCCGTTGCGGATGCGTTTGAGCGAGCTGGAGCAACGCTTGCGCTCGCAGCAGGATGCCGAGCGTCTGTTGCAGGAGTTCTGTAAACGTCACGGGCAAAGTTATCAGCCGGATGAACTTGATGCCTTGCAGCAAGAGCTGGAAGAGCGTTTGGAATCGTTTTCGCAAAGCGTCAGCGAGGCCGGTGAGCGCCGGATGGAAATGCGCCAGGAGCTGGAGCAGATCCAACAGCGCATCAAAGAGCTGACCGCCAGGGCACCGATTTGGCTGGCCGCGCAGGATTCACTGACCCAGCTCAGCGAGCAGAGCGGTGAAGCCTTCGAAGATGGTCAGCAGGTTACCGAATACATGCAGCAACTGCTGGAGCGCGAACGCGAAACCACGGTTGAACGTGATGAAGTGGCCAGCCGCAAGCGCGAAATCGAAGCGCAGGTTGAGCGCCTCAGCCAGCCGAGCGGGGCAGAAGATCAGCGTCTGGTGACGCTGGCGGAGCGCTTTGGCGGCGTGCTGCTGTCGGAAATCTATGACGATGTCACCATTGACGATGCCCCTTACTTCTCCGCGCTGTACGGCCCGTCGCGCCACGCCATCGTGGTGCCGGATCTGTCGCTGGTGCGTGAGATGCTGGAAGGGTTGGAAGATTGTCCGGAAGATCTCTACCTGATCGAAGGGGATCCGCAGTCGTTTGACGACAGCGTGTTTGCCGTCGAAGAGCAAGAAAAAGCGGTGGTGGTGAAAATCGCCGATCGCCAGTGGCGTTACTCGCGCTACCCTGAGGTGCCACTGTTTGGCCGTGCTGCCCGGGAAAATCGCCTGGAAGTGCTGTACGCAGAACGTGACTCATTGGCCGAACGCTACGCCACCTTGTCATTTGACGTGCAGAAAACCCAGCGTTCTCACCAGGCGTTCAGCCGCTTTATCGGTTCACACCTCGCCGTGGCGTTTGACGCGGACCCTGAAGCGGATATCCGTGCTCTGAATAGCCGGCGGGGTGAAATTGAGCGAGCGCTCAATAACCACGAAGCGCAGAACCAACAACAGCGTCAGCAATACGATCAGGCCAAAGAAGGCATTTCCGCGCTCAACCGCCTGATGCCGCTGGTCTCACTGTTGAATGATGAAACCTTGCAGGATCGTGTCGAAGAGATCCGCGAGGAAATGGAAGAGGCGCAGGATGCTGCGCGCTATATCCAACAGCACGGCGTTTCCTTGGCCAAGCTGGAGCCCATGTTGTCGGTGCTGCAAAGCGATCCGGAGCAACATGAGCAGCTACAGCAGGACTATGTACAAGCCCAGGCCACCCAACGTCAGGCCAAACAGCAAGCCTTTGCCCTGACAGAAGTGGTGCAACGCCGCGCGCACTTCAGCTATACCGACTCTGCCGGTATGCAGAATGCGGATAACGATCTCAACGATAAACTGCGTCAACGCCTGGAACATGCGGAAGCGGAACGTACCCGCGCCCGCGAGCAACTGCGCCAGTATCAGACCCAGTTTACGCAATACAGCCAGGTGCTGGCCTCGCTGAAAAGCTCTTATGACGCCAAACGCGACATGCTTAAAGAGCTGAGCCAGGAGCTGGTGGACATTGGTGTGCAGGCCGATGCCAATGCTGAAGCCCGCGCGCGTCAGCGTCGGGACGAATTACATGCCTCGCTGAGTAATAACCGTAACCGCCGTAACCAGTTGGAGAAACAACTGACCTTCTGCGAAGCGGAAATGGACAGCCTGCAAAAGAGACTGCGCAAGCTGGAGCGTGATTATTACCAACTGCGTGAGCAGGTGGTGACCGCCAAGGCGGGCTGGTGTGCCGTGATGCGTCTGGTGAAAGACAACGGGGTTGAACGCCGTCTGCACCGTCGTGAACTGGCCTACATGGACGGTGACGAGCTGCGTTCGATGTCGGATAAGGCATTGGGTGCGCTGCGTCTGGCGGTGGCGGATAACGAACATCTGCGTGACGTGCTGCGCCTGTCGGAAGATCCGAAACGCCCTGAGCGCAAAATCCAGTTCTTTATCGCGGTCTATCAGCATCTGCGCGAGCGTATCCGCCAGGATATTATCCGCACCGACGATCCGGTCGAAGCTATCGAACAGATGGAGATCGAACTGGGTCGCCTGACCGAAGAGCTGACCGCGCGCGAACAGAAACTGGCGATCAGTTCGAAGAGCGTGGCGAACATTATCCGCAAGACCATTCAGCGCGAGCAGAACCGTATCCGGATGCTCAACCAGGGGCTGCAAGCGGTTTCCTTCGGTCAGGTGAAGAGCGTGCGCTTGAATGTCAACGTGCGGGAAGCTCATGCCACCTTGCTGGATGTGCTCTCCGAGCAGCAGGAACAGCATCAGGACCTGTTTAACAGCAACCGTCTGACCTTCTCGGAAGCGTTGGCCAAGCTGTATCAGCGCCTGAATCCGCAGATCGATATGGGTCAGCGCACGCCGCAAACCATTGGTGAAGAGCTGCTGGATTACCGTAACTACCTGGAGCTGGAAGTGGAAGTCTTCCGTGGCTCCGACGGTTGGCTGCGGGCAGAAAGTGGCGCGCTGTCTACCGGGGAAGCTATCGGTACCGGCATGTCAATTCTGGTGATGGTGGTGCAGAGCTGGGAAGAGGAATCACGCCGCCTGCGGGGTAAAGATATTTCGCCTTGCCGCCTGCTGTTCCTTGATGAAGCCGCGCGTCTGGATGCCAAATCTATCGCCACGCTGTTTGAGCTGTGCGATCGTCTGGAGATGCAGTTGATTATCGCCGCGCCAGAAAACATCAGCCCGGAAAAAGGAACCACCTATAAACTGGTGCGTAAGGTGTTCCAGAACCATGAACATGTGCACGTGGTTGGCCTGCGAGGGTTTGCCAGCGAACAACCGGCTTTAGACCCGGTGTCGGAATAAACGTCACAAAGCTAAAAAAGTGCACTATAAATCTGAAAATAGCCGCCTGAAGGTGGCTATTTTTTTGCATGACGAGGATGATAGGCGTGTTTTTTTGCCGGTGGTAAGCTGGGATGAAACAGTTATTTACGGCGCCGAGAGCAAAAGCGCCGTTCTGTTTGTATACTGAAACTAATAATAGTCTGTGCGGTATTTTTGTGAGCCTACAGGGGGCAAGGGATGTTGCTTAAAAATGGAAACTCAGTACGACGTCTGGCATTGAGTTGCGCAATAGCGTGTGGTTTTGCCGTGTCGTTTTCCGCATGGGCAACCGTTCCGGCGTTACCGGTGGCGTCATCGTCATCGGGAATGTCCGTGGCACAAAGTCGTGCCGAACTGCTTGCGGCATTGCCGAAAAGCGTTGTGCCATATTATCTCTCCACTTTGGCACCGCTGTACGCTGCCAACCAGATGCAGCCTATGTGGCAAGATCGGGAAGCGGTACAGCAATTTCAGCAGCAGCTGGCTGAGTTGGCAATTTCTGGCGTACAGCCGCAGTTTACGCAATGGGTAAAACTGCTGACCGACCCGCTCATCACCGATATGGCGCGTGATATTGTGCTGTCGGATGCGATGCTGGGTTATTTGCAGTTTGTTTCCTCAATCGGGGCCAATGGCAACAACTGGCTGTACAGCAACATTCCTTACAAGCTGAAGGTGCCGGCGAATACGGTGATCAACCAGTGGCAGCTCTCGATGCATCAGGGCAAATCGCTGGCCTACATCAATTCGTTGGCCCCGCAGCATCCTCAGTACGCCAAAATGCACTTGGCGCTGCGCGAGATGCTGGCTGATGGGCGCCCGTGGCCACAAATGACCAATGGTGCAAGCCTGCGCCCAGGTCAGCTCAGCGACGATATTCCTGCACTGCGCGATATTCTGGCGCGTACCGGGATGCTGGTCGCCACTCCGGCGGTAGCAGCCGCTTCATCTGAACCTGAAGTCACCAACGCCAACGCGGCCACTCCGGCGGTGGATGATGACCTGTCGGTGGATGAAGAGAAGAATCGTGCGACCGCAGGCGCTGTTGTCAGCCCTGGAGCAGCACCGATCAAAGATCTTGCGCCATCTCCAGAAGTGACCACGCAAGTACAACCTGCCAGTCCAGTTTCCGTAACGGATAATCGTTACACCGAAGATCTGGTGGAAGGGGTCAAACGTTTCCAAACCTGGCAGGGGCTGACGCCTGATGGTGTCATCGGTACCCGGACGCGTGAGTGGCTGAACGTTTCGCCACAAACGCGTGCTTCACTGCTGGCGTTGAATATCCAACGCCTGCGCATTCTGCCAGGGCACGTTGATACCGGCATAATGGTCAACATTCCGAACTACTCGCTCACCTACTATCTGAACGGTAATGAAGTGTTATCTTCGCGGGTGATTGTTGGCCGTCCTAGCCGCAAAACGCCGTTGATGAGCAGCGCGTTGAATAACGTGGTGGTCAACCCGCCGTGGAACGTGCCAACCAAGCTGATCCGTGAAGATATCGTGCCCAAGGCCATGCATGATGCCAGCTACTTCCAGAAACACGGCTACCGGGTGTTCTCGGGTTGGAGCAACGATGCGGAAGTGATCGATCCGGCCATGATTGATTGGGCCGTAGTTTCACCACGCAATTTCCCTTACCGCATCCAGCAGGCGCCAGGTACCAGCAACTCGTTAGGGCGTTTCAAGTTCAACATGCCGAGCTCGGATGCCATCTATCTGCATGACACCCCGAACCACGGTCTGTTCCAGAAGGATATCCGGGCGTTAAGTTCTGGCTGTGTGCGCGTTAACAAGGCTTCCGATTTGGCCAATATGTTGTTGCAGGATGCCGGTTGGAACAACGCGCGTGTTTCCTCCACGCTGAAAGGCGGCAATACGACGTATGTGAACATCCGCCAGAACATCCCGGTGCAGCTGTATTACCTGACGGCCTGGGTCTCTGATGATGGTAAGCCACAGTTCCGCACAGATATTTACAATTATGATGCGACAGTGAGATCGGGTGCACAAATTTTGGCTCAGGCCGAAAAATTGATGCAATAAATGCAGTAATTCTAGATAAATAACGGTCTGAATGTCTGGCCAGTAACAGGCACTGTTTTTTGTGAGTGCTGGTAAACCACAGCGTATCGCGGGTTGACTCCGCATACGCTGGCGGTTATGGTTCGGGCAGTGCGCAGTTTTGTGCATATATTTTGACATTCTTGCCGGGTTTAAAGAGTCATGGACAAAATTGATCATCATCGCCGTAAATGGCTGGCGTTAGGTAGCGCCGCCGTGGGTATCGCACTGCTTCCAGGGCAGGCGTTTGCCAGTCTTTCTACCTCTCGCCCACGTATTCTGTTGTTGAACAACCTCAATACCGGCGAGTCCATCAAGGCCGAGTTCTTCAACGGTAAGGGTTACAATAAAGAAGAATTGGCGCGCCTGAACCACATCTTCCGTGACTATCGGGCCAATAAGGTCAAGAGCATCGATCCGGCTCTGTTTGATCATCTCTATCGCCTACAGGTGATGCTGGGTACCAGCAAACCGGTACAGCTGATTTCCGGCTACCGTTCAATGGCGACCAATACCGAAATGCGTGAGCACAGCCGTGGCGTGGCCAAGCAGAGCTACCACACCAAAGGCCAGGCGATGGATTTCCATATCGAAGGGATCCAGCTGAGTAATATCCGTAAGGCCGCGTTAAAAATGCGTGCTGGCGGGGTAGGCTATTATCCACGTAGTAACTTTGTGCACATCGATACCGGCCCGGTGCGGACCTGGTAATCATTGTGCATCATGATCGCTGAATGGCACCCGCCCCTTGGGCGTGGTGCCGTTGTCGTTGGAGCTTTATGAAATACCATATTATCCCCGTTACGGCGTTCAGTCAGAACTGTACGCTCATCTGGTGCGATGTGACCAAACAGGCCGCTCTGGTCGATCCTGGTGGCGATCCGGAAAAACTGAAGGCCGCCATTGCCGAAAAGGGCGTGCAGATCAGCCAGATCTTACTGACGCATGGCCATCTCGATCACGTAGGTGCAGCGGCAGAAATGGCCGAGCATTATCAAGTGCCAATCTATGGGCCGGATAAGGAAGATGCCTTCTGGCTTGAAGGTTTGCCAGCGCAGAGCCGTATGTTTGGCCTGGATGAATGCGCCGCTCTAACGCCGACCAAATGGCTGGAAGAGGGGGATAAAGTGCAGGTGGGCGAAATGTCGCTGAACGTACTGCATTGCCCTGGCCATACGCCCGGTCACATCGTTTTTATCAACGAACAGGCGCGTTTGGCATTGGTGGGTGACGTGTTGTTCAACGGTGGCGTTGGCCGCAGCGATTTCCCGCGCGGTGACCATCAGGCGCTAATCGCTTCAATCCGCAGCAAATTACTGCCTCAGGGCGATGATATGGCGTTTATTCCAGGACATGGGCCGATGTCTACCTTTGGCCATGAACGTCAAACCAACCCGTTCCTGCGCGAAGAGCCAGCCATCTGGTAGAGCTCTCCCATACAAAACAACAAAGGGGCGCATATGCGCCCCTTTTCAATGCTAAATCCGCTTACAGCACGGCAACGATGGCTTCGCACAGCGGCGCCATATTGTCCGGCGTCATCCCCGCCACGTTAACGCGGCCGGAGTTAACGGCATACACGCCAAATTCATCACGCAGACGCAGAACCTGTTCTTTGGTCAGGCCGCTGAAAGAGAACATGCCGTTCTGGTTGATGATGAAGCTGAAATCCTGCTGCGCCCCTTTTTCCTGCAGGGTATTAACGAACAGCTGGCGCATACGGTGAATGCGTTGACGCATGTCGGTCAACTCTTGTTCCCAAATGGCGCGCAGCGCTGGGTTACCCAAGATGGTGGCAACTACGGCGGCACCGTGTGATGGCGGGTTCGAGTAGTTGGCACGGATCGCGGCTTTCACCTGGCTGAAGGCACGCTCGGCGGTTTCTGCATCGGCAGCCACCACGGTGCAGGCACCGACACGCTCGTTATACAGGCCGAAGTTCTTCGAGTAGGAGCTGGCAACGATCAGTTCCTGATGTTTGGCTGCAAAGATACGCAGACCCTGCGCATCTTCTTCCAGGCCCTTGGCGAAGCCTTGGTAAGCGAAGTCGAACAGCGGCAACCAGCCCTTGGCTACGGACAGTTCAGCCAACTGAGCCCATTGTGCTTCGGTTGGATCGATACCGGTAGGGTTATGGCAGCAGCCGTGGAATAGCACCACGTCGCCAGCCTGAGCCTGGTTCAGGCTGGTGAGCAGGCCGTCGAAGTCCAGCGCATGGTTGGCTGCGTCGTAATAATTGTATTCCAACACTTCCAGGCCAACGGCACCAAAGACGTTTTTATGGTTTGGCCAGCTTGGGTTGCTGACCCAGATACGCTTGGCGCTGGTCTGGTTGGCAATAAAGTCGGCCGCTACGCGCAGGGCACCGGTACCACCAGGGGTTTGCGCGGTACGGGCACGCTTGTCGGCAATGATTGGGCTCTGCTTGCCGAACAATAGCTCTTGCGTGCAGCTGGCAAATTCAGGAATACCTTCAATGCCCAGGTAGTTTTTGGTGGTCTCATTTTCCAGCAGATACTGCTCAGCTTTCTTGACGCTGGTCAGCACCGGCGTTTTACCCGTTTCGTCTTTATAGACGCCAATACCCAGGTTGATTTTATTCTCACGCTTGTCGGCGCGGAAAATGTCGGTCAGACCCAGAATTGGGTCGGCAGGTGCAGCGATGATTTTTTCAAACATGTCAGATGCTTCCATGGCCTAGAGTTAAGCAGACAGAAACATCAGGGTAGCGCCAGTTATCGCCTTTGCCAACCGTTTGCGAGAAAAACACCTCGATCTTGTGACGGCGGCAGATTCAGCACAAAAAATGACGGGGAAGGGCGGATTGGCAGAATAAAAAATGGCGCAAAGCGCTAAAAACAAAAACAGGGCCGAAGCCCTGTTTTTTAACTTAGCTGACGGTAAACCGTCATCAAGTGCAACAACTTAGAACTGGTAAACCAGACCGGTAGCTACGATGTTGTCAGTAGCGATGCCGTTAGCACGAGTGAAGTCGTTGTCGTCCAGCAGGTTGATTTTGTAGTCAACGTAGGTAGACATGTTTTTGTTGAAGTAGTAAGTAGTACCTACATCAATGTATTTAACCAGATCGTTGTCGCTGCCAGTAGTACCAGTCAGGTTCTTACCTTTAGACTGCAGGTAAGCGATAGATGGACGCAGGCCGAAATCGAACTGGTACTGTGCTACCACTTCAAAGTTCTGAGTTTTGTTAGCAACGGTGAAATCTGAGCTGCCGTATGGAGTCATGTTGCGAGTTTCTGCATACATGGTCGCCAAGTACACGTTGTTCGCATCATATTTAGCACCAACGGTCCATGCTTCAGCGGTATCGCCTGTAGCAGTAGTACCTGGGCCAACGCGGCCAGTTTGGTAATCAGTACGGTCAGAGGCAGAGTAAGCAGCACCTACGCTGATCCCGGTATCCAGGATTGCATAGGTAGTAGACAGGCCGAAGCCGTCGCCGTTTTGTTTCTTCAGGTCGCCTTTACGATCATATTCGTTCTTGCCTTGATACTGCAGAGCGAAGTTCAGGCCATCAACCATACCGAAGAAGTTGTTGTTACGGTAAGTAGCAACACCGTTAGCACGGCCGGTCATGAAGTTGTCGGTAGTGGTGTAAGTATCGCCACCGAACTCTGGCAGCATATCTGTCCAGCCTTCAACGTCATACACTACGCCGTAGTTACGGCCGTAATCGAATGAACCGAATTCAGCAAATTTCAGACCCGCGAAGCCCAGACGAGTCTTAGTACCTTCGGTACCTTGTGACTCAGCGTGGTTAGCTTGAACGTTGTATTCCCACTGGCCATAACCGGTCAGTTGGTCAGTAATCTGGGTTTCACCTTTGAAGCCAAAACGCACGTATGACTGGTCGCCATCGTTGCCTTTGTCTTTAGAGAAGTAGTGCAGACCGTCAACTTTACCGTACAGATCCAGTTTGTTGCCGTCTTTGTTGTAGATTTCAGCTGCGTTGGCTGCACCAGCTGCTAACAGAGCTGGGATCACTACTGCAAGAATGTTGCGCTTCATCATCATTATTACCCTCATTGGTTTTATTCGGACACCTTGCCACTGCCGCCAATAATTCTTTTGGAACTATTGTTGATAGATTGGTGTCGTCCTGTGTCTGCACGCAGTGTTCCATTCACGGGCAGGTTTATCTAGAACGAAAATGCTACCAATGTCGCAATCTGGTTTCAGAAAGCAACGATGTGTAACAATTTATTTATTTTAGGGAACTTTGTGATGTAGGTCAATAATCAAAAATGCGAAAGGCCAGCTAAGCTGGCCTTTATTATGTAAAAAAAATGTTTAAATTATGCTGGGTTTTATGACTTAGAAGCTGGCGTTACGTGGCGTTCTTGGGAACGGGATCACGTCACGGACGTTCTGCACCCCGGTGACATAGGCGATTAAACGCTCAAAACCTAAGCCAAAACCGGAATGTGGCACGGTGCCATAGCGGCGCAGGTCACGATACCACCAATAATCTTCTTTATTGAGGCCCATCTCTGCCAGACGCTGATCCAGCACATCCAGACGTTCTTCACGCTGTGAACCACCGATGATTTCACCAATGCCCGGTGCCAGCACGTCCATCGCCGCGACGGTTTTGCCATCTTCGTTCATGCGCATATAGAAGGCTTTGATATCTTTCGGGTAGTTTTTCACCACTACCGGAGCTTTGAAGTGTTGCTCGGCCAGATAGCGTTCGTGTTCAGATGAAAGATCGATACCCCATGAAACCGGATTCTCGAAGGTCTTGCCGGAAGCGATCAGGATCTCGACCGCTTCGGTGTAGTCCACCTGGGCGAAATCAGAAGAGACAAAGCGCTTCAGGCGGTCAATAGCGTCTTTATCTACCCGTTCAGCAAAGAATTGCAGATCGTCGGCACGTTCATCCAGCACCGCCTGGAAGACATACTTCAGCATGCTTTCGGCCAGCCCGGCAACGTCGTCCAGGGTAGCAAAGGCGACTTCCGGCTCAATCATCCAGAATTCCGCCAGGTGACGGCTGGTGTTCGAGTTTTCGGCACGGAAGGTGGGGCCAAAGGTATAAATTTTTGACAGTGCACAGGCGTAGGTTTCGCCGTTCAACTGGCCGGATACGGTCAGGAAGGCTTCTTTACCGAAGAAATCCTGGCTGAAATCGACCGCACCTTTATCGGTGCGCGGCAGGTTTTCCATATCCAGCGTGGAGACGCGGAACATTTCACCGGCACCTTCGGTGTCAGAGGCGGTGATCAACGGGGTAGAAACCCAGAAATAACCGTTCTCGTGGAAGTAGCGGTGGATAGCCTGTGCCAACGTGTGGCGAACGCGGGCAACCGCGCCAATCAGGTTGGTGCGTGGGCGCAGGTGGGCAACTTCACGCAGGTATTCGATGCTGTGGCGTTTGGCCGCCATTGGATAGGTGTCCGGATCGTCAACCCAACCAACCACCTTGATGGCCGTGGCTTGCAGTTCGAAACTCTGGCCTTCACCCGGCGATGGCACTACGGTACCGGTCACTTCAACGGAACAGCCGGTGGTCAGGTGTAACACTTCGTCCTGATAATTCGGCAGAGAATCATTAACGACGGCCTGTAACGGATTAAAGCAGGAGCCGTCATAAACGGCGAGGAAGGAGATACCAGCTTTAGAATCTCTCCGGGTACGTACCCAACCGCGCACGGTGACTTCACTGTCAACCGCAGCACGACCTTGCAGTACGTCGACTACAGGCACTACGCTCATAGATTTCTCTCTTATAAGTTTTTCAGAAATAGGCTAACAACCCAAGAATTTGGGGATATTGCTATGTTACTTGCCGCGTTGCAGAGCACAAGCAGAAATCATCAGAATGGGACAACATTTATTGCAGTGGGATAAAAAACAGGAGGTATATAAAGGAAGAGAGGGATCGCTGGTGAGAAATGCCACACGGCTTGTATCACCGGTTGGCTCCTGTTCCTTAATGCACCTCCATACAGTTCCCTCTCCCAGTGGGAGAGGGTTGGAGAGAGGGGGCACCTTAACTGGCTTTCTTCACCAGTGGCAGATCGAAGGCTTTGCGCAGTGCTTTGACAAACGCAGGGTCCTGGCAGATGGTTTTGCCTGGGCTATCGGACAGTTTGGCCACCGGCTTGCCTTTACACTCGACCAGCTTGATCACGATATTCAATGGCTTGACGCCGGGGATATTGCAGGTCAGACGCGTGCCGATACCGAACGCCAGGTTGATACGCCGATCAAAGTGGCGATACAGCGCCAACGCCTTATCCAGATCCAGATTGTCTGAAAACACCAGCGTCTTGCTCATGGGATCGATACCCAATTGCTGGTAATGGGCAATGGCTTTTTCACCCCATTCGATCGGATCGCCAGAGTCGTGGCGCAACCCTTGATAACGCTGGGCAAACTGCTTGCCGAAATCACGCAGGAACGCATCCATGGTGATACAGTCGGTAAGTGCTATGCCGAGCTGATCGGGATATTCATCCAGCCAGGCCTGCAAGGCGGCACGCTGGCTGTTGGCCAGCACCGGGCTAATCTGTTGATGAGCCTGGAACCATTCATGGGCTTGTGTGCCAACCGGTATCAGATCCAGTCGATGCGCCAAATCGTAGTTACTGGTGCCAACCAGATAGGGGAATTCGTTTTTCAACGTGCTGACAATGGCCTGTTGCACCTCGCGGGAGAAGCGACGACGGCTGCCAAAGTCCATCAGCTTGAAGCGTGAGATATCAATATCTCCGCTCAGTTGCTTGAACTGTGCCAGGTTCTGGCGCAACTGGCTGATTGCCATCTCTGGCGTGGCCTGTGGAGAGCGCTGGCGGTGCACGACTTCGCTGATCACTGCCAATAACGGCACTTCCCACATAATCACTTCGCGCCAGGGGCCAGCGATACGGATATGCAATTTGCCGTCGTGATTGCTAATGCTGACCTGTTGCGGATCGTAGCGAAACTCCCGAAGCCAGCTCAGGTAATCCTGATGGAAGAAAGGCAGGCTGGAGAGATAGCGGTGTTCGGCTTCGGTTAGCGCCAACTCGCTCATCATGGCAACCTGCGCGCGGATCTCGTCGGCATATTCGCCTAGCAGTTCGTCGCCACGGCAACGAAACTCCGCCGCAACGGTAATTGCGGGGTAGCGATGGAACACTGCTTGCTGCATATGAAGCTTGTAGGCGTCAGTATCAAGCAGTGAAGTCAAAATCGGGGAAGCGTATAGAGTCATATCGCGTTACAGCATCCTCGTCAGGCGCGTGTCCAAATCCGGATAATCAAAAAAGTGGGGGGAGTATACCCGGATTATCCTGTTATTGAAGCCTCATCACACCACAAATGGCCTGAACGGGTCGAGGATAAAACGTGCCTTTATTTTACCGGGGGCGCAACCTCAGACAGAAAAAGCCATTTAATCCAATAAACTGAATGGCTTAGTTGATTTACTCATAAAAATTATGAGGTTAATTATTTTAAACACCGATTCAGATAAAACCGGTTGGCGTATAAATACTGACCCGATTGCGCCCGCTCTTCTTACAAAAATAGAGCGCTTCGTCGGCCTGCTTGATGGCTGGATGCAGTTCTGCCAGGTTGCCTACGGCAGCGATGCCACAGCTGATGGTAAAGCGCACCCGTTTTCCGTTGACCAACTCCAGGCACATCTGTTGGGTTTGCTCACGCAGGGCTTCCATCATGCTGCGGGCATTTTCCAGGGAACAGTGACCGAGCAGCAGGGCAAACTCCTCACCGCCATAGCGGCAAAAGATATCGCTGGAACGGAAGGTGTTACTTAACGACTGGGCGAACATCACCAGCACTCGGTCGCCGACATCGTGGCCATAGGTATCGTTAAGACGCTTGAAGTTATCGATATCGATCAGACAGAACGCCAGCGGATAGCTATTCTGGGCGAGCATTTCACACTCGAGGAAAAATTTGCGGCGGTTATAAATGTTGGTCAACGGATCGAAGAATGACGAGACTTCCAGCTCTTTGATTAGCTGTTGCTTTTCGTTTTCCAGCGCGAGCTTGACCTGATTGTATTGTTTGAGCTGGGTGATGGCATCACTGATGGCGATCAGCTCTTTGCTGTAAAAAGCGTCGTTGTCATCAATATTCGTATCGCCTTGTGACAGGCGCAGAATATTTTTATGCGTTTTGGTCAGCCAGCGGGTAATGTTGGAACAGAAGATCATGGAAGGCAGCAGGATGAACAGGGCAATCAGCCCACTCAGAGAAATCATGCCGTAGATGGCCGTCTGGCTATCATACTTTTTGGCTTCGGAAGCGGCCATCTCCAGCTCAAAGCTGCGCTCATAGAGTCTTTGGGAAAGCTTGTCCATCTCCTCGATATAGCTGGCGATCAGGTTGATGTCATAGACGGTATTGTGGGTAATGGCTTGATATAACCCGTCTGAAATGCTGCTGATCCGATTGTTGGAGATGTTACGCAGTATCTCATCCACCAGTTCGGCAATCTGCGGATCGTTATAGGCCAGCTTTAAGAACGCCAAACGGGTACCGAGCGGGGTGAATACCCCGGTCAATTGGATGGCTTTCAGATAAGCATTCTTGCGTTCCAGGCTGCTGAGATTGACGTCGATAATCTGATCGATCAGTTCGGTCAGCGACATATTCAGCCGATTATTAAGGCGAACAGCCTCCAAAAACAGAAAAGAGTCCGCATTGATCAGCCGGGTGTCGTAGGTATAGCGGTAGAAGGCTTTGGTGGTCTGGACGATATAATAGGCGCTGTTGATATTGAACAGATTGCTGTTGGCAGTGTCGACTTGCGTGACCTGACGTGAATCGTTATCCAGCAGCCTTTCCATCCAATCGAGCATGGACAGTATGGCAATCTTTTGCCGAATGCCCAGGCGCAGGGCGAGATCGGCGTCAACATTGGATTTAACAATCGCGATTTTTTCACGCGCCTGTTTATCGGCCTGTTGCCATTGGGCTTGGGTCACGGATTTATCCGCCAGGCCTAATCTTTTTAACCGGTGTGCCAGCAGCGTAGCCTGAAAGGCCTCGGCCACTTCTTTGGTTCTGCTGATTTTATACAGATTTTCCAGACTTTGGTCATAGCTAGCCCGGGCTTTTATCAGCCCATTGGCGATAAAAACCGCAAAAGACAGCATGATGGCAAAGGTGAAGAAATAGATCAGGTATTTTACTTTCATGCCAATCCGTTTCTCCTACTGGCTCTTGGATAATTATATCATTGCTAGCGCTGGTTTTCCTCCGCAATTCGGTTGCCAACGGGGACGGAACCGCGCCTGTTAAAGCATAAAATGCTGAGTTTGACGTTAAGCGAAGCGCCAGGGTAGCTGGAGCATAGCAAACAACAGCGAATGTCTGCGTGAGTCGCGTGATTTCTTGGTGCGATTTGCTGCCATTTCTGGGTTTTTTTTATAGCTGTGATACAGTTTATTCACAATCGGGCCATTGAGATACCACGTCGTCCTGCACGGCGGTACGCTCCGAGTCCGGGATCTGTAACTCACTGAGACGTCAAAGGGTTTTTATGACACAACAGCCACAGGCGAAGTATCGCCACGATTATCGCGCCCCAGATTATACCATCACCGATATCGACCTGGATTTTGAACTGGATGCAGACACCACGCGTGTGACCGCCGTCAGCCAGATCAAACGGCAGGGTGCCGCTGGCGCCCCGTTAACGTTGAATGGCGAAGACCTGACTCTGGTGAATATTCAAGTGGATGGGCAGCCTTGGAGCGCCTATCGTCAGCAGGAAAACCAACTGGTCATTGAACAGCTACCGGCTCAGTTTACCCTGACGATCGTCAACGACATTCATCCAGCCAAAAACAGCGCATTGGAAGGGCTATACCTGTCTGGCGAAGCGCTGTGTACCCAATGCGAGGCCGAAGGCTTCCGCCATATCACCTTCTATCTGGATCGCCCAGACGTGCTAGCCCGTTTTACTACCCGCATCGTCGCCGATAAAGCACGTTATCCTTTCCTGCTGTCGAACGGCAACCGGGTGGCTGAAGGTGACCTGGCAGACGGCCGTCACTGGGTACAATGGCAGGATCCGTTCCCGAAACCTAGCTATCTGTTTGCGCTGGTGGCGGGGGATTTTGACGTGTTGCGTGATAGCTTCACCACCCGTTCTGGTCGTAAGGTGGCCTTGGAGCTGTTTGTCGATCGCGGCAACCTGGATCGTGCCGATTGGGCCATGACCTCGCTGAAAAACTCGATGAAGTGGGACGAAACCCGCTTTGGCCTGGAATACGATCTGGATATCTACATGATCGTCGCCGTGGATTTCTTCAACATGGGGGCGATGGAGAACAAAGGGTTAAATATCTTTAACTCGAAGTATGTGTTGGCCAAGGCCGAAACCGCCACCGACAAGGATTACCTGAATATTGAAGCGGTGATTGGCCACGAATATTTCCATAACTGGACCGGCAACCGCGTGACCTGCCGTGACTGGTTCCAACTTAGCCTGAAAGAAGGGCTGACGGTGTTCCGCGATCAGGAGTTCAGCTCCGACCTGGGCTCCCGTTCGGTCAACCGCATCGATAATGTGCGGGTGATGCGTGGGGCGCAGTTCGCCGAAGACGCCAGCCCGATGGCACACGCGATCCGGCCGGATAAAGTGATCGAGATGAACAACTTCTACACCTTGACGGTGTATGAGAAAGGATCCGAAGTGATCCGCATGCTGCATACGTTGCTGGGAGAACAACAGTTCCAGGCGGGGATGCAGCTCTATTTCGAACGCCACGACGGCAGTGCGGCCACCTGCGATGATTTTGTACAGGCAATGGAAGATGCTTCCAACGTCGATCTGTCGCTGTTCCGCCGCTGGTACAGCCAGTCCGGCACGCCGCTGCTGACGGTGCGTGATGACTATAGCGCCGAGGATCAGCAATACCGCTTGCACGTCAGCCAGAAAACCGCGCCGACGGCCGATCAGCCAGAAAAACTGCCGTTGCATATCCCGCTGGATATTGAGCTTTACGACAGCGAAGGCAACATCATTGCCTTGCAGAAAGACGGTTCACCGGTCAATAACGTGTTGAACGTCACCGCCGCCGAACAGACTTTTGTGTTTGATGGCGTCGCGCATAAGCCGGTTCCTTCGCTGCTGCGTGAGTTCTCGGCACCGGTCAAGCTGGATTATCCGTACAGCGATCAGCAACTGACCTTCCTGATGCAGCATGCACGCAATGAGTTTTCTCGCTGGGATGCCGCGCAGAGCCTGCTGGCCATCTACATCAAGCTGAACGTGGCCAAGTATCAGCAGAAGCAGCCATTGTCGCTGCCGCTGCACGTGGCAGATGCCTTCCGGGCGGTGCTGCTGGATGAGAAGCTGGATCCGGCCCTGGCCGCGCAGATCCTCACGCTGCCATCGGAAAACGAAATTGCCGAGCTGTTCGCCATTATCGATCCACAAGCCATTTCGGCGGTGCATGAGGCGATCACCCGTTGCCTGGCTAAAGAACTGGCCGATGAGTGGCTGGCGGTGTATCACGCTAATAAAACCGAAGGGTACCGGGTTGAGCACGGCGATATTGCCAAGCGTTCACTGCGTAATATTTGCCTGCATTATCTGGCCTTCGGCGATGCAGAACAGGCCGACAGGCTGGTGGTGCAACAGTTCCAGCAGGCCGACAACATGACCGATTCGCTGGCGGCACTGGCAGCGGCGATGGGGGCACAGCTGCCTTGCCGTGATGCCTTGATGGCCGAGTTTGATGAGCGCTGGCATCACGATGGTCTGGTGATGGACAAGTGGTTCATCCTCCAGGCCACCAGCCCGGCGGCAGACGTACTCGGTAAGGTGCGTGCGCTGCTGCAACACCGTTCATTCAGCCTGAGTAATCCAAACCGCACCCGCTCGCTGATTGGTGGATTCGCCTCGGCTAACCCGGCGGCGTTCCATGCAGCAGACGGCAGCGGTTATCAGTTCCTGGTGGAGATCCTCAGCGATCTGAACAAGCGTAACCCACAGGTTGCCGCGCGGCTGATTGAACCTCTGATCCGCCTGAAGCGCTATGATGCCTCTCGTCAGGCGTTGATGCGTCAGGCGCTGGAGCAGTTAAAAGGGCTGGAGAACCTGTCTGGCGATCTGTTTGAGAAGATCACCAAGGCGCTAGACGCGTAAAAAGCAAGGGGACGGCATTTGCCGTCCCCTGATTAATTCGCCACCTGGCGGGAGTTCTCGACAGCTTGCGGTGGTGCCAACACTCTTGCCAATACCTCTGCTTCCAGCTCCGCCAGTTTTGCCGAGCCTTTACGACGTGGCCGTGGTAAATCGATGGTCAAATCCAGCCCGATACGTCCTTCTTCGATTAACAGCACCCGATCGGCCAGCGCGATCGCCTCACTAACGTCATGCGTGACCAGCAATACGGTGAAACCATGCTGTTGCCAAAGCGTTTCGATCAGCCCCTGCATTTCAATACGGGTTAACGCGTCCAGTGCCCCCAACGGTTCATCCAACAGCAATAGCCGTGGGCGATGGATCAACGCACGGGCCAGGGCGACACGCTGTTTCTGCCCGCCAGACAGCGCGGCTGGCCATTCATTGGCACGATCGGCCAGCCCAACGGTGGTTAACGCCTGCAATGCAGCATCACGCCAGTTGCCGCGCAGGCCAAGCCCCACGTTATCGATCACCTTTTTCCACGGCAGCAGACGAGCATCCTGAAACATCAGACGGGTATCGTCTTTGGCGTGGCTGAGCGGGGCATTCCCACTCAACAGTGTCCCGCTGTTGGCCGTTTCCAGCCCTGCGAGCAGGCGTAATAAGGTGCTTTTACCACAGCCGCTGCGGCCAACCACGGCCACAAACTGGCCTGCGGTGATGCGGAGTTGCAGATCGTCCAGCACGGTGCGATTGCCATAACGCTTGGTGATGGCTTCCAGGGTAATGGGGGTGCCTTGCGGGATGCGAGTCGGTGCCGTCATTATGCTTCTCCTGATTTCAGTTGATAGGCCGGATGCCAGCGTAACCAGACACGTTCGAGCAATTGTGCGCAGGCATCGGCCAGTTTGCCGAGCAGGGCATATAGAATGATGGCGACCACCACCACGTCGGTCTGTAGGAATTCACGGGCATTCATCGCCAGATAACCGATGCCCGAGTTGGCGGAGATGGTTTCGGCGACGATTAGCGTCAGCCACATAAACCCGAGGGCGAAACGCACGCCGACCATGATCGAAGGCAGCGCGCCGGGTAGCACCACCTGCGTGAACAGGCTAAAGCCGCTCAGGCCGTAGCTGCGTGCCATTTCCAGCAGGCCACGATCGATATTCTTGATGCCGTGATAGGTATTCAGATAGATCGGGAATAGCGTACCCAGCGCCACCAGGAAGATTTTGGCGGACTCGTCGATGCCGAACCATAAGATCACCAGCGGGATCAGCGCCAGATGCGGCACGTTACGGATCATCTGTACCGAGCTGTCGAGCAGACGTTCTCCCCAGCGGGACAGGCCAGTAATGAATCCCAGCACCAGGCCAATGCTGCCACCGATACTGAAGCCAATCAGCGCGCGCCAACTGCTGATGGTCAGGTGTTGCCACAGCTCGCCACTCTGGGTTAAAGCCCAAAAGGCAGCCACTACGGCGCTCGGCGCGGGTAAGATACGGTTAGATAACCAGCCAGCCTCAACGGAGATCTGCCAGCCAATCACCAGCGCGACCGGCAAAGCCCAGGGGGCTAGCCGATGCAGAATTTGTTGTGCACCGATCGCCATCACTGTTCTCCTCAGCTTTGTGACACTTTTTGTGGGACATAGATATTGGCGACCACTTCACCCTGCGGTTTGATCGCACGCAGCTGGGTCGGTTGTTCGCTGGCCGCCAGATCGAGATGCGGGAACAGCAGTTCACCTACGCGATAGGCCTCTTCCAGATGCGGGTAACCGGAAAGAATAAAGGTATCGATACCCAGATCGGCATATTCCTGAATGCGTTCCGCCACCGTTGGGCCATCTCCCACCAAAGCCGTGCCAGCACCGCCACGCACCAATCCGACACCGGCCCACAGGTTAGGGCTGATTTCCAGATTGTCTTTCTTGCCGCCATGTAAGGCCGCCATTCGCTGTTGGCCAACGGAGTCGAAGCGGGCAAAGGCTTTCTGTGCATCCGCAATGGTTTGATCATCCAGATTGGCGATCAAACGATCGGCCGCTTGCCAGGCTTCTGCGGTGGTTTCGCGCACGATGACGTGCAAACGGATACCGAAGCGGACTTTACGCCCCAGGGCTGCCGCTTTGGCTCGTACTTCCTCTATTTTTTCTTTTACCTGGGCAGGGGGTTCTCCCCAGGTCAGATACAGTTCGACCTGCTCGGCTGCCAGATCCTGTGCCGCCTCTGAAGAACCGCCAAAATACAGCGGTGGGCGAGGTTGCTGCACCGGGGGAAACAACAGCTTGGCGCCTTTTACCTGAATATGCTTACCGGCGAAATCGACGGTTTCACCTTCCAGCACTTTGCGCCACACATGGGTAAATTCGGCGGAGGCCTCATAGCGTTCGGTGTGGTTAAGGTGCAAACCTTCCGCTGCCAGCTCTTCCGGATCGCCACCGGTCACCAGATTGAAGAGGGCGCGGCCATTGGAAAGGCGATCCAGCGTGGCGGCCTGCCTGGCTGCCAACGTCGGGGAGATGATGCCAGGGCGAAGGGCCACCAGGAATTTCAGCCGTTGCGTGACAGGAATTAATGACGCGGCAACCAGCCAAGAGTCTTCGCAAGAGCGCCCCGTTGGGATCAGCACGCCGCCGAAACCGAGCCGGTCAGCAGCCTGGGCGATCTGCTGAAGATAACCGTAATCGACCGCACGTGCCCCTTCCGAACTTCCCAGATAGTGGCCATCTCCGTGAGTCGGTAAAAACCAGAATACGTTAATGCTCATAGGGTTCTCTCCTGATTATTGTGCGGCTGGATGCCAGACGCGTTGAGAAATATCGACCTGCACCGGAACCAACCGGTTGGCGAAAAAGAGATCGGCGGTTTTTTGCTGGGCAGCAATGGTGGCGTCCCCCAAGGGTTTGATGGCCGTTGGCGGGCGATGATCCAGATAGCTGGCAATCACCGCTTCCGGTAAGCCCATCGCCTTGGCCAGCAGGGTAATGCTCTGCGCCCGATCGCTATGCGTCAGCGCATCTGCCTGGGTCAGTACCGCCAGCACCTGCTGGATGAACGGGCCGTTGGCTTCGGTATAAGGGCGAGCGGCCAGGTAGAAAGAGCCGGTCTGGTTCAATTCGCTGCCATCGGTCAATACCCGCACACCGCCTTGCAGCAGCGCGGCAGAATAGTAGGGATCCCAGATCACCCAGGCATCGACATTGCCCTGTTGGAAGGCTGCTCTGGCATCAGCGGGCGTCAGATAAACCGGTTGGATATCGGTAAACTTCAGGCCGTCCCTTTGCAGTGCCCGCAGCAGCAAGTTGTGTGAGCTGGAGCCTTTCTGGAAGGCTACTTTGTGGCCTTTCAACTCGGCGACGCTGTGGATCGGGCTATTTTCCGGCACCAGGATCACTTCCGCCTTGGGTTTTGGCGGCTCTACGCCGACGTACAGCAGGTCGGCCCCGGCAGCTTGGGCAAAGATTGGCGGGATATCGCCGGTGCTGCCCAGATCGATGCTGCCGACGTTCAGCGCCTCGAGCATCTGTGGGCCCGCCGGGAATTCGATCCAACTGATGTTGGTCGTGGGGAAGCGTTGTTCCAGCAATTGATGGGTTTTGGCCAACACCAGACTCACCGAGCCTTTTTGGTAGCCGATACGAAACTGAGCAGGCGCGTTATCTTGTGCGACGACGGTATTGGTCAGCGCCAGCGCCATGATGGTGGCCAGCGCACCGGTGCTAAGCCAACGGCGGAAAGAGAGTGGCATGATGATTTCCTTAGGCGGTTAGGCAGTTTGCCGGGTTAACAGAGAGGCGGCGGTGTTTAGCGCCGGCGGTTTACGGCGGCTGAGCGCCAGATAAAAACTGTCCAACGCTTCGTTCAGACGCGCGGCCACCCCATCGGATAGCTGGGCCTGTTCACCGTTAAGCACTATCTGGCCGTCATCGGCAAACACGCCGTGCAGCACTTCCTGGGCTTTCAGCGCCGTTAGCACCGGTTTCAACGCATAGTCCACCGCCAGCATGTGGCCGATGGAGCCGCCGGTGGCCAGCGGTAGAACCACTTTGTGTTCCAGCGCTCGTTCAGGAAGCAGGTCGAGTAAGGTTTTCAGCGCGCCAGAAAACGATGCCTTATAAACCGGCGTGGCGATCAAGAGGCCATCCGCAGCGGCCAGTTGCGCGGCAAAGGCTTTAATATCAGGGCTGTTAAAATTGGCGCGCAGCAGGTCTTCAGCCTGGAAATCGTGCAGGGTATAGGGGATCACTTCTACCTGCTGCTGTTGTAGCCAGCGTTGGCACAGTTGTAACAGCGCCGCCGAGCGTGAGGGGAGCCTTGGGCTGCCAGCCAGAGAAATAACGCGCATCGCCACTCCTTATATCGAAAAGTTATCAATGTTAAATTAATGTTCGAAAAGTGTTTTAAAGCTAACAGCAAAAGGGGGCGTTATTTAAATCTCTTTTTTTGATTTTGATATGCGCAAAGGGGGAAAAGCAGGGAAGTAGCTCCATACAAGGGAAACGATTGCGCTAAACGCGCTTTTTTTGCCTTTAATCAATTCCAATTGGCGAGGGGATACCGGATAATACGCCCCCGGTCGACAGGCCTATCCTGCTGACTTGAGGTTGTCGCTAAATAACCGCAACACCTGTATCCCCATCAGGCACAGCGATTTACTTGCGACCTCAAGTCAGCAGGATATCACCGGGAAATCAGGAGAGTACATGTACTACCCCATCGTCAGGAAAGCCTTGTTCCAGCTCGATCCCGAGCGCGCACACGAATTGACCTTCAGTCAACTGCGCCGTATTACCGGCACCCCACTAGAGTTTCTTATCCGTCAGTCGGTGCCGAGCAAACCGGTGAGCTGCATGGGGCTCTCCTTTAGCAACCCATTAGGTTTGGCTGCCGGTCTGGATAAAGACGGCGAGTGCATTGATGCCTTTGGCGCGATGGGCTTTGGCTTTGTTGAGGTCGGTACCGTTACACCGCGTCCGCAAGCGGGCAATGATAAACCTCGTCTGTTCCGCCTGGTCCCGGCCGAAGGGCTGATCAACCGCATGGGGTTCAATAACCACGGCGTAGACAATCTGGTTGAAAACGTTAAAAAATCCCATTTTGGCGGCGTGCTGGGGATCAATATCGGCAAGAATAAAGACACGCCGGTCGAGCAGGGCAAAGACGATTATCTGATCTGTATGGATAAGGTTTATCCGTATGCCGGCTATATCGCGATTAATATCTCATCACCCAATACCCCAGGATTACGATCCTTACAGTATGGTGAAGCGTTGGACGATCTGCTAGCGGCGATAAAAAATAAGCAGGCCCAATTGCAGGCTCGCCATCACAAATATGTGCCGGTTGCGGTAAAGATCGCGCCGGATCTTTCAGAGGAAGAACTGATCCAAATAGCGGACAGTTTAGTGCGTCATAATATAGATGGGGTCATTGCCACCAATACCACCCTCGATCGTAAACTGGTTCAGGGATTGAAATACTGCGATCAGGCAGGGGGATTAAGTGGCCGTCCGGTACAGTTACGCAGCACCGAAGTGATCCGTCGTTTGTCACAGGAGTTGCAAGGGCGCTTACCGATTATCGGCGTTGGTGGAATTGATTCCCTGACGGCGGCACGGGAAAAAATGGAGGCCGGGGCAACTTTGGTACAAATTTATTCCGGTTTTATCTTCCACGGACCGCGTTTGATTAAAGATATCGTTACCCATATCTAATATTTTGCCTTTCATTTTCGACCGGGGGTTTATTTCTGCCCCCGGCTCGTCTATATTTTGTTCGGTAGCGGAATTATCCGATGTTTAAGCAACCTTTCTGGTGATAAAATCGCCCTTTGCGTAATACTGCGTTGGCATGTGGTGAGAAGGATAAGTAATGAAGATAAAACCTGATGACAATTGGCGTTGGTATTTTGACGCTGAGCACGATCGACTGATGCTCGATTTAGCCAATGGTATGATCTTTCGTTCACGCTTTCCGGCAAAAATGCTAACCCCGGATGCCTTCGCTGAAAGCGCATTCTGCGTCGATGATGCGGCGCTTTATTTTGATTATGAAGAACAGTGCAAACAGATAAAGCTCAGCCATGAACAACGTGCCGAGTTGGTATTAAATGCGCTGGTGGCCTTTCGTTTTCTTAAACCTCTGATGCCCAAGAGCTGGCATTTTGCTCAGCAACACTATCCGCTACGCCCTAAAAATGGCGAGTTGGCGGCGGTGAAGGTGATGGATAGCGGTGTTGATGCGCGTTTGCTGGTGGTGGAAGCCGGGGATAATGCCAGCCTGTGCTTGCTGGCACAAAATCAGCTGGCGTTGGCTGGGCGAACCATGGTGCTGGGGGATGCGATCAAAGTAATGCACGATCGCCTGAAACCCTGCATTCCGGATGAACAGTCTGCCCCGGCTTACGACAGGGCAGTGTAATAAGCGTTACGCCAGCTTCACATCGCTTTTAGGAATACAGCTGCAACAGAGGATGGTGCCGTTGGCGGCCACTGCGCTTTTCTTTAGCGGTGCAACTTCGCCCTCCACCAACGTTATCTTGCAACTGCCGCACAGGCCAGCCCGGCAGGAGTAAGGGATGCGAATGCCTTGCTGCTCCAACTGCTCTAACAAGATCTGCTGGTTATTACCGGCAAACACCTTTCCTTGATATTCAATGCTCACGCTGGTGGTGCTGTCCTGCGGTGCCTGCAGGCTTTCGACGACCTTGCCTGCCCCATAAGGCCGCGGCGGTTTGGTTGACAACACTTCAACACTATCGCCGACGCGGATAATACCGCTGTTACGGGCAATCATGTTTTGACCAAAGTCGACGTCGCCATTATCGGCAGTGCGGAACTGTTGCAGCGTACTCAACGGCTCGCCGCTCGGGTGCTTGCGGCCACGCTCGACGCTGACCGTGGTCAATACGCAGCGGCTGCAGGGTTTTACCAGATCGAACATCACGTCGCCGACGCGGATCACCTGCCAACCATCTTCTGCCCAGGCCGGGCTACCGGTCACCACCAGGTTCGGGCGGAACTGCTCCAGCCTGATGCTGCTCGGGCAACGTTGTTGCAGATCCTGGAATGAGGCTTCATTAATCAGCAGATAAGGGTAACCGTCGGCAAAGGAGAGCGGAATTTCCGGGTGTTTCTTTACCCTGCGGGTTAATTCAGGCCCAACCCAGCGTAGCTGGACCTCGCGCTGAAAATAACCACTTAACCAACTGTTGATGGCCATCGGCGCGATCAACGCGGTGAAATGGTTACCCCACACCTCGGTCGGCTGCGCATCGGGGGCGAAATCAATGAAGCGGATCGCCGCGCTTTCACCGTCCGGTGCGGTCAGAAACAGGCCATCGGCCAACAACGCCGGGGTAAACAGCACCATCTGCGGGTATTGGCGGGCGGTGATGAAGGTACCGTCTGGCTCGGTGATCATGAAGGAGCGATCAAAAGCCAGGCCGTGACTGGCCACCTGGGCGTGAGAAAGCTGCAAACCCCGTAGTGATTTGACCGGATGAACGTAAAGTCGGGAGAGCGTGATCACCCCTGCCTCCGTGCGATAAATGAAATAGAAGGGAGCAACTTTATGACAAGCGGTCTGGATTAGCTATAATGCGCAACAATTTTCTTTTTGGTGATAAGCACGATATGAACACTCTGTTTGCCAGCACGGCGCGTGGATTGGAAGAACTGTTAAAAAGCGAACTGGAGCGGCTTGGCGCTCACTCCTGCAAAGTGGTGCAGGGGGGAGTACATTTTCAGGGTGACGATCGTCTTCTGTACCAAAGCCTGCTCTGGAGCCGCCTGGCCTCACGTATTCTGTTGCCGCTGAATGAATTTCGCGTGCACAGCGATTTGGATCTGTACCTCGGTGTGCAGGCCATTGACTGGCCATCGATATTTGGCCTGGATAAAACCTTTGCGGTGCACTTCAGCGGCCTCAATGAAGAGATCCGCAATAGCCAATATGGCGCGTTGAAAGTCAAAGACGCCATTGTGGACAGCTTTACCCGCAAGCTCAACGATCGGCCAATGGTAGAGAAACAGCAGCCGGACATTCGCGTGAACGTTTTTCTGCAGCGCGATATGGCCAGCGTAGCGCTCGATCTGAGCGGCGAAGGTTTGCACCAGCGCGGCTATCGCGATCTGACCGGCCAGGCTCCGCTGAAGGAAAACCTGGCGGCGGCGATTGTCCAACGTTCCGGTTGGCAGCCAGGGACGCCGATGCTGGACCCGATGTGCGGCTCCGGTACGCTGTTGATCGAAGCGGCGATGATCGCCTCCGATCGTGCGCCTGGCCTGCATCGCCAACATTGGGGCTTTACCGCCTGGAACGGCCACAATGCCGAACTGTGGCGTGAAGTGATCACCGAAGCGCAGGTCCGGGCGAAACGTGGTCTGCAGGAAACCCCGTCACGCTTCTTCGGTTCGGATATCGATCGCCGCGTCATTGAAATGGCGAAGGGGAATGCCCGCCGCGCTGGCGTGGCCGAATTGATCACCTTTAACGTTAATGACGTCAGCAAACTGACCAATCCACTGCCGGAAGGCCCGGTAGGCACGGTGGTCAGCAACCCGCCATACGGTGAACGCCTCGAGAGCGAACCGGCACTGATTGCGCTGCACAATATGTTGGGGCGCATTATGAAGAGCCACTTTGGTGGCTGGCAGCTTTCGCTGTTCAGCGCCTCACCGGAATTGCTCAGTTGCCTGCAACTGCGCGCCGAGCGCCAGTTCAAAGCGAAAAATGGCCCGCTGGATTGCGTACAGAAAAACTACCAACTGGCAGAAAGCCCACAGGGTGCGGGTGGCGTACAGGTGGCGGAAGACTTCGCCAACCGTCTGCGCAAGAATCTGAAGAAATTGGACAAATGGGCAAAGCAGCAGGGAATTGAGTGCTATCGCCTGTATGATGCCGATCTGCCAGACTATAACGTGGCGGTGGATCGCTATGGCAGTAAGGTGGTGGTACAGGAGTACGCGCCGCCAAAAACCATCGATGCGCAGAAAGCCCGCCAGCGCCTGTTTGACGTGATTAACGCCACGTTGGCGGTGTTAGAGCTGCCTTCTAATCAGTTGATCCTGAAAACCCGCGAACGCCAGAAGGGCAAGAATCAGTATGAGAAGCTGGCGCAGAAGGGTGAGTTCCTGCTGGTAGAAGAGTTCAATGCCAAGCTGTGGGTCAACCTGACGGATTATCTCGATACCGGGTTATTCCTCGATCACCGCATCGCTCGCCGTATGCTGGGTGAAATGAGCAAAGGTAAAGACTTCCTCAACCTGTTTGCCTACACCGGCACCGCGAGTGTACATGCCGGGTTGGGGGGCGCACGTAGCACCACCACGGTGGATATGTCGCGCACCTATCTGGAATGGGCAGAAAAGAACCTGCGGGTTAACGGCCTGACCGGTAGACAGCACCGCTTGATCCAGGCAGATTGCCTGTCCTGGCTGCACAATGCCGACGAACAGTTCGATGTGATCTTTATCGATCCGCCGACGTTCTCCAACTCCAAGCGTATGGAGAACACCTTTGACGTACAGCGCGACCATCTGGCGCTGATGAAAGATTTACAACGGATACTGCGGCGTAACGGAACCATCATGTTCTCCAACAACAAACGCGGTTTCCAGATGGATCTGGCAGGTCTGAATGCACTGGGTCTGGAGGCGAAAGAAATTACCGCCAAGACGCAGTCAGAAGACTTTGCCCGTAACCGTCAGATCCACAACTGCTGGCTGGTCACCCACGCCGGCGAAGGAAAATAATTACTATGTCGTTAATCAGCATGTCCGGTGCCTGGCTCTCTTTCAGCGATGCACCTTTGTTAGACAACACCGAAATTCATATTGAAGACAATGAACGCGTCTGCCTGGTTGGGCGCAACGGGGCCGGTAAATCGACCCTGCTGAAGATCCTCGGAAAAGAGATCCCATTGGACGATGGGCGCATCATTTACGAGCAGGATCTGATTGTGGCGCGTTTGCAGCAGGATCCCCCGCGCAATATCGGCGGCACAGTGTTCGACTTTGTGGCCGAAGGCGTGGCGGAGCAGGCGGAACATCTGAAGGCGTATCACGCCATCTCGCATCAGGTGGAGCTGGATCCGAGTGAAAAGAACCTGACGCGTATGGCACAGGTCATGGAGATCCTCGATCACCAGGGCTTATGGCAGCTAGACAGCCGTATCAGTGAAGTCCTGTTGCAACTGGGCCTGAACGGTGATGCGGAACTGTCCTCTCTTTCCGGTGGTTGGCTGCGCAAAGCGGCACTGGGCCGGGCGTTGGTCAGTTCACCGCGCGTGTTGCTGCTTGATGAACCTACCAACCACCTGGATATCACCACCATCGACTGGCTGGAAGGATTCCTGAAAGAGTTCCAGGGCAGCATCGTCTTCATCTCGCATGACCGTTCGTTTATCCGCAATATGGCCACGCGCATTGTCGATCTCGATCGCGGCAAGCTGGTGTCATGGCCGGGTAACTACGAGCTGTACCTGGAAAGCAAAGAAGAAGCGCTGCGGGTCGAAGAGCTGCAGAACGCCGAATTTGACCGCAAACTGGCACAGGAAGAGGTTTGGATCCGTCAGGGCATCAAGGCGCGCCGTACGCGTAATGAAGGCCGGGTGCGCGCTCTGAAGGCGTTGCGTAACGAGCGTTCACAACGTCGTGAAGTGATGGGCACCGCCAAGATGCAGGTGGAAGAGGCCGTGCGTTCGGGCAAGATTGTGTTCGAAATGGAAGACGTCAATTATCAGGTCGCCGACAAAGTGTTGGTCCGAGGCTTCAGCGCCCAAGTGCAACGCGGTGACAAAATCGCGCTGGTGGGGCCAAACGGCTGTGGTAAAACCACCTTGCTGAAATTGATGCTCGGTCAACTGAAAGCCGACAGCGGGCGAGTGCACTGCGGCACCAAGCTGGAAGTCGCTTATTTTGACCAACACCGTGCCGAACTGGATCCAGAACGTACGGTGATGGACAACCTGGCGGAAGGGAAGCAGGAAGTGATGGTCAATGGCCGTTCGCGCCATGTGCTGGGCTACCTGCAGGACTTCCTGTTCCACCCTAAACGGGCAATGACGCCGGTCAAAGCGTTGTCGGGCGGGGAGCGTAACCGCCTACTGCTGGCTAAACTATTCCTTAAGCCGAGTAATTTACTGATCCTCGATGAACCAACCAACGATCTGGACGTCGAAACGCTGGAACTGTTGGAAGAGATGATCGATAGCTACCAGGGCACCGTATTGCTGGTGAGCCACGATCGTCAGTTTGTTGATAACTCAGTGACCGAATGCTGGATTTTCGAAGGCAATGGCGTGATCGACACTTACG
This sequence comes from Serratia sp. PL7, assembly GCF_945957435.1. Taxonomy (NCBI): domain Bacteria; kingdom Pseudomonadati; phylum Pseudomonadota; class Gammaproteobacteria; order Enterobacterales; family Yersiniaceae; genus Serratia; species Serratia sp. PL7. The sequence goes on along the minus strand of NZ_CAMFLB010000002.1, from coordinate 671,166 downwards.
TTGGGGGCTACTACGATGCACACCATCAACGTGCCACCGCCAAGCCGATCCGCACGGTTGCCGCCAGCCAAACCAAGGCGGCGGTGGAGAAAAAAACCGAGCAGCCCAAGAAATCAGCCGCCAAACTGAGTTATAACCTGCTGCGTGAACTGGAGCAGTTGCCACAGCGCCTTGAACAGTTGGAAATGGATATTGCAGCCTTGCAGGCACAGGTGAGCGACGCAGGATTCTTCTCGCGCCCGCACAGCGAAACCCAGCAGGTGCTGGCCGATCTTGCCACTGCGGAGCAGGCACTGGAACAAGCCTTTGCCCGTTGGGAAGAGCTGGAAGCAATGAAAAACGGCTGATCGGTAACGGGTTGCCCGCACGCTGCTGCTGTGGGCAACCCAGGCTGTACCGATGAGCGACACGGTTAAGGAGGATAATGGTGTGTTCCCACGAAAGTCATAAGCAGCAGAGTCATGCGATGCATGGCGAGCGTCAACAGGATAACCTGATACTGTGCCCACAATGCGATATGCTGGTGGCGTTGCCGCCTTTGCAATCAGGCTCCAAGGCCGTTTGTCCCCGTTGTAAAACGACGCTCAGCGCCCGCTGGGCAGAACCGCGTAAACAACCAATTGGCTTTGCCCTCAGCGCGTTATTCATGCTGGTGTTAGCCAATATATTCCCGTTTATCAATATGCGCGTTGCCGGTCTGGGCAATGAAATCAAACTGATCCAAATTCCTCAGGTGATGGTGGCAGAAGACTATGCCAGCATGGCCACCCTGTTTATGGTGTTTGTGCAACTGATCCCGGCGTTTTGCATGTTGGCGATTATTCTGTTGTGCGCCAGGGTGCGGCTGCCACGACAATGGAAGATATGGATGGCCAAGGTGCTGTTCCAGTTGAAGACCTGGTGCATGGTCGAGATCTTTCTGGCTGGCGTGCTGGTCAGCTTCGTGAAACTGATGGCCTATGGTGATATCGGCATTGGTTCCAGTTTCATCCCTTACTGTCTGTTTTGCCTGCTGCAGGTGCGAGCCTTCCAATGCGTCGATCGTCGCTGGCTGTGGCAAGATATTGAACCGGCCCCGTTGATCGAACAACCGTTGCAGGTTGGGCGTACTGGCCTGCGGCAAGGCGTTCGTTCCTGCTCCTGCTGTACGGCCATCCTGCCCGCCCAGCAGTCCAAATGCCCGCGTTGTCACACGATGGGCTACGTACGCCGCCGCCACAGCCTGCAATGGACGATGGCGTTATTGGTCACCTCGATCATATTGTATATTCCGGCGATGCTGATGCCGATTATGATCACCGAGGCGTTGGGCAATAAAATGCCATCAACGGTCATGGCCGGGGTGGTGCTGCTATGGGGAGAAGGGTCCTATCCGGTGGCGATGGTGATTTTCATTGCCAGTATTATGGTGCCCTCGCTCAAGATGTTGGCGATTGGCTGGCTATGCCTGGATGCCAATGGCAAAGGCAAGGCCAATGCCGATAGCGAGCGTATGCATCTGATTTATGAAGTGGTGGAGTTTGTTGGCCGTTGGTCAATGATCGACGTGTTTGTGATCGCCGTGCTTTCGGCGTTGGTACGTATGGGACAGTTGATGAGTATTTATCCAGACATTGGGGCGCTACTGTTCGCCATGGTGGTCATTCTCACCATGTTTGCTGCTATGGCGTTTGATCCCCGTTTAACCTGGGATCGCGCAAGTGAAACAATAAAAAAGGAGCCGCAAGGTGACGGAAAGTAATCATGGCGTCGCGGATGTTGAGAAGATCAAGCGCTGGTCGCCGGTGTGGATCATTCCCATTGTCACCGCGTTGATCGGTGCGTGGATCCTGTTTTATCACTTCAGCCATCAAGGGCCGGAAGTGACGTTGGTCACGACCTCTGCCGAAGGGTTGGAAGCGGGAAAAACCAAGATAAAAAGCCGTAGTGTGGATGTTGGTACGGTGGAAAGCGTCACCCTGAGTGAAGACTTGAGTAAAGTGCTGGTGCAGGCTCGCCTGAATTCCGGCATGGAAAAGCTGCTGCGTGACGATTCGGCCTTCTGGGTGGTGAAACCGCAGATTGGCCGTGAAGGCGTCTCCGGGCTGGGGACCTTGTTCTCAGGTGCCTACATTGAATTGCAACCGGGCAACAAGGGCAAGGCAGGGAAAGCAGATTATCAACTGCTGGATGCTCCGCCGCTGGCCTCTCCTGATGCCAAGGGGTTGCGCGTCATACTGGACAGTGACAAGTCCGGCCAGTTGAACGCTGGCGATCCGGTGTTGTTCCGTGGCTACCGCGTCGGTTCAGTGGAAACCAGTTATTTCGATCCCAAGCTGCGCGCCATGCGCTATCAGCTGTTTATTACCGCGCCTTACGATCAGTTGATCACTACCAACGTCCGGTTCTGGAAAGACAGCGGCGTTGCCTTCGATATGTCCGCACAGGGTATGCGTGTGGAAATGGGATCTTTGGCGACGCTGTTTAGCGGTGGCGTGAGCTTTGATGTGCCTGAAGGTTGGGATCGTGGCCCTGCGGTGAAAGAAAAGGCCGAGTTTGCCTTGTTCGATAACCAGCGCAATATTCAGGATTCGCTGTATACCGAGCATACCGATTATCTGGTGTTCTTCTCCGAATCGATCCGTGGGCTGCAACCGGGGGCGCCAGTCGAGTTCCGGGGTATTCGCCTGGGTACCGTAGGCCAAGTGCCATTCTACAAAGAAGGTATGCGCCAGCGGTTGGATAACGATTACCGTATTCCGGTACTGATCCGTATTGAGCCTGAGCGCTTTAATCAACAGTTGGGCAAGAACTTCGATATCGCGCAGCATTTGAAAGATGCTGAGTCGCGTGGCCTGCGTGCTGCGCTGAAGTCCGCCAACCTGCTGACCGGCGCGTTGTATATCGATCTGGACTTCTATCCAAATGAGAAAGCGTGGAAGGGGCCGCGTGAGCTGTTCGGCTATCCGCTGTTGCCAACTACCGGCAGTGGCCTGGCGCAGATCCAGCAAAAGTTGATGCAGACGCTGGATAAGATCAATTCGATGCCGATCAATCCAATGATCAACGAAGCGACCAAAACGCTGGCAGAAAGCCAGAAGACCATGAAAGAAACGCAGAAAACCCTGCAGTCGCTCAATGACATCATCAGCAGTAAAGAGATGAAGGCATTGCCTGAGGATATGCAGAAAACCCTGCAAGAACTCAATCGCAGCATGAAAGGGTTCCAGCCAGGTTCACCGGCCTACAACAAAATGGTTGGTGATATGCAACGTCTCGATCAGGTGCTGCGTGAGCTGCAACCGGTGCTGCGTACCCTGAACGATAAGAGCAACGCCCTGGTATTTGAAGCCGCGGGCAGTAATGACCCTCAGCCGAAGAAGGCCAAAAAATGAAAAAGTGGATCCCGGTAGTTCTGGCACTGATGCTGAGTGCCTGTAGCAGTACGCCCAACAAGACTTACTATCAGTTACCGGCGTTGGGGACCCCGGCTCCGGTGAGTGGTACCCAGGCGTCACGCCAGCTGTGGCTGGAGCACGTTAGCGTGGCGGATTTCCTGGCGCAGAGTGGGGTGGTCTACCAGACTAACGACGTGCAGTTTGTGATTGGGCAAAACAACCTGTGGGCCAGCCCGTTGGATCAGCAATTGCAACAGACGTTGGTGACCAACCTGGGCAGCGCTTTGCCGGGTTGGGTGGTGTCATCACAGCCGATGAGCAGCGATCAGGATGTGCTTAACGTCACCATCAGCGGCTTCCATGGCCGCTACGATGGTAAAGCGATCGTTCGGGGTGAATGGGTGCTGAGCCATCAGGGCAGGCTGATCAAGCGACCATTCAACCTGGAATTGAAACAGGGTGATGATGGCTATGACGCCTTGGTTCGCACCTTGGCCCAGGGCTGGTTGCAGGAAGCGCAGGAGATTGCCGCGCAGGCAGCTCGCCTTTAATCATAGCTTGTAATAATTCGTTCTAAAGCCATCCCGGTAAGGCAAAGTAAAAGCCTTGCCGGGATTTTTTTGTTTTATTATCATGCAATTAAATCCAGCTCAACAATATCAGCCACTTAGCTTATGCGCCGTGCATAGCTCACAAATATGACAGCGGTATGAAATTTGAACATTGATCTTCTCGCCATTTAGGGCTATTTCTTAAATGTGGCTGTATTTCGTGCAGCCATTGTTTTCTTTCCACAAAGTAACAACGAGGGAAGTGAGGCATGAAGAGACAGAAAAGAGATCGTTTGGAACGGGCTGAATCACGTGGTTACCAAGCCGGTATTGCAGGGCGTTCAAGGGAACTTTGTCCCTACCAATCTTTAGACGCCCGGGCTAACTGGCTGGGAGGTTGGCGACAAGCCATGGAGGACAGGGCTGTGACCGCTTAAGCGGCTCTCTGTCATGAATTAAGGAACGACCTCCGCCAAACAAGCGGAGGTTTTCGTTTTAAGCGTAAAATTATTCCTGCCAGCGTTTTAGCAAAATACTCGCGTTGACTCCCCCAAAACCAAATCCGTTCGACAGGGCATAGGTCATTGCCATCGGTTCCGCCTTATTGGCCACCAGATGTAAACCGGCGGCGGCAGGGTCTGGATTATCCAGATTCAGCGTGGCCGGAGCGATTTGATCGCGCAGTGCCAGAGCGGTGAAAATGGTTTCCAGGCCACCTGCGGCTCCCAGCAGATGGCCGGTGGCCGATTTGGTGGAGGTGATAGCGATATGCCCATCGGTGCCGAACAGGTGTTTGATGGCGTTGATTTCACCCAGATCGCCAACTGGGGTTGAGGTGGCGTGTGCATTCAGATGCTGAACCTGATCTGGCGTGACGCCAGCCTGTTTCAGCGCAATCTTCATCGCCCGATAGGCGCCGTCGCCATCTTCAGCCCCGGAAGTCATATGGTAGGCATCCGCACTGGTGCCGTAACCGACAATCTCAGCTAATGGCTTGGCACCGCGTGCCAACGCATGTTCCAACGTCTCGATCACCAACATCCCGGCACCTTCACCCATCACAAAGCCGTCGCGGGCACTGTCAAACGGGCGTGACGCTTTGGTTGCGGCATCCGCAGGCGTGGTTGACATGGCTCGGGCAGCGGCAAAGCCCCCCAGGCTAACGGTATCGATAGCGGCTTCCGTTCCGCCGCATAAGGCGATATCGGCTTCATCGTTGCGGATCATCCGCACCGCATCGCCAATGGCCTGTACGCCTGCTGCACAGGCGGTGACCGGTGCGCCAATCGGCCCTTTGAATTGATGCTTGATGGAAACATGGCCGGCGGCCAGGTTAACCAAGAATGAGGGAATGGTGAAAGGAGAGAGGCGCTTTGGCCCGCGGCTATCCGTGGTGCGCACCGCATGGGCGATAGCGGGGAAGCCACCAATGCCGGAGGCGATCACGGTGGCCGTCCGCTCCTGTTTCTCCTCACTATCGGCGTTCCAGCCAGCCTGCTTGATGGCTTCGTCAGCGGCGGCCATTGCCAGCAGAATGAAGCGGTCCATTTTCTTTTGGTCTTTCGGTGCCACGCTCAGGTCTGGATTAAAACCGGCAGCGGCATCCTGCTCCAGAGTGGGCACCTGGCCGCCGATCTTGACCTGCAAATCCGCCACCATCTCTTCGGGCAGTGGGCCGATCCCTGACTGACCAGCCAACAGGCGTTGCCAGATCGGCTCTACGCCGCAACCCAAAGGAGAGACGGCCCCCATACCGGTGATAACTATACGACGACTGCTCATAGTGACTCCTTGGATGATTCATTAAGTAAGGCGTAGTGATGCTGCATCAGAGAAGCACGGCGTGACATGGCTTCTCCGGCCGCAGGACCTGCCGCCAACGTGATGTGCTGTAGGGCGATAGGTTGCTGGGTTAGCGCATCGATTAATTGAGGCTGTATCGGTTGACCGCTGCGCCGATCAACCAGTTCCGCGCTGTGCGTCCCTTCGGTCAGATGGGTATTGCCCCACTGGAACAACGTCACCAACACCGGGAAGAAATCCTTGCCGCGATCGGTGAGCAGATATTGATAGCGTACCGGGCGTGTCTGGTAGCGTTGCTTATACAGAATGCCGCTTTCCACCAGAAATTTAAGCCTGCGGGTCAGCAGCGTGGGGGATAGCCCCAGGCTTTGCTGAAACTCGTCAAATTTGCTCAGGCCATGAAAGGCATCGCGCAGGATCAGGATGCTCCACCATTCCCCCACGCGCCCCAACGAACGGGCGATTGGGCAGGGGGTCGTTGCAAAACTGGTTTTTTTCATGCTGCCCTCTTAGTGGATACATTTATTGTAGTCACTGAGCGGCGATTAAACGACCGGAACAGTAATAACACAGGGGAAATAAACGGCGACCGAGAGAGGCCGCCGTAAGGCGTTAGAACGCCGCAGCGTCCTTGAACAGGCCCACTTTCAGATCGCTGGCGGTATAGATCACTTTGCCATCGCACAGCACTTCGCCATCAGCCACGCCCATAATCAGCTTGCGGATGATCACGCGTTTGAAGTTGATGCGGTAGGTGACCTTTTTGGCGGTTGGCAGTACCTGGCCGGTGAACTTCACTTCGCCGACGCCCAGCGCACGGCCTTTGCCTTCGCCGCCCATCCAGCCGAGGTAGAACCCTACCAACTGCCACATGGCATCCAGACCCAGGCAGCCTGGCATGACCGGATCGCCAATAAAGTGGCAATCGAAGAACCACAGATCCGGATTGATATCGAGCTCAGCTTCTACGTAGCCTTTATTGTGGCTACCACCGTCTTCGGTCATCTTGACCACGCGGTCCATCATTAACATGTTGCCTGATGGCAACGGTGGGCCACCGGCGCCAAACAGTTCGCCACGGCCCGATGCTTCGAGATCTTGTTTCGTATAGGATTCGCGTTTATCTACCATGTTCTCAGTAAACCTTATTTTGATGAAGGACGCAGATTAACTTACACGTGTACGCTGAACAAGTCCGATCAGCCACGGCTGAACCAGTTAAGCCAGCGCAATGGCCACGGCAACGGACGCCGTTCTGGCAACATAGCCTGTGCAATTCGCTCCTGGATGGCGGCCAGCAGGCTAGGCTGCTGCTCATCGGCGAACGGATAGCCGGTCAATAACGGCAAGGCTTCCGCAACGCTATCTACCGCCCACAGATGGAATTGCCCTTCACGTACCGCTTCGACGACGTCTGGGCGCAGGCAAAGGTGCCGCACGTTGCTGGCTGGCAGGATCACGCCCTGTTTACCCGTCAGGCCGCGGCGTAGACAGACCTCGAAGAAACCTTCGATTTTTTCGTTAGCGCCACCGATTGGTTGCACATTACCAAATTGGTCAACGGAGCCGGTTACGGCGATTTGCTGGGTGATCGGCTGCTGTGACAATGCGCTGATCAGGGCGCAGAGTTCCGCCAGCGAGGCGCTGTCCCCGTCAACTTCGCCGTAAGATTGCTCAAAAACGATCGAGGCGGAGAAGGGGAGTTGCTGATCGAGATCCAGTTCGGCGATCAGGAACGCCTGCATGATCATCATGCCTTTGGCGTGCAGGTTGCCTCCCAGCTCGGCTTTGCGCTCCACATCGGTGAATTCGCCATCACCCAGGTGGACCACGCAGCTGATGCGTGAAGGTTCGCCAAAGCTGCGCGGATGTCCTGGATAATCCAGCACCGACAGACCGTTAATCTGACCAATCACCTCACCTTCGGTTTCGATCATGATCTGACCCAGTTCAATCTCGTCCTGCATGCGTTCTGCCAGATAGCTTTCACGCCACTCGCGGGCATTTAGCGCCGCTTCTAACGCTTTAGCGGTGATCTGTTCCTCTTCGGCATACAGAGCGGCCTCAGACAACTGCTGGCTGACCCACAACGGCGATAGCGGCAGGTTACCCTGGTCACCGGTATAGCGCACCGCCTGGACCATCAGAGGCTGCCAGGCGTCGGCTGCCAGCGGTGGTAATTGCTGCTCGGCGACCACGCTATTGATATAGCCGCACCATTGCACCATATCGTCTGGCTCGGTGAGCTGCAGATCGTCTTCATATTCACCGTAGACGGCCTGCTCGCAGACTTCAGGCTCCATATCGTGGAAATCAGCCAGGCCATGGCGATCGCCCACCACAATCAGACGTAACTCCAGCGGCATAGGAGGGATGGAGACCGGCAACGGCCGGGTTTCATCTGGCGTCAGCCACTGGAATTGGCGCTGGGTAATCATCTGCTTGAGACGCAGCCACAATAGCGGTTGTGCCAAGAGGGCTCGCGCCGACAGGATCAGCACGCCGCCGTTAGCCTGATGGACCAGGCCCGGCTGTAAGGCGATCGCACCGTTGTGCATTCTGACGCAGCCAAATAACTGTTCTGGCTCAACCCATTCCTGGTAAACGCAAGCCCCGCCGGCGGCAAAAGGTTCATCGCCGCGCATGGCATTTTTAATGCTGACGGTGTCGCCTTCAATCACGTAGTGACTGCCTTTAACGGTATTCTGCGGTTGCAACTCTTCTGCCGCTCGGGCGATCAACGCCAGATACTCACGTGTTTCCTGTGCTTTCAACAGCATAAAACGTGGCAGAGACAGCGGATGCAAAAACAGCGTCAGCGCATTCTCCAAACGGGGCTGGATTGCAGAAAAGGCCACGGGTGCCAATTGAGCAGCGGAATCGAAAATCGCCTGATAAGGCGTAGCAGCAGGCAACAGAGATTGCCATTCAAGTCGGTTATTGGTCAAAGTGTTAGATGCAATCGTCAAAAAGGGAAAGCGCGATTATACAAGAATAACGCCAGCTTGATACCTCCAGAGTCATTGTTGAGCATCGGAGTTTGACATTGCCCGATGACTGTGCAAAAAACAGTCAAAAACGGAGGGTAATTGCCGAGGAAAAGTTGGCTAAAGCTGTTATGCTTATCAAAGTTACACGGTCACAGCAGAGTTCACGATGAAATATCAGCAACTGGAAAATCTGGAGAGCGGTTGGAAATGGAAGTACCTGGTGAAAAAGCACCGGGAAGGTGAAGCGATCACCCGCTACATTGAAAACAGCCTTGCTCAGGAGGTCATTGACGAACTGCTGAAGCTGGAAAATGAACCGGTAAAAGTGCTGGCGTGGATAGATGAGCACATGAATCCGACGCTGGATAACCGGATGAAACAAACCATCCGTGCTCGGCGTAAGCGTCATTTTAACTCAGAACATCAGCATACGCGCAAGAAATCGATCGATCTGGAGTTCCTGGTCTGGCAACGTTTGGCTGCGCTGGCACATCGCCGTGGTGTCACCCTGTCGGAAACCGTCGTACAGCTGATCGAAGATGCCGAGCGCAAAGAGAAGTATGCCACCCAGATGTCATCGCTGAAACAGGATCTACAGGCGATCCTGGGTAAGGATGATAAATAGCCTTACCTAACGTTTAGGCCAAAAAAAACCCCGCAATGCGGGGTTTTTTACTAAGAAGCGCTTACTTAGCCCTGAGGCTGAGAAACAACTTCTTTGATACCTTTAACTTCGATCTCTACGCGACGATCTGGAGCCAGACATGCGATCTGAGCTGCAGTTGCGCGGCCTGAACGATAGCCACAGGTGTCACCAGTGATTGGGTTAGCTTTACCCATGCCACGTGCAGAGATCTTGTCTGAAGGGATACCTTTAGAGATCAGGTAATCCACAACGCTTTGTGCACGTTGCTCAGACAGGCGCAGGTTATATTCTGCTGAACCTACTGCATCGGTGAAGCCCAGAACTACAACAGAACCGTCTTTCGGATCCAGTGAGCTCAGTTGGGTGTACAGCTGATCCAGAGCGTGTTGGCCTTCTGGTTTCAGGGTCGCTTTGTTGAACGCGAACAGAACGTCAGAAGTCAGAGTGAACTTCTTGGTTTCAACAACTGGAGCTGGGGCCGGAGCTGGAGCTACTACTGGAGCAGCAACTTCCTGGCCAAAGCGGTAGGAAACACCTACGCTCAGCATGCCGTTGTCTGGACGTGCACCAACGGTACCTGCGTCACCGATGTTGTTAACCCACTGGTAGTCCAGGCGGGTAGCCCAGTCACGGTTCAGTGCGTATTCAACACCCACTGCTGCCAATGGAGAAACGCCAGTGTCATGGTTGCCACCGTTAGAGCCGGCACCATCACTGTCAGCACGCCATACCATGCCGCCCAGACGAGTGTAGATGTCCAGATCGTTCATGATTGGGTAGCTCAGTTTAGCTGCCAGTTGAACGCCTTGAGCTTTGAAAGAACCGGTGTTAGCGCCGGTATATTTCATACGACCTAACCAGTCGTAGCCCATTTCGAAGCCCAGGTATTGGTTTGCCTGATAGCCAACGAACGCACCAGCACCAATCTGGTCTTTACGTGCGTCGTTATCAACGGTGTAACCGTTACCGTAGAAACCGGTGTCATGGAACTGGGACCAGCCCAGTTTGGCACCAGTGTACCAAGTGTCGTCTTTTGGTGCGGCTTGCGCTACTGTAGCGAAACCTGCCAGTGCCACTGCTAATGCGATAGCTGTCTTTTTCATTTTGCGCCTCGTTATCATCCAAATAGGCAATGAGCTTTAAAGCTGCTTTAAGCCCTTGGTTTAAATTCCTTCGCCAAGGTTTGAGCCCTCGTTTGTTACTCTGCCAGTTTTTCTGGCGTTATAGAGCAACCTTGGCGATGTAAAGTCTACAACGTGGCGCGAAAGTTACAAGTGTGATGTGATAAAGCTCTAAAAAAAAACATGGAATTAGACATATCCTCTAACATATCGGGGTGCTAAACGAGTCTTTTTTTCACATGGAAGGCGGCGCCGAACCGCAGCCAACCTCGCTTTGCGCCTGATCTGTCTGCGGTTGCCAGACCAAGCGATAAAATTGATGGGAAAAGTCCTAAATTTACTTAATGATACAAAGAAGAGTGAATTTTTAAGGTTGAACAGTGTCTGTCGGCAGCAACGATGTCACGTTGGGGTCGCATAATGAACCCATAGGCATTCCCCAATTCTGCCGCTCGACTCAGCCTTAGGCGATCCTCTTGTGTCAATTCTGGTAACCAGCCAAGCACCACACTGTAATTTCCCGTCAATAAAGCCTTCTCCATGGCGTCTACGGTAGCCAGTGGATTGATCTGATTAAGCTGTACAACCTTATCAACCGGCAGGCTGGCCTGTTGCAGCCAGGTTTTGCTCAGTTTCTGCTGCGGGGTCAACCACAGTAACCAACGTGATTGCTTGCCTAACTGCTGCAACAAAGGCACCAATAACTGGGCTACGGCGGGTTGCCGCTCATTGTAAACAAGCTCACTGATTAGGCCATTTTCGGTGCCCGCTTGCGCAGGGATCACCGCTTGCTCCGCCGGCATTGAGGATTGGCTAAAATGAGGTTGATAAAGTGATTGAGTACGCATGTCGTCTCCCGCCCGTAGTGTTACTGTATGTATATACAGTATAGCCATCGAAACAGAAGATCAACCCAAATTTTCGTAACGCTTCGCATAATTGAGATTATTTATTGTACGTCTTGAATTTATGATTGGCACGACTAGGGATAATGCGTATTTTTTTTAATTAGTTGTTCCAGTTACGTTTATTCCAACCAAAACATGCCTAATGGCTGTGGCTTCATATAAGGAGAGGTAAATGAATGGAGGATCGTTAAGGAGGATCGAGCAGGCAAAGTCCTGCTTTGCCGCGCTGGGAAATATTGCCATACGCTCGCAGTTTGGCGGCTATGGCCTGCTGGCGGACGGCACAATGTTTGCGGTCATTACCGAAGGTGAGCTGTATTTGCGTGCAACAGAAAGCCTGGAAACCGCGTTCCGTGAGCGTGGCATGGTGAATATGACCTATTTAAAGCGGGGAGTTCCCATGGTCATGCGCTATTACTGGGTGAATGAAGATCTGTGGCGGCAGCGTCGCGAACTGTGTGCGCTTGTCTGGCAGGCTATCTGTGAGACGCGTAAAGAGATTAAGGTAAAAAAACGCTGCAATGGCAGATTGAAAGATTTACCGAATATTGATGCTTCATTAGAGCGGCAGCTGTGGCGAGCAGGCATATGCAATATTTATGATTTTCGCCTGTTGGGAGTCAGAGATAGCTATCTGAAGTTGCTGCAACAGCAAAAAAATCTGGGCATGAAAGTGCTGATGTCACTGGCGGGGGCCATGGCGGGCTACCATCATGCCGCCTTGCCTAATCTGCAAAGGGAGGCGTTGATCGAGTGGTTCGAAAACAACGCGCTCTTTCCCTGCTTTGAGGCGCGGTCAGAAGACCACGCCTGCGGCTCACATCCTTGAACTATCAACCGGCTTGAGCAATTTGCGCATTAAGTGCCGTCAGCTCTGGTAGTAACTCGAGCACCAGACCAATTTGCTGCAACACCAGCTGTTCTTTGCTTTCCGGCTCCGGAACCAGCGCAGTAATACGCTTGGAGAGGCCTTCCAGTGCCTGCGTGATACGCTGACGATCATGAGCGTCGTGGTGTAATGCACCATCAACATAGCAAACCGCATCGTTGAGCAAGTCCAGCACGGCGGCACTTTCCAGGCGCTCACGGTGGGCACCCAGGGCGGAAATATAGCTCAGCAAGGTATGGTTAAGGCACAGCAGGCGGAATGCCGCTTCCTGAATGGTTTTATCGGCCTTGGGATCAACAGACATGTTAGAGATCACCGACGCCAATTCGGCATCGCTATTATGAGCATCGCGGCGGGCAATACGATAAGGCAGGCTGTTATCCTTGCCCTGATGGTACTGCACCAGAATGGCATCCAGATAGCGGCAGTCGGCATTCAGTGTCTTGCGCACCATGGCCGGTAACTGACGGAACTTCCAGTCTGGCCAGATAAAACTCACCGCTGCCCAGGCGATGGCACAACCCAGCAGGGTATCGTAGACGCGCGGGGCAGCCACTTCGAACCCTTCGCCCAGCAGGTTAAAGCATAGCAAGACCAACAGGGTGATAAACATCGTGGCGTGGGCATATTGCACGGTTCGGAAGGCGAAGAACAATACTCCGGAGATCACGATCAGGATCAATTGCCCTTCCAGTGAGGGCACAAAATACAGGATCGGCAGGCCGATCAAAATGCCAGCCAGAGTGCCGATGATCCTTAACGCCAAGCGCCTGCGTGTGGCGTTGTAGTTGGGCTGGCAGACAAACAGGCTGGTCAGCAGGATCCAATAACCGTGCTGCATTCCGGTCAGTTGAATAAACGCATAGCCCACGCATAACACCACGGACATACGGATGGCGTGGCGGAATAGGGCGGATTGTGGTGTCAGGTGGCGGCTGATACGCAGGCGAATATCACTCCAACCGGTGAGCCGGTCGTCTGACAGGTTGTTTTCCTCGGCCTGGCCACTCGCCAGGGACTGCTCAGACTCGATATTGGCCAACTGGGCGTCAATTGCCCGTAAATTCTTTAGCAGATGGGATAGCGCTCTGGTCAGTTCGCGATTTTCTGGAGTAACGGTAATCCGGGTCAGCGCCTCTTCCAGGCGCGAAAAAGCGGGTTCAAAACGCGGGCTATGCAGATATTTCTGCCGTAGCAGTATTGATTGCGCCAGTTGCTGGCAGGCACGGGCCTGCTTGGCCAGTAGCCGCTGGAAGCGAAACAGAATATCGCTGTGGCGAAACTGTTGGCTTAGCGCCTGATACTGTACGTGAGAAGAACTGGCGCGTTCATGGATATCCTGAGCGACAAAATAGTAGTGTAGCGTTCTGCGGGTGCCGCGTTGGCCACGGTCGCCTTTCAAGCGGGTCAGCAGTGAAGCCTTGGTCAGGTTAAGCGTGGTGACCAGCGTGCTGTTGGCCATTGCCACGTCCACCCACGGCAGATCGGCGTCCGATTCGGCATCTGGATCGAACAGGTTGGCCTTGGCATCCAGGTAGTTGGCCAACTGTTCATAGCAACGGGCCAGGTTTTCCTGCAGGGGCTTGATAGGAAATAGCAGATGGCCGATCAGCGTCAGCAAGTTGTACCAAATGGCACCGATGATCAACAGAACCGGTTGCTGGTACCAGGCGTCATACATGGAGGTGCCAAGCATGGTGTAGACGGCGATCAGCAAGGCACCGAAGGCGATAGTGGCGTAACGCTGTCCTAATGCCCCCAGCAGAATAAAGCCGCAGGTTGAGGTCGTCAGCCCGAGGGCAAACAGCCAGGGGTAAGGAAACAGCAGTTCAATCGATGTCGAGGCCACAAAAAAGCAAACTAGCGTAATGAGCAGGTTTCGCAATCTTCCTGCCAGCCGGTCGTCAAGATCCGTTAGCGCCGCAGCAACGACACCCAGCGTTAGCGGAATGGTCAGTGTAGGGACCCCCAACCACCACGGCACCGCAGAGGCTCCGGCCAGCGCGATAAAAATACGCAGGTTATAAAGCAGGTTGCTGTTATAGGTATAACGCCGAATTTTGGGTGCAAAAGAGAGCACGACAAGCTCCTAAATGGGAGAAAAGTTAACGCGTTTAAAAGCGGCGGCGGGCGTTCTCGATCCGCGCCTGTTGTGCAACCTCAACGGGAACGACGCGGCGGCCAACTGGCCACAGGGCGATAGCGGCTATCTTGAAATTGGCGATGCCTACCGGAATACCAATAATGGTGATGCACTGGGCTATGCCCGCAATAATGTGTGACAGGCACAACCACCAGCCGAACAGGACCAGCCAGACGATATTCAGCAAAGAGCCGCCGGCAGCCAGCAGGGCATTGCTTTTCTCAGGGTATAATTCATCGACATGGATCGCTTCGTTGCCAAATGGCAGCAGGGAGATTTTGGTAATTTCCCAGCAGGAGCGGGTCAATGGCAGGGTGAAAATCAGCACGACGCTGAAAAAGGTGGCAATCAGCCAGCCAAGCGTGGTGAAAAAACCACCCAAAACGAAATTAAGAATGTTCAATACAGTACGCATAGTCGTCATTCTGCTCTAATGATGGCCAAACGGCACGAGGGGGAAGTATTCATCAGCATAACGCTAAAACTATTCTACCCTTTTTTTAACGCTAGAGTGCCATTGCTTAACGCGGGTAAACTGGTAGCAATGCTACCCTATGGATTTCAAGCTGCAGCTTGAAAGACGACGGGTATATCTCAACATGATTATGGCGTGGGTATATGGAACTAAAGGCGACATCGCTGGGTAAACACCTGGCACAGCATCCTTACAACCGCGTACGGTTGTTGCATGCCGGCGTTGAGGTGAGCGGCGAGAAGCATGAATACCTGATCCCTTTCAACCAGTTGATTCAGGTGCGTTGTAAACGCGGGATCGTCTGGGGGGAACTCGAGTTCGAACTGCCGGATGAAAAGGTCGTACGCCTGCACGGTACCGAATGGCAGGAAACCCAGCGCTTTTACCACTATCTGCAGCAGTCCTGGCAGCAGTGGAGCAGCGAGATGAGTGAAGTGAGCGCCGAGGTATTGCAACAGCAGGTCGATCATATCCGGCAAATTGAGCAACAGGACAAGTGGTTCAAGCGTGCCGAATTGAGCAACCTGCAGCAGCAGATCCGCCAGTCGTTTGGCGCCTTGCCAATGCCGGTGGCGCGGCTGGAAGAGTTTGAAAACTGCCGTGAAAGTTATCACTTGTGCCTGCAGTGGCTCAAGTCTGGCCTGCGCAGCGTGGCGCAACGTAATCAACGGTGGTGCGACCGGATGCTGGAAACCCACCAGGATTTCTTCCAGAGCGTTGAAACGTCACCGTTGAATGAATCGCAAAGCCGGGCCGTGGTGAACGGCGAGGATGCCGTGCTGGTACTCGCAGGGGCTGGCAGTGGCAAGACCTCGGTGTTGGTGGCGCGGGCGGGTTGGCTGCTACTGCGTCAAGAGGCCGAGCCGGAGCAGATCCTGTTGCTGGCATTTGGGCGTAAAGCCGCCGAAGAGATGAACGAACGCATCCAGGAACGTTTGGGCAGCGTGGCGATCCAGGCGAAAACGTTCCATGCGTTAGCGCTGCAGATTATCCAGCAGGGTAGCCGCAAAGCGCCGGTGATCAGCAAGCTGGAAAGCGACAGTAAAGCGCGCCGGACGTTGCTAATCACTCACTGGCAACTGCAGTGCAGCGAGAAGAAAGCGCAGGCCAAAGGCTGGCGGCAATGGTTAACTGAGGAGCTGGAGTGGGAATTGCCCGAGGGCGATTTCTGGCATGACAAGCGTCTGGCGGAGCGTTTGAGCGGGCGCCTGGAGCGCTGGCTTGGCTTGATGCGCACCCACGGAGGTAGCCAGGCAGAAATGATAGAGCAGGCCGACGAAGAGATCCGCGATCTGTTCAGCAAACGCATTCGCCTGATGGCACCGTTGCTGAAAGCGTGGAAAACCGCGCTGAAGGATGAGGGAGCGGTCGATTTTGCCGGGCTGATCCATCAAGCCGTTAATCTGTTGGAAAAGGGGCGTTTTATCAGCCCGTGGAAGCATATTCTGGTGGACGAGTTCCAGGATATCTCACCCCAGCGTGCGCAACTGCTGGCGGCACTGCGTAAGCAAAACAAGCAGACCAGCCTGTTTGCCGTCGGCGATGATTGGCAGGCGATTTACCGTTTCAGCGGGGCAGAGCTGTCGCTGACCACCGCCTTTGCCGAAAACTTTGGCGTAGGCGATCAGTGTGCGCTGGATACCACCTACCGCTTTAACGATCGGATCGGTGAAGTGGCCAACGGCTTTATACAGCAGAACCCGCACCAGTTAAAAAAGCCGCTCAATAGCCTGACCAAGGGCAACAAAAAGTCGGTGGTTATCTTGCCGCAGGAGCAGTTGGAAGCGTTACTGGACAAGCTAAGTGGTTATGCGAAGCCGCAAGAACGGATCTTGGTGCTGGCGCGCTACCACCATCTCAAGCCGGAGGTGTTGCAAAAGGCGGCGACGCGTTGGCCGAAGCTGAATATCGAGTTTATGACCATTCATGCCAGCAAAGGCCAACAGGCCGACTACGTGATCATTGCCGGGCTGTATGAAGGCAAGGATGGATTCCCGGCGGAGGTCCGTGAATCCGTGCTTGAAGAGGTATTATTGCCTCAGCCTGAGGATTTCCCGGATGCTGAGGAGCGGCGTTTGCTCTATGTCGCTCTCACGCGGGCCAGGCATCAGGTTTGGTTATTACAAGATCGCGAGCGCCCGTCGGTATTTATCGAGCAGTTACAAGATATTGGCGTGCCGTCGCAAAGAAAGCCGTAAACCACAAGCCTGGCACTACACCAGGCCTTGGGCATTATTTCAGGCGTTCGGCAAGGTACTTTTCGTAATCCGGAATGGCGATCACCACTTCGCTCTTGAACAGCGAGGAGTCGATCAGGAAATCGGCGGTGGAGCGGTTGGTCGCCACCGGGATGTTCCAGACCGTGGCCAGGCGCAGCAAGGCTTTGACATCGGGATCGTGGGGGACGGCGTTTAGCGGGTCCCAGAAGAAGATCAGCATATCAATTTTGCCTTCGGCGATCAGAGCACCCACTTGCTGATCGCCGCCCATCGGGCCACTCAGCATGCTTTGCACTGGGATACCGCTAGCCCGCTGGATCAAATTACCGGTGGTACCCGTGGCATACAACTGATGCTGGGCAAGTATCTCTTTATTGTCTTCAACCCATTTCAGCAAGGCCTGCTTGCGGTGGTCGTGAGCAACGAGCGCAATATGCTTGCGGGTTGCGATGGTGCGGGTGGTTTGTTCCATGTCGCTATCCTTGGAAAATCGAATGATGCGCCACAGATTACTGAAACTGTATTTCACTGCCTAGTGCTAACGTGGGAAATTGCGAACAAACCACGCCTTTACGGCATAAAGGCGTGGTTGGCAGCCTTTAACGGTTGCGAGATTGGCCAGTCCAGGTGATAAACCGTTTTTGCGTTTCGGGATCGGCGCGCAGGAACCAGTATTGCAGCATTTTCTCGGCAACGTTGTCGCCGTTCAGGGGGATAATCGCTGGGCTACCCTGTGCCGCCGAGATCACGCTGGCACGCAGATGTGCTAACGCCGGAACGGAGGCCTGGCGATTTTGAGCGTTATAATCGGCAACGATCTTTTCCAGGTCATTCTCATTGGGTGCGTTGGTTAGCGGTAATACATCACGTTTGATCGCCAACGGCTTGCCGTGGTTACCCAGAATTTTATAATTCGGCGCTTTATCAAAGCGCAGGGCATCCTGCTCATTCTCGATACGCGGTAGCTCAATAGTGACGGCGCTGACGTTTTGGCTGTTGAACACCACAATCTGCGCGGATGAAGTGTAAAGCACCTGAGACCGTGGCTCTTTACGTACGGATTTGGTGACTTTGAACAATAGCTGATGCTGCCCGTCATTCAATTCCAGACTATCGGCCCCTTTTAACAACGAGCCCGTCATTTGCTTGCCGTCGACCACCATCAGCTCGATGTCCGGGGAAAGCTTCAGGGTCGTAGCTGCGGCCGAAACGCTCAGCGATATTCCAAGCAGCCCCGCAACCACCAGACCAAATTTCATCGTTACTTCCTTTTCGTGGAACAGATGACTAGTGTTGGATACGCCACTAGTTATGTCAAATCTTTTCAGAAAGCCGTTTAATTTACATTTACACATATTTGGATAACATTTGAAATGGTGCGCCAGGTCAAACCTACCTGCGAATAGTATAGCCGCGGACCGATAACAAGTTTTAACCGATGCTGGCGTTTCGGTTACACTGATGAAAAGGCATTCCCGGCAAAATATCAGGAGCAAAAAATGCAAGACCTAGCAATTGCAGAGGTACTGACGCAGGTCAAAACCATTGCGCTGGTGGGCGCCAGTGATAAACCGGCTCGAGCCAGCTATGGCGTAATGGCTTATTTATTGGCGCAAGGCTATCAGGTCATTCCGGTGAGCCCGAAGCTGGCCGGGCAGACGCTGCTTGGCCAGGCGGTTTATGCCACATTGGAGGATATTCCTCACCCTGTCGATATGGTGGATGTGTTCCGTAACTCGGAGGCGGCGTATGGGGTGGCACAGGAGGCCATTGCGATAGGTGCCAAGGTGTTGTGGTTACAAATCGGGGTGATCAACGAACAGGCGGAAGCGTTGGCCAAACAGGCCGGGTTAAAGGTGATTATGGATCGTTGCCCGAAGATTGAGATCCCGCGACTGGGGTTGGCACGCTGATTGAATGAAAACGCCAGGGTTGGCCCTGGCGTTTGAGACTGCTGATAGACTCCAACCCGTTACGCTACGGGGGCGCTATACGCTGCGCCCGCTCGGCGTTGGTTTCTCAGGCTTGACGCTTAGTTACGCAGCCGTGGGGCTTGCAACTGGCTGCGAATGGATTCCGCCAGCTCATCCAGAGAAGGCTGCTCAGGGTGTGCATCCTGTGCTTCTCCCGCCAACTGCGCTTCGGCCAGATAAGTGTGAACCGGCTGGCCTTCATCGTCTTCCATCACCACGTGATACCACGGGGCGAGGCGCAACTCGTCGTTGGCTGCAATCTCGTCTGCTTTTGGGTGTTCCAGAGAGTATTCTGGATCGACATCAATCACTACCCCCAAATACCCCAGCAGCCGGTGGCGAACCTGCTGACCGATACCGAATTTGCTGGCTATCATATGACCTCCTGAGAAACAGTGCATTGAACTCTATATGAGGACAAAAACAGCGCATTTCAAGTTACATCACCCGGCACGCAAACCCTTTCAGATACAAGCCTTCAGGATAAGTCGCAATCACCGGGTGATCGGCAGCCTGTCGGAACTGCTCTACAAATTGTACATCACGCCCGGCATCTACGGCAGCATCGGCCAAAATTTTCTGGAACAGATCGGTCGGCATCAGGCCAGAGCAGGAGAAGCTGAGCAGAATGCCGCCTGGGTTCAGCAACTGGAAGGCTAACATATTGATGTCTTTATAACCGCGACAGGCGCTGGCCAACTGATTTTTATTTTCGACAAACTTCGGTGGATCCATGATGATCAGGTCGAATTTCTCACCCTGTGTGCGGTAGTTGCGCAGCAGTTGGAATACGTCATCACGTACAAACTCGGCCTTGCTCAAATCCAACTGGTTCAGTTCGACGTTCTGCTTGGCGATGTCCAACGCAGCCTGTGAAGTATCTACGCTAATGACCTGCTCACATCCGCCCATCAAGGCTGACACGGCGAAAGCGCCGGTATACGAGAAGCAGTTGAGCACGCGACGGCCTGCGGAATAGTTACGTGCTGCCAGGCGGCTGTCACGCTGATCGAGATAAAAACCGGTCTTGTGGCCTTGTTGAATGTCCACCAGCAGTTTCATACCATGCTCGGTGATTGGCAGCAGGGCTGGGGGCAGATCGCCCAGTACCGGGCCTTGGGTGAGCGGCAAGCCTTCTTTCTTACGTACGGCAACGTCTGAACGATCGTAGATCGCGCATTCTGGGTAGCAGTGCTGGAGAGCAGAAAGCAGCGGGGCGCGCTGATATTCGGCACCGGCCGAAAGTAGCTGTAAAACCAGGAAGTTCTGGAAGCGATCGATGGTGATACCCGGCATACCGTCAGATTCACCAGCGATCAGGCGGTAACCGTCCAGCCCATCACGCTTTGCAACCCAATCACGCCAGCTCTGCGCTTGCTGCAAGCGGCTGATAAAGAAGGCGATATCAATCTCTTCATCCTGCTTGAAGGTCCAGACGCGTGCGCGAATTTGCGATTCTGGTGAATAGGCACCGCGTGCCAGCCATTTACCCTGGCTGTCATGGATATCGATGGTTTCGCCGGACTGGGCTTTACCTTCGACACGGAGAACAGCGCCAGAGAAAATCCACGGATGGCGACGGAGTAAGGACTTTTCACGTCCTTTGGCAAGGATCAAGCGTGCGGTCATAATTAAGTATGCTGCCAGATAGAGAAAAAAGAGTGACACACTCTGGGCATCAGCGCAGAGAATGCCTGTAATGAAATCGATCAGGAGCCGATTATGACACAAGTTTGTATTGCCGCGTATGTCTATGGTGTGGTGCAGGGGGTCGGGTTTCGTTATAACACCCAATACCAGGCTACTGCGTTGGGGTTAACCGGCTATGCGCGTAATCTGGATGATGGCAGCGTGGAAGTGCTGGCCTGTGGAGAGCAACAGGCCGTTGACCAACTGATGGCGTGGCTGAAAAGTGGCGGCCCACGCAGTGCCCGCGTTGACCGCGTGCTGGTGGAGCCGCGTGGGGTTGCCGAATATAAGGGCTTCAGTATCCGTTATTAACCCGTGGCTAGATACACTTCACCGGCTTTGGCAACCCGGCGATCTTGGTCGCCTGTTTGGCCGGGCCTTTCGGGAACAGGCGATACAGGTAGCGGCTGCTGCCTTTCTCTTCGCCGTATTTTTGCGCCATTGCCTTGACCAGCATGCGAATGGCCGGTGAGGTATTAAATTCCTGATAGAAGCTACGCACAAAGCGTACGACTTCCCAATGCGCTTCGCTTAGTTCAATCTCTTCCTGTGCCGCTAACAGTGGGGCCAGCCCTTCGTGCCAGTCGGCGCTGTTTTTCAGGTAGCCCTGGGCATCAGTTTCAATCGTCTGACCTTCAAACTCCAACATACAGCCTCGGTGATCGGTAATTCATTGCGGGCCACAGTCTAGCAAACTTTTGCTCCGGCAAAAATAAAGCCCCGCATTGCGGGGCTCAGGTCAAAACCAAAGCGCTGTATCAGTTGCTGCGGGCGAAGCCCAGAATGCTCAGCAGGCTGATAAACATGTTGTACAGCGAAACATACAGGCTGACGGTGGCACGGATATAGTTGGTTTCACCGCCATGAATGATGTTGCTGGTTTCCCACAGCATGGCTCCGGCAGAGAACAGAATAAACAGTGCGCTAATGGCCAGGTGCAGGGCAGGGATCTGCAGGAACAGGTTGGCGATAACCGCCACCAGCAGCACCACGAAGCCCGCCATCATCATGCCAGACAGGAACGACATGTCTTTACGGGTGGTCAGCACATAGGCCGAGCAGCAGAAGAACACCACTGCGGTACCGCCCAGCGCCAGCATGATCAGGTCACCCGCGCCAGCGTTCAGGAACGAGCTCAGGATCGGGCCAAGGGCGTAGCCCATAAAGCCGGTGAAGGCGAAGGCCGCCAGAATGCCGGCAGGGCTATTGGCCAGTTTATGGGTCAGGAACATCAAACCATAAAAGCCGACCAGCATTAACAGCAGCCCAGGAGCCGGTAAGCCCAGCATGGTGCTGGCGGTTGCGGTCAGTGCTGAGAAGGCCAGCGTTAATGACAGCAGAAAATAGGTGTTACGCAGGACTTTATGCGTGCTTAGCAAAGAGTCGCGCGAGGAGGATGAGACGACAATGCGGTCCATATGATCTCTCTTATCAGGTCATCACAAAATTGATCATGATGATAGTGCAGTGCAAGCCATTGATTAAAGATTGTTTACCATTCTTTACCCTACGTGACGACTAGGGTATTGCCGTACCCTGATTGCTGATTTCTTCATCGGTCAGATTGCAGATGCCGTTTTTTCGTTCGGTTGAACGGTTTCAGGCTTTACAACGGGATCGGCTGTGTTTATAGTTCGCTGCATTACGGAGGGGTGGCCGAGTGGCTGAAGGCAACGGTCTTGAAAACCGTCGACGGGAAACCGTTCCAGAGTTCGAATCTCTGCTCCTCCGCCATATTATGAATGACCCCAAGCTCAAAAGGCTTGGGGTTTTTCGTTTTTGGTGATTCTGGGTATGCTATCCAGTAAATATAGTATCCGCTCCAGACCGGCCAATAGTAGGGATAAGACGGTATCTGGAAGTAACGTCATCAAGCCGGCGATCGCCATCAAAAAACCCATCCAAAGCGGCGATCGCGGACTGAAACAAAAGCTGACGCACAGGCCGCTGAGCAAGGAATCAACGACATTACCCTGCGTGATGACGGAAATGTGTAAGGTATTGACCCAGGGCCTTTCGTTCGCAGTACGCATTACGCGTGAAACCATGACGGGGCTCATCGTGACGCCCAACAAACCTATATCCCCACCAACGCTAGAGCGGCTATCAGTTTACTGTCTGCGAACTAGGCAAATAACACCAGGTTTTGAACAAGTGGTTTGGGAAGTAACGGAACCAGAAACGTTGTTAATCGCTAATTCAAATAACTAATGATTTTAAAATCATCTCACTAGTCTTTGTTAAATGCTGTTGGCTGTAGTGATTCGGCCAGAGAAGAGGATTCGCAGCATGAAGAAATAACAGCTAGGATATTGTATGGGATGAGATCACGTGTTTGCTCATCGACTCCTGACTCCTTATTCGCCCCGCATAGGCAGCCCCAAGCGCTGTGATGGGAGGTTCAACGTCAGGCTAGCGACATATTGAATATATTGTGGGGTAACCTCATGACTAACGGAAAGAAAACCAAAATCGTACCCGCAGCCAGTCTTTCAAAAGAAAAGAACCCCAAGCGCATATCAGGCAACAGTGTGCCACAAAGAAAAGGCACGGTAAAAATACCGGAAAAAAAATATCAGCAAGAGCTCAGGTTGTTACACGAAGAACTTGTTCATTTACAAAGTTGGGTGATAGCCAAGGGGCTGAAAGTATGCATCGTATTTGAGGGGCGCGATGGGGCTGGCAAGGGCGGCACGATAAAAGCACTGACCGAAAGGGTCAGTCCGCGAGTGTTCCGTGTTGTTGCCCTTCCTGCCCCAACCGAACGTGAAAAAACCCAAATGTACCTGCAACGCTACATGTCATACATGCCAGCAGCAGGAGAGGTCGTTATCTTCGATCGTAGTTGGTATAACCGAGCTGGCGTCGAGCGAGTTATGGGTTTTTGTACGCAAGAGCAGACGCATCAATTTTTGGAGACGGTTCCGATGGTGGAACGATTAATGGTGGAGTCTGGCATCATTCTCATCAAATACTGGCTGGATGTAAGCCCAGAGGAACAAGAACGTCGATTGCGTGCACGTATTGATGATGGCCGCAAGACATGGAAGCTTTCAGAGATAGATATCCGTTCTTTCGAACTCTGGGACGACTATTCCCGAGCCAGGGACGACATGTTCGCCGCCACAGACAGCCTTTGGGCTCCTTGGTTTGTGGCTAATTCAGAAGACAAAAAGCGGGTTAGACTAAATGTTATCCACCATTTTTTGCAGCATATTCCCTACAAGCGGTTGCCGAAAAAGAAGATTAAATTGCCTAAACGCAAAATCGGAAAATATCATTCACCAGACTATCCTTTGAAACATATTCCTGAGATTTTTTGAACAAAGGAGCCATTCTAATTCATGGTGATTTGCTGTTTAAAAACGCATGGCGTTTTTATCCATTGAGTAGCAAAAACTGACGGCGAAAACGATGAGCCTGTAAAATCAGAGGGCTGACGGATAGTGACGGAATATGGCTGATATAATGGGGATTGTTATGGAATGATGCTGGTTATTCTAACCTCGGCAGGCGAACCATTCGCGACTTTCCCACATTTTTTTATGTCCTCTGATCACATCCTGCAAAAATCCTCGTACACACCAGCCAGACAATAATCGTCCGAAGCACAAAGGTTGCTGGTGCGGATCGCGTCATAAAGCCCTAGATGCCGCTTACCCTCAGGCTGTTCGCTGAATCGCTGCAATAATCATCCCTCCTTAAAGAACACAATTGGATCCCTCAAGTAATCGTGATTGGCACTCGTTTATAGGGCCGTACACTGTATAACCAAGTGATGTTGTTTCATATTTGTGAACAAAAAGTAACAACTAACCCTCTAGACGCTAACTTTTCCTGGTCATTAACGCTACCGGGTATCAAAGGATGATATATGTCTTGCGAAAACATCGGCATTTCCCCGGCATTAGCCGCAGGGGAACGGACTTTTGCACCCGTCAAATCACTGACTTTTCTTGAAGGGGTAGCAATGATAGTCGGCACTAATATCGGTGCAGGCGTGCTTTCTATCGCGTACGCTTCCAGTAAGGCGGGTTATTTACCTTTGCTATTCTGGTTGGTACTGGTTGGCTGTGTAACCACCATCACTATGCTGTATGTCGCTGAATCCACCCTTCGTACCCGAGAACATCTGCAGCTAAGCGGCTTGGCACGGCGGTATGTCGGTGGTTTTGGTTCATGGGTCATGTTCGCTTCAGTATGTGTCAATAGTGTCGGTGCGCTTACTGCTTACATGTCAGGTAGCGGCAAATTATTACAGTCTCTGCTTGGTATTTCACCTGCGCTCGGCAGCCTGCTGTTTTTTATCCCGGCGGCGTTGGTGCTGTATCTTGGCTTGAAGGCGATAGGCCGTGGCGAAAAGTTTATCAGTATCGGCATGGTTGTCATGCTGAGTGCTCTGGTTATCGCGACGCTATTGAAAGAGACTACCCAGATGCGCAACCTGCTTGACGGTGATTGGCTCTTTATGGTGCCCGTGTTCAGTGTGGTGGTGTTCTGCTTCTCTGCCCAATATATTGTGCCTGAGATGGCGCGCGGTTTTGCGGATAAGCCAGCACAGCTTCCCAAGGCCATTATTGTCGGGATGGTAACGACTTTTGTGCTGTTGGCGGTGGTGCCGATGTCGGTGATCGCGCTCAGTGGGTTGGGTAATATTTCTGACGTGGCGACGATCTCGTGGGGGCAGGCGCTTGGCCAATGGGCCTTCTTCTCTGCTAATATCTTTGCGCTATGTGCCATGCTGACATCCTACTGGGGGCTGGGTGGCAGCTTCGTGAGCAATATTTTCGATAAGTTCAGGTTAGGGGACGATGAACGACCGTTGCGCCGCTTCGGTGTGTTGATGGTGGTCGTTTTGCCACCGTTCGCGCTGGCCTACAGTGGTCTGGTTTCATTCGTCAATGCGTTGTATTTCGCCGGTGTATTCAGTGGAGTGATCTTGTCGATCATGCCGATACTGATTTTGCGCGGTGCCCGCAAGCATGGCGACCAGGTACCGCTCTGGCAGTGTAACTGGATCACGCATCCGCTGTTGCAGGTGAGTATTGTACTGCTGTATCTGGGAAGTGCGGTCTATGCGATTGCGTCACTGTTTGGTTATTTGCCGGCTGGCTGGTGATTGTTGCAAGGCTAGTGGCAACGATTGCTGCTATGGTTATCTTTGCCATGTTCGGCCAGGATGTTAGATAAAACAGTCGAGGTACAAGATGGAAGAGAAAACGGAAATAAGTACTCCTCAGCGCGATGCCTTTTTGGATGAGAGAACCTTCAAGTCGCGAACTATCCTGCTGTTTGGGCAGATCAACGACACGGTGGCCTACAATGTCGTCAAGCAACTGGTGGCGCTGTCCGACGAATCCTCCGCGCCGATTAATTTCCTGATTTGTTCACCTGGTGGTCATGTAGAGTCGGGTGATGTGATCCACGATGTCATACGCTTTATTAGCGCTCCGGTAAATATGATCGGCAGCGGTTGGGTAGGGAGCGCCGCGGTTAATGTGTTCTTATCGGTGCCCAAGGAGCGTCGCTTCTGCCTGACCAATACCCGTTTTCTGATCCACCAACCTAGCGGTGGTATCGGTGGTCAGGCTACCGATGTGGCGCTTCAGGCCAGAGAAATTATCCGCATCCGGGAAAGAATCGCTACCTTGATCGCCAAGGAAACCGGGCAAAAGCTGGAAAAGGTCTTGAACGACATTGACCGCGATTTTTGGATGCCGGTGGCAGAAGCGATCGACTATGGCCTGGTATCAAAAGCCATTGTCAGCGAAAAAGAAATAGCCTGAGCATAGCGCAACAGCCCACCGCATCATCCAATCCACAAATTACCCCATCAGGCCATTTTGTTCAGTTCCATAACCCACAAGCTGTGCGGGTTATGGACGCTGTAAACGGCCTGCGTATTATCAAGCCCAATAGCCCACTCGTGAGGGATGTCACCAAGGCCGTGAACCGAACATAGAGAGGCTAAAAGTGGCGGTTTGTGACCCGAATCACTGCCCCGTGTAAGCGTAGAGGGTGTTTTCTTTTAATTCTGTATGTTAACCACATGATAACAAAACGTTATCCGATAGATGGCGGTAAAACACTGTGCTAGGATGATTAATCACCACCTCTGGCACCAACGCCAACTTGAAAAGGATATGACTATGCCTTTGAATAATAAAAATATTTTTGTAGCTCTCGCCGCTGCCTTATTTGCAGTCAGCAGTTACGCGGCTGCGCCGAAATCCGTGGCGATCCTCTCTATCGTTGACCATCCGGCATTGGATGCCACCCGTGATGGGGTGATTGATGAGCTAAAGGCTGCGGGGTATGACAAGGATAAGGTCAAGATCCAGTTCCAAAGCGCGCAGGGAAATACGGCCACCGCTGGGCAGATTGCACGTAAATTTATCGGTGACAAGCCCGATGCGATAGTGGCGATTTCAACACCGGCGGCCCAGTCCGTGGTGGCGGCTACCAAGACCATTCCGGTGGTGTTCACGACGGTAACCGATCCGGTAGCGGCCAAGCTGGTGAGTAGCTGGCAGCCGAGCGGCACCAACGTTACCGGCGTTTCAGACAGCGTAGCCATCGGCCCCCAGGTCGATCTGATCTTGAAGGTTAAGCCCGATGCCAAACGAGTCGGCATGGTCTTCAGCCCAGGGGAAGTCAACTCGACGGTGGTAGTCAAAGAGCTGAAAGAGGAATTAACCAAGCGTGGGATGACGTTGGTTGAGGTTCCTGCCGCACGTACCATCGACGTAGCCCCAGCGGCGAAAAGCCTGGTAGGCAAAGTCGATGTGATCTACACCAATACCGATAACAACGTTATCTCCACCTACGAGTCGCTGGTTGGCATTGCCAATCAGGCAAAAATCCCGTTGATCGCCGGTGACAATAGCGTTGCCAAACGTGGTGCGGCTGCGGCGTTGGGGATGAGCTATTACGATCTGGGCCGTCAGACCGGTAAAATTGTTGTCCGCCTGTTAGAGGGCGAAAAGCCCGGCACTATCGCACCTGAGGTAGGTAACAAGCTCAGCCTGAGCGTCAACCCTGCTGCTGCTCAGAAGCAGGGTGTCACTCTGCCAGCGGAACTGGTGCAATCAGCACAAGAAGTCATCAAATAACGATCTGCGTTGAATGATGGTTTACATCGGGTGTAAATGGCCTGCCGCAGGTGGCGGGCCAAGATGTTTATGAGGTACGCATGTCGTTAATTTCCCTGATGGGCGCTTTGGAGATCGGCCTGATCTTTGCGCTGGTCGCGTTGGGCGTATTGATCTCCTTTCGCTTGCTCAATTTTCCCGATCTGACGGCCGATGGCAGCTTCCCTTTAGGGGGGGCAGTAGCCGCGGTGATGATTGTCAGCGGTTATAACCCTTGGCTGGCGTGTTTACTGGCGGCTATCGCGGGTGCCGGTGCTGGCTGTTTGACGGCCTGGCTGCACGTGCGGCTCGGTATTTTGCAACTGCTAGCCAGCATTTTGGTGATGATTGCCCTGTATTCCATCAACCTGCGCATTATGGGGGCACCAAACCTGGCCCTGATCGGCTTACCTAGCGTTTTCACTCCTTTCATCAGTCAGGTTGAGGACAACGCCTGGCTCATCCAGCCGCTATTGCTGCTGGTGGTGGTGGTGGTCGTCAAACTGGCACTCGACGCGTTCTTGACCTCCGAGGTGGGCCTTGCGCTGCGGGCTACCGGAGCGAATCCGCGCATGGCACGTGCTCAGGGGATTGCGACCAGTCGGTTGACGGTGATCGGCATGGCGGTGTCCAATGCGCTGATAGCGCTGGCGGGGGCACTGTATGTACAGACTCAGGGGGGCGCCGACATCTCCATGGGGATCGGCACCATCGTGGTTGGGCTGGCGGCGGTGATCATCGGTGAGACGCTGTTGCCTGCCCGTAGCCTGTTCCTGATTACTATGGCGACCCTGTTAGGGGCATTGCTGTACCGCCTGATGATCGCTCTGGCCTTGAATGCAGACTTTATCGGCTTGCAGGCGCAGGATCTGAATCTGATCACCGCGCTACTGGTTACGTTGGCGCTGGTCCTGCCTAAGCTGAAACAAAAATTGAAAAGCAAGCGGGGGAGGCAGCCATCATGATGCGTGCCGAGCAGTTGTTTAAAACCTTTAACCCTGGAACCCCGCTGGAGAACCCGGTATTACGTGGCCTGTCGTTGAACATCGAGGCAGGGCAGTTTGTGACGGTCATTGGCAGTAATGGGGCAGGGAAGTCTACCTTGCTCAATGCGGTCAGCGGTGATATTACCCCCGATCGCGGCCAAGTGTTTATTGGCGAACAGGACGTTACCTTGATGCCCGCCTGGCGCCGTGCCGGTATGGTCGCCCGTGTGTTCCAGGATCCGCTGGCGGGAACCTGTGAAGGGCTGAGCATTGAGGAGAATCTGGCACTGGCTCTGCAGCGCGGCCAAACCCGAGGATTTCAGCGTGCCGTCAAGAGCAAACAGCGGCAGCTGTTCCGTGACAAGCTGGCCACGTTGGAACTGGGGCTGGAAAATCGTTTAGGGGATCACATGGGCCTGCTGTCTGGCGGGCAGCGTCAGGCGGTCAGCCTGCTGATGGCGTCGCTACAGCCTTCTCGTCTGCTCTTGCTGGATGAACATACCGCCGCGCTCGATCCTAAAACGGCGGCCTTTGTGCTGGCACTAACCGACCGTATTGTCGCCGAGCAGCAATTGACCGTACTCATGGTGACGCACTCCATGCGCCAGGCGCTGGATCATGGCCATCGAACCGTGATGTTGCACCAGGGGCGGGTGGTGCTGGATGTTGTCGGTGAGCAGCGGGCCAACATGCAGGTCACCGATCTGCTGGCGATGTTTGAGAAAACACGTGGTGAAAAGCTGGATGATGATGGGCTACTGCTGAGCTGAGGTTGCTCACTTTGTTGGGGCGCGGCTTGCTGCGCCCACGCAGCTGAATAAAACAGCAAAAACAACGGTTTTGGCATAACCTGAGAGCAATTGGTTATTTGCCTGGGTTCCCTGTCCGTGCTGAGATTGTCGCCTGATAAAAAAGTCAAACAAGGCGATGACCATGTCTACAGGGAAAACGCTGCTCGCGCTGGCGCTGAGCACACTCTTACCGGCAAGCGCTGCCATCGCGGCAGCTAACGATACGCTGATTTATTGCTCCGAGGCGTCACCGGAGTCGTTCAACCCGCAGATTGCCAGTTCTGGCCCAACGTTTGTTGCCAGCTCGCAGGTGCTGTATAACCGCTTAATCAATTTCGATCCGGTTAACAACACGCCAACGCCGTCATTGGCAACCGAATGGAAGATTTCTCCGGATGGTAAAACCTACACCTTTACCCTGCGCCAAGGGGTGAAATTCAACAGCAACAAAAACTTCAAGCCGACCCGCGATTTTAATGCTGACGACGTAGTGTTTTCGGTGTTACGCCAGAAAGATCCAAATCACCCCTACCACAAGGTATCGCAGGGTAATTACGAATATTTCCACGACGTAGGTCTGGATACGCTGATTAAGGAAGTGAAAAAGCTGGACGATTACCACGTTCAGTTCGTTCTGAGCGAGCCGAACGCCGCGTTTCTGGCCGACTGGGGGATGGATTTTGCGTCGATCCTTTCCGCCGAATACGCCGATGCGATGCTGAAAAAAGGCACGCCAGAATATGTGGATACCTGGCCAATCGGCACCGGCCCTTACGTCTTGCAGCAGTATAAAGTCGATTCACTGATCCGCTATGCTGCCAACCCCAATTACTGGGATGGTGAGGTGCCGACCAAGCATCTGATCTTCTCCATAACGCCGAACGTACAGACGCGCCTGGCGAAACTCCAGACCAATGAGTGCCAGATTATCCCCGCACCGGCTCCGGTACAGTTTGATGAAATCAATAAAAACCAAGATCTGACCCTGCATAAGGTAGATGCGCTGAACGTCGGTTACCTGGCGTTTAACACCGAGAAAAAGCCGTTGGATAACGTGCTGGTGCGCCAAGCCCTAAACTATGCCACTGATAAAAAGGCGATAGTTAACGCGGTGTTTTTAGGTTCGGCCACGGTGGCGAAATCGCCGCTGCCGCCAAATATGCTGGGTTTTGATAAAGACCTGCAGGATTACGGCTACGATCCACAAAAAGCCAAGGCGTTGCTGAAACAGGCCGGGTTGGAAAAAGGCTTTGAGATCACGTTGTGGTCGATGCCGGTTCAGCGCCCGTATAACCCGAACTCCAAGCGTATTGCAGAGATGCTGCAAAGCGATTGGGAAAAGGTCGGCGTGAAGGCGAAGATCGTCTCTTACGAGTGGGGGGAATATCTTGCCGGGATGCGTAAGGGCGAGCATGACACCGCGCTGTTTGGCTGGATGTCCGATAATGGCGATCCGGATAACTTTGCCGAGGTATTGCTGGGCTGCAACAGTATCAAAACCGGCTCGAATGCCGCGCGCTGGTGCGACAAAACCTATGATGGACTGGTACAGCAGGCCAGGTTGACTAGCGTCCCTGCCGAGCGTGCGAAACTCTATGGTCAGGCGCAGGAAATCTTTTACCAGCAGGCTCCGTGGATTGCGCTGGCGAATGGTAAAACCTTCTATGCCACGCGCAGCAACGTCAGTGGTTATAGCGTCAGCTTGATGGGCAGTGATTTCTCCAAAGCCAAACTGAATTAACCGCAGGCCAGATTGAAAACGGGGGGCTGCAACGGCGCCCCCAGAACACAATGAGACGGTTGAGGTTATTTAGGCTGCCGAACAACTCTGGAGCCAGCAAGTACGGCGGCCAACACCATAAACAGATGACCTTCGGCGGAATCCAGCAGGAACGAGTTGAACAGGTGGCAGGCCAGATAACTGCCGAGCACGGCAACCAACAGGTTGCGGCAGGCTGTTGGTTGCTGCCAGGCCGCTCGGAAGCAGCACCACATCCAGCCCAAAAACAGCGCCAACCCCAGCAAGCCATTTTGTACCGTTTCCAGCAGGTACTCATTGTGCGGGTTATGCACGCCGTAACCGGTCTGCGCGTTGCCATACCAGAAGCTCCCGGCCCCGTTCCCCAGCAGCGGGGCCTGTTTTATCAGGCGTAGTGATTCGCGGGCAAAGGCGGTGCGTTGCCCCATCGAGTTGTCGCAAGCTTGATAGGCCTGGTCTGCCGGGGCCAGCACGCAATTGCGCACCTCCGCAAGGCCGAGCGTCAGGCGCTCCGTCGCTCTATTGGGGATAAAGATCAGCATAATGGCCAGCAGCAAGCCACAGGCTAGTACCCCCAACCGCTGCCAGCGGGGCAGCGTCAGCAGCAACCAAAGCCCCACGCCGACCAATAGCGCCACATAGCCGGTACGCCCCTGTACCATCAGCAGCACGTTCGCCGTTGCCAGTAGAACCCATGCCCCATAACACCAGCGCAGCACGCCTGATTGCCCAAAAGCACGGGTTAGCCATATCAACGCAGCAAACGCCATAAACACGTTCTGGGTTATCTGCAGTTTAAACACCGTTGGATTCTGCGGATCGAGGCCACCCAGCGTCACATGCCCGACCCCCGAAGCCAGGCTGATCGCCAGTATCACGGCATTGGCGAGCAGAAAACCGCTGATAAACCGGGTGATAAGCCTGGAGTCGCTGAGAAAGAACAACGCCAAGGGCAATACATACAACAGCTTTTGATACTTGCCGACCATCTTCGGGCCGTATTCGTGGTGCTGGGTCAATAGCGAGGCGGCCAGTAGTGAAAACATCAATGCGGGCAGCCACACCAGCGGTTGTTTGAGCAAAGGTATCAAATGGCTAAAGTCACGCTGCCACAGTAGACATATCGCCGCCAACACCAGCGAAGCATTCATCAGCGCATTGGACGTCGGTAGGGACGCACCGAGCAAAAACGCCGTGAAGCCAAACAGCCGAAGGCGGGCAGGGGAGAGTAACGATACAGAACACGGTTCGGTGGATGGCATGGAGTGGCTCAAATCAGGGTTAATTAAACACGGTGTCATTCACCGTGCGGGAAGTTGGTATTTCCAGGCAGGTAAGCTGGCGGTTTATGGCCCGGATAACCTCATTGGCGGGAATAGCGTCCAGATAACGTTCCGGGGTAGCGGTGTCCACCTCGTCGGGTTGCGGTAATGAGCGGTAGTTGCCTGCCCATAACAGGATGTGCTGAGCCTGCCAGGGGGACCACTGTTGCAGATTGCTGGGGCCGAACAGCACGACGGAAGGCGTCTGCAAGGCGGCGGCCATATGCATTGCTACCGAATCCACACCGATAAACAGCTTCGCCCGATCGATCAAGACGGCAAGCTCCGGCAGGTCCAGGCGACCGGCCAGATTGACCACCCGTTGTGGCATGGAACAGTGGGCCAGAATGGCGGCTATCATGGCGATCTCATCGGCAGAACGCCCGCAGGTCAGCACTACGGTTTCTCCGCTGGCGGTGAGATAGTCGATAATCCGTGTGAATCCCGCCACCGACCAGGTTTTGAACGCCCAGCGCGCGGTAGGCTGGATCAGCACGAAATCCGTCAGGTGATGATGTTGGCTGAGGCGGTCGATCTCATCGACATCGCGCTGCCGGTAAGCCTGGGTGACCTTGGTCACCAAGGTCGGTAATGCCAGCGGGGCCAGAATAGCGAGGTTATTGAGCACGGTGTGCCGTTGGTCATGCCCGTCCACCGGCACCAACAACGAATGGCAAGCTCGCCACAGCCGGTTATTACGCTTGGGGTAAGCAAACCCCAGGCTGAACGTCGGTTTGAGAAAGCGGCAATACAACGCAGCCCGCCACTGGTCGGACAGATTAATCACCAGGTCGTAGTGGCCAGTGTTGAGGCTGTTCCACAGGGCTTGCTCACCGCGATACTGTGCCTTGCAGCCCTGCCGTTTTAGGCTTCGATCGACGGTATAGGTCAGATAGACATCTCGATTACCTGCCAGCATCGCCTCGGTGCCGTCATACACCAGCACGTCAATCAGGGCGCTGGGGTAATTGGCGCACAGCGTACTGAGCAACGGAGTAGTTAGCAGGACGTCACCAAAGTGACGCAGCTTGATAACCAGGATGCGCTGTACCCGTTCGCGGTGCAGTAATCGGTTGGGCAAGCGGCGATCGGGTAACCCGGCTTTGCCAGCACTCGTCACGAACGTCATATTTTGCTGATGTATCCCAGAGATCGATAATCTGCCGTGCGGACCTTTTCATCTGTCATCTTCACTTTTCCTGTTTATTGAAAGCCCGTGATTTCGACGCTTGTGGCCGACGTGTTATGCATGGGGTTCAAGATGCAGCAAGCCTCACGACACCCAAGGCGATCTTATAGGTGGCGGAAAGACAAAGATAATTGGTTGTACAGATCAATACGATCAGACCGATCGTTGAAAACGATCAATCCTTGACAAAGTAAGGGGGTATTGTGCGGGGTTGCTAGCCACGGGATAAATCGGGTATTGGGAGTTTTAGTATGGCAGCCACTGGCAGACGTGTGGGGATGAATAGCGGGTGGTGAGAGATGCGTGGAAAGCCGAACCTCGTCCCTGAGGTTCGGCTTTTACAGATTAGCCCGCAGCGGCCTCGCGTAGGCGCTGTTTAATCTTGCTGTACTCCTGCTGAACATAGTGTTCTGCCTGCCCTTGATCCTTAATCGGCTCAATCTGCACGGCGCAGTATTTGTATTCCGGCGTTTTGGTTATCGGGCTGAGGTTTTCCGCCACCAGCTCGTTACAGGCACCGATCCACCATTGGTAGGTCATGTAGATCGCACCCCGGTTAGGGCGTTCGCTGACGTTGGCACGGGTAATGACCTTGCCCTGACGCGAACGTACCCACACCAATGCCTGATCCTCAATCCCCAACCGTGCGGCGTCTTCCGAGTTGACTTGCACATAGCCCGGTTCATCGGCCAACGCGACCAGTGCCTTACAATTGCCGGTCATCGAACGGCAGGAGTAATGGCCCACTTCGCGTACCGTCGACAGCACGAACGGGAACTCATCGCTGAGCTGATCGATCGGCGGAGCCCACTCACAGGTAAAGAACTCCGCTTTGCCACCGGGCCGAGAGAATTCCCCGCCTTCGTACAGATAAGGCGTACCCGGGTGATCCAACGTTGGGCAAGGCCACTGAATGTAGGCCAGGTCCGCCATTTTCTCGTAGGTAGCGCCGTAATAGATCGGGCACAGCTCGCGCAGTTCATCCCAGATTTCCTGCGTATTGTTGTAGTGCATCGGATAACCCATGGCCGTCGACATCAGGCTGATGATTTGCCAGTCCGTCTTCACATCGCCCACCGGCTCCACTGCTTTATAGAAGCGTTGGAAGCCGCGGTCTGCCGCGGTATACACCCCTTCATGCTCGCCCCAGGAGGTTGCCGGGAAAATAACGTCGGCAATCGCGGCGGTTTTGGTCATGAAGATATCCTGCACGATCAGCAGATCCAGCTTCTCAAAGGTTCTGCGGATGGTGGCTAAATCCGGCTCCGTTTGCAGCGGATCTTCCCCCATGATGTAGTGCGCTTTGAGTTTGCCATGGTCGATATTGTGCGGCACTTCGCTCAACGCATAGCCGATTTCGGCGGGCATTGCGTCGATCCCCCAAGCGCTGGCAAACCTTTCCCGCGCCTCGGCATCCGTTACCTGGAAATAGCCGGGCAGGGTGTTAGGCAACGCGCCCATATCACAGGCACCCTGAACGTTGTTCTGTCCGCGCACCGGGTTGACCCCGACGTTCGGCTTGCCCAGGTTACCGGTCAGCATCGCCAGGCTGGTCAGCGCACGCACGGTTTCCACGCCCTGATAGAACTGGGTGACGCCCATGCCCCACAGGATGGTGGCCGTTGGCGCACTGGCATACATGCGTGCCGTTTCACGGATCTGCTGGGCATTGAGACCCGTGGTTTTTTCAACCGACTCCGGTGGGTAGCCCGCCACGATGGCGCGATACTCATCGAACTGCTCGGTATGCTGTTCAACAAACGTCTGATCGTACAGATTCTCCTCAATCATCACATGAGCGAGTGCGTTGATCAGGGCGATGTTGGAACCGTTTTTCAACGGCAAATGGATATCCGCAATACGCGCCGTTTCGATATAGCGTGGATCGCAAACAATGACCTTGGCTCCTTTCTCCTTCGCCTTGAGAATGCGGCGGGCGACAATAGGATGCGAGTCCGCAGCGTTATAGCCGAAGACAAAAATACACTGGGTATCCTCAATCTCGCAGATGGAGTTACTCATGGCGCCGTTACCGACCGATCGCTGCAGACCTGCAACCGAGGGGCCGTGTCAGACGCGT
This sequence comes from Serratia sp. PL7, assembly GCF_945957435.1. Lineage (NCBI taxonomy): Bacteria > Pseudomonadati > Pseudomonadota > Gammaproteobacteria > Enterobacterales > Yersiniaceae > Serratia > Serratia sp. PL7. The sequence goes on along the minus strand of NZ_CAMFLB010000002.1, from coordinate 635,125 downwards.
GCGCAACAGTCGATATTGTTGGTACCGACGGTGGCGCGAGCAAATTTCTGCATCACATAGTTGGCTTCGTTACCGGGCCCGCGTGAGGAACCGGTCGTCATAATCGCATTCGGGCCGTATTTCTCTTTAACGGCCAGCAGGCGCGAACTGGCGAACTCAATGGCCTCTTCCCAAGACACCGATTCCAGTTTGCCACCCCGTTCCCGGCGGATCATCGGCGTTTTCAGCCGTGGCGTCAGGATCTTGGTATCGTGAACGAAATCCCAGCCGTAATACCCTTTCAGGCATAGCTCGCCCTGATTGGTCACGCCGTTAGCGCCTTCGGCCTTAACGATCCTGCCGTTGTCGACTATCAGGTTGATTTTGCAACCTGAAGCGCAATAAGGGCAGACCGTGATGACTGTTTTCATCTCCTGCACTCCTTGTTAAACCTGTTCGACATTGCTTAACACGCCACTGGACCAGCAAATCTCCCCGGTGACGAAAAATGTGTCTCACTTATTTGAAGCATAAATTGTGCCACGCTGACTTGATGTGGATTAATGACTGGCATTTATTGTCATCATTCCCCCCCAAGCTTTCGTGCTGCGGTATTAGGCGCTGCTATTCAGAGCCACTCAAAGCTTTCCCCCGTATCCCATATTGATAACCGTTGATAAATCACCTGTACCGCCTGCGTCACTTTCTCCGTCATCGGGAAATAAAACATCACCACGTCCGGCTGAACGCCGAGAAATATCACTTCCTCAATATCCTCACGTAGCTGATCGATCAGGAAATTGAGCGGCATATTGTGGGTGCTCATAAAGAACATCTCGGCAATATCGTCAGGATTGACGATGCGGATCTCGCCGGGCGCCAATTCCATATCGGTAGCATCGACAATCACCAGCCGGTTAGGCTTAAGATCGCGGATCTGATGGGTCACGTTTTCCGGTGTGGAGCCGCCGTTAACGGCGATCCAGCCCTCGATCGGCGTTTCGGCCATCATCTCGGCCAGCAAGGGGCCGGCACCGTCGTCCCCCATCATGCTGTTGCCTACGGTAAGTACCACATTCATGGGTTCGTCACCTTCTTCACAATCAGATAGATAGCAGGCTCTCGCTCAATCTCGGCGAGCAAGCCGAGCAGCTTGCTACTCCATTCGCTAAAGGGCGCCGGTTGGCTATCAATCAACGGGGCCAGGGCATTGGCCAGCAGACTGGTGTGGGTGGAGTCGATGGTGATTTCGCCGAAGGTCAGCAGGCCACGCATCTTGCGTTGGGCCTCACCCTCCGGGAACTGCTCAACCCAGGTTTGATATTGCGGCAATGGGCAGCTCAGCTCGGTATTCAGGCAGTCAATCACCCCTACGTGGTGGCCAATCGCCAGCGAGTAATACATCACCTGCTGCGCCTGGGCAGGCATGTCGTCATCGCTATCAAGGAACTTCTGGCGTAATGACCAGAACACCGCTTTACCTTCATTTTGCATGGGGCAACTCCCGTTGTAGGCAGTCAACCAGGCAAGTGACAATCTCGCGCAGGCGAGGATCGCTTTCCTGTTGCAACCATTCCTCCAGGCGCAACGTGGCCGCATCCATGCTGGCACCGGCCAACAGGGAGAGGAACCGGTCACTGATGATGCGGCCTTGGTAGTAGCCCGCCAGACGGCGTGCCTCGCGTTCAATCAGGACGCGGGTATGCAGTGGGATGCCTGGCAGCAGCAATGCAGCCTTTTCGTCTACCTGCTCAAGGTGGTTTTCGCCCTTCAGCTTTTGCTCCAGTAGGCCCAGGGCCACGGCAAAGCCGTAGATCGTAGCGGCAGGTGTCGGTGGGCAGCCGGGGATCCACACGTCAATCGGCACGATCGACTCGCTGCCGCCCCAGACGCAGTACAGATCGTGGAAAATCCCGCCGCCGCAGCCGCAGGCCCCGTAAGAGATACAGATTTTTGGATCGGGGGCTGATTCGTAAGCTCTGAGCGCGGGCACGCGCATGGCTCGGGTGACCGCGCCGGTAAACAGCAGAATATCGGCATGGCGCGGTGAGGGGACTACCTTGATACCAAAGCGCTCGGCATCAAATACCGGCGTGATGGCGGAGAAGATCTCGATCTCACAGCCGTTACAGCCGCCGCAGTCCACGCGATACACATAGGCCGAGCGTTTGATATCCTTCAGCAGCTTGCTCTTGAGTTTGGCGGTCTGTTCATCAACGGTGATCGGCGTGCTGCGGTGATGATTAACCTTGATATCGGGCATCGTCATATTATTTCGCTCCCGCTGGCTGGCTTAGTTTCATCGGCCGATGCTGACTCAAAGACTGTTTACGCTTGCAGGCGGGGCAGGTTTCGAACTGGGGCCGTAAGGCCTCAATGCTGTCTGCCCCCATGCCTGCGTGGGCCAGCAAAGCCAGGGCGTAATTCACCGATTTGGTTGGCGTAAAGGGCTGTTGGCAACTGCGGCAGTTGAGCAGGGTAAAGGTGGCGCGGATATACAGATCGGGCTTGTGCATCACCGCCATTTCAAACTCTTCCGACAGCCTGATTGCCCGCGTCGGGCAAACCTCTTCACAGCGTGCGCAGAAGATGCAACGGCCAATGAACAACTGCCAGACGCGCTCGCCGCTGGCTTCATGGGTTTCCATGGTTAACGCATTCGCCGGGCAGGCCACGGTGCAGGCGCCGCAGGCGATACACTGCTCAGGATCGTACTCTGGCTTGCCACGAAAACCCGGGCATACCTCCAGCGGCTTAAACGGGTATTTCACCGTGACTTCACCGGCCTTCAGGATGGTTTTAAACAGTTTCAGCATGATCCCTCCCTCACTTGCACGGTGAATTGGTGCGTTCGATCCCGTAGCGTTCAATCTCCTTGTACGGCACGGTCTTTGCCTTACGCTTGTTGATATCGATCAGCGTGACGCGGTCGGTACAGGAGTAGCAGGGATCGAGGCTGCCGATAATCAGCGGGGCATCGGAAACCGTATTGCCGCGCAGCATATAACGCAGCACCGGCCAGTTGGCGTAGGTGGCCGCCCGGCAGCGCCAGCGGAACAGCTTCTGGTTATCCCCCAGCATGCTCCAGTGGATATCTTCACCGCGCGGGGCTTCGGCATAGCCCAAGGCAAACTTGTGCGGCTGATAGCGGAAACCTTCGGTGAGCAGCGGGCCGCCCGGCAGGTTATCCAGGCCGTATTCGATCATCGCCAGTGAATCCAGCACTTCCTGCACGCGCACCATCACGCGCGAATACACGTCGCAGCCGTCGAAGGTGAACAGCGTTTTCGGCAATGAACCGTAGTTGGCATAAGGGTGGTCAAAGCGCATATCGCGCTTGAAGCCGCTGGCGCGGATCATCGGCCCCACCGGGCTGTAGTCGCGGGCAATCTGCCGATCCAACAGGCCAATGCCTTTGGTGCGCTGCTCTATATTTGGCGTGCCGAGCAGCATCTCTACCAGTTGCGTCACGTCGGCGCGCATCTCATGGATCAGCTTGATGGTTTTCACCCTCTGTTCTTTCAGGATGTCGCGGCGCACGCCACCGATCAGGTTGAGCCCATAGGTTTTACGCGATCCGGTTAACAGCTCCGCCATGGTCATCGACTTTTCACGCACGCGGAAGAACTGCATAAAGCCGGTATCAAAGCCGACAAAGTGGCTCGATAGCCCAATGTTCAGCAGGTGGCTGTGCAGCCGTTCGACCTCCAGCAGAATGCTGCGGATGGCATGGGCGCGGGGCGGCACATAGATCCCCAACGCATTTTCCACCGAGGTGGTGTACGCCACGCTGTGGGTAAAGCCGCAGATCCCGCAGACCCGGTCGGACAGGAAGGTGACCTCCTGATAGCCCATACGGGTTTCGGCCAGCTTCTCCATGCCACGATGCACGTAGAACAGCCGGTAGTCGGCATCGACAATGCGCTCGCCGTCAACAAACAGGCGAAAATGCCCTGGCTCATCGGAGGTAATGTGCATCGGCCCGATCGGCACCACGCGCGATTCACCGGTGGCCGCATTTTCAAACGGGTAGGTTTCCACGTTAGTGGTTGGCTCGGGGCGCTGGCGGTAATCCATGGTGTCTTTACGCAGCGGGTAAAGATCGTCTGGCCAGTCGTCCGGCAATACCAGGCGGCGTTCGTCCGGGAGCCCCACCGGGATTAAACCGTACATATCACGGATTTCACGCTCGCCCCACACGGCGGCGGGAACGCGTGGAGTAACCGACGGGAACTCCAGCGTAATGGCGCTAACCTGAGCCTTGACGGTGATAAAACACTTTTCCCCTTCCTCCATCGACAGCACGTAGTAGACGGCGAAATCCCCGGTCAAAGTACGTTCGTCATTGCCAAACAGCACCGGCAGCCATCCGCCTAACTGGTAATAGAGGTATTCCACGATCTCGGGTAACGAATTCAGCTTGACCGTGATGGTGACCTGGTTGGCGGTTTGCCACTCGGCATCCAGCAATGCGGAGGGGAACTTCTCGCGCACTTTGGCCAGGTAGCCTTTGCCGAGTTTTTCGTCGTTGTTGAGGGTCAATACGTGGGTTTCGTAGCTCACTTTACTTCTCCTGCCTGAGGTTCGGCCGCAGAGGAATGATTCTGAACGGCCCATGGCCAGCTCAATGGCTGGGCATGAGTGCCAGGCTTGTTGTTCATCACGATGTGGACCGCGTTTTCCAGCAGTCGGCTGACCGGTTGAGGGATATGGGTGCCCATCACCAGCATCAATACCAGCAGGATCAGCATCGGTAAGGTTGTCAGTATTCCCAGTTCGCCTTTGTTGACCTCTTCTGGTTTTGCGCCGAACAGCACGCTGGCCACCATGCGGACTAACCCGGCTAATACCACCGTCAGCAGCAGCAACAAGACGATGGTCAACGTAATATGGCCAGCCGCCAGCCCGGCGGTGACCGTCATAAATTCACTGAGGAAAATGTTGAACGGCGGCATACCGCCCAGCGCCAGGGCTCCCCCTGCCAGCAACACGGCGCTGAACGGCATGCATTTCAGCATCCCTTTCGCCACGGTAATATCGCGGGTGCCATACTTCAGCAGCACGTTGCCAGACCCACAGAACAGCAGGGTTTTTGCCAGGCTGTGGTTCAGGGTATGCAGCAGAGCCGCCAGAATACCCAGCGGGCCACCGATGCCGATCGCCACGGCGATCAGCCCCATGTTCTCCACGCTGGAGTAGGCCAGCAGCCGCTTGATATCGCGCTGCACCAGAATAAAGAAGGCCGCCACTGCGACAGAAAGGAAGCCAAACACCATCAACAGAGTGCCGGTAAAGTCATGGCCCAGGGTGGTGCTGATAATGATGTAGTAACGGATGATGATCAGCAGCGCGCAGTTGAGCAGTACGGCAGAGAGCAGGGCGCTGGTGGGGCTTGGCGCCTCACTGTGGGCGTCCGGCAGCCAGGCGTGCATCGGGAACAGCCCGGTTTTGGTGCCAAAACCAATCAGGATAAACACGAACGCCAGATGCATCAGCATCGGATCCAACTGCGTAGCGTGCTTGAGCACTTCCGTCCAGAAGATGGCGTCGTTGGGATCGGGCATAAAGCTGGCCGCGTTGGCGTACACCAGAATGGTGCCGAACAGCCCGAAGGCCACCCCGACGGTGCAGATAATGATGTACTTCCAGGCCGCCTCCAGCGAGGAGCTCTGCCCGTACAACCCCACCAGAAACGCCGAACTGAGCGTGGTGGCTTCGATGGCCGCCCACATCAGGATCAGGTTATTGCTGGTGATCACCAACAGCATGGTGAACAGGAACAGGTGGAAGAAGCCGTAGTAGTGACACAGCGTCGCTACCGAAATCTCGCCTTCATCAACCTCATGGCGCATATAGCCAATGGAGTAAAGCCCGGTAAGGCAGCCGATAATACCGAGGATCGCCAGGAATAGGGCGCTCAGGCTATCCAGATGCAGCCAGCGTCCGGCAGCCAGAATATCGCCTTGCTGGTACACCTGCATCACCACCCATAGGGAAATCGCCAGCAGCAGCATGATAGCGACAAAGTGCAACAGCGTGACGCAGACCCGCGCAGCATTTCCCAGCAATCGACAGGCAAAGGTCAGCAGCGAGAAGGCCAGCGGCGTCAGCAGTAATAGAAACAGCATGGTGGTATTACTCATCATCTCACCCCTTCAACGCCGTCAGTTGTTCAACATTCAGCGTGTTGAGCGTGCGATAGATTTTGCGCGCCAGCACGGCCATCACGATCACCGCAAAAATGGCATCGGTGGCGATACCAATCTCCACCAGCTCCGGCGCGCGATTCGCCAGCAGCGCCAGCGTCAGGTGCGAACCGTTTTCCATCAGGCAGTAGCCAAACACCTGCTTGAGGATGTTGCGCTGGGTGACGATACACAGCAGACCGAGCATAAAATGCCCCAGCGATACCGCCAGCGCCGGTTTCAGCGAGGCCAGCAGCGGCACCTGCACCGGCTCCACCACAAACCAGCACAGCAGTACAATCACCGCCGCGGCCAGCATCAGCATCACCGGGCCGATCAGGCTGCCGTTCGCCGAGGGATCGTCCATTTTGCGAAAGGCATAGGCCATGATCACCGGCACCAGCACCACCTTGGTGATAAAGGCGCTGATCGCCCACAGTGTGAGCTGGTGGGCGCCCAGGGTTTGCCCCAGCGTAAAGAAAATCAGCACCAATAGCAGCGACTGCAAGGCATAGAGCCAGCACGAGGCCACGGGCCGTTTGGCGCCAATTACCAGCAGCGAGGTGACCATCATCAGCCCCGCGAGGTTATTGACGATAAGTGAACCAGTCATAATCAACTCCCTTATCCAAGCCAGGCGACGGCAATCACGCTGGAACCTACCGACATCGCGATCAGAATCACTAACACCACGCTCATCACCAGCGGCAGCGGAGCGGCCTGTGCCACCTCATCACTGGGTTTGCCGGGAATAACGCGCCCAAACCAATAGATAAACCAGGCAAAGCTGGCGACCGATTCGATCAGCACCAGCACCATCAGCGGCGTCATCAGCCAGAACTCGTGCGACAGTGCAAAACCGGCGGCAAAAATCGGGAACTTGCTGAAGAAGCCGTTAAACGGCGGCACCCCGGTGATCGCCAACGCGGCTACACAGAACCCCACGCCCAGCAGCGGCATCTTGTTCATCACGCCCTGCAAGCGCGGCAACATCCGGGTGCCGCAGCTGTAGCTCAGCGCCCCGGCCACCAGGAAGAACAGGCTCTTGGCAAACGCGTGGTTAAAGATGTAGGCCACGCCACCGATAAAGGCGGTTTTGGAACCGAAGATGGAGATGGATAACGCCAGGAAGATATAGGAGAGCTGGGTGATGGTGGACCACGCCAGCAGACGCTTCATATCCTTTTGCGGTAGGTACATCAGGAAACCGTAAATCAGGGTGATAGTCGCCATGACGATGCCGACCCAGCCGATAATATGCGGCACCGTATCCGCAGACAGGATGGCGCGGGCATAGATGTAGACGCCCACCTTCACCATCGAAGCCGCGTGCAGATAGGCGCTCACCGGAGTAGGGGCTTCCATGGCATCGGGTAGCCAGGCCTGCAACGGAAGCTGGGCCGATTTCCCCCAGGCTGCAAACAGGATGCCGCCAAACACGACCAGACTGGCCGTACCGTTGAGCTGCGCAATCGCGCTCAGGGCGAAGGTGCCGGTATTGAGGAACAACGTCGCTGCCGCCAGGTATAAGCCGATCGAGGCAATATGGGTGATCAGCAGGGCTTTCATGGCCGAGCGCTGTGCCTTCGGCGTCTGGTAGTAGCTAATCAACCCCCAGGAACAGCCGCCGGTGATCTCGAAGAACAGCAATTGTCCCAGAATGGTGGAGGACATCACCAGCCCGGCCATCGCCCCGATAAAGATCAGCAGGAAAGCGTAATAGCGGTTGCTGCCCTCATGGGGATGTTCGCGGTTGGCCGTGATGAGGTAACCGGTGGAATACAGGCTGACCAGCAGGCCAAGAAACACCACCGCGAAGACAATCAGCGTGCTGATGCGGTCGATGATAAAACCGAACAGCGCCACGTTGCCGTATTGCAGCAGCGTGATGGTGGTATCCGCCTTGCCATGGGCCAGGAATAACCAACCGATGATCACCGTACCCAGCGTGGCCAGCAGCGCAAACAGGGTACAGATCCACTTGGCCATCCGTTGCGGCACGCAGGCCGTCAGCAGCGCGCCGATAAACGGCAGCAGCAGCGTGGCGAGGGCGGTATATTGCAAACAGAGCGTATTTTCCATAATGGGTTTCCTGGCGGCTACAGACCGGTTAGGTAAAAGACAAAGGCCAGCGCCGCTACGCCAAAACCGAGCCAGGTAACGTGATGCGTCAACAAGAACCGCCCACGCGCCAAGGTATTTTCAAAAATGGAGGCGATGACAAACACCGCCAGCAGCTTGGCCAGCATGATGACTGCCGCCAACGCCAGCGCGGGCACCGTCAGTTCCGCCGCCTTGCCAAAGGGAATAAACACCGCCAGGAACAGCTCGGCCACCACCACCTGCTTGAGACCGATCCCCCATTTCACCAACGCCAGGCCAGAGCCGGAGTATTCGGTCAGCGGCCCTTCCTGAAGTTCCTGTTCCGCCTCCGCTACATCGAAGGGGATTTTGCCCATTTCAATAAACGCGGCGAAACCGCAGGCCAGCATGGCCAGCAGGGTAGCCGTCGGGGAACTCCAACCTTCGGTCAGGGTGGCGCTGATGGTGCCAATATTGGTGGACCCGGCAATCAGGGCCACCACCAGCAACGCCAGGATCAGCGTAGGTTCCACCAATACGCCCAGCGTCAGTTCGCGGCTGGCCCCGATCCCGGCAAACGGGCTACCGGTATCCAGACCAGACAGCGAGAAGAAGAAGCGGAACAGTGCGAACAGATAGAGCAGGGTGATCAAGTCCCCCGCACCGGCAAACGGCGACGTCCGCGTGAAAATGGGCAGCGTCATCGCCACCAGCAACATGCTGCTCAGCAACACATAAGGCATCACGCGGAAGATGGCACCCGATTGTGCCGGAGCCACCTCCTGGCGTTTGAACAGCTTGCCCATATCGCGGTAGTCCTGCCAAATGCCGGGGCCACGGCGCGAGTGCATCCGGGCGCGGATTTGGCGGGAGATCCCGGTGAACAGCGGCGCGAGCGCCAGCATTATCAGCGCCTGCATCAGCGCGAAGAGTCCCATCATTAACGACGGTGTTTCCTGCATCGACATGCTATTTCCCCTTAAACCGCGACAAGCAACAGCAGGATCACCAAGGCGATCACCACATACAGGCAATAGAAGCGGAAGTCGCCGCTCTGCATGCCCTGCAACCGCACACCCAGACGTTGAGAGGCCTTGACCAGCGGATTGATGATCCAGTCATCCCAGAACGGTTCGGCACGGGTTGCCCCTGCGGTGGTCTGTTCCAGTGCCCGCGACAATGCAGGCGTTGGATCGAGCTGCTTGCGCAGATGGTACAGCGAAGCAAACATGGCGCGCAGTGGTTGGGTAAAGCCCCCTGCGGACACCGCCATCGCCTGCTCCCAGTTATAGCCACAGGCCCACGGGTCGCCACGGCGGCGGAAGCTGGACTGATTGCTTTTCAGCAGCAGATACACCGCCAATGGGATCAGCGGCAGAGCGAGCAGCAGGATAAAGGTCAACGCCGGTGACAGCATGGCCTGGCTGGCCAGTTGCGGCACCAGCATTGAACCTTGCACGACGGTGAGGTCATGAGTGCCAACCAGCGTCATGGCAACCTGCGCCAGAATGGGTGCAACCACGCTGGCCCCTACGCCGAGCAGTACGCACAGCAGGGCCAGCAACAGCATGGAGACTGTCATCTGCCATGGCACTTCGCGAGCCTGCGCCGCTTTTTCACTGCGCGGCCCGCCGCAGAAGCTGACGCCGTAGACCTTGACGAAGCACATCGCCGCCAGCGCCCCGGTGATCGCCAGCATCACCATGGCAATCGGGCCGCTGAGGCGCATCACAACGTTGCCGTCGTGGCTCATGGAGAATAGCGATTGGTAGGTGTACCACTCGCTGATAAACCCGTTCAGCGGCGGCAGGGCGGAGATCGACATACAGCCGATCAGGAACGCCAGCCCGGTCAGCGGCATCAGCTTCGCCAGACCCCCCATCTGTTCCATATCGCGGGTATGCACGCGCCAAATCACGGCACCGGCCCCCAGGAACAGCAAGCCTTTAAACACCGCATGGTTGAGCAGGTGATACAGCGCGCCGAGCAGGCCCAGCGCAGCCATTATCGGATGTCCGCTAGCCATGCCGACCATCGCCACGCCAACGCCCATTAAAATGATGCCGATGTTCTCTACCGTGTGCCAGGCCAGCAGGCGTTTGATATCGTGCTCGGCCAATGCATACAGCACACCCAACACCGCAGACACCGCACCGAAGGCCAGCACCACGATGCCCCACCACATTTCGGTGGCACCCAGCAGATCGATCCCGACCTTGATGATGCCGAAGATGCCGATCTTCACCATCACGCCAGACATCAGCGCAGAAGCATGAGAAGGGGCTGCCGGGTGGGCACGCGGTAGCCAGCTGTGCAGCGGCAGCATCCCCGCCTTGGCCCCAAAGCCAAAGAAAGCCAGCAGGAAAACGACCGATGCCATCCAAGGGGAAAGCGACAGCGAACGGAAGGAGTCAAAGTCCAGGCTGCCGCTCTGCCGCCACATCAGGAAGAAGGCGATCATGATCAGCACCGATCCGGCATGGGCGATAAAGAAGTACAGCAAACCGGCGCTGATGGATTCGTCATCCTGATCGGCGATTACCAGGAACCAGGAGGCCAGCGACATCATTTCGAACAGAATGATGAAGTAGAAGGCGTTATCCATCACCACCAGCCCGACCATCGAGGCGATAAACAGGTTCATAAAGAACCCCATGCTCGCGGCGCCTTTACCGCGATATTCCTGCACATAGGCGATGGAATACAACGCGCAAACGGTGACCAGCAGCGAAATCACCACCAGCATGAAAGCCGCCAGCGAGTCCATGCGCACCACAAAAGCGGCAAACGAGAACAGGCCAGGGGTGGAGAAGGAGAGGGTATGCCCGCTTAACAGGACGGGAACGGCGCTGCATAGTCCTAACAGGCCACCGAGCATCGCGCTGATCCCCGCCAGCAAAATGGCAAGGCGCTCCCGGCGAAACAGCAGTAGCGACAGCACGCCACCGGCGACATAAATCACCAAAGCCCAAAGCAGTAGAGTGAGAGAGTCCATGTTTATTTCTGCCCCCTGACGAGAGAAGGAGAGGATGGCCAGCCGATCGCGACCTGGCCGGCTCGCGCCAAACGCCGGGCCTGCGCTTCCTGCTCAAACTGCTGTTCATCGACGATATGCAAGGCATTGGTTGGGCAGATGCGTACGCATTCAGGCCCATCGGCGAGGAACGCGCAGAGATCGCACTTCACCGCCACCGTTTTAACCCCGGCATTCCAGGACAGATAGGGCGATTGGCTTGCGGGACTGGTTGGCACGTCGGGCAACAGTTCTGCCGGGACATACTGTTCAAACATCGACGGGATATTGACCGGCCCACTGCCCGCAGGCGTGATTGCACCGAACGGGCAGGCCAGGCCACACAGCTTGCAGCCAATGCACAGGGTCTCGTTCAGCTCGATGGCGTGCTCGCCGTGCGTGATGGCATTGACCGGGCAAACGCGCGCGCAAGGGGCGTCTTCACATTGACGGCAAAGCATCGGTGCCGTTTGCTCTCCGACGCGCGTCACCGTCAGTCTGGGATGCGACTGTAGCCCTTCGGCCTTATGCACCTCGGTGCAGGCGGCCATGCAGGTGTTGCAGCCGATACAGTGCTGAGGATCCGCAATAACAAAGCGGTTCATGGCCGTTCCTCCAACAGAAAGCGATTCACGCTCACATTGCCAACGACAGTGGGGTGAGTGCGGCGCGGCGGCGTTTTTCCGCATTCATTTTTTGCAGCAGTTGTTGGTCTACGCAGTGCAGCGCATCGGTGGGGCAAAACTCCATACAGGCCGGGCCGTTGGCTCGCCCGGAGCAGAGATCGCACTTATGCGCTTCTGCTTTCTCGGCGGCGGGGAACATCAAGGCATTGCCATGGTGGGCTACCGGGCGGGTGATCACTTCCATCACCCCATATGGGCAAGCCATGACGCAGGCTTTACAGCCGATGCAGCGTTCCTGCGTGACCTTGACCATGCCGTCGCTCTGGCTGATGGCCCCGTTGGGGCAAACGCTGGCGCAGGGGGCATCATCACACTGACGACACAGCACCACGGTGCTGATATTGCCGCCTTTCAGCAGATGCAGGCGAGGCGTGAAGTTGGCGGCATCCAGCGCCGAGACATCCTGGTTTTGGCTATGTGCCACTACGCAGGCGATCTCACAAGTGCGGCAGCCGATGCATTTTTGCGGATCGGCCATGATAAACCTGTTCATCAGTCACTCCTGGTTACCTTCCATCGTTAAACCCCAGGCGGCGAGCCTTTGAGTCTGTGCTGCCGTTAGCTATACATAAAACGTGCCAAACGTAATAAATATATATAAAACAAATGGTTGGGTTTTTATTGGCCGCATATGAACGGCTGATTGGCATAAACGACGACGCGGGAGGGGATATTCGTCACATTCAGCCCGGATTGGCGTCGTCACTTCGTCATTTTTGACGAAATCGATAGCAAAAATGACGGTTTGGCCCTCACCCCAGCCCTCTCCCACAGGGAGAGGGAGCTGATAGCCCCTACTCTGTTGGGAGAAGGGCTGTCATATCAGCAACCTCGATCGCTCCCTTTAGCAAAGGTGAGTCAGCCGGTGTTTATGAAGGATCACTATACTTTCAGCCCAACTCGATCGGTCCCCTCTCCCACAGGGAGAGGGAGCTGATAGCCCCTACTCTGTTGGGAGAAGGGCTGTCATATCAGCAACCTCGATCGCCCCCTTTAGCAAAGGTGAGTCAGCCGGTGTTTATGAAGGATCACTGTACTTTCAGCCCAACTCGATCGGTCCCCTCTCCTTGGGGAGAGGGCCATGGGATCACCTTGGCACCGTAATTGCACTAGCTGAAGCTTCGGCCATTCATCGCCGAACAACGGAGGAGAGATGCATGAAATAACCCTGTGCCATCATGCGATGGAAATCATGCAGCAACACGCCCGGCAAAATCATGCTCGGCGTATTACCGCCGTCTGGTTTGAGATTGGCGCATTTTCCTGCGTGGAGGCGGAGTCCCTACGGTTCTGCTTCGACATGGTTTGTCGCGGCACCTTGGCCGAAGGCTGTGAGTTACATCTGCTCGAACAACAGGCCCAGTGCTGGTGTCACGACTGCCGGGCGGAGATGCAACTGCTGGTTCCCCAGGTGTTGATCTGCCCGCAATGCGGCGGCCGCAACCTGCGGGTGCAGGCGGATGACGGCTTGCAACTCAAGCGCCTGGAAATTGAATAACCAAGAGGAAAAAGCATGTGTATAGGCATTCCCGGTAAGGTTGTGGCGCTGGACGAAAACCAACCCCAGCACGCCTGGGTCGACGTCTGCGGTGTGCAACGAGAAGTGAATATTGCCCTGGTGTGTCAGGACGATGAAGCGCCAGAAGCGCTAATCGGTAGCTGGGTGCTGATCCATGTAGGCTTTGCCATGAGCCGCCTGGATGAGCACGAAGCACAGGAAACCTTGTCAGCGCTGCAAGCTATGGGAGAAGTGGAGCAGGACGTCGCGCTGTTCCTGGCAGGCGAAGGTGACCAGGAACGGCGATAAATTGTGCTATCCCCGGCAAATGATATTCCTGTTGCGGTGTTTTGTTGATCCGGTCGGGAGAAATTACCATTAACAAACCTTACTCTTTGTGAGGATGTTCGCTGGCAATAATCTTCGTGACTCAGACAAGTGATAAACCATGTCGACTGTACGCTTAGAACAACAAGACCTGCTCGAAATTACCCGCATGCTGCTCGGGCAGCATAATTTCATCGATCTGTTACTGCAATTGCGCCAGGTGTTGCGGCGCCTGCAACTGGCCGACAGCGTCGCGTTGGTGCTATTTGATCCTCATAGCGAACGGGTGAGTTTTCACGGGCTGGATCACGCCCAGCAGCCGGTAAACTATCAGGACGAAACGCTGCTGGCGAATGGCCCGGTGAGCCGCTTCCAACACAGCTCGTTACCCCAACGCTGGCAGGCCGATGAGCTGCACGATCGCTATCCGCAAATCCGCGCCCTGAAGTTGCATCCGCCCTTCAACCAATACTGTTTGATGCCGCTACATGCGGGCGGTCGGCCGCTCGGTGGCTGTGAATTACTGCGTAGCGGAAACGAGCCGTTCAGCGATGCCAGCCTGGTGCAGTTGCAAACGCTGATGGAGCTGGTGGCATTGGCCACGCAGCAGATTGTTTTGCTGGAAAACGCGCAAGGGCTACAGCACCAACTGCGTCATGAGCTGGATGACTATCGCATCTTGGTGGATGTCACCAATGCGGTGCTGTCAAAGCTGGATCTGGATGACGTAATGGGGGAGATCTCGGAGAAAATTCACCACTTTTTCAACAGTGACGCCATCAGCATCGTGTTACGCAGTAATCACGCCGAGCAGCTCACCATCTACTCCACCCACTATCTGAACAATAACGCCGCCGAACGCCAGCAGTACAACGTGGCGTTGGCAGGCACCTTAACTGAACGGGTGATGCGCAGCGGCGAAATGCTGCTGCTGAACCTGAAAAATGCCGAGCAGCTTTCTGGCTATGAACGTCGGCTGTTTGAACTTTCACAAGGCCGGATCGAGGCATTGTGCGTATTGCCACTGATATTCGGCCAAAAGAAGCTGGGCGTGCTGAAGTTGGCACAATGTCAGGCGGATGGCTTCAATGCGGCCAACTTGCGGGTGCTGCAACAGATTGCCGAGCGTATTGCCATCGCGGTGGATAACGCGCTGGCCTGTCAGGAGATCAACCGGCTCAAAGAGAGCCTGGTACATGAGAACCTGTATCTGACCGAGCAGATCAACGTCAATCATCCCGATCTGAGCGAGATTGTCGGGCGTAGCGCGGGGATGTCTGCGGTACTCAAACAGGTCGAAATCGTGGCTAAAAGCGACTGTTCGGTACTGATCCTCGGGGAAACGGGCACCGGCAAGGAGCTGATTGCGCGAGCGATCCATAACCTGAGCGAACGGCGTGACCAGCGCATGGTGAAAATGAACTGTGCGGTAATGCCTGCGGGTTTGTTGGAAAGCGACCTGTTTGGCCATGAAAAAGGCTCGTTTACCGGGGCTTCCACGCAACGCATGGGCCGATTTGAGCTGGCGGAGAAGGGGACACTGTTCCTCGATGAAGTGGGGGAGATCCCCATTGAGCTGCAACCCAAGCTGCTGCGGGTGTTACAGGAGCGGGAGTTTGAGCGAGTCGGTGGTAACAAACCGATCTCTGTTGATATCCGCCTGATCGCCGCCACCAACCGGGATTTGCAACAGATGGTGGCCGATCGTGAGTTTCGCAGCGATCTGTTCTATCGCTTGAACGTGTTTCCTATCGTCATTCCACCGCTGCGCGAACGGCCTGAGGATATCCCCCAGTTGGTGAAGTTCCTGACCCATAAAATCGCTCGCCGCATGAAACGCACCATCGACAGTATCCCGGCGCAAACGCTGCGGTTATTAAGCCAGATGCCATGGCCGGGCAACGTGCGTGAACTGGAGAACGTGATTGAGCGGGCGGTATTGCTGACGCGTGGCTCGGTGCTCGAGCTACCGCTACCTGAATTGCCGTATTCGCAACCCGCAGTGGTGCTCTCCGCGCCAGCCAAGGAAACGGTATCGCCGGAGGAGGATGAGCGCCAACGGGTGCTACGTGTGCTGAGAGAAACCAACGGCGTAGTCGCCGGGCCACGTGGGGCCGCACAGCGCCTTGGGCTAAAACGGACAACGCTGCTATCGCGGATGAAAAAGTGGGGGATTTCGGTGAATTGAGCGGCGTAACGTCCTGTCTTTGGTCTTTTTATTACTCCCAACTTTCCGACGCTGTATGGTCTAACTTCGCACTCCACGCAGCTCCCTCTCCCTGTGGGGATCGAGTTCGTTGATTTTTTCAGTGTAATGCCCGGACTTTGGTCTTTTTATTACTCCCAAGTTTCCGAAGCTGTACGGGCTAACTTCGCACTCTATGCAGCTCCCTCTCCCTGTGGGGATCGAGTTCGTTGATTTTTTCTGTGTAATGCCCGGACTTTGGTCTTTTTATTACTCCCAACTTTCCGAAGCTGTATGGTCTAACTTCGCACTCCACGCAGCTCCCTCTCCCTATAGGGATCGAGTTCGTTGATTTTTCGGTGTAATGCCCAGTCTTTGGTCTTTTTATTACTCCCAAGTTTCCGACGCTGTACGGGCTAACTTCGCACTCTATGCAGCTCCCTCTCCCTGTGGGAGAGGGTTGGGGTGAGGGGGAGATTAATAGACTAGTTCAAAGGTTTAGGGATACTTACTTACGCGCATCCAGCAGTTGGGCGGCGTTTTCGGTGGTCACCACGGTCCATGGCACCGAGTAGCGTTTAGCCGTGCCGTTATCCCACTGCATCTGGTCTGCATACTGCTTCCAGATATCCGACTGTGGCTGATAGCTGTCGCCTTTTACCGCGCGCAGCGCTACATCGATAGAACCCTGCATCTGGGCATGGGCATCTTGCAGAATCGACACCATCTCACCGGCCTGCACGGCACGAATGGCATCGGAGACGCCGTCGACCCCGGCAATCGCAAAATCTTTCACGTTCAGATTGGCACCCTTGATGGCTTCAATCGCTCCCAAGGCCATTTCGTCGTTTTGCGCGATGACGCCGTTAATCTGGCCACGGTGTTTCTGCAACCAGTTTTCCATCAGCGGCAGTGCCTCGGCACGTGACCAGTTGGCCGTCTTGCGCTCCAGCACCTTGATTTTGCCTGGACCACATTCGGCAATAGCCTTGTCGTTGCCTTGTCCGCGCTGGATCTCGCCGCTGCCGCCTTTTGGCCCTTCGATAATCACCACGTTGCCCTGGCAGTTCATTTTTTGCAGCACCGCTTTGGCTTCCAGATACCCGCCGAGCACGTCGTCAGAGACCACTTCAGAGGTCATCTGGTCGGTATTCAAACGGGCGTTGGTGACTACCACCGGGATCTTGGCCTTGTTGGCCATGGTCACCACATCGATGTTGGCCTCGTAATCCATCGGGTTAATGATGATGGCATCAGTTTTGGTCTGAATGGCGGTTTCTGCCTGATTGTTCTGCACCATCGGGTCGTAGCGGCCATCGTAAACGGTGAGCTGCACGTTGCCGTTTTTAACCTCAGGATGCTCTTTCGCCGCCTTTTCCATCAGTTGGACAAACTCGGCCTTCATGCCGTACATCAGCACGGCGATTTTCACCGGGGCGGCCTGGGCCAACGTTGAGGTCCCCAGCAGCAGGCCGGAGGTGAGCAACGCAATTTTGGTCATCTTGTTCATGGTGACTCCTGGTTATAGGGTTTTGTTGTTATGAGGTAAGTTAGTCACGCTGTTGTTTGCGTGACGGGTCGAGCAACACGGCGACAACAATCAATGCGCCCTTGATGATCTGCTGGTAATAGGACTGCACACCGAGCAAATCGAGGCCGTTATTCATCACGCCGATAATCAATACGCCGAACAGGGTGCCAACCAAGGTGCCGACGCCGCCGGCCATGCTGGTGCCGCCAATGACCACGGCGGCAATGGCGTCCAGCTCGTAGGCGCTACCGGCGTTGGTTTGTGCGGAGCCGGTACGGGCCGTCAGGATCAAACCGGCGATCCCCGCCAGGGCAGCACACAGGGTGTAGACCAATACCTTGATTTGGATCACGCTGATGCCGGAGGTGCGGGCGCTCTTCTGGTTGCCCCCCACGGCATACACATGGCGGCCGAAGATGGTCTTATTGAGCAGGATCCAGGCGAGCACAAACAGGGCGGTGAAAATAATCACCGGCACCGGGATGCCCAGCACATAGCCATTGCCTAACCAGCGGAAATCGTTGTTGAGTTGGGAAACCGGGTTACCGTCGGTCGTCAGCAGTGCCAGGCCACGGGCGGCGGAAAGCATCCCCATGGTGACGATGAAGGGCTGCAAGCGGTAGCGGGCCAGAATGGTGCCGTTGATCAGCCCGCAGACGATACCGATGCCCAGGGCGACAATCAGCGGCACCATCACGGCGTGCGCGGTATCGCCGATAGACAGCCCGCTGTTGGTGGTGGCAAAGCGGGCGGCAACGATGCCGCTCAGCGCCAATACCGAGCCCACGGAAAGATCGACCCCGGCGGTAATAATCACAAAGGTCATGCCGATGGCCAGAATGCCGTTAATCGAGATCTGGCGCAGAACGATCAGCATGTTCTCGTCGCTTAAGAAGTAATTGCTGCTCCAGGCACCTTGCGCCACCTGAACTTCGCCAATCACCGTGACGATCAGACACAACACGAAGAAGGCGATAATAATGCCGTATTTGTGCAGATGTCGTTTATTTTGCGTAAAAAAAGCTAACCCGGGCGTTAATGAGTGGGTGCCATTCATAGTAAGTTCTCTTTAAAATAATGAGTTGATTGCCTGGCTATACGGCCAGTTTCATTAGTTCCGCCTGCGTGGCGTTTTTAGTCGATAATTCACCGGCGAGCATGCCGTTACGAAACACCAGAATGCGGTCGCTCATACCGATAATTTCTGACAGCTCGGAAGACACCATGATGATCGCTTTATCCTTTAGCGCGAATTCGGACATAAAGCGGTAGATCTCTTTTTTGGCCCCCACGTCAATGCCGCGCGTCGGCTCATCGAGCAGCATGATTTGCGGATCGAGCAAGGCCCAACGCCCCAATACCACCTTCTGCTGGTTGCCGCCGCTCAGGTTGCCGACGATGTGGTCGGCATCGGGGGTTTTGATGTTGAAGCGCTGGATCATATCGTTGGCACGCTGCTGTTCCTGGCCTGGGTTAATCATGCCCAGTTGGCTGATGGCACCCAGCGAAGCTACGTTGATATTTTCTTTAACCGAGCGGCACAGCACCAGGCCGGTATCCTTGCGGTCTTCCGTCACGTAGGCCAGGCCGCTGTTGATTGATTCTTGTGGTGAATGTTTGGCGAGCTGACGATCGCCGATCTGGATGGTGCCGCTGTCCGCGTGCTGAATGCCAAAGATCAGATCGAGGAACTCACTGCGCCCGGACCCTACCAGCCCGTAAATCCCCAGGATCTCGCCGCGTTTTAACGTCAGGCTGATGTCGCGGATCTTGTTGCCCCAGCACAGGTGCTGCACCTCCATCATCACTTCATCGCCGGGCTGATTGAACTTGGCAAACTCGCTTTCGAACTCGCCGCCAATGATGTGCTCGATCAGTTGCTCGCGGGTGATATCTTGCAACAACCCTTCATGGATATAGCTACCGTCGCGAAAAATGGTGTAGCTGTCGGCAATCTGGAAGATCTCGGACAGACGGTGCGAGACATAAATGATGCCTTTGCCCTTGGCGGCCAAACGGGTGATCGCCTGGAAGATTTTCTGCACGTCCTCCTCGCCGATGGCCGACGTGGGTTCATCCATGATGATGATGTCGGCATCGGAGTGGGAGAGGGCCTTGGCGATCTCCACCAACTGCTGCTCCGCCACGCTGAGGTTGCGCATTTTTTCCGTCGGCGACAGGGCAAAATGCAGGTCCTGCAACAGCGCAGCGGTCTGCTGGTTCATGGTTTTGAAATCCACAAACCCCAGGCGGCGGGGTTCGCGCCCCAGCCAGATGTTTTCGGCCACCGTCAAATCGGGGATGGCGCTCAGCTCTTGTTGCACGATGGCGATGCCTGCCGCCAGCGCCTCTTTTGGATGAGTAAACTCACAGCGTTGGCCATTGACGAAAATATCGCCGCTGTCGGGCTGGATAAAGCCCATCAGGATGCTGAGGAAGGTGGATTTCCCGGCACCGTTGCCGCCGCACAGCGCGTGGATCGACCCTTTGCGCAGGCAGAATTCGGCGTTTTTCAGTGCGACGACGGAGCCAAACGACTTCCTCACGCCGGTGACTTCCAGCAAGTAGGCCGGGGCTTGGGTCTGGGGATCGCGTGTCATAGCTTCACCTCGGGATACTCTTTTTGCAGTAGGTTCAGGTAACCGGCATACAGATCGGCATATTGCCGCTGGCGCTGCGGATCCGGCATCACGCGGGTCTCTTCATCCAGCCGGACAAAACGCTGGCATAGCCTGGTTAACTCTTCTGAGGCCAACAGGTCGGGTTGGGCCACAAGGTTGTCACACCACATAGCTTGAATGGCGGCACCCAACGCAGCGGTTTCCTTTTCTGCCAGACACACCACCGGGCAGTTCATCACGTCGGCAACGATCTGCCGCCAGCAGGCGCTGCGAGCGCCACCGCCGGTGAGGCGAATTTCGCTGGTGGAAATACCTTGCTGCTGGAACAGGTCGAGGCCGTAACGCAGGCCATAGGTAGCGCTTTCTACTACGGCCCGGCACAGGTTGGCTCCGGTAAAGTTGTCACTGTCCAGGTTATGCAGGCTGGCCTTGGCTGCGGGCAGTGGTGGAACGCGCTCGCCGTTGAAGAATGGCAGCATCATCACGCCCGCCGCTCCAGGCTCGGTGGCGGCAAGGGCCTGATTGAATCCGGCCACGTCCTGCTGTAACAGGCGCTGTACCGAGGTGCTGGCAGAGGTGACGTTCATGGTGCAAATCAGCGGCAGCCAGCCGTTGCTGCTGGAGCAGAAACCGGCAATCGCTTCAGAATGGCTGACCACCGGCCGATCGGCATAGGCAAACAGCGTCCCGGAGGTGCCGAGACTCATCGTCACGATACCGGGGCGAATGTTACCGGTGCCGATTGCCGCCATCATGTTGTCGCCGCCGCCGCTGGCCACCCGGACATTGGGCTGCAGACCCAGCAGGGCTGCGACTTCCGGGCGCAAGTAGCCAACGCTTTCCTCGGCGTTGATCAGGCGAGGCAGGGCGTTCCACAGCAGGCCGCTATCGTCGATCAGCGCTACGGCATCGCGATCCCAGCAGCGCTGACGAATGTTAAACAGCCCGCTGCCGGAGGCATCGCCAAATTCCGCGACCCGCTCTCCGGTCAGCCAGAAGTTAAGATAGTCATGCGGTAACAGTACCGTTTTCAACCGTGCCCACAGCTGTGGATGTTGTTGCTTGAACCACAGGATCTTGGACGCGGTATAGCCCGCCGCCACCATCAGCCCCAGCTTCTGCAAGGAACCTTTGATGCCACCCAGACCCGCCAGCAGAACGTCGTTTTCCCGCTGGGTGGAGGTGTCGCACCATAGTTTCACCGCGTGTAGCACGTCGCCTTGTTCATCCAAAGCAACGAAACCGTGCTGCTGCCCGGAAACCGACAGGGCGACAATGGCCGCTGGGTCAATGCTGGCGCTGTCGATCGCCTGACGAAACGCCAGCAACAATGCCTCAATCCACCACTCGGTCAACTGTTCCCGGCGGCCGGAAGAGTCGCTGATCATCTCATGCGGCGCGCTGCCTTGGCCCACGATGGTGCCGGATGTGCCATCGACAATCACCACCTTGGTGCCTTGTGTACCACAGTCGATGCCTGCATAGAGCGCCATGGGTTACTCCATTTCCAACATGATTTTGATGTCGGTTGGATGACCCGCCGCCGCGCGTTCAAAGGCGGCCACGCTGTCTTTGAACTTGAAGCTTTGCGAGATCAGCGGCTGGACCCGCAACTTGCCGGAGCTGAGCAGGCGCAGGGTGCGTGGATACATATTGGCGTAACGGAAAATGGTCTTGAAGGTGACCTCTTTGGCCTGGGCGGCCACGATGTCCATGGGGGCTGCATCGATCGGCATGCCGACCAGCACTGCGGTGCCACCGGGAGCAATATGCTCGCTGACGCCGCCGATGGCCGGTTTGGCCCCGCTGCATTCGAACACGATGTCAACGCCGTTGCCGCTGGTCAACTCGGCGACCTTTTGCGCCAGGTTGCCGGTTTTGATATTGACCGCGTGCAGCCCCTCATAATTGGCGGCCACCTGCAGTTTCTCTTCAAACAGATCGCAGATAATCACATCTGAGCAGCCACCGGCCAACGCCGCCAGGGCGGTCACCACGCCGATGGGGCCAGCGCCAATCACCAGCGCGATATCACCCGGCTTGATCGCGGCCTTGGTGGCGGCGTGCATCCCGATAGCCAAGGGTTCAACCATGGCACCCTCGGCAAAGCTGACGTTATCCGGCAGTTTAAAGGTGAAGGCGGCAGGGTGGATGACGCTCTCTCTCAGGCAGCCGTGGATCGGCGGCGTGGCCCAGAAGCGAACGGCTGGATCCAGGTTGTAGATCCCTGCACGGGATTGCTGTGATTGCAGATCGGGAATGCCAGGCTCCATGCAAACCCGATCGCCAACCTGCAGGTGGCGAACGTTTTTGCCAACCGCCATGACGACGCCGGCAGCTTCATGGCCTAGCACCATCGGGGCGTTAACCACGAACGGTCCAATGCGGCCATGCTGATAGTAATGCACATCGCTGCCGCAAATACCGACGGAATGGATCTTGACCTGTACATCGTTTTCGCCAAGGACTTCATCAAACTGACAATCCTGGATGCTGATTTTACCGGGTTTTTCTAGCACTAATGCTTGCATGGTTATCATCCTTTCGTATCATTTTTATGGTATCGATATCATTTCAATGATCAGGATAGTAAGCGCGAGCGGGCTAAAAATGTGTGATGTTGGTTGTGTTTTTTGCTTTTGTGTTAAAATTTGTTGGTTTAATGAGGTGAAATAGTCGTTAAGATCACATTTATTGGCATGTGATGTTAATTATGATGGTATCGATATCATTAACGTTAACGAGGACATCATGCAGCGACCTATCGATGCGTTAGAAAGAACCCAAACCTTGCTTGCAGGCTGTGGCATACGGTTGACCGACGTGGAAAAACAGGAGATCGAGCTGACGGATTTCGGCCTGGCCGATTACCCGCGCTCGGGGTTACAGCTACTCACTTACATTAACACCCCGCGCTACTGCGCCAAGGAGCTGGTGTTGTTTCCACACCAGACCTGTCCGGAGCATCTCCATCCGCCGTTTGATGATACGCCGGGCAAACAGGAAACGTTCCGCTGCCGCTGGGGGGAGGTCTATCTGTTTGTGGATGATGATGCCCTGACCTTGAACACCGAGCGGGGGACCCCAGCCTGCCAACCTCCAGCCGGGTTCGAACAGTGGTATACCTGCCAGCGTTATATTTTGTTGCGCGCGGGAGAACAATATACAATCAAGCCTAATACCAGACACTGGTTCCAGGCAGGCAAGCTTGGCGCGGTGGTTTCTGAGTTCTCGTCGCAAAGCCGTGATGATCTGGATGTTTTTACCGATCCCAACGTCCGGCGCGTCGGTTGATGCTGCGGTGATGAGAGTATTTACATAAGAGGTGATAATCCTTGATCACCTTGTCATGATACAAAATGATATGTTCCAACCAGGAGTCACACTTGGCGGCCGATCGACCACTGAAAGCGACGCTAGAGAGCGTCGCAGCGCTTGCAAATGTCAGCAAAATTACCGTATCCCGCGCCTTCTCCCAGCCGGATAAAGTCCACCCCGATACGCTCGATCGCATCCTCAAGACGGCGGAGAGTCTGGGGTATGTGATGAACACGGCCGCACGCAATCTGCGGGCTAAAGCAAGCAAAACGATCGGCATCGTCAACCCTGATATGGCCAACCCGTTTTTTGGCGCACTCACCCGGCTGATGACGCTGGAGGCGCAGAAAGCGGGCTACGATACGCTGGTGTTTGACTCTTATGAGTCGCAGGAAAATGAAAACCGCATTATCGATAAACTGATTGGCTACAACGTGGACGCCATCATTTTATCGGTGATTTCATCGGACCGAAACTACACGCCCGGCTACCTGAAAAACCTGGAAAGACTCGGCATCCCGGTGGTGCTGGTCGATCGGGAACTGGATGGGGCGTTTTGCAGCGGTGTGTATATCGACAATCTGGACTGCGGTTTACAGGCGGGGCGTTATCTGCTGGAGCAGAACAGCCAAAAGGTGGTGGTGGTTTCCGGGCCAGAGGATTCCAACGTGGCCAAAGAGCGGGTTACCGGGCTGATTGCTGCGCTGCAAGGCAAGGTGGCGAGCCTGGAGATTATTCATGCGGATTTCTATATGGATGCCGCCCTGCGCGTGACTAACGAGTATCTCGATCGCCAGCCGCCGCCAGACTATTTTGTCGGCTGTAATAACCAGATCTCGCTAGGCATCATCAAATCCTGTGTCGATCATCGTTTGGCGCTGATGAAAGATGTCTCGCTGTTTGGTATTGATGAAGTTTCCAATGCGGCGATTTACGGGTTTAATTTCCCCTGTATTTCCCACGATCTGCATGAAATCGCCTGGCAGGCGTTGGGTTTGGCTATCCGTCGGGCCGTCGATCACGATATTAAACCGGGTAAAGTCATTGTCAGAGGCAAGCTGATTGGCGGCTAGCCGCTGGCCATTGAGCTTGGTGGTAGGCGGAAATAAAAACAGCCAATCTCTCGATTGGCTGCTTGGGCGAAGCTAAGGCTGGCCTTAGGCTTCGATTGGGGCACGCCAGTCGTCAGAACCCGAAGTCCCGGCGGTGGTGTGTTCCCAAGTGATTTTACGGTATGCCAGTGAAACGCGAACCAACTGAGTGAACTCAGCCTTGGTTGGATCCTGGCAGTGTGGCATTTTGCAGTCGATATCGATGATGGTGGCATCTTCCAGTTTGGTGGTAAAGAAGTGCTCTTGTTTACCTTCGATCGAGGTGCGGTACCATTTCAATTCAACCGTTGGCAGCATTTCGCCAGAGGCCAATGCGTTATACAGCAATGGAACAGCTTTGTTATAAGCCACGGTGAAGCGGAATGGCTTATGTGCACGCTGCCCTGACGGCTGGCCAGACTGCGGATCGGTTGGTACGGTAACAATATGTTCAAATTCCTGAACCAGCATTTGGTCTTCGTGGCCTTGAACAAAGATGTTACCGACAGATTCAGCGGTAAATGCGCTGGCGGTAATATTACCCTGGGTTTTCCCTGTGATAGAGATATAAGCTGGAGTTGGCATCTTAAAGATCCTTGTTAGATAAGCTTAGTAATAACTCAATGCTAGTCACACCCCTCGCCGATAATAATCGACCTCGAATGTGACTTGCCCCACTTCTCACTTCGGCCATCACTATAATCGGGTCTTTCCCTAGTGCCAAGCCACTCACAAATTTGCAAGGTTTATTGGTATCCTTAATGGTATAAATGATTATAATATTTGTATTATTGGTGTTTTATGCTGGATTAGATATTGATGTAGGTTATGGTTTGTGGGTTAAACATAATTATTAAAATTATATTATTTCATAACTATATGTTTTTATTGCATTAATTAAATTTTATAAAATTATTTTTTATGATCATAAGCCGAAAGTTGCTCTCGCCAGGAGATAAATTATTAGGAAGCTTAGTAAAGAAAAATTTATGGACTTTTACCGGTCAGATCGGGGACGATACATTCAGTGAAGCTATGCTAATGCAGGAAATGTCCAGTTTTTGCCGTGGGCAGCAATCCCGTGTTCGGGGTTTTGTCATTATTTGGGATAATTCTCAGAGTCTCGTGAAATATAGGAGGATTCCCAACTTTGCGCGTAAAACTGGATTATTCGCAGACTTCGGCACGGCATAGGAGGAAGGTATTTAGGTTTACGGTGATAGATTTACTATCTGAATAGATGGCGATGACTCTATTAGCATGGATGATATCTGAATGTCATTTTCCGGTGCTCATTCAACAAACATTAGCTGGTATTCCCTTATTGTGACTAAAAGGACGAGTGATGAGTAAGAATAATCAAAGCAGTGTTGCCCCCAAGGAAAGGATCAACATTAAGTATGTTCCTAACACGGGCGATCAAACCACTGAAATCGAACTGCCACTGAACCTGATGGTTGTTGGCGATCTCAAGGGGGTTCGTGAAGATACTCCGATTGAAGAACGTCAGGTCGTTTCCGTCAGCAAGAACAACTTTAACGCGGTGATGAACGAAGCCAATATCAACCTTTCGTTCACTGTACCCAATCACCTGGAAGGCGAAGGGAAAGAAGAGATGCCGGTAACATTGGCGATCAATTCCCTCGACGATTTCTCACCGGATAACGTGGCGAAAAACGTCCCTGAACTGAAAAAAATTCTGGAACTGCGGGAAGCGCTGGTCGCCCTGAAAGGGCCTCTGGGCAACATTCCTGCCTTCCGTTCTCGTCTGCAAGATCTCCTAGGCAATGAAGAAATGCGTGAGCAGTTGCTAAAGGAACTGGACATTCTTAATCAGAAATAATTGAGACGGAAAGAGGGAATTTTACGTATGTCTTTACATGAAGAAAATGCGGTTTTAGCTGCCGAACCTACCAGTACCACTTTCCTGCTAGACGAAATCATGTCTCAGACCCGCATGATGCCGGGCAATGATGGCTATGACGTCGCCAAACAGGGCGTGGCTGCATTTATCAGCAGCATTCTGGACACCGGCACCAACGAAGAACCGATCAACAAGCTGTTGGTCGACAGAATGATCATTGAGCTGGATAAAAAGCTCAGTGCCCAGATGGACGAAATTCTGCATGCCAAAGAATTCCGCGAAATCGAATCCTCCTGGCGTTCACTGAAGCTGTTGGTGGATCGCACCGATTTCCGTGAAAACATCAAAATCAACATCATGCACGCGACGAAAGAAGAGCTGCTGGAAGATTTTGAGTTCTCGCCGGAAATTATCCAGTCTGGTTTCTACAAGCACGTGTATTCATCCGGTTATGGCCAGTTTGGCGGCGAACCTACCGCAGCCATCATCGGTAACTATGCGTTCAGCAACAGCACCCCGGATATGAAGCTGCTGCAATACGTCAGCGCCGTTGGGGCCATGGCACATGCGCCGTTCCTTTCCAGCGTTGCGCCGGACTTCTTTGGTATCAACAGCTTTACCGAGCTGCCAGCCATCAAAGACATGAAGTCGGTGTTCGAAGGGCCAGCACACACCAAATGGCGTGCGCTGCGCGAGTCGGAAGACTCCCGCTATCTGGGCCTGACCACGCCACGTTTCCTGCTGCGTTTGCCGTATTCCACCGTTGAAAACCCGATCAAGAATTTCAACTACTACGAAGACGTCAGCAAGGATCACGAACACTTCCTGTGGGGCAACACCGCATTCCTGCTGGCAGCCTGCCTGACAGACAGCTTTGCCAAGTATCGCTGGTGTCCGAACATCATTGGGCCACAAAGCGGTGGTGCGGTGCACAACCTGCCGGTTCACCTCTATGAGGCGATGGGCCAGGTACAGGCGAAGATCCCGACCGAAGTGCTGATCACCGATCGTCGTGAATTTGAGCTGGCGGAAGAGGGCTTTATTACCCTGACCATGCGCAAAGGAACCGACAACGCGGCCTTCTTCTCGGCCAACTCGGTCCAAAAGCCGAAGGTATTCCCGAATACCCATGAAGGGCGAATGGCGGAAACCAACTACAAGTTGGGTACCCAACTGCCGTACATGTTCATCATCAACCGTCTGGCTCACTACATCAAAGTGCTACAGCGTGAGCAGATTGGTTCGTGGAAAGAGCGTCAGGATCTGGAGCGTGAGCTGAACATCTGGCTCAAGCAATACATTGCCGATCAGGAAAACCCACCGACCGATGTCCGCAGCCGCCGTCCTCTGCGCTCTGCTCAGATCCAGGTGCTGGATGTCGAAGGGGATCCGGGCTGGTACCAGGTGGCGATGCAGGTGCGTCCACACTTCAAATACATGGGAGCCAGTTTCGAGCTCTCGCTGGTTGGTCGTTTGGATAAGGAATAACAGGCAATGGCTGCGCTTCTTAATTGGGAGCGAGGAAGTTCTGCCAGCTTGTTTGAGCGTATCCAGGGGAAGGGCTTTGGCCCTTCCTCACATAGCCGTGTTCAAGAGCTATTAATCTCAATCAAGCAGCATTTGAACGAAGTCCTCAATTCGCGCCCCGGAGCCTGCCAAAGTGCTGCAGGCCTGGGGGTTATTGATCTCAATGATGCCACGGCAACCACGTCTGATTTCCGTAAGAGTATTGAGCAGGCCATCAAGGAGTGTATTGAGCGCTACGAGCCAAGAATTTCCGAGGTTACCGTTCAATCCCTGGTGGATCAGGGGGACCCACTGTTATTGAGTTTCCATATCAGTGCTCACGTTGATTTCGACAATATCGGCGATGTGGTTGAGTTCAATATTCAATTGGACAGCAACCGCCGTTACTGCCTAAACCAGGAAGCATAATGTCGTTCGAAAAGTACTTCAGGGATGAGCTGGATTATCTCCGGCAGCTAGGGCGTGATGCCGCAATCGAACGGCCGCACCTTGCTGCCTTTTTATCCGAACAGGGTTCCGATCCAGACGTTGAGCGGCTGTTGGAAGGCTTCGCCTTTCTGACCGGCAATCTGCGCGAAAAGATCGACGACCAGTTCCCGGAGTTGACACACGGCCTGCTGAATATGCTGTGGCCGAACTATTTGCGGCCAGTGCCCAGCATGACCATCGTCGAATACACGCCGAACAGCAGTGCACTCACTGAAGCGACGTTGATCGAGCGTGGTAGCCAGATCGAGAGCGTCCCGATTGCGCAAAGGGCGGAACGTGGTGCGTTGCAAAACGACAGCGAAACACACGGGCCCCAGTGCAGCTTCACCCTCTGTCGGGATGTCTGGCTGTTTCCGATGGGCATCCAGGATATCGCCGTCAACAACAGCAACGAACAGGGAATATTGAGCATTCACTTTGGCGCCAAGGCAGAGTTGAACGTGCAAGAAATGCGGCTCGATAAACTGCGTTTCTATCTGGGTGAGGACGGTTACACCAGCACCCAGCTCTATTTCTGGATCAGTCACTATTTCGAACGGGCCGACCTGGTGGTCAACGGCATCACCATCCCGATGCCGGACTTCGATTTCAACCCGGTGGGCTTTGAGCGTGAAGATGCGCTATTGCCATATCCGAAAAACGCCTATGTCGGCTACCGTATCCTGCAGGAGTATTTCTGTTTCCCGGAAGGCTTCCTGTTCTTTGACGTGGCCGGCGTGGTGGATTTCCCCGCGCATCTGAAAGCCAGCGAATTCACCCTCAATCTGCATTTCTCCCAGCCATTGCCGCCTGAGGTCAAGATACGGCCAACTACCCTGCGCCTGAACTGTACCCCGGCGGTGAACCTGTTCAAACGCGACAGCGAGGCGATAGCCCTGGATGGCACACAAACCGAATATCCGCTGTGTGCCAGCTACCATCATCCTGAGCGCTACGAGATTTTCTCGGTCGATCGCGTGGAGAGCTGGTTAAGCAAAGATCCCAAGGGCAGCGGGCGGGGGCAGGCCAGAAGCTATCCGGCGTTCGAAAGTTTCCATCATCAGGTGGAGCCTGCGCAGGAACGCAACATGCTCTATTACCGCCTGCGGGTGAGAAACTCGCTGTTCCGTAAGGGCTTTGAGCATTACATCTCCTTTGTGCGCAGTGATGAGACGCAGGTGGCGCTGTCTCAAGAAAACGTGTCGGTCAGCATGACCTGTACCAACCGCGAATTACCGCTGGCGCTACGCGTGGGTGATATTTGCCAACGGACGCAAGCAGGCCCGTCATTTGCCACCTTCCGTAATATTACCCGGCCTTCGGTACCGCTGTATCCGGTGTTGGATGGCAGCCTGCAATGGTCTCTATTGTCCAATATGTCATTGAACTACATGTCATTACTGGACAAGGATTCGTTAAAACAGATCCTGCAGACCTATGATTTTCCCAGCGTACACAACCGGCAATCCGCTCGGTCGTCGCAAAAAAAACTGGACGCGATTTCGCGTATCGAAACCCAGCCGATCGACAGGTTGTTCCGTGGTTTACCGGTCAGAGGTCTGCAAACCACCCTCTGGCTGGAGCAAAGCGCTTTTGGTTCTGAAGGTGAGCTCTACCTGTTTGGTACGGTGTTGGCACGCTTCTTCTCCCTGTATGCCAGCGTCAACTCGTTCCACCTTTTGAAAGTCATCAATCTTGATAATCAGGAATGTTACCAATGGCCGGTACAGACGGGTCAACATGCATTGATGTAAGCGCGGGTGAAGGCGTACCGCCGGAGCCAGTGCTGGATGTGTCACGTTATAACTTTTACCAATTGGTCGAGCTGCTCAACCAAATGGCGGTAGCGTGGCAAAAATCCCCGGGTTCAGCCAGGCCAGCCGATGAGGCTATCCGCTTTAAATCGACCGCCAGCCTGGCTTTTCCAACCCGTGACGTGATCGCGTTGGAGACTTCCGCTCGCGGCCAGTTTGAGCTGGAAGTCTCTTTCCTTGGGTTGCATGGCAGCCAGTCGCCGTTACCCGGTTACTACCTGGATTCGTTGGCCTGGGAAGATGCCCAGAATGAAAACCGCCTGACGGATTTTCTCAACGTGTTCAACCACCGGCTGTTAACGCTGCTGCATCAGATTTGGCGCAAATACCGCTACTACATCTGCTTTGACGAGGGTGGTAACGATGATGTCTCGCAGCGCATGTTTGCGCTAGTGGGATTAAGTAACGAGGCGATCCGCAAAAAACTGCGCATCCACCACGGCAAAATGCTGGCCTATGCCGGTTTGCTGGCCAGCCCTGGGCGTGCCCCGGAAGTGATTTGCAGCCTGGTGGCGCACTGTTTCAACCTGGCAGATGTGACGCTGCAAAGTTGGCAACTGCGCAAGGTCAAAATTGCCCCGGAGCAGCAGAATCGCCTGGGCGGCAGGGTGAAGGTCAGCGGCCAGAAATACCAGGGGAAATCGGTGCTGGGCGTCAATTTCTCACTGGGATCGCAGGTAGCGGATCGCAGTGGCAAATATCAGTTGTGCCTCAACCAACTGACGCGTGAACAGTTCTTGTCATTTTTACCTAACGGGGAGAATTACGAGCCGTTAGAGATGTTTGTGGCTTTCATTATGCGCGACCAGTTTTCGTGGGATTTACGCCTGGGTCTGGCAGAGCAGCAGGTGGGCGGCATGATCCTGGGGACAGAACAAAACAACCTGCTGGGCTGGACCAGCTTCCTCGGGGAACCCGAGCAACAGCCCCACGTAACCATCAGCGTTATGGAATGACAATCAAGATTCAGGAAGAGAGATCATGGATAAACAGCAACCGACGCTATCATTGCGAGTCGTCAATAGCGACAGATTGGAAAGTGGCAAACCGGCCAGCAGCCTGTTTAATGCACAGGGTGGGGTGGTTGGCAGTGACGGCAGCCATCATTGGTCTATTCAAGATCAGGGCGGCAATATCAGCCCTTCACAGTTTGCCATTGAATGGCGTGATGGGTCCTTTTGCCTGCGGGTGCTCAACGGTGCGGTGAGTATTAACCAGTCGATGCTGACGGCAAACTCCGGTTTGGTGCGCATCCAGCAAGGTGATGAAATCAGCGTAGGCAATCTGGCCATCAAGAGCCATATCAGCCGCTCGAGCGCCGATATGATCGATCCGCTGATGGTTTCGCCAGAATCGCTGGTCTCCAGCTACAGCAACCCGTTGGAAGCGATGATGGAGGGGGGCAATACACAGGTTTCCCACCATGAGCAGGACAACCGCCTCGCTGCCACGGTCGCCAACGGTTTCAGCCACGACCCGCTGCGGGTATTGGAAACCGAGAGCCTGACGATGCACGAACCTCTGAGCGCCCTCACCGGTGCCGATCAATCATTACAACAGGATCGCTACCGCGATCCGCTGTTCTCTTCTCCACTTTCTGATATCACCAAGGACAGTGCCATGGATCAGGAGTTTATCGATCTGCCGCAAATCAGCAGTTTTCTTTCCGGCCAGCAGGCACCGTCAGACAGCAAGATGGAACAGCAGCACGTGGCGATCACGCCGCTGATGCGGGGTTTTGGCGCGCAACTGCCAATCCGCAACAGCCAGGAGGCCAATGACTTCCTCGAGGAAGCTGGCAAAACGCTCAGGGCCGCTATTGAAGGGCTATTGGCCTTGCAGCGCAGCCAACACGGCCTGCGGGACAAGCATTTGCGGCCAATCGAAGATAACCCGCTGCGCCTGAATATGGATTACGACACCACCCTCAGCCTGCTGTTTGCCGATCAAAAAAGCCCGGTGCACCTTTCCGCCCCGGCGGCGGTGGCCGAGAGCCTGCATAACCTGCGCCTGCACCATCAGGCCAACCAACAGGCGATTGCCCAGGCGTTGAGCACCATGCTGGAAGCTTTCTCCCCAGAGCGACTGCTGACGCGCTTTAGCCATTACATGCGCAGCAACGAGCGCCAGGAACAAGACTCCGCCTGGGCCTGGGAAATGTACAAAAACTACTACCAGGAATTGGCCTCCAGCCGCCAGCAGGGCTTCGAAAAGCTGTTTGGCGAAGTGTATGAACAGGCTTACGACCAGGCGCTGCGCCAGGGGATGAAGGACAGCGAACGATGAAAGGTGGCAGAGGATACTTTCTGACGACTGCGCTATGCCTGGTGCTGATGCTGTCAGGATGCACGATATGGAAAAACAAGAAGCCGGAGCGCGTTACCGAGCAGCCTTCTACGCTGCGGTTAACGCTGCTGGCGGACGCGAACATCAACCCCAATGAGAAAGGTGAGGCCGCGCCGACCGAGATTGCGGTGGTGTACCTGAGCGACGATTCCAAACTGTTGGCGGCCGATTACGACCAGCTCGACACGGAAATATTGAAGAAAACGCTCAGTAAGAACTACATCGACCACCAGGAATACACCCTGCTGCCGAGCCAATATAAACCGTTACCCGCCATTGAGCTGGAAGAGAAGACCCACTATCTGGGGGTGATTGCCTACTATGCCGACGTTGATCGCGCTGAATGGAAAAAAATCATCAAGCTCAGCGATGTTGGTCATAACTACGGCGTGCTGATCCACGTTAAAGCGGATGAAATCGACTTAAGGAAAGAGGAAGAATAACCATGCCGACCAAGAATCGGGTGATCTGGCGCGAAGGCCTGTTCATTAAGCCACAACACTTTCAACAGCAACAAAGACATAACGATTATCAGCTGCAGCGCCGCATCACCGCGCTGACCAATTACACCTATGGCTTCCACTCGCTGCAGATCAATCAGGAACTGCTCAAGCTGGGGCGTATCGGCTTGACCAACGCCAGCGGTAGCATGGCTGATGGCACGGTGTTTGATATTCCTTATCAGGATTGCTCGCCCAAGCCGCTGGATGTACTGAACTGCAACGATGCCGCCAGCCGCGATATCTATCTGGCGTTGCCGATGCTCAACGACACCATCAATGAGGTTGCCAGCCCGCACAGCCAACTGCCTGGGGCGATCCGCTACGCCGAACATACCGATGACGTGCGTGACTTGCACACCGACGGCGGCGATGTCAGCCAATTGCTGCTGGCCCAGCTTGCGCCGCGTTTGATGCAGGGATCTGAAGATCTCAGCGCCTATTCCGTGCTGCCGGTCTGCCGCATCAAAGAGAAGCACCCGGACGGCTCGCTGATCCTGGATGAAGAATTTATTCCTACCTGCACCACCCTGCACGCTTCCGTACAGTTGAAAGACTTCATGGATGAAGTGGAAGGCACCTTGGTGGAGCGCGCCCGGTTGCTGGCCAAACGTATCGGTTCGCCGGGCCAGCAGGGGATTGCCGACGTGGCCGAATTTATGATGCTGCAGGTGTTCAACCGCATGCAGCCACTATTCACCCATCTGTCCCATCAGGCAGTGCTGCACCCACAGGATTTTTATAGCCACCTGGTGCAAACCTGCGGCGAGTTGCGCACCTTTACCGACGAATCACGTCTGGCGGGCAGCTTCATCGTCTATAACCATGACAACCTGACCGACTGCTTCCAGCCGCTGTTCCTGGCGATGCGCCAAACGCTCAGCACGGTGCTGACACCGCGTGCCATCTCGGTACAGCTGCATCCGCAGCCTAACGGCATTCGTGTGGGGACGATCAACGACAGCGATCTGTTGCGCAGCGCCGACTTTGTGCTGGCCGTCCGGGCGCAGATCCCGCAGGAACAGCTGCGGCGTCAATTCGTGCAGCAAACCAAGATCACCTCGCTGGAGAAAATCCGTGAGCTGGTTAGCCTGCAACTGCCAGGTGTGCCGCTGGTGGCGCTCTCTGCCGCACCGCGTCAACTGCCTTACCATTCCGGCTACACCTACTTCATGTTGGATCGACAAAGCCCGACCTGGAAAGAGGTCCTGCAAAGCAACGCGATTGCCTTCCACGTTTCGGGTGACTTCCCAGAACTGGATATGCAGTTCTGGGCGATTAGGAGCAGCTAATGAAAATGCATGCCGTCACGGATAACCCCGCGCTGCCCGAAACGGAAACCGTCACTTCGTATCGGCAATATCAGCTCCCGCTGCGCGGCGAGAGCCTGAATGCGATGGTGGATGCCGCCACGCCGTTACTCGGCATGGTGCTGCGCTTGAAGGACATGGAAAACCAGCCGCTGCCAGACCAGCTTTATCAGCAGGTGGTGACGGATATCCGCGCCATTGAGCAGTTTCTGCAAACCAAAGGCTACGAGCCAGGGGCGATCGTTTCGTTCCGCTACGTGCTTTGTACCTTTATCGATGAGACGGCGTTAGGGCACGGTTGGAATACGCAAAACGGCTGGCTACAGCAGTCCTTGCTGGTGCATTTCCATAACGAAACCTGGGGCGGTGAGAAGGTGTACGTCCTGCTGGAGCGCCTGATGGGCGAACCCAAACGTTATCAGGATCTGTTGGAGTTCATCTACCTGTGTTTCTGCCTGGGTTATCGCGGCCGCTACAAGGTGACATTGCAAAACAGCGATGACTTTGAACGGCTGTTCCGTCGGCTGCATCACCAACTGCAACAGCTGCGCGGTGAAGCCCCCGCGACCGTCTTGCACCAGAAACAAAGCCGCACCGGCGGGCGCTATTACCTGAGTAAACGGTTGACCATCAAGCATCTGCTATGGGGTGGCTTAGGCCTGTTGACGGTGATTTACCTGTTTTATGCCATCCAGTTACATGGACAGACTCAGGATATTTTGCAGCAGCTAAACAATTTATTGAGCTAGGAAGCACAGATGATTCAAATTGACTTGCCCACGCTGGTAAACCGCCTTAATCCCATCGCCCGCCATGCACTGGAGGCGGCGGCGGCTCACTGCGTCAGCCTGCAGGAAGCGGAAGTGACGGTCTCGCAGGTATTAATGCAGATGGTCGCCAGCCCCTTAAGCGACGTCAGGGTGATCCTTAATCATGCTGGCGTGGACACTGACGCATTGCGTGAGTCGCTCGATCAACGTATTTCCGGCTATCAGTCGGTCACTCAGGCTTATCCCAGCTTCTCCCCTTTGCTGGTGGAGTGGTTGCAGGACAGTTGGTTATTGGCGTCGGCCGAAATGGATCACAGCCAGCTGCGCGGCGGGGTGATGTTGTTGACCTTACTGCTGAGCCCTATGCGTTATCTCACACCGGCGGCCAGCCGGTTGTTATCCCCGGTGAACCGCGAACTGCTGCGCCAGAACTTTGCTGACTGGACCGCCGATTCCGCAGAAGCCCCTCGGGTAGCGAAAGCGGGTGATAAAACCGCCGCTGCCGCCGCCAATGGTGAAAGCCTGCTGGCTCGCTATGCCAGCAATATGACCGAGCAGGCCCGTAAAGGCACCTTAGATCCGGTGCTGTGCCGCGATGAAGAAATCGATCTGATGATCGATATCCTGTGCCGCCGCCGCAAGAACAACCCAATCGTGGTGGGTGAGGCTGGCGTAGGAAAAAGCGCCCTGATCGAAGGCCTGGCGCTGCGCATCGTGGACGGCCAGGTGCCGGAAAAGTTGTGCAACAGCGAACTGATGACGCTGGATCTCGGCGCGTTACAGGCCGGTGCTGCGGTCAAAGGCGAGTTCGAAAAGCGCTTCAAGGGGATCATGGCGGAAGTTGCCCAGTCGGCCACGCCGATCATCCTGTTTATTGATGAAGCCCATACGCTGATCGGCGCGGGCAATCAGCAGGGTGGCCTGGATATCTCCAACCTGTTGAAACCGGCGTTGGCGCGCGGTGAGCTGAAAACCATCGCCGCCACCACCTGGAGCGAATACAAAAAGTATTTTGAGAAAGACGCCGCGCTGTCGCGCCGCTTCCAACTGGTGAAAGTCTCTGAGCCGAGTGCTGAAGAGGCTACGGTGATCATGCGCGGCCTGCGCACTATCTATGAGAAGGCGCATGGCGTGCTGATCGACGACGAGGCACTACAAGCGTCGGCGGTGCTTAGCGATCGCTATCTCTCTGGCCGCCAACTGCCGGACAAGGCCATCGACGTGCTCGATACCGCCGCCGCGCGGGTGGCGATCAACCTGACTTCGGCACCGCGCCAGGTGTCGGCACTGAAAACGCAGCTGCACCAGCAGGCGATGGAAATCCAGATGTTGGAGCGTGAGCAGCGCCTCAACCTGAGCCAGCCGGATGAGCGTTTATCGGTGTTGCAACAGCAGCGCGCTGAGATCGAACAGCAACTGGCAGACCTGAATGCCAGTTGGCAAACCCAGCAGCAGTTGGTGCAGCAGATCATCGCCCTGCGGGCAGAGCTGCTGACGCAGGAAGAGAATGCGACGGAAGAACAGGCTATTAATCTGGCTGCGCTGGGTGCTGAGCTTGAACAACTGCAACAGCATCAAACCCTGGTGTCTCCACACGTGGATAAGCATCAGATCGCGGCGGTGATCGCCGAGTGGACCGGCGTGCCGTTAAACCGCCTGTCGCAGAGCGAATTGTCGGTGGTTACCGAGCTGCCAACGTATCTTGGCGATCAGATCAAAGGCCAGGAAACCGCGATCCACTGCCTGCATCAGCATCTGCTGACCGCCAGGGCCGATTTGCGCCGTCCGGGTCGCCCAATGGGGGCTTTCCTGCTGGTGGGGCCAAGCGGCGTCGGTAAAACCGAGACCGTATTGCAGATCTCCGAGCTGTTGTACGGCGGGCGCCACTATCTCACCACCATCAACATGTCCGAGTTCCAGGAGAAACACACCGTTTCGCGCCTGATCGGCTCACCGCCGGGCTATGTGGGTTATGGCGAAGGCGGCGTGTTGACTGAAGCCATTCGCCAGAAACCCTATTCGGTGGTGCTGCTCGATGAAGTCGAAAAAGCCCATCCCGACGTGCTCAACCTGTTCTATCAGGCGTTCGACAAGGGTGAACTGGCCGACGGCGAAGGCCGCATCATCGACTGCAAGAACGTGGTGTTCTTCCTGACCTCTAACCTGGGTTATCAGACCATTGTCGATCACGCCGAACAGCCGGAACTGCTGGGCGAATTGCTGTACCCCGAGCTGGCGGCCTTCTTCAAACCTGCCCTGTTGGCGCGTATGGAAGTAGTGCCGTACCTGCCGCTGGGCAAAGACACGCTGCAAACCATCATCCACGGCAAGCTCAAACGCCTGGATAACCTGCTGCGTCAGCGCTTTAACGCCGAAGTGGTGATTGAGCCTGAGGTAATCGACGAGATCCTGCTGCGCGCCACCCGTGCCGAGAACGGGGCGCGCATGCTGGAGTCGATTATCGACGGGGCGTTGTTGCCACCGGTTTCCCTACTGCTGTTGCAAAAAATGGCGGCAGGTACGGCAATCAGCCATATCCGCATTGCCACGGAGGGAAATGCGTTTACCGCTCAGGTCGAGGAGGCGCTATGAGGCAACGGCTGAAATGCTTACTGGCGCTGCTGGAAAACGATTCGGTCGAGCATTTGGTCCATGGCTTTTTGACGCTGGATCACCACCGTCACGGGTTTGATGGCTTGATGGTGGCGATGTTCAACGCCAGCGAGGGGCAGTTGGAATGTCTGCGCCTGTCTGATGCCAACCGTCGTGCCACGGTGAAGCTGGAAGCCGATATCGAAGACACCAACCACCCGTTGGTGCGGGTGCTGCGTAATGGCGCGCCCGAAGTCTGGTACGCGCTCAATCGCGGAGTGCGCATCGAAGATGACGGCTTTCGCGGCTTTATTGAGGCGTTGCCCAACGGTTGCAGCATGTATGGCGTACCGCTGTTTGATTTCCAGGGGCGGGCCTGCGGGGTGATAGCGGTGTTTGCCGAGGATATCGATCGATTTGTGGACAGCCGCGGCATGTTCTCCATCTATTGCCAGATTTTTCAGCACCGCCTCAACAAGCTGCAAGAGGTGGAGCATCTGCGATCGCAACTGGTCCAGCTGCGTTCGATGTTCAAGGTGCGTGAAAAACAGCTGGATGAGCTGATGGTCTCGCTGAGTACCTCCGACGTTTCCACCTCGCCAGAGCTATCACGCGATTACAGCAAGATAGATGACCTATCTAGCGCGGTGGAGGCGTTTGAAGCCGCGGTACTGACGCAGCGCCAGCGTCTGTATGGCAATGACAAAAACCGCATCGCCGACAGCCTGGGGATCACGCCGCGCACCCTGGGTTACAAGTTGGCGAAATACAGGTGTTAGCTATGAATACGTGGTTATTGATCGGTTCGTTACTGCTTTCCGGCAGCAATTCAGCCACCGAGTGGCTAAGCGGCCTTTCGCTGGCGCAGCCCGAAGGGGATGCGCATCAGTTGGCGTTGCTGATGAACTGCCGCAGTGAAAGCTCGCCGCTGGTGCGTCTGGACTGCTACGACAACGCGTTGTCAGCGGCCAGCGGCGACAACCCAGGTCAGGTACAGGCCGGGCCAGCCTGGCAGCGAGCCATGGCGCAGGAAAAAGGCCGCCGCGATCACTCGACGGCATTCCTGATAAGCGAAGGGCAGGGCAACAACCCGCAGGTGGTGCTGACCACGCCCGCGATTGGTGTGCCGCCACCGCGGCCGGTGTTGATGCTGAGCTGCATCGACAACATTACCCGTTTGCAGATCGCCTTGGTCGGCCCGCAAAAAGACGGTGCGGTGACGCTAACGGCGGATAGCGACAGGTTTAACGTGCAGTGGTTCCTGCGTGAAAACGGCTATTTGCTGGAATCTAGCCGGGGCCTGGCCGGTATTGATGAGATCAAGCGGTTGATGTCGGCGCAGACGCTGACGATCGACGGTACCAACGGCGGGTTACCCCGTCTGACATTTAATATTTCGCAGTTAACGCCAGCGCTGAAACCGCTGCGTAACGCCTGCCACTGGTGAGGACTATGGATAGCACGTCACAACATCCCTGGCATGCATTATTGCTGACACCGCTGACGCCCGAGCAGACCGCCAAGGCGTTGGCCGATGACGATCCGCAATGGGAGCATATCGACAGCCAGATGGTCAAAGTGGGTTCGCTGACCCACAGCTCGCTGAATATCGATGACCTTCAGCAGCAGGCGATGGCTCTGCTGTCGCAAAAAAGCAAAGACTTCCGTTTGGTGGTGCACCTGCTGCGTACCTTGCAGCACGGCGGTGAACCGGGCGACCTGATGCTGGCGATCTCCTTGCTGACCGCTTACGTGCAGAACTTCTGGACCAGTGCCTGGCCGTTGAACCCGCTGCATAAGCGCCGCTTTGCCCAGCAGATCCTCAAGCGTTTTGACAGCGCCAGCGGCAGCTTTAGCCAACGGGCGACGGACGCCCAACGCCAGGATGTGCAAGGTTTGCTGGCACATCTGGCCCAGGTTTGGCACAGCGAGGAACCGGCCCTGGCGAAAGAGGTGGATAGCCTGCGTGCCAGCTACGCGCGGTTGCCTACTCGCACTGTTGAACCGGTGGTTGAGGAGGAAGAACGCCCTCAGTCTGGTTCGGCATCGACATCAGCCTCTGCTGGCAGAACGATCAGCCCCAGCCTGAGCATTGATAACTCCAGCGATAAAGCCTGGCGGCAAACGCTGCTGAAAATGGCGGATTTGCTGTGTGAACTGCACCCCGAGGCCGCCATTGGTTTCCGCCTGCGTCGCCATGCCCTCTGGGGCAGCTTGACCGCGCCACCGATAGCGCAGGCCGATGGGCGCACGCCGCTGGCTGCTGTCTCTGTCGATCGCATGGCCGATTATCTGGGGCGCGTGGCCACTGCGGATCTGGCCCTGTGGCAACAGGTGGAACAGAGCCTGGCACTGGCACCTTACTGGCTGGATGGCCACGCGCTTTCGGCGCAGATCGCTATTCGGCTGGGATATACAGGGGTTGCGCAGGCCATACGTGACGAGCTGAGCGCCTTTATCGAGCGGATGCCGGCGTTAACCACCCTTTATTTTACCGATATGACGCCATTCCTCTCCCCTGAATCTGCCAGCTGGTTACAGCAGGAAACGGGTGCCAAAGGGGGAGGTAACACTATTGAACAGGATGAAATTTGGCAATGCTATCAACAGCAAGGACTGGAAGCCGCGTTACAGATGATCGATCGGCAATCGCAGCAATCCGAACCCAGGGACCGTTTTTACCTGCAATTGCTCAGCGCCCAGTTACTGGAAAAAGCGGGGATGACGGCGCTGGCACAGCAGCACTACCACAACCTGTTGCAGGTGGGGCAGCAAGTGCAGCTAAGCGAATGGGAACCGGCGTTGATCGCCTTGCTGACAGACAAGCAGCGGCAGCTCAAGCCGTGATGGCCAGGGAAGGGAACAGGAGCGTTAACGCATGAAATTGCCCTCATTTATTCATTTTGCCAGACCAGCCATTCCGCGTATCAAAGCCTCGGTGCCGGTGGTGCTGGCGCTGTTGGCCTGTATCGGCTTGATTTGGGTCTGGATTTACGGGCCGGAATGGAAGCTGAAGGATTACCAACCGTTCGAACCTTTGCTGAGCCGCTGGTTGGTGACGGCATTGGTGGTGCTGCTGGCGGTGTGCTGGCTCACCTTCAAAATGGTGCGACGTTTACAGCAGCTGGAAAAGCTGCAACTGCAGGCTAAAACGCAGGTCGACGATCCGATCCTGGCTGATATCGAACAGCAGGACCAGTATCTGGGCGTCTGGAAGCAGCAGTTGCAACGGCGGCTGAATACCCCGGCTTATCTCTATCGCCTGCCTTGGTACATGGTGATTGGCACCCGCAACAGCGGCAAAAGCACCCTGATCAAAGAAGGCTACAAGCTGACCGAAATCGCCAGCCCGGAACTGACCAGCGTGGAAGACGCCGGTGAGCTGCGCGTGCGCTGCTGGCTGGGTGAACAGGCGGTGCTGATCGATCCGGCAGGTGAGCTGATCGAGCAGCCAACGCTGTCCATCGTGGGCAAAGCGGCGCTCAATAGCCGCCTGTGGCAAAGCCTGCTGAACTGGCTGGTTGAACACCGTAAACGCCAGCCGCTGAACGGCCTGATCCTCACCGTCGATCTGCATCAGTTGCTGACGGCGAACAAGGCTCAGCGCGAAAACATGGTTGCCAGCCTCCATCAGCGTTTGCAGGATGTGCGTCAGGCGCTGCATAGCCAGCTGCCGCTGTACGTGGTGTTTACCAAACTGGACCTGCTGTACGGGTTTGAAGCGATGTACCAGACGCTGGATAAGGCCCAGCGCGAAGCGGTGCTGGGGGTGACATTCAGCCTGAACGCCGCCGAGCCGGAGGTGTGGCGCAAAGAGTTGCAGCAGTTCTGGCAGCAATGGATCGCCCAGTTGAACGGCGCAATGCCAGACATGATGCTCAACGGCGTCGATGCAGGACAACGTAGCCAGCTGTTCAGCTTTACCCGCCAGATGCAGGGCCTGCAAGAGTATGTGGTGCAACTGCTGGAGGGGATCCTCTACAGCGGCGATCATCAACAGCCGCTGTTACGCGGCATCTACCTGACATCTGCCCAAC
Organism: Serratia sp. PL7; assembly: GCF_945957435.1. NCBI lineage: Bacteria > Pseudomonadati > Pseudomonadota > Gammaproteobacteria > Enterobacterales > Yersiniaceae > Serratia > Serratia sp. PL7. Next base: position 593,381 of record NZ_CAMFLB010000002.1, on the reverse strand, counting down.
AGCGCGGACAGATGGATGACGTGTTTACCCAGTCTGCCGCCGTGCAGTATCACCTGTCACCGCAGGCCTTCCCAACCTGGCCGGTCGCCGAAACGACCCCGTACTTCACCAAAGAGCTGTTTAATCAGGTGTTGCTGGCGGAACCGAATCTGGCGGGCGAAAACGGCCTGTGGCTGCGTAACTCCAGAAAACGCCTGATGGTGTTCTCCTGCGTGGGGGCCGTGGTGGCGTTGACGCTGTGGGGGTGCTGGCAATACTACTATCAAAGCAACTACCGTGCCGGACAAGAGGTCCTTGCCCAGGCCAAAACCTTCCTCTCCATCCCGACGCCGAAGGGTGACGATCGCTATGGCAATCTGCAACTGCCGTTGCTGAACCCGATCCGTGACGCCACGCTGGCTTACGGCAACTACCATGAGCGCAACAGCCTGCTGGCGGACATGGGCCTGTATCAAGGCAACAACATCGGCCCTTATGTGGAAAGCACCTATCTGCAACTGTTGCAGCAGCGCTTTGTTCCGACGTTGATGAGTGGCCTGTTGGAGCAGTTGAATGCGGCACCTCCAGGTAGCGAAGAGAAACTCGAAATCCTGCGTGTGATGCGCATGCTGGAAGACGGCAGTGGCCGCAATATTGCGCTGGTGGAACAGTATATGGGCGACCGCTGGAGTCAGCAGTTTAACGGCCAGCGCGAATTGCAACAGCAGTTGATGGGCCATCTGGACTATGCGCTCAAGCACACCGATTGGCGTGCCGCGCGGGAAAGTGGCGATCAGGTTGCCGTCAAGAACTTTATCCCTTATCGCCAGCCGATCCAGCTGGCACAGCGCGAGTTGAGCAAGCTGTCGATTTATCAGCGGGTGTACCAGAACCTGCGCATCAAGGCACAGGACGCGCTGCCTCCGGCCCTGAACCTGCGCGATCAGATCGGGGCCAGCTTTGACGACATCTTTATCTCCAACAACGATCGCCTGCTGGTGGTGCCGCAGTTCCTGACGCGCAACGGTTTGCAGAACTACTTCACCAAGCAGAATGACCAACTGGTCGATCTGACGGTGATGGACAGCTGGGTGCTGAATCTCAGCAAAAACGTCGAGTATAGCGAGGCGGATCGCAAAGAGATCCAGCGGCAGGTGACCGAGCAGTATATCGGTGACTATACCGCCACCTGGCGTGCGGCGATGAATAACCTGTCGGTCGGTGAGTTTGAAGATCTGCCGCAGGCGATCAGCGCCATCGAGCAGGTGATCAGCGGCGAGCAGCCTTTCCGCCGTGCCTTGCAGACGCTGAGTGATAACACCCGGTTGCCTGCGGTGCCTGACGCGTTGCAGGGTAAAGAACGCCAGGAACTGATGCAAAAATCCGATTATCAACTGCTGGGCCGCGTCAACCGCGAGTTCGCGCCAGAAACCGGCGTGCTGGTGGAGAACGGTGACAAAGGCAGCGTGCTGCAAAGCGTCTACCAAAAGCTGACCGAACTGCACCGTTACCTGCTGGCGATCCAAAACTCACCGGCACCGGGTAAAGCGGCCATGAAGGCGGTACAGCTGCGCCTGGATCAAAACAGCAGCGACCCGATCTTCGAGGTTCAGCAGTTGGCGAAAAACCTGCCGGAACCGCTGAACCGCTGGGTAGGGGATTTGGCCGAACAAGCCTGGCGCGTAGTGATGATGGAAGCCATCCAATCGTTGGAAGTCGAGTGGAACGAGACGGTGGTGAAACAGTATCAGACCTACCTGGCAGGCCGTTATCCGTTCGATCCTAAATCGCAGCAGGACGTGCCGCTGAGCGAGTTTGAACGTTTCTTCGGCCCGAAAGGCACCCTGGATAGCTTCTACCAGCAGAACCTGAAGCCGTTCGTGGATAACAACCTGAGCAGCGGCAGCGACGGGCAACTGTTAATCCGCCCAGACGTGCTGCAACAGCTGACGCAGGCGCAGAAGATCCGCGAAACCTTCTTCTCGGCACAAAACGGCCTGGGCACTCAGTTCGCCATCGAACCGGTGGTACTGAGCGGCAACAAACGCCGCAGCGTGCTGAATCTGGATGGGCAGTTGCTGGATTACGCCCATGGCCGCAGCAACATGGTGCATCTGGTTTGGCCTAACTCCATGCGGGCCGGGGTAGAAAGCAAGGTAACGCTGGTCCCGGATGAAAACGGCAAGTCCCCGCGCAGCATTACCTTCAGCGGCCCTTGGGCACAGCTGCGGCTGATCAACGCCGGTGAGTTGACCAACGTCGGCACCAACTCGTTCGATGTCCGCTTCAAGGTGGACGGCGGCGAGATGACCTACCGCATCCATGTGGATGAGTCCGACAACCCGTTCGCTGGCGGTCTGTTCAGCAAGTTCACCCTGCCAGACACGCTGTATTAATCGTTGTTATCCCGTCTCTCTGCCGCGCTTGGCAGAGAGACGCTTTAAGGATGAGTCCGCATGAGCGAAGCCTCAGAAAATATCATCATTCAGACCGGCGGCGATCCGCGCCATTGGCCGGAGTTCAGCGCCATTCGTGAAGAGATCAACAAGATCAACCACCCGGCGCGGCCAGAGGTTAACTGGCGGCTGATTGAGTCGCTGGCGTTGACGCTGTTCCGTACCAACGGGGTCGATCTGCAAACCACGGTGTACTACGCCCTCGCGCGTACCCAAAGGCACGGGCTGGCCGGGTTTACCGAAAGCTGCGAGCTGTTGGCGGGCATGGTCGTTAGCCAATGGGAGCGATTGTGGCCAGAGCAGCCCCAGGCCCGCTCGGAAATACTGGAGTGGTTCAACGCCCGCGTCGGTAGCCAACTGCGCCAGCACGAGTTCGGCATTGACGACCTGCGCCTGGTGTATCGCGCCGAGCGGGCACTGCAACTGCTGTGCGACAAACTGCAACAGGTCGAGCTAAAGCGCGTACCGCGCATTGAAAACCTGCTGTACCTGATGCAGAACACCGCCAAACGGCTGGAAGCCGCCCATGAAGCGGCCAAACAGCCGCCAGCGCAACCGCTGAAGATGCCCTCGATGGTGTATCTCTCGGTGCCCGAAGCGGAGCCGATCCGCACCCTGTTCTCAGGAGCAAAACCGGCCGCGAATGAACCGCCTCCGGCCTACGAAGAACCCGTGCCGCCGCCAAAAGAACAACCGCTGCCCAATGTGGAGGTGCGTTTTGCACCGCCACCACCGGCCATACCCAAAGTGGCCAAACGCGCTGCGACGGCTTGGGGATTTGGCGGCGGTGTGCTGTGCAGCCTGGTGGTCGCCGGTGCGGCTTACCTGATGCAGGTTAAGCCGATGCAGGAACGATTGGCGGGGTTGTCCGCCACCCCAGAAGGTTCGGTGCAGTTGTGGCTGGCCCAACCCACTCTGGACGGCTACGGCCAGCAATTGAACACCCTGGAAAATCTTTCTCCGTTGGCCGGGTTGCGTACCGCCGATGCCTCGGTGGCGCTGGCCAACCAACTGTGGCCGACCGATCCGGAGCAGATTGCCCAAAGCCAACGTTGGCAACGGCTGCTACAGGCGCGACTCGGCAGCGAGCGGGCCGACAACAGCTATTTCCAGGTGCAGCAGCGCTTGCAGGCGCTGTCGGACAAGCTGCTTGAACAGGAACAAACGCGCGGCAGCCTGACGCTTTCCTATCTGAAAACGCAGGTTTATCAGATGCAAAGTGAACTGAACCGTGAAACGCCGCTGGAAGAGTTGCTGCGGCAGCTGGCGGTTTCGGTGGAACAACAACAACCGGCTTCACCGGTGCTGCTCAAGCAGATAGACGAGCGCTGGAATGCACTGCTCAGTCGCTATCACCAACTCACGCAGCAGGCAGCATCTGCCCGCTAACCTCCAGGAAGGAAAAGATATGTTTGCTGATGACAAGAAAAACGCCCCCAAGGGGGGCGTGCAGCCGAAGAACATTGTGGCCACGGAGACGCCGTCAGTCAGTGGCGATCAGGTGGTGGATATGGTGGGAGCCGCGGCTGGTGCTGTCGGCGGCAAGACGGGCAAGGTGGTATCGCAGGCGGCGGATATTGCCAAAAAGGCCGGTTCGATAGCCTCATCCGTAGGCATCAATCCGAAGAACATTGTCAGCGGGGGGAGCGCAGCGGGCATCGCGTCATCCGCAGGTGTGAAGCCGATGAACATTGTCAGCAGTGGTAGTGCCGCGGGCATGGCCTCATCTGCGGGCGTGAAGCCGATGAACTTTGCCAGCGGCGGCAGCGCCACGGCGATGGCGTCCTCGGCTGCCAGTGCCCTGATGGGCGGCGCGGAACCGAGCGGGTTGCAGTTTACGCTCTCCACGGCGAACCTGCCTCCGCAGACCTTTGTGGTGGTGGATTTCAGCCTGACCGAGATGCTCTCCTCACCGTTCGTGCTGAACGTAGGCCTGGCCAGTGCCGATCCGGCCATCGACTTTGCCGCGGTGCTGGATGAGGATGCGACGCTGGAGATCAAGCGTGAAGGTGTGTTGCAACGCAGCATCACCGGCATGGTGGCGAGCTTTGAACAGGGCGATACCGGCCTGCACCAGACTCGTTACAGCATGGTGATCCGCCCGGCACTGTGGCGCACCACGCTGCGGCGCAACTCGCGTATCTTCCAGCAGCAGAGCATTGAAAGCATCATCACCACTTTGCTGAAAGAGAACGGCATCACCGATTTTGCCTTTGGCTTGCGTAACCCCCATCCGGCCCGTGAGTTCTGCGTGCAGTACCAGGAATCGGATTTTGACTTCATCCAGCGGCTGGCCGCCGAAGAGGGGATGTTCTACTACTTCGAATATCCCGAAGGCAAAAACATCGTGGTGTATACCGATGACGTAGGCACCCTGCCGCAGGGCGCTGTGCTGCCGTATAACCCGGGCGTAGCCTCACAGGCACTGGAGCTGTGCGTCACCACCTTCACCCGCAGCGCACAGGTGCGCACCGCCGTGGTGGAGCTGAAGGATTACACCTTTAAAAACCCGCAGTGGTCGGCGGCCTTTAATGAGCAGGCCAGCGAACTGCAAAACCAACGGCCAGACTACGAACACTTCGACTTCCCCGGGCGTTTCAAAGACGAACAGCACGGCAAGGCCTTTACCCATTACCGCCTGGAAGCCCTGCGCAACGATGCCAACCTGGGGAATGGGCAGAGTAACGACTTTACCCTGCAGCCGGGCCTGCTGTTTACGTTGACCAGCCACCCGCGTAGCGATTTGAACCACCAGTGGCAATTGCTGAGCATTCAGCACAGCGGCAGCCAGCCCCAGGCGTTGGAGCAGGAGTCTGGTGGGCAAGGCACCACGCTGAGCAACCAGTTCGTCTTCCTGCCGCACACCCAAACCTGGCGACCGACGCCGATGCCGAAACCGGCAATGGACGGCCCGCAGATCGCTATGGTGGTGGGTCCAGCCGGGGAAGAAATCTACTGTGATGAGTTCGGCCGTATCCGCCTGCAATTCCTGTGGGACCGCTACGGTAAAAGCAACGACAACAGCTCGTGCTGGATCCGCGTCACCCAGCCGTGGGCCGGGCAGGGTTGGGGGATGCTGGCCATCCCACGTATCGGCCAGGAAGTGGTGGTGGATTTCCTGCATGGGGATCCGGACCAACCGATCGTCACCGGGCGTACCTATCACGCCAACAATATCCCACCGGGATCGCTGCCTGCCAGCAAGACCCAGATGGCTTTCCGCTCCAAGACCCATAAGGGCGAGGGCTTCAACGAATTGCGGTTCGAGGATGCCAAGGGGGGCGAGGGGTTACATCTCCATGCTCAGAAGGATATGGAGACGATAGTACTGAACGATCGCAGTACCACGGTTATCGCCAATCACGATGAAAAAGTGGGTCAGAATCAGTCTGTCGCCGTGACACAGAATCAAACTGTCGCTGTAGGGGCAAATCAGGAAATCTCTGTCGATGGCGCGCAGAATAAAGTGATCAAAGGCGAAAAAAATCTGGTCGTTAACGGGGGCCGCTATACGGAAATCAAACCGGGAGGTTCCGGTGATGACGCGCCTGCAGGTGGATTCGCAGCGGTGGGTGCGGCCATCGCTAAAGCGCTGGCCCCCAAAGTTAACGACACGTTGGTGGTCCAAGACAATATTACGCTAGAGTCGTTAGAAGGTGGGGTTGTCCTCAATACCAAAGGAGGATCTATCACTATTGATGCCGCAGGCAATATCGCGATAGTGGGCACCAGTATTACCGTAAATGGTGCCTATATTGGCCTGAATGCCTCACCCAAATAAATTAAAAAGGAATTTAAAATGTATCAGATGAATGAAGGCACATTTGTTGCTCCTGAAGGGTGGCGAGATGAAAGTGTTAATGTGTTTATCTGCCCGGATGAAAGCGGCATTAATCTCACGATAACCCGGGCTGCCATCAGTAAAGGTATTCCCCCAGAGGAAACGTATGAAGATACGTTGAAAGAGTTTGAGGCGCATTTACCGGGCTATAAGGAGGTCGAACGCAAACCGATCATGCTTAATGATGAGCCCGCCTATCAGTTGGAATACCACTGGAAAAGCCCAGAGGGGCCAATGCACCAATTGGTGGTGATGTACGCCAAAAGAAACCAGTTGGTGAATTTCACGTTTACATCCCCTGGGGTCATGAGTCATAGCCAGAAGGCCTCATTGTTGCCAACGATAATGGGCTTCAAACCGCGTTAATAGCAGGGAGGCGTGATGCTACAACAATCTATAGGAACCCGCATTGCCCGCATGGGCGCGATGCATGGCTATAAGCCCTCCGGTGACATTCCCAAACCCACGGAGGGTCAACCTGCAGCAACGATCGGCCATGCGATTAAGCATGCCAGTTTTTGGGCTAAATTGGCTGGCGTGGTGGCGGGTGCCATTATTGCGGCCGCCGTCATTGCCGTGACAACCGCGTTGATTGGTGGTCCGGCGGTCTTGGTTCTGGGTATTGCTGCTGTGGGCTGTATGGGGGCAGCCTACGCCGCCTCCGAGCTGGGCTCTCCGGGCGTCGCCAGTGCGGCGGCAAAAGTGGGTTCTGCTATTGGTGACGGCCTGATGCTGGGCATGACTGACATGATCACCGGGGCCAGTAATGCGGTAACGAATTTCTTTGAAGACATGGGCAGCATGGATGGGGCTATTGCCACGGGTGCGGTCGGCGTGGTGATAGAAGGTGCGCTCGCCGCAAGGGCTGGCGTCAAAATCAAAGAACCGGGCGCCCCCGCTTCGGCAGCGGACAGTTCATTGGCTGAAGGGGTATCAGAGGGCTTCTCTGCCGGGGTAACGGATACCGTCGCGTGTTCCAAACATACCTCAGCACCGCCACCAAAAATTGCAGAAGGCAGTGACACGGTCTTTATTAATGGTCAGCCTGCGGCACGTAAGGGCGATAAAATCGAATGTGGCGCGACGATTAAACAAGGGGCAAAGACCGTCTTTATTGGCGTCGAGGGAGCGACCTACCTCAATGTGGCAGAGGAGTTTTCCTGGTGGCAGAAAGCCATATTCATTGCCGTCGAGTTCTTAATCCCCCCAAGCAGGGGTATGGTAAAGGGTTTTGGTAAGCTGTTTACGCGTGCAGGGCGAAAGGCTTTAGTTAAAGGAGCGAAGATTGGCGCGCTGAAAACGGCCCGTACTATACGGCGAAACTCCGGCTGCGCGCGGCATGCTTTCAAAAATAATACCGGGTTCAAGCGTTTTTCTGAGTCAACCAAAAAGTTCTTTAAAGGTGATCCGATTGATGTGGTAACCGGTAGGGTCATGGAGCAGCGAACTGACTTCGAATTGGGGCAGACTATCCCCTTATTCTTTACCCGAACGTTCGTCGCTGACTATGTAGGCAAGGGAGTTGTTGCCAAAAACTGGGCAGACAACTTTAGCGAACGCCTGCTGCTTAATGACAGCCGGGATCTTATCGAAGTCCAATTATTTGACGGGCAATCGCTGTACTTCTCATTGCCAGCTGGTTTCGATGAGGCGTGTAACCCTGAACATCCAGATTATATACTGGCGCGTAGCAATGAAGGGTTCCTGTTAACGGATAGACGCAATCGCATCTCACGTAAATTTATCGTTTCAACCACTAATCCAACCTTGTGTTTATTACATGCGCATTGCGATCTTCACGGTAACTCGATTGTGTTTCACCGGGATGAACAGCAACGACTAACCAAGGTTCATCACAGTGATGGGATCGTTCTGACATTTAGCTGGCATGTTAATGGATATCTTCACCAGATTATTCGGGTTGATTCCGGCCTTAATGATGTGTTGGTGAGTTATCAGCAAAATACGCAAGGTTACTTGGTTGAGGCGGATAGTCTGGCGTATTACCACCTGTTTTATGATTACACTTCTCAGGGCTGGATATCGCGTTGGTTTGATAATGATAAAACCTGGACGCGTTATGAGTATGACAGTGTAGGCCGGTGTACCTTCAGTGAAGCCGCTGAGGGGTATTATACCGTTACGTTCAACTATAGCCCTGGGAGTACCGAGGTCACTGACGGAAAAGGTCATACTTCACATTATTATCATGATGAGCAACAACGGGTCACCGCCGTACAGCAGCCTGATGGTAGCATCACTCGCTATGTTTATGATGAATTTGATCACTTGCTCAGCCAGATATCGCCTCAAGGGAGAACGATAACGTTTGAGTATCTGGGAACCACCGGGTTGGTATCACGCTATATTAATGAGGCGGGTGAGTGTTGGCAGTATACGTACAATTCGGCACAGCAGTTAACCTCAGTAAAAGATCCGTTTGAACGAGTCTGGCTGCAACAATATGACGACAAAGGGGAACCAAACCATTTCCTCGCGCCTGATGGTTCGGCAACCACGCTAAATTATAATGCGGCAGGCCTGGTTATAACCGTGGAAAGTAGTAACGGCATGCGTCAGTTTTTAAATTATGACGGCCAGCATCATCTGCTCACCCTGTTTAACGAAGAGCGTGGTGCTTTGCAATTGCGCTATGACAAACAGGGCCGTGTGCGTTCTCTAGTGCAGAATGGTAAAAACGAATGGGGCTATCAATACGATCGTCGCGGAAGATTGATCAAAAATACCCGGCCGAACGCAAGCCATGAAGATTTTACTCACGATCGGCATGGCAACCTGACGGCCTACACCGACGCGAATGGTGTGGTATGGCGCATGGAGTACGGCGCTTTTGACCTGCCGATGGCGCGAACGGATGGTGAAGGGAACCGTTGGCAATATCATTATGATAAGGACACGTTGGCGTTATGCCGAGTGACTAATCCTGCGGGGGAATCGTATCAGTATGAATTGAATGAGGTTGGCCGTGTCATCACCGAGCGGGATTATGCCGGTACCGAGTGGCATTACGCCTATGATGAGGATGGCAACTGCATTGAGAAGCGGGATGCATTAGGCCAGGTTACACGCTATGAATATGATGCCTGCTGTCAATTGCTGCTAGTCGCTACGCCTGAAGGAGAAACGCGCAACTTCTATGACCGGATCGGACGTTTGCTCAGCGTTGTTACAGAAGACGATGAGTTGGTCTTCACCTATGATGAAAACGATCGCATCGTACGTGAAATGAGCCGGGATCGTGAAATTACCCGAGAATACCCGGATGAGTTCACGGTGATCCGCCATCTGACTTCTGCGAACTCAGCACCCGCTTTAACAACGGTTTTCCACTATAACCGCGTTGGTGAGCTAACGGGGGTTGATTTACCCGATGCACAATATTTGAAGTTCATTACTGACAAGGAAGGGCATGAACGTGAACGCGTGAGCCCGTCAGGATTTATGTTCTGCCAGGACTACGATGAGATGGGGATGTTGACCCGGCAACGGGCCGGACGCCAAACGCAGATCTTCAGTCCTGAAGAAGTCCATGATATTCCAAGACCGACGCTGGCGAGTCTGGACAGGACTTATCATTACGACGCGGCGCTGAATCTGGTAGGGGCCAACGATGATAATGAACGCCTGAGTTATGTGGTGAATGGTAACCAGCAGGTGGTGTCGATCAGCAACGGGCGTTCATTGAAAGAGTATTATCGCTATGATGCCAGTGGTTACGTGGCCCAAAGGCAAACTGGTGAGCAACAGCTTGTTGCCCATGATGAAATTTATCAACGGGGTCATAGGCTAAAGCAACTGGGGCAAAACTGGTATGAATACGATGCCGCGGGCCGCATGACCGTTAAGCGTATTCAGCGAGAGGGTTACCGGCCGGAATACACGCGTTTTATCTGGAACTCGAAGGACCAGTTGGTCGCGTTGAAGGATGCACAGGGGCGACGTTGGCAATACCGCTATGATCCTTTTGGTCGCCGCACGGAAAAACGCTGTGAAGAACAAGGGTTATGCGTTAGCTATCTGTGGGATGGGGACAGCATAGCGGAAATCAGGGAGTATCGGCATGGGCACTTGCAAAAGGTCCGGCACTGGGTATTTAATGGCTGGGAGTTGATTGCCCAGCAAGAGTGTAGTTACGCAACTGAGCCTTCAGAGGAAGGTGTCTGCTGGGTGTTTGAAACACAGTTTGCCGTTTGTGCTCCTTCGGGACAGCCATTGGCGCTCTTTAACACCGCAGGAAAACGCGTCTGGCGTAGGCCACAGGAATCGTTGTGGGGGATTGCCTTAGGCAAAGCAGATCTGAACCCCCAGTTAGATCCGGGGCTGAAGTTTGCAGGCCAACTATGGGATGCCGAGTCAGGGCTGCATTACAATCGGTTCAGATATTATGATCCGCAGGCTGGATGTTATCTGACGTCGGACCCGATAGGACTGGCGGGGGGCGAGAATACTTATAGTTATGTTAAGAACCCTATAGACTCGATCGATCCATTCGGTCTTTCAACTTGCTCTGATGCGAGAAAGTTAGCCGACAATTTAGGTCCGAAACCGTTAGGGGGAGGGCAGCATGATGCTCACCACATTGTTATGTCGAATTCTACGGATCCTAAAATGAAAGACTTGAGAAAGTTGATGGATGATTTGAATATTGACATCAATGATAAAAGAAACGGTATTTGGCTGCCAAATACTAAAAATGATAGGATAACGGATACATTAACTACAGCCCATAAAGGTAATGGTGTCCATGGTAAAGCATATAAACAATATGTTTATGATAAGTTGATAAATTCAAAGACGGATAAAGAGTTCTTTAGTGCTCTGAAAAATATCAAAACAGAATTATCTAATGGGAAAATATTCCCGTTGGCAAATGGAAAAATGCCAGTGTGATTTTAGAGGTGATACATGGATAAGATAATAGATGAAATGAATAAAAAGATTAATCAACTAAAAAATGAATTGGAAGATCATGAGTTTCTAGAAAATAAAATAGCGTCATGTAGCTTTAATAGTAATTTTGTCTCATGGTCTAAATCAAGAGCTTATAGTCTCATTCCGTTTTATAGTGAGTTAACTGGTTATAAAACAGATAAAATGTTAACAAAAGAGCCAAAAAATAAAAAAAATTCATATTGTTATTTTGGACGGCCAGAGATAGATAGAATTGTGAGTTATAATTCTAGAGGAGTGATTGAAGCTGAAGAGTATATTATAAGTTCTGTTAATCATAAAATCGGCATAATGAAGGATTTTAGAGGTGATTTTAGAGCTTTAACTCAGCTATTTTTTGATAGCAAGGGTCGCTATTTAGAGTGTTATTCTGTAACTGATGATGATGAATACTTCGGATATCATTATATTTATAATGAGAACAACGTATCAGAGATCATATCTGTAGCAAGTAATGGCTTAAAACCATATGTTACGCTTTATCTAGAGTATATGGATGATGGTAATTTAAGGCGAATATATTTTAAAAATGACATGAAATTAGTTGATGTTTATAGTAGTAACTAAAAATGTTATAAATGATATTTTAATTGTTTATTCTGGGAGTTTCTATCTGAAACTCCCATTTTTATGAACGCATCTCTGTTAAACTTTAGTTGCCTTGCACAACGAGGTTACTAATCTATTAATTGTCTTAATTGAAGAAGGTTTTTTCAATTTTACGAGCTAATGTAGAAAAAGTTCCTTTTGTAACTCCAGAGCGCGAGCAGTACAGTGCGTCACGTTGATCGTCAGTAGTTACGTGGTAAGGCTGCTGTATGTCCGCGACCTCAAGGTAAAGTTTGTTAATCGTACTCAGCCCACATCTTTATAGGGGCATTCCCCTGACTCAATTAATCTGTATCTACATTACCATTTGATTTACAATAATTTTGTGCAGATAAAACTATCAAGGTAGGGCGGTAGCGTATGTACTACGATGCAAAGCCCTTGATTATTTACAGACGAATTTGATGTTACGATCCGGTGGTGGGTTGTTACCTGATGCCGGACCCGATAGGACTGGCGGGGAGGGGGAAAGGCCGTACGCATATGTTCATAATCCGTTGGATTCTATGGATTCTATGGATTCTATGGATTCTATGGATTCTATGGATTCTATGGATTCTATGGATCCTTTGGGATTAGCGGCGGCTGACTATCCTTGGAATCAAAGTAACATTAGTTTCGGTGAATGGTTTGATTCTGCTAATGTTCAAGATGTCAAAGATGCAATGGCTAATAAAGCCACAAAGACTGGTGTAACTGATGCGTTACGTAACGGCGGTGGAGCTCATGAATGGTTCCTTGTTTCGATGGCTGAAAAAGCCAAGTCATTAGGATTTACTTATAATGAACTTATTGAACTATCGACGCCGCGCTCGAGTGTTTGGTTCCAAAATGTGCCAGATCCTAGAAATATAGGTGCTTATTTAAAAGGGCCGCATTCTACCGGAGCTAAATTGCCACTTGGTCAATCGGGGCGAGCAAGTTCTATTGCACATACAATTCTCTCTGAGAGATTAAGTCAAGTTACATCAAAATCTGAAGTAATAAAAACAATCAAGTCATTTGCAAGTCAATATGTGAAAAATGGTGCGGAATTTGTTAGGGCATTCAAATGCGGAAAGGGATGATTTATGGAAAATAATAGAAAAAGTTACCCAGTAAGTATATGGATTGGTATAGCTGATGAGAATTTTGATGAATATATAGATCAAGATAGCTATGGTGAGGCATGTGGTTTTTGCAAAGACATCGGACAATCATATGATGTGGATACATTCTCTGTATATGTTGCAGAGGGTCTGGTGGAGTTAATGGATTTGATTGTTGAGATGCCATTTAGTGAGTCATATGAGGATGCTTTAATTGCTAAATGCAATGAAATAGGATTAGTGAAGGTTAACTCCTATATATCGATATTAAATGAGGAGTTTGATTTCCCTGATGATAAAAAAGATTTTTCAGGGTTAAAATTTATAGGTACCTTCCAATACTATTTGCCAGATGCATGGTCTAAGGGAGGGATCATTTAAGTTTTATTTATGGAAGCTCCACATTGGAGCTTCTCTATCACCGTTGCCTGTTATTTCCGCAGTATTGCTGGCTCAAATCGAATCACCACCTTACTAGATATCACACTGATCCCTAGCGGTTGCCCGGTAAGGCCACACTGCGTAAACCTGTCCCCGCCAGATACAACTCGCTGTTATCCCGCATCCAGTCATGGAGTTAGCTGCTAATGCTTTAAATTCCAATAAAATACGTATCTGGTTCATTAGAAGCGTTGTATATGACAAAGCATAGATTCTCTGATGGCACTAGAAAGGGGTGGATTGTGTCTGCTAAGTTAAATGTTCCTGAGAGTTTTGAACCTAATATGGTTTTTGTTGAGAATACCACCGATATTATAAGCTCACCTTCGAATAAGTTCATATCATATATCTGTTATATAAAAACAAAATAACCTGAAAAATCCCCCTAGATCTTTTCGGTTATTTTTATCTGTTGCTATGCTACCATATTATCTTGCTGTACCTGAATCACCATCTGACCGAGCAGCTCGTTGTGACCGTCAGAGATTGCCCGGTCAGGCAACACTGCATTAGCTATACAGCTCGCCGTTATCCCGTACCTAGTCCACGATCTTTTTGGGGATACTGGTATGTGCATTTACATTACCATTTGATTTAAAATGACTTTGTGCAGATTAAATTAGGTAGTGTATGTACTACGATGCAAAGCCTTTGGTTTTTACAGACGAAGTTGATGTTACGACCCGCAGGAGGGTTGTTACCTTACGCCGGACCCGATAGGGCTGGCGGGGGGAATGAATACATATGGCTATGTATTTAACCCGAATGAAGGCATCGATCCCTATGGGTTAGCTGGATGTGCCCGTGCCTTAGCTCGTGAAATGACCAGAGCTAATAAAGAATTAGCTAAAGCCGAAGGTTATATGACGAGCGCTTGGCACAAGGTGAGAGGTGCAGCCACTCACTATATAGTTGCATGGGATGACCCACGGGCACTAAAGCTAGGGAGATTATATAGAGACATAAAATACATATTGATTCGGCAGTGAATGGGATATTTTTAAAACATATGGTTTCAAACTCTATTCAGCCTGGTGCGTACCACCGAGTTATAAATAAGAATAAATACTATAATAATGTTTTTTAATAATTAGAGATGCCGATAAATCAGGTGAAAAACAGGGTGTTTTTGATGAATTGAATGCGATCAGAGAAGACCTCCTTTTTAACAGGTTGATATATTTACGGTGTGGTTATGAAAATTTTCTCAATAAAGCAGGATGTTGATGCTTTTAAATTTTACTTACAAAATGAGAATGATCCTTTGTCAATAAAGGCTTACTCTTATGAAGGAGAGTCCTTGGCTTCAGGTTGGACTCCATTTAGCATAAATTTATTTAGAGGGAAAACAAAGCTGGAGAAATCCTTGAGAGAGGATTTTAATGCATCTTGCTTTGATGACGGGTTACTTTTTGTTACGGAAGATGTGGCAGAAGCTTTATGTAAAGTGACGGACTTTTTTGAACAACTACAGGTAATTACAGATGATGGTAGATGTTTTTATTATATGAACTTAACTAGAAAAATACCGTCACTAATTTTTAATGATAGAAGTGAAATTAAAGACATGTATCGCAGTGGGGTTTATACTTTCAATGAAAGTATCATTGCCAATGAAACTGTTTTTAGAGATGATATTTTGACTTCGAATTACTTTGTTACGGAAAATTTTCTAAAGGAATTTAAATATGATATTAAAGGAATCTACTTTAAAGAGGTAGGTGAGGTTTAAATACGTTAACCGGAAAGATGCCCAGAATCTTTCCGGGTGTTTTATTGTTATTATAGTGACATATTACCTTACTGAGCCTGAGTTATTACCTTACTGGGCATCATGTTGATCACCAGCGATTGCCAGTTCAGGCCACTTAGCATCAACTACTCCCAGCTAAATCCAACTCATCGCTCCGCGTATCCAGTGCCGCGCTGATATCGATTGTGTTCCAGCTTCCTAATCTGTCTGTATGTTCATTACTATCTGATTTATAATTCTTTTTAAAAAAACTATCAAGGTAGGGTGGTAGCGTATGTACTACGATGCAAAACCTTTGGTTTTTACAGATGAAGTTGATGTTACGAACCGCTGGAGGGTTGTCACCTGACGCCGGACCCGATAGGGCTGTTGTGAGGTATGAATACTTACGGGTATGTGCCAAACCTCGTGCTGAAGTTGCAAGAAAAATCCTTGGGAATCATGATATACATATAGATTCTGCTGCAATAGGATATTTTAAAAAATATGGATCCAAAATCTATACAACCTAGAGCCTATCATCAAATTATTCATTACAGATAAGTATTATAGGGATGTAGTTACAAGATTAACATCTGCCGATAAATCAGGTGGAAAATAAGGGATCCCTAACGAACTTCGAGCAATAAGTGATGATTTTCTTTTCAACAAAAAATTTGGTAGGATCTTGTCTGTGAGGATTTTTTTAATAGAACCTGATGCCGAAAATTTTAAGTTTTATGTCTTGGATGCTCAGGATCCTTTGGCTGACAACATACCTTCATTTGAAGGTCAATCATTAATGAACTCATGGAAACCATTTCGCGTTAACATTTATGATGGGAAGACAAAATCAGAAAGGAATCGGAGAGAAGATTTTAACGCATCATGCTTCGATGTTGGGTTATTGTATGTTACCCCTGACTTGGCTGTGGAAATAATTGAAATAACGAAATATGCTTAAAGTCTAAAAATAATAACAGATAACTATCGTGATTTTAATTACATAAATATCACAAGGAAAATACCATCTCTTTTATATAATGATAGGAATGAAATAAAAGACATGTATCGCAGTGAAAAATATAAGTTCATTAAAGACAATGTCCTTAATGAGATAATATTTAGAGATGAGATTCTATCGTCAAACTACTTTGTGACGGAAAAGTTTGTAGATAATCTAAAATGCGATATTAAAGGTATCATTTTTAAAGAGGTTGGTGAAGTTTAAAATATATTCACAGATGTCCATTGGACACTGACTTAAATCGTAAAGATCCTTTTTGGATCTTTACGGCTATTATCTACTTGTTGTTACGCCAACACAATATCCCGCTGTACTCGAATCACTACCTTGCCAGGTATCACCCTGATCGTCCGGTAAGGCCGCGCGGTGTCAGCTAGTCCCCCTGCAAGATACAGTTCGCCGTTATTGCGTATCCAGTCTATGTTCTCATTAGATGATGTACCCTTAATCAGTCTGCATTTACATTACTGTTTGATTCACAATAACTTTATGCAGGTAAAACTATCAAGGTAGGGCGGTAGCGTATGTACTACGATGCAAAGCCTTTGGTTATTTACAGACGAAGTTGATGCTACGGTCCACCGGTGGGTTGTTACCTGGCGCCGGACCCGATAGGGCTGGCGGGGGAATGAACCTGTATGCGTATGCACCAAATCCTATTACTTGGATCGATCCGTTAAGGATAACTGGTTGTGGGCTTGTCAATGGTGTTCCTATAAACCCAGGAATAGTACGCCGTTTTATGTCAAAAATTGAATATAAAGACTTCCTCAAAAATGGATTTAAATTTGATCCTATAGATACTCGAGGTGGAATTAGCGTAACTTCTGTGAAAGTTGATCCTAAGAATCCAGACTCTGTACAGAGAAGTACAGGGGCATTAGGTGCTGATTACTATGTTGATATTGATACTAAAAATAAAAATGTAGAATTAAAAGGGAAAACAAAAGGCGGCGTAATGGATTGGAAAATAAAAGATGATGTCAGCCCTAGCGATGTGAAAAACAAAGGCAAGGTGAGCAAATGTTAAGCGAAACGTTACATGAGTTTGACCGGATTTATAATAAGCTGTGGGCAGAGATTAGAGATGAATCAGAAAGGGGAAATTTGATTTCACAAGGTTTTGATTCTGAGGTTTCTGTTATTTTAACTGATTTAATTAAACGGAGAATATTTCAATTAAACGCATTTGAAATTATGCTTCATTTAGAGCCTAATCAAGCTTTAGATACCTTGAAGAGTTGGTATCTTTCTTTGGATCTTTCTCGTCATATTAAAGATCAAGTGTCAGATCTTGAAATTATGTTATCTGACATAAAAGATATTTTAGGTGAGGAAAAGCTTAGAGAGGTACTAAGCTGCTCTGAGTTCTTACCAGAAAATAAAAAAAATCAAAGAGTCAAGGATGCGATTGCTTTTGCATTGGATGAGGATTAAATAAAAACCGGAAATATCTCTTGGATCTTTCCGGCTTTTTCTCCATTACTATACTTGCATATTGCTTTGTTGTACCTGAATGATTACCTGACCGGGCATTACGCTGGTTGTCTGGTCAGACCGCATTGCGTCAGTCAGTCCCCGCCAGATACAGTTCACCATTATCCCGTATCCAGTCTATGCTGATTTGGGGATACTATTATGCTTCAATCAGTATGTATCTTCATTACCAATTGATTTACAATAATTTTGTGCAGGTACAACTATCACGGTACGGCGGTAGCGTATGAACTACGATGCAAAGTCTCTGACCCATTACAAGCCAAATAGGTAGTACGACCCAGAGGTAGGCCGGTTTACGACGCAGGAACCGATAGGGCTGGCGGGGGGAATGAACCTGTATGCTTATGCGCCGAACCCTATTACTTTGATCGATCCGTTAGGACTCGCTGAACTTTTTGATCTGGGTATTTATGGTGGTTTAAATGGCGGTATCCATGTTGGCGATGGCTTACAAGCACATGAACTGATTCGCCATGAGTTTCTTAAACAATCAGGATTAGCCAATGACTCTCGTTTATCTGCTAACCCCTCGATTGCATTAGACCTTGATCATCATACTCGAGGACCACTAAAAGACTTCAGGGGTATTGGAGGTGTCCACTATCATGAAGCTCAGGTTAGAGCTCAGAGAGGGTTGGGACCTAACCAATTCGCATCTACGATCGCAGATGAATTAGATATAACAACTGAAGGAATGAGAAGGGCAGGCGTTCCTGAGTCACAATTAGTAAATTACGAAGTAAAGCGGAAAAGTTCTATAATAAACTTTCTGGATGCTAACGAGGTGGCTATGCAAAAAATTTATCGGTTTATAGATGCACTTTTGCCTAATGAAGATAGTGGGGTTAAATTTGGTGGTGGTGCATTTATTGAGGGGGAATGGCCCAAAAATCCTATTGGAGAAGACTTGACGTTGTTGCTGACTATTGACAGCGATAAGTTAAATGAGAGAGTGAATACATTTAAGTTACCTGAGGGTAAATACATATCTGTGTTCTCAACGTACAATGAAAATAGATATTTTCTAGATGATGTAGTTTTCTTTGGCGATGATGTTGAGTTAAATTACATAAAATCTGGATTCACAAGGGTAACTCTAAGTGAAAGCTCAAAATTGAGTGTGAATAGTAACAACCTAAATTGTAAAAGTGTTAAGTTGGAAGTGAGAGAATTAGACTCTAGTGACTACCCTACCTTTTCTTTTCTTTCAAATGAAATTCCAAAAGGAATGGTTGGATATGAAAGTTTGCTAAGTGAATATAATTTCATATGTCAATTATACTCGGCAGATATTCCTTCAGAAGATGGAGGGGTATTGGGTCTATCAGACGCTGTTGGTTACTTATTCCTGAAAAAAGAAATTGAAGATTATAATGATGCCGGTCTGTTTTTTGTCCAAACAGCATGACTGTAATAGGCTGGAAATGGTTTTATATTTTCCCGCCTATTTATAGTGTTATTTTAGCATATTCTGCTATTGTCTTTTAATGATGACCTTACTGGGCATTACGTTGACCGCTAACGTTTGTCCCGTCAGGCCGCTTTGCATCAGCCATTCCCCCATCAGATACAGCTCACCGTTATCCCCCAGTACTACTAGATACGGGTGATACACCTACACCTCAATCAGTCAGTATTTTTATTACCAATTGATTTAAAATAATTTTGTGCAGACAAAAACTATCACGGAAAGGCGGTAGCGTATGAACTACGATGCAAAATATCTGACCCATTACAACCCAAATAGGTAGTGCGACCCAGAGGTAGGTCAGTTTACGTAGCAGGACCCGATAGGGCTAAGAGGTGGAATAAACCTCTATCAATATGCACCTAATCCGCTTACTTGGGTCGATCCGTTAGGGGTAAGCGGTGAGTGGGTTAATCCATCCTCTCTTAATTACTCACAGGCATATATATCTGATAATGTTGCGGCTTACATAAAAGATATGAAGGCTGGTAATTGGGATTGGGGGCGAAGTGGTCCATTAAATGTAGCTGAAATTGATGGTCAATTAGTTTCTCTTGACAATAGGCGACTTTATGCTGCACAAATGTCTGGCTTAGATTCAGTCCCTATTAATAAAGTTAATTTGTCAGATCCTTTGCCGAAACCTGCAACCGGTGGAATTTACGGTAGCAATCTTGATAAAAAGTTAAATTCGAAACCGAAAAATACTAATGTGCCTAAAGTGAAATTACCTAGAACGGGTACACCAGATAAACCTCAAATCGTAAGTAAAAAGACAGGTGGTGGGTGTTGAGTAAATATAATGAATTGCAAGATAAGTGGCTAAATAACCAGCTTATTGGTTTGGATGTTATTATTGCTAAGTCAGGCGTGGTAACCCCTATTAACATAGAGTATATGGAAAATGATAGTCTAACGCATACATTTGGAAAGGAATACAGTATTTCATATGGAAATAACTCTACCTTAGAAGCGTTGTTTGATAACTATGATGAACCTTGGTCTGAAATCCAAGTAAATGATCAAATCTTGATAAATAATGACTGCTTTATTCTTTGTGGTGAAGGAGAAATGGGGAGTGAAGGGTTTATTGTAAAAACAGATATCAATAGTAATATAACTTGGATGTTATACTCAACTATATCTAATCCTTTTGTAAATATAAAGACGATGGGTGATATTGTCTATGTTCAATCCTCAGCTAATTTTTATGTTGCGGTGAATCCTATAGGTGATAGTGTTTCTATCGTAAATGAAAACATCCAAAATAGATTGAAACAGAGTTAGTAATACTAAAAGACCGGGATGATCCAGAAAATATCTTCCCGGTCTTTTTTATCTGTTACCACGCAATAATATTACCTTGTTGTACTTGAATGATTACCTGGCCGGGCATTACGCTGATCGCCAGTGGTTGCCCGGTCAGGCCGCACTGCGTCAGCCAGTCTCTTGCCAGATACAGCTCGTCGTTATCCCGTATCCAGTCGGCACCGATTATGGGGCCTGTACATCCACCCGTCTGTATTTTCTTTACCATCTGATTTAAAATAGTTTTGTGCAGATAAAAACTATCACGGAAGGGCGGTAGCGTATGAACTACGATGCAAAATCCTTGACCCATTACAACTCAAATAGGTAGTACGACCCAGAAGTAGGCCGGTTCACGCAGCAGGACCCGATAGGGCTGGCGGGGGGATGAACCTGTATGCTTACGTCAAAAATCCGCTGGGATGGATCGACCCGCTAGGGTTAGCCGGATGTAATGCCAATCCTAAAAATATTCACTACATGCAAAATGCAAAGCTCAATTAAAAATCAAACAGGAGCTCATACTGTTCTGGATATCGCTGCTGCATTAGCAAATGGAGCACTTAAAGCTGCGGATCTCCCTGCTATTAAGGTTTGGCGGGATGCTACAGGAAAATATGGACTCTAGATCATCGAAGATTGGCCGCATTTAAAAATAGCAGGTCTTGAAAGCGTGCCAGTCCAATGGGCTGCAGCTAAAGAAGTTGCAGGCCAAATTTGGAAAATGACAACAAAAACTGAAGGTAAGAGCATCATTTTAAAATTAGGTGATGGAATTAAACAGATAATAGGTGGGTGAAATGGAAAGTGATTTATATCCTGTTGAAACTAGAAATGAGTTAATTAAATTGATTTTATCTTTGGCTTCGGAAGTAAAAAATAATCCTGGTGAGTGGGAGAATAATGATCTTCCATCCTTTTTAGAGGCGATGGCTTCATGGATGGAAGATATGGATGGTTTTTATGAGAATATGAATAAGCCATGCCCAGATAATGCCAGTTGGAGTGTCCTTGCTGACATATTAATGGCTGCTAGGATCTATGAATAACTAGAACAAACCGGAATGGTCATAAGAGATCTTCCGGCTTGTTTTACCGTCATTATGCCAATATATTCCCTTGCTGTACCTGTATTATCACCTTGCCGGGCATCGCATTAATCGCCAGCGGTTGCCCGGTCAGGCCGCACGGCGTCAGCCAGTCCCCCGCCAGATACAGCTCACCGTTATCCCGTATCCAGTCCACGCCGATATTGGCCTGAGCGTCCACCTCCAATAATAACCGCTCAATCTCTTCCTCATTAGAAACTAACGTTATTATCAATCCATCCTGATACGGCTCTATCTTAAATACAGCCCTCGACAAAAATCCCGCCTTGATAATATCCTCACCATCGATAATCAGCTCAGGAATAAATCTGCCAGTGGTTGCCTGTAAAATATGAGTTCCGTTCATACACTTCCCTCCGCTTGAATAATCAATCTTCCCTGTTCAACATTTACCGTGACCGACTGGCCGGTTAAAAACCCCAGCTCCTCCAGCCAATAACCCTTAATAATCAGCTGAGGAGCGGGCTTCTTGATGCCCCGGTTGGGCGTATAGCCCACGGTGTAGCGGCGTGTTGTTTTGGGTGCTTTATTTGCGGGGATACCTGACTTAGAATCGTGCTTAGCCATAATCAACTCCTGCTTAGTTGCTTGTGGTGAGCGGCGATAGTGGGCTGCAACCCGTTATCGCCGCGTTACTTATCAGTTAGTTACGCACCTGTGCAATGATTGCGCTTAACATCTCTGAAATTATCTGCTGTTTTTCCTGCGGCAAATTAGCAATCGCTTCTATCTGCTGCTGCCACTTCGGAGTCGGGACACTCTCGCGGAGGGAAGACTCCGTCGTTGCTCCAAACAATTCCTCTAGCGAAACCGAAAAAATGTTTGCTACGTCTGGGAGTGAAGACACCTTGATACGACGGCGGCCAGCCTCCCATGCTTGCACTGTCTGTTGAGAAACGCCCAACTGCTCAGCCAATTCGGTCTGAGTAATGGTACGTTCTTTACGCAGGCTGGTAATGCGTTTGCCCAACGCAATGAAAAAATCACGTTCTTCGCTACTGATCGCCATAGTTGTCTTGGTTCCTGAATGTCATAAGACAACCATAACATACCGTGCATTTTACTACGATATGATGTAAATACTACAATATGTGGTTTTATTGAGTCTAGCTGTTTTCATATGTAAATTGAGGTTTTTTGAAGCAAAAATAATGCGATGCATTTCGCAGATTGAGATAAGAGCGCTAATACGCCTTGAAAAGAGATATTGATAGCAGAAACAAGGACGATCTTGGGCTAGCCAGCTAAACGCGCCAGCCCGGCACATAATTAATCTCCCCCCTCAATGAGAAGACAGCTCGTACTTCTTTATCTTGCGATACAGCGTCGCGATGCCAATCCCCAGCTTCTCCGCCACCACCTTCTTGTTCGCATGCTGGCTCAGCGCCTCCTCAATCATCAGCTTCTCCATACTCTCCAACCCCGCCATATCGTGGTTTTCGCAACTCTCTGTGGCCTTATAAGTAGATACGCTGGCGCGAGCCTCCAGATGCTGCCCTCGGGTCAGATTGGGCGGCAGCAGATAGGTATCGATGATTTCACCGCTCGGCACCACGTTAACCAGATACTCCATCAAATTACTCAGTTCGCGCACGTTGCCTGGCCAGCGGTGTCGGCGTAACAGCTCGAGTACCTCTGCCGAGATGCCGGGGTAGATAATGCCGATCCTCTTGGTGTGCAAACTGAGGAAATAGTGCACCAGCAGTTCGATATCGCCTTCGCGCTCACGCAGCGGTGGCAGGGTGATGGGGATAACGTTCAAGCGGTAATAGAGGTCTTCACGGAACTTGCCTTCGGCAATGTACTGTTCCAGGTTCTGGTTGGTGGCGGAGATAATGCGGATATCGACCGGGATCGGCTTGCTGGAACCGATCGGCAACACCTCACGGGATTCCACCGTGCGCAGCAGCTTGGCCTGCAACATTAGCGGCATATCGCCGATCTCATCCAGGAATAGCGTCCCCTGATTGGCCGCCTGGATCAGCCCCACCTTGCCATTGGCCGAAGCGCCGGTAAATGCGCCCTTCAGGTAACCAAACAGTTCACTCTCCAGCAGTTGATCCGGAATGGCGGCGCAGTTAATGGCGATAAAGGGTTTATCGCTGCGGTTGCTCAGCCGGTGGATCGCCCGCGCCACCACTTCTTTGCCGGTGCCGCTTTCGCCAACCACCAATACGCTGGAAGGACTGGGAGCAATACGGGTAATTAAATTTTTCAGCAGGCGCATCGGTTTGCTTTCCCCCGCCAGTTGCTCAATACGCGGGTCTTGCAGGACTAGAGTTTCGTTAAATGAGGAATGTGACTGATGGAAGGCCATTAAAAATAATTGGTGATCCTGAACCTGATGTAGCTGGCCAATCATAATCTCCTGGTTATCGTCGAAGGAGAGAATATGTTGCAGATGTCCGCTGGTGTAATTTTGCTGGAAGGTGAGGGCGCGAATAGTAAAGGTTTTGCCGATAATATTTTCCTGCGGCATATTGAGCTGTTTCAATGCCATCATATTGGCAAATTTCACCTGGCTCTTTTCATTGAGTATTAACACCCCCTGATCCATATTTTCAATCAGGCTGAAAAGCACTTTATTTAAGCCACCGCTGCTGCCTTGTGTCTCCAATAAGTTAGAAACGAAAACGTTGGAGATATTGCGCACGTACCCCGAGAACTCTTGCAGATTATCCCGCAACCTTTGCTGCTGCTCCAGGGTAAAAGCCACCAGGCTGATCACGCCGATGCAGGTATCCTGGAACAGGATAGGAATGCCGAGGAAGGCCTTTTCCTGGCACTCATCTTTGCTGGTGCAGCCTTCGCACACCGGGTCATAACGGGAGTGGGTGACTATCTTTTCATTTTTAGTATCAAGTACATATTTCAACAACCAGGAATTGCTGCCGAGCTTGATGCCAAATTGTTTGCCATACGGGCCAGTGCCTGCCACGCGTACCAGGTTGGCATCGACAATCTCTACCTCCAGCAGCAACACGCTGGAGAGCATCTTGGTAAAACGCAAAATTGTCGGTTGGATCTGCATAAGAGCCGACTGGGCAGTGGCCGGTGCTATCATCACGCGTCTCCCGTTATCGTCATTGAAAAAGAAACGATAATACACTACGGCCAGATATAATTTGATAGTCATCAAGCTAATCCCACAGAGAATAGAGATTCTGCTGTTAGCATCACATTTTATTATCAAAATGATACTGCACGCTAATTCCTATCATTTTGGGTCGCGAGAAAGCTTGATAATTATAAATGGCAGGTTTACGCCGCAGGGAATTATCCCTCGCCAGCAATAGCCTGACTAAAAATTTCACTTTAACCGCTGCTAAAACCCCATTTTATGTGATCGCCATCATAATAATCCGCAGTTTTATGTTGCGTAGCTTAACTTTCCCCTTGTTGGCACGCTTATTGATTGTCCTGTAGTCAGACGCTGAAAAAAGCGTATTTGTTATTCCGAAGTTAGGCACTTGTTTTAACGGATCACCACCACACTCTCTATTTAGGGGCAAAGATGAGAACAGTTAACCAGTTAATTAAGGAAATAAGCGCGTTAAAGTCCAATTTACATCAAAAGGACTTTTTGCTGACGTGGGAACAGAGCCGTGACGAGCTGGAACTGGTGCTCAAGCTGGCGGAATCGCTGAAAACCATGCGCTCAGAAAACATTGCCACCAAGATTTTCAACAGTGGCT
This sequence comes from Serratia sp. PL7, assembly GCF_945957435.1. Lineage (NCBI taxonomy): Bacteria > Pseudomonadati > Pseudomonadota > Gammaproteobacteria > Enterobacterales > Yersiniaceae > Serratia > Serratia sp. PL7. The sequence goes on along the minus strand of NZ_CAMFLB010000002.1, from coordinate 568,157 downwards.
TAGGCATCTCCATTTTCCGTGATAACTCCACGCGTACCCGTTTTTCTTATGCCTCGGCGCTCAACCTGCTGGGGTTGGCGCAGCAAGATCTGGATGAAGGTAAATCGCAGATCGCCCATGGGGAGACGGTGCGTGAAACGGCCAATATGATCTCCTTCTGTGCGGATGCCATCGGTATCCGTGACGACATGTATCTGGGGGCAGGCAACGCCTACATGCGTGAGGTGGGGGCCGCGCTGGATGAAGGGTTCGAGAAGGGTGTGCTGCCACAGCGCCCGGCACTGGTCAACTTGCAGTGCGATATCGATCACCCAACCCAGGCCATGGCAGATCTGGCCTGGTTGCAGGAGCACTTCGGCAGCCTGGAAAACCTGAAAGGCAAGAAGATCGCCATGACCTGGGCCTATTCACCCAGCTATGGCAAACCGCTGTCGGTGCCGCAGGGCATCATTGGCCTGATGACCCGCTTTGGCATGAAGGTGACGCTGGCCCATCCAGAAGGTTACGACCTGATCCCGGACGTGATCGAAGTGGCGAAGAACAACGCCGCCGCGTCCGGTGGCAGCTTCCAGCAGGTGACCTCGATGGCCGAAGCCTTCCAGGGTGCGGACATCGTTTATCCGAAATCCTGGGCGCCGTACAAGGTCATGGAGCAGCGTACCGATCTGCTGCGTGCCGACGATCACGCGGGCCTCAAGGCGCTGGAGCAACAGTGCCTGGCGCAAAACGCCTACTACAAAAACTGGCACTGCACCGAAGAGATGATGAAGCTGACCAAAGGCGGCGAAGCGCTCTATATGCACTGCCTGCCAGCGGACATCACCGACGTCTCCTGCAGTGAAGGGGAAGTCTGTGCCAGCGTATTCGAGAAGTACCGTATTGCCACCTATAAGGAAGCCAGCTGGAAGCCTTATATCATCGCGGCGATGATCATGGCGCGCAAGTTCTCCAACCCGGGCCTGGTGTTGGATCAATTACTGAAAGAAGCAGAAAAACGCATTAAATAAATTTACCTGGTCAGGGATACCGGGCGGTGTCCCTGCACGGTGAAGATTAATGCGACCAGAAGAGGTAGCGGTTATGTCGGTTTTTTCATTGAAAGTGGCGATAGAGGATAACCGTTATTTTAACGGCGAAACCTCCCCTCTGTTCTCTAAGGCGCAAGCGCAGAAAGCGCGCGAGTTTCATAAAAAGATTGCGGGTTATCAGCCAACGCCGTTATGCGCGTTGGACGATCTCGCTCAGCTGTTCGGCGTGCGGAAAATCCTGGTCAAAGACGAATCCAAACGCTTTGGCTTAAACGCCTTCAAGATGCTCGGCGGTGCGTACGCCATTGCCCAGTTGCTGTGTGAAAAGTACCAGATTGATATCAATGCGTTTTCTTTTGAAAAGTTTAAAGCCATGGCGACCGAGAAGATGACCTTCGCCACCACCACCGACGGCAACCATGGCAGGGGCGTCGCCTGGGCGGCGCAACAGCTGGGCCAGCATGCGGTGGTGTATATGCCAAAAGGCTCGGCTCAGGAGAGGGTGGACCACATTCTTAATCTGGGTGCCGAGTGCATCGTCACCGATATGAACTACGACGATACCGTGCGCCTGACCATGAAAACGGCCCAGGAACGTGGCTGGCAGGTGGTGCAGGACACCGCCTGGGAAGGCTACACCAAGATCCCAACCTGGATCATGCAGGGTTACGCCACGCTGGCAGACGAAGCGACCGAACAGATGCGGCAGATGCAGATCGAGCGGCCAACTCATGTGCTGTTACAGGCCGGTGTCGGGGCGATGGCTGCGGGCGTGTTGGGCTATCTGGTCGACGTGTTTGGTGCGGATAAGCTGCATTCGGTGATTGTCGAGCCCGAGCTGGCCGACTGCGTTTATCGCTCCGGGGTAAAAGGGGAGATCGTCAACGTGGGCGGCGATATGGCCACCATCATGGCCGGTCTGGCCTGTGGTGAGCCTAACCCCTTGGGCTGGCCGCTGCTGCGTAACTGTGCCACACAATTTATTTCCTGCCAGGACAGCGTGGCGGCGTTAGGGATGCGGGTGTTGGGTAATCCGCTGGGTAACGACCCGCGCATTATCTCCGGCGAGTCCGGTGCCGTGGGGTTGGGCGTGCTGGCTGCGGTGCATCACAGCCCGCAACGTGCGCAGCTGATGCAAAAACTCGGTCTGGATAGCCAGTCGGTAGTGCTGTTGATCAGCTCCGAAGGCGATACAGACGTGAAGCACTATCGCGAAGTGGTGTGGGAAGGGAAGCATCCGGTTTAACCACCACCGTCAGATTACTCAACCTCTCGCAGTAGTGAGGGGGAATAAAAAATTGGAGAAAAAAATACAATGGCAAAGCAAATTCCTTTCGAATTGGTGTTAGAGAAAGCCTACCAATACAAAGATGAGATGACGCGCTTCCTGCGGGACATGATCGCCATCCCTAGCGAAAGCTGTGACGAAAAGCTGGTGGTGCTGTGTATCAAGAAAGAGATGGAGAAGGTCGGGTTCGACAAGGTTGAGATTGACCCGATGGGCAACATCCTGGGCTATATCGGCCACGGCCCACACCTGATCGCGATGGACGCGCATATCGATACCGTCGGCATCGGCAACATCAAGAACTGGACCTTTGACCCTTATCAAGGCATGGAAAACGACGAGATCATCGGTGGCCGTGGCGCATCGGATCAGGAAGGCGGCATGGCTTCCATGGTTTACGCGGGCAAAATCATCAAGGATCTGGGGCTGGAAGATCAGTATACGTTGCTGGTGACCGGCACCGTGCAGGAAGAAGACTGCGACGGCCTGTGCTGGCAGTACATTATTGAGCAATCCAACATCCGCCCAGAGTTTGTGATCAGCACCGAACCAACCGACTGCCAGATCTACCGCGGCCAGCGTGGCCGTATGGAAATCCGCGTGGATGTGCAAGGCATCAGCTGCCACGGCTCGGCACCGGAGCGTGGCGACAACGCCATTTTCAAAATGGGCCCAATCCTCAACGAACTGCAACAACTGTCCGGCAACTTGGGCAACGATGATTTCCTGGGCAAAGGTACGCTGACCGTTTCTGAGATTTTCTTCACCTCACCTAGTCGCTGCGCGGTAGCCGACAGCTGTGCGGTATCCATCGACCGCCGCCTGACCTGGGGCGAAACCTGGGAAGGGGCGTTGGACGAGATCCGTGCGTTGCCAGCGGTACAGGCGGCCAAGGCAGTCGTGTCGATGTATGACTATAGCCGTCCGTCTTACACCGGTCTGGTGTACCCAACCGAATGCTACTTCCCAACCTGGAAGGTCGAAGAAGATCACATCACGGTGAAAACCCTGAGCAAAGCCTATCAGGGCCTGTTCAAGAAGCAGCCGGTGGTGGACAAGTGGACCTTCTCAACCAACGGGGTCTCCATCATGGGGCGTCACGGTATTCCGGTGATCGGTTTTGGCCCGGGCAAAGAGCCTGAAGCCCACGCGCCGAACGAGAAGACCTGGAAAGATCATCTGGTGACCTGCGCGGCGATGTATGCCGCCGTGCCTTTGGCTTACCTGGAAGAGTTGGAGAAATAAGCGGCCCCTCACCCCAACCCTCTCCCACAGGGAGAGGGAGCTGTCCGGAGCGTGCGGCTGGCCCGTGCAGCTTCGGACAGTGGGGTGTAAGAGGAAAAGTATTACACATAGAAATCAGCGAACTTGATCGGTCTCCACCGGGAGAGGGCGCTGGTGCAGAGTGGTGATCAAATACGTAAGTTTAATCTGTAACAAGGGTGATGTAGTAGGCGAGCCTCTGTATCTCCATGAAGAACGCTAAAACATCTGCGCACTCGATCGGTTCCCTCTCCCTGTGGGAGAGGGTTAGGGTGAGGGGCATATCCAGCACCCAGCCAGCATCACACAGCAATATACCCGGCACGATCTGCCGGATTTTTTTATGGAGTGCCAGCAATGAAGCAACTGATTAAGAACGGCATTCTGGTTGATAGCGACGGACAGTATTCTCAGGATTTGTTGATTGAAAACGGGGTGATCTGCCAGCGCGACACGGCGATCGAAGCCGATAGCCAGTGTGAAGTTATCGATGCATCCGGCTGTTATGTCATGCCCGGCGGCATCGATGTCCATACCCATTTCAATATTGATGTCGGCATCGCCCGCAGCTGTGACGATTTTTTTAGCGGCACCCGCGCGGCAGCCTGCGGCGGCACTACCACCATTATCGATCATATGGGATTTGGCCCGGCGGGCTGCAATCTCCATCACCAGCTCAACGTCTACCACCAGTATGCGGCTGGCAATGCGGCGATCGACTACGGCTTTCACGGCGTGATCCAGCATATTGACGACGGCATTCTCGAAGAGATGGCCAGCATGGTGCATGACGAAGGGATCAGCAGCTTTAAGCTGTATCTGACCTACCTCTATAAGATCAATGATGCCGACGTGCTGCGGGCCTTAGGGCAACTGCGGCAGGTCGGGGCATTGACTACGGTCCATCCAGAAAACGATGCCGCGATAGCTCTGCGCCGTGCTGCGCTGGTGGCCGCGGGTAAAACAGCGCCGATCCACCACGCATTGAGCCGCCCGTTGGAATGTGAGGCAGAAGCGATTGGCCGGATGATCAATCTGGCCCATCTGGCAGACAACGCGCCGCTGTACATCGTCCATTTATCCAATGGTCTGGGGCTGGATTATTTACGTCTGGCGCGTCAACAACGTCAACCGGTATGGGTAGAAACCTGCCCGCAGTATCTGCTGCTCAACGAACAATGTTACCTGCGTGCAGATGGGGCGAAATACATACTTAGCCCACCGCTGCGTGACCAGCGGGAGTTAGATCGCCTGTGGATCGGCATTGCCGACGGTTCTATCGATACCGTCGCCACCGATCACTGCTCATTCCCTTATCACCAACGGCAAGCTATGGCGGCAGGGGATTTTACCCGTTGCCCGAACGGCCTGCCTGGGGTCGAGAATCGCATGATGCTGTTGTTCTCTCACGGGGTAATGAGTGGGCGTATTTCCCCTTCACGCTTTGTGGCGCTCACCAGCTGCAATCCGGCGCGGTTGTTCGGCCTGTGGCCGCGTAAAGGCAATCTAAACCCCGGCGCAGATGCCGACGTGGTGATCTTTGATCCGCGCCAATCCACGGTTATCAACCACGCTCGGCTTCATGACAATGCGGACTATTCCCCTTATGAAGGTTTTCAGTGCCAAGGCGCGCCGGTGCTGACGATGTGCCGGGGTGAAATCGTGGCTCGTAATGGCGAATTTACCGGGCGGCAGGGATACGGGCAGTTCTTGCGTCGTCGACCTTTCAATGCCCAGATCGCGGCAAAAATGGGGTAACACCTCACTAAACAACAAGGATCAAAATGAACAAGAAAATAGTGCTGGCATTGGGCGGTAACGCATTGGGTGAAGGCCTGGCGGAACAGATGCAGGCGGTCAAAACCACCGCGCGGGCAATTGTCGATTTAATCGAGCACGGTCATCAGGTGGTGGTCACCCACGGCAATGGCCCTCAGGTGGGCATGATCAACCTGGCGTTTGAGGCGGCGGCAAAAAGTGAAGCTCATACGCCGATGCTGCCGATGTCGGTGTGCGTCGCATTGAGCCAGGGATATATAGGTTACGATCTGCAAAACGCCCTGCGTGAAGAGTTGCTCGATCGCAATATCGTCAAACCGGTAGCCACGCTGATCACCCAGGTGATCGTCAACGGCAGCGATCCGGCGTTCCTCAATCCAACCAAGCCGATTGGCTCGTTCTTTACCAAGGCCGAAGCCAGCCAACTGACCAAGAACGGTTACAACATGGTAGAAGATGCGGGCCGTGGCTATCGCCGGGTAGTGGCCTCGCCCAAGCCGATCGACATCGTTGAGAAAGAAACGGTACGCGCCATGATGGAGGCCGGGCAGGTGGTGATCACCGTGGGGGGCGGCGGTATTCCAGTGATCCGCGAGGGTAACCATCTGCGGGGTGCCAGCGCGGTGATCGATAAAGACTGGGCCAGTGCCAAACTGGCAGAGATGATCGATGCCGATATGCTGATCATCCTCACCGCGGTGGAAAAGGTGGCGATCAACTTTGGCAAACCGAATGAGCAATGGCTGGAGCAGTTGAGCATTGCCGATGCCCAGCGCTTTATCGAAGAAGGGCACTTTGCCAAAGGCTCAATGCTGCCGAAGGTTGAGGCGGCGGTGGCGTTTGCCGAATCCAAGCCAGGGCGTCAGGCGTTAATCACGGTACTGAGCAAGGCTCAGCAGGGCATTGAAGGCAAAACCGGCACGGTGATTAGCCATTAATCACAGACACCAGACTCACTCGGGGCGCTGTATGCTGCGTACATTTGCGCCCCTTGTGAGTCAGCAGCCGTTATCTGCGGCCAAGTTTCATAATGGCTTCAAGCACCGCCCCGGCGATTGCCCGCGCCTTATCTGACACCGTGGTGTAATCCGCCAGCGTGCCGCGTGGATCGATATCACCGATTTTAGTGCCGGTCTTAACCTCCAGCCCATCATGCAGCAAACCGCGTACCATACCGGAAAGCGGCGCAATCACCGGTGCTTCGCCGCAGTGAGCCACCACATCCCCCTCCTGCACCAAATCCCCCAAAGCGACGCGACATTGCATGACGCCATCGGCTGGTGCACGGATCACCCGGCGGGTGGTGTGGCCAGCGATATTGCCGGGAATACCGGTATTGGGATGGGTGTAGCCATGATAAATCACCCGGCCCAGCGCGTGGCCGCGATTGGTTTCGATCACCGCATCGCAATCCTGCCCGGCGTTGAAGCCAGGGCCGAGGGCCACGGTGAACGGTGCCATATTGCGGTGGGTGCCCAGGTTTTGCTTGGCCAGAATAGCGTCCACCAGAAAACGGGGTTTGAGGTGTTCCAGGCTGCGGGTCTCTGGGTCAACCAGCAGCGGGATCTCGCCACGGTTGATGATGTCGAAGGCTTCGTTGACGTCGTTGGCCAGGCAGGCGGTGACGCCCTCCACGCAGGTTTTACCGTCAAACATCGCCTGAGCAAATGCCACCGTCCGGCGGATCGCGGTCGGTTGGGCAATGTCCAGCATGATGACCTGAAAACCGGCATGGTACAGCCGCAGCGCCACGCCGGTGGCGATATCGCCCGCACCACGGATCACCACCAGTTTGTCGCGCGTTAAGCGGATGTCATTCTTCATCAGCCCGCCAGCGGACTGGTTGCGCACCTGCAACAACTCCGCCAGTACGCTGATGGCGATTTCTTCCGGCGTTTCTGCACCGATGTTGTAGCCGATTGGGGCATGGAGCCTGGCAAGCTTGTCATCATCTACGCCGCGCTGGCGCAATTGTTGGGTAAAGGTTTGCACCTTGCGGCGGCTGGCTAGCAATCCCAGATAGCGCAGCGGCTGCTCGATCAGCACGTTGAGTGCCTCGCAATCCTGATTGTTGGTGGCGATGATCACAAAGTTTGCCGGTTCAATATTCATCTTGTCGATGGCTGCCGGAAAGGTCTCGCCATGAACCAGAGTGGTGCCCACCGGAAATAGCGCCGGGTCGAGGCTGGCCGGGTAGATATCGGCAACGTGAATATCAAAGCCGAGTGGCTTGGCGGCGTTGGCGATGGCGCGATTGACGTGCCCGGCCCCAATCAATATCAGACGCGGGCGCAGGCCATGCACGTCGATATACACCGACATGGCACCCCCACAGTCCGAGCCTACCGCATCCTGCCCAGTGCGTGCCATGCGGCCATGAAACACCCTGGCCTTGCGCTCCGAAATGGCGGCAATTGCCTGTTCAATTACCAGGCGTTCGATCATGCCGCCACCGATAGTGCCAATACAGTCACCATCGGCCATCACCAGCATCTGCCCTGAATGGCGCGGTGTAGAGCCACGGCTTTCGATAATCTGGGCGAGCGCAAAGGGCCGGTTTTCTTCTTCTAAACGTGCAGCTTCGGCGAAGATATTCATTATGACCTCGTCAATAACCTCAGAAATATTATCGTGTTAAGCGCCGTATCACGTGGTGGATCGCCGGGCTCTCCTGCACTGCGCCAAACCAGATGGCGCTGAGCGCCAGTTCTGGCCGTAGCAGCGGTTGCCAGCAGGCAGCCGGTTGATTATCACAATGAGAAACCTGATTGATCAGCCAGATCCGTCGCGCCTGAGAGGGCGTACCTTTGAACATCCCATCAGGGTGTGCGATCAGGGCGTCGAATACCTGGTGATCCAGTGTTTCACCGGCACCGACCCCCGTCAGCGCTGAGAAAATCGCCCAACGGTGAATTTGCTGTGGGTCTGCGGGACGATCGATCACCTGGCCTCCGGTTAGCGCGATAACACAATCACTGCGGGAGGGGATGCAAGGTTCATGCCTTGCCGGGGCTTTCAGGGGTAACCCTCGGGAGCCGTCCGCTTCGACCAGGATCACGTCGAAGGCTCCACGCTGTTTGATCTCATCGATTTGCTCGGCGGTTAACCCGATAACCTTGTTATCCTGCGGTTGATAATGACTGAAGCAGGCGGTAATGGCCGGGGTGCTGCTGGCGGTGGGAGTTTGGCCTATCAACAGGTGGTGGTAGTTGGCAGCGGTGGGCAGGTACATCTTGGTGGTGGTAGTGAACAGCACTCGCTTGCCCTGGTGATAAAAGGCCTGCGCCAGCCAGTGCAGGGTGCTGGTTTTCCCCCCGGCCCCAATCAGGGCGATCAGCAGCGGCTGGCCCCGATCGAGGCGGTTAAATTCCTCACTGAATAATTCTCTGAAGCTGGGTGTCATAAATAGCCTGTTTTATGAGTCAGAAAGCGGCCCCTCACCCTAACCCTCTCCCACAGGGAGAGGGGACTGCCCGTGCCACGTTGGTATTGCGGTGTCTTCCTTGGCGTGCCGAAGCGCTGAACCTGCATATAACACCGCATCAGATCCCCATTCCAAAGGGCGAGGGGACTGTCCGTGCCACGTTGGTATTGCGGTGTCTTCCTTGGCGTGCCGAAGCGCTGAACCTGCATATAACACCGCATCAAATCCCATTCCAAAGGATGAGGGGACTGTCCGTGCCACGTTGGTATTGCGGTGTCTTCCTTAGCGTGCCGAAGCTCTGAACCTGCATATAACACCGTATCAGCTCCCTATTCCAAAGGGCGAGGGGACTGTCCGTGCCACGCTGTTATTGCAGTGTCTTCCTTGGCGTGCCGAAGCTCTCAACCTGCATATAACACCGCATCAAATCCCATTCCAAAGGGTGAGGGGACTGTCCGTGCCACGCTGTTATTGCAGTGTCTTCCTTGGCGTGCCGAAGCTCTCAACCTGTATATAACACCGCATCAAATCCCATTCCAAAGGGTGAGGGGACTGTCCGTGCCACGTTGGTATTGCAGTGTTTTTGGCGATCAATGCCGCTATTTACTCCAAACTAACCACAACACTGCATCAGCTCCCTCTCCTTGGGGAGAGGGTTGGGGTGAGGGAGAAATAACGGTGATTTAACCGATAACCAATAGGCGGTTTTTCTAGGATAGAGTGCCGATTTAATAGCAAACAACCTTGATGTAATCGATATTTAGCGAATATTCATACTTTATCGATTGCGGTCTCGTTTTTAACCGAAGTGTTTTCTGGCCGTATCAAAGTGATAGCTGGCGATGTTTTTTTGATAATTGATTCTATTAGCGTAGCCGTGATGATTAAGCGACTACCGGCACTGATTTTTATTCTCACTTGCGATTGTGAGCCCGTTCACAAATAAAATTAACAATTAGAACTGCCTCACGAATTTAACCGCTGCCCAACCCCGAGGGGAGATTTGGCCTGATTGTTGCTGCGTTATGCGTAACCGATGTGAAAAACCGCCCCCAGGTTTTTACTCACTCATCATTCAGGCATTTCGTCGCAAGGAGATAAAGCTATGGGAGATTTAATGCGTCCCGTTCCGTTCAAGGCGCTGTTAACCCGGATTTTCGATGAATATCATGAGAGCCGGTCTATTTTTGGTATTCCAGAAAAGCAGTTTTATCGTAAACATGACGATCGGCGGATTAACGTCTTTAACGAAAGTTGTGAAACTCCGCTTGGCCCAGCCGCAGGCCCACATACTCAGTTGGCGCAGAATATCATCGTCTCCTGGTTGACCGGCGGGCGCTTTATCGAATTGAAAACCGTGCAGATCCTCGATCGGCTGGAGCTGGAAAAACCCTGTATCGATGCCGAAGACGAATGCTTCAACACCGAATGGTCGACCGAGTTCACGCTGCTCAAAGCCTATGATGAATATTTAAAAGCCTGGTTTGCCCTGCACCTGTTGGAAGAGATGTTTGATCCACGGGCCAAAGGGGAAAGTAAATCCTTCATCTTCAACATGAGCGTGGGCTATAACCTCGACGGGATTAAACAGCCGCCGATGCAGGACTTTATCCATAATATGATGGACTCTGCACAGCACCCGAAATATGCCGAGTATCAACATATTCTTGCCGAATGGGTTAAGGACGAAGGCTTTATTAGCCAGTTCGCTTTATCCGACCAGCGTGGGGCATTGGCACAGCTGCCAGAGCATATTCCCGCGCAATTGGTCAGCGGTATTACCCTTTCGACCATGCACGGCTGCCCGCCAGATGAAATTGAAGCCATCTGTCGCTATATGCTGGCAGAAAAACGGCTCAATACCTTTGTAAAATTAAACCCGACGCTGCTGGGTTATCCGCGCGTGCGTTCCATTCTGGATAGCTGCGGGTTTGATTATGTCGGGCTGAAAGAAGAGTCTTTCGAGCACGATCTCAAACTGGAGCAGGCGATTGCGATGTTGCATCGCCTGACCGCCTTGGGGAAACAGCAGAATTTAGGCTTCGGGGTCAAACTGACCAATACCCTGGGGGCGATCAACCATAAAGGCGCCTTGCCGGGCGAAGAGATGTATATGTCCGGGCGCGCGCTGTTCCCGCTTTCCATCAACGTGGCGGCGGTTCTCTCCCGTGAATTCAACGGGGAACTGCCGATTTCCTATTCCGGCGGGGCAAGCAAGTTTAACGTTCGCGAGATTTTTGACACCGGCATCCGGCCAATCACCATGGCCACCGATTTGCTCAAACCCGGCGGCTATTTACGCCTGACGGAGTGCATGCAAGAGCTGGACGCTTCCGATAGCTGGCCGATGACGCGCATCGATGTCGATAAGCTGCAAGCGCTGGCAGACAAGGCCGTCAGCATGGAGTACACCCAGAAACACTGGAAATCAACGGATCGCATCGACGCCGGTGGCCCGCTGCCGATGATTGACTGCTACGTGGCTCCTTGCGTCACCGCCTGCGCCATCAAACAGGATATCCCGGAATATATCCGGTTGCTGGGCGAACAGCGCTATGCCGATGCGTTGGAGCTGATTTATCAACGTAACGCCTTGCCAGCCATTACCGGGCATATCTGCGATCACCAGTGCCAGTACAACTGCACCCGTCTTGATTACGACAGCGCGCTGAACATCCGCGAACTGAAAAAAGTGGCGTTGGAGAAGGGCTGGGATGAGTATCAGCGCCGCTGGCATAAACCGGCAGGCTCTGGCAGCAAACGCCCGGTTGCCATTTTGGGGGCTGGCCCGGCGGGCTTGTCTGCTGGGTACTTCCTGGCGCGGGCCGGGTATCAGGTTACGCTGTTTGAGCGCGAGGCCAATGCGGGCGGGGTGGTGAAAAACATCATTCCACAGTTCCGCATCCCGGCGGAGCTTATCGAGCACGATATCGACTTCGTGGCCGCACACGGCGTGAAGATGGTCTATGGCTGCGATCCCGATCTGACCGTCGACAAACTGCAACAGCAGGGTTTTGACTACGTGTTTATCGGCATCGGCACCGATAAAAACAGCGGCGTGAAGCTGGCGGGTAATAACCGCAACGTCCACAAGTCATTGCCGTTCCTGCGCGATTTCAACCTCGGTAAGCCCATGAACCTGGGCAAACACGTGGCCGTGGTCGGTGCTGGTAACACGGCAATGGACTGTGCCAGGGCTGCATTGAAAGTGCCTGGCGTGCAGGACGTCACCGTGCTGTACCGCCGCACGCTCAATGAGATGCCAGCCTACCGCGAAGAGTATCAGGAGGCGGTAGAGGACAACGTGCAGTTTATGTTCCTCACCAACCCGGAACACTTTGATGCCAACGGCACTTTGACGGCCAGAGTGATGGTGCTGGGAGAGCCGGACGAGAAGGGCCGCCGCCGCCCGGTCGCCACCGAACAGACCCTTACGCTGCAGATGGATACCTTGATCACCGCCATTGGCGAGCAGGCTGATGAGGAGGTGCTGCATAAGCTGGGCGTACCGCTGGATGACGCAGGCTATCCGCAGGTCAACACCGCCACCGGCGAAACCACCCGGCCTAATGTGTTCCTGATTGGCGACGTGCAGCGTGGCCCGTCATCCATTGTCGCTGCCATCGGTAGCGCCCGCAACGCCGCTGAAACGGTGCTGGCGCGGGAAAACGTCAAAACCCATCACGCCGATAAATACTGGTCGAACGTCGATCCGGCGGAAATCTATCGCCGTAAAGGCACTATTTCAATAGCGCTGGTGGATAAAACCGAGCGCGAAGCCTTCGTGGCTCAAGAGGCCCAGCGCTGCCTGGAATGTAACTACGTGTGCAGCAAATGCGTCGACGTTTGCCCGAACCGCGCCAACGTATCCATTGCCATTCCGGGCTTCCAGGATCGTTTCCAGACCCTGCACCTGGACGCTTACTGCAACGAATGCGGCAACTGCGCCCAGTTCTGTCCGTGGCAGGGTAAGCCATACAAAGACAAGGTGACGATCTACAGCCTGCCGCAGGACTTTGCCAACAGCACCAATCCAGGGTTCCTGGTGGATGGAGCGCAGGTCAGCGTACGGCAGAACGGTAAGCTTTACCAACTGCAGATCGATAGTGACGGCCAGCTTGAGCAAGTGCCGTCGGAGCTGGAGGAGATGTGCCGCATTATCAGCCATGTGCACACTCATCATCATTATCTCCTTGGCCAGGTGGAGGTGTAATCATGCTGATATTAACCAATGCAACCGGCGTGCAGCTCGACCCCGCCAGCGTACAGCAAGGTATCGATATCGCCATTGAAGGGGCGTTGATCAAAGAGGTGGGCCAAGGGTTGGCGGCCAAATATCCCCAGGCCGAAGTGCGCAATATGCACGGCAAATGGGTGATGCCAGGGATTGTGTGTGCCCACAATCATTTCTACTCCGGGTTATCGCGCGGGATTATGGCCAACATTGCGCCAAGCCCGGACTTTATCTCCACGCTGAAGAACCTGTGGTGGCGGCTGGATCGGGCGCTGGATGAGGAATCACTGTATTACAGCGGCCTGATCTGCTCGCTGGAAGCCATCAAGAGCGGCTGTACGGCGGTGATCGATCACCACGCCTCGCCCAACTTTATCGCCGGTTCGCTGAAAACCCTGCGCGCAGGCTTTATCGAGACCGGTCTGCGCGGCATGACCTGTTTCGAGACCACCGATCGTAACGGCGGGGAGCGAGAGCTGCGGGCTGGCGTGGAGGAGAATATTGCCTTTGCCCAGTTGATCGACGTCGCCAAAAAAGCCGGTAAGGAGCCTTACCTGGTGGAGGCGCATATTGGCGCTCACGCACCGTTCACGGTTTCTGATGCCGGGTTGGAGATGCTGCAAGCGGCGGTTAAAAGTACCGGCCGTGGTCTGCATATCCACGCCGCCGAGGACAGCTACGACGTTTCCCACAGCCACGACAAATATGGCAAGGATCTGATCGAGCGCCTGGCGCAATACGACCTGATCGGGTCAAAAACGTTGGTCGCGCACGGTCTGTATCTGTCTGCGGCGGATATTGAGCTGATCAACCAGCAGGATGCCTTCCTGGTGCACAACGCCCGCTCCAATATGAACAACCACGTGGGCTATAACCATCAACTGGTGCAGTACCGCAACCTGGCACTCGGCACCGATGGTATCGGCTCAGACATGTTTGAAGAGATGAAGTTTGCCTTCTTCAAACACCGTGATGCGGGTGGGCCGCTGTGGCCAGATAGCTTCGCCCGCTTCTTGGCCAACGGTAACCAACTGCTGGCGCGCAACTTTGGTGCCCATTTCGGTTGCCTGGCCGCCGGTTACAAAGCGGATCTGACCATCTGCGACTACCCGTCACCCACGCCGCTGGCGGCGCAAAATATCGGCGGACATCTGGCCTTCGGCATGGGGGCTGGCAGCGTCAACAGCGTAATGGTGGAAGGCCGCATGGTCTATCAGGATCGCCAGTTCCCGTTCGATGTGGAACCGATCTATGCAGAGGCGCGCAAGGTAGCGGCCAAGCTGTGGCAGCGTATGGATGCCTTGAATTAAACCGGTCGCCGCCCTGCGAACACCGGGGGCGGCTGACATTGATGAGGGTGCAATATGATTGAGCAATTCTATCGGCCAGGATCGGTACAGCAGGCGCTAGAGCTAAAAAGCCAGTTCCAGCAGGATGCCGTCTATTTTGCTGGTGGCAGCAAACTAAATGCCACACCCACTAAAACACGGCAAAAGATCGCCATCGCGCTGTCGCAACTGGGGTTGGATCAGGTGAGCTGGCAGCAGGGGGCATTGCATATCGGTGCCACCATTAGCTTACAACGTTTAATGGAGACCCAGCTTATCCCGCAGGCCCTGCGTGAGGCGCTGGGGTTTGTCTATTCCCGCCATATTCGCAATCAGGCCACGCTGGGTGGTGAAGTCGTTTCGGCGGCGAAAGACTCGGTGCTGCTGCCGGTGCTGCTGGCATTGAGTGCCCAGGTGGTGGTGGGCAGCGGCAAGACGATGGCGCTGGAAGACTATCCGCTGTGCGGCGGTAGTGAATTACTGCTGGCGGTGGTGCTGCCGGATCCTTACCGTACCTGCGCTACCCGTAAAATTGCCCGTTCAGCCGCGGGGTTGCCGGTGGTGACTGCGGCGGTATCCCGCGATGCGCAAGCGAAAATTCGTATCGCCCTGAGCGGTGTGGTGGCACCTGGCCGCCTGCGTGATGCAGAGAACAGTGGCCTGAGTGGCCCGGCGCTGGAACAGGCAGTGGCGCAGATGATATCTCCGCCAGATGACATCTGTGGCAGCCGCGCCTATAAGCGCTATATCGCCGGTGTGGTGGTGGCAGACCTGTTGGCGGATTGCCAGGCATCAGGGGAGAAAGCATGATGAATATTCGCTTTACGCTTAACGACATCCCGCAGGAGATGCAATGCCAACCCGGCGAAAACGTCCAGCAACTGCTGTTCAAGTTGGGCATGCATTCGGTCCGCAATAGCGATGACGGCTTCGGGTTTGCCGGTTCGGACGCGATCCTGTTTAACGGCGTGGTGGTCAATGCTTCGTTGCTGATCGCCGCCCAGTTGGATGATGGCGCGGTGACCACGGCCGAAGCGCTGGGGAGTTGGAACCAGCTCAGCCTGGTGCAGCAGGCGATGGTTGACGTGGGGATAGTCCAGTCTGGTTATAACGACGCGGCGGCAGCGCTGATCCTGACGGACCTGTTGGCCCGCATCGAAGAGCCAACACGCGCGCAGATCGACGATGCGCTGTCGGGCTTGTTCAGTCGTGACGCCGGTTATCAGCAGTTCTATCAGGTCGTGGCTCTGGCGGTGATTCGCCGCAACGATCCCGAATTCCAGTCGCTCGCCGCTCCTGAGTTTCGCAGCGATCTGAACGTGGTCGGTAAGCTGTGCCCTAAGGTGGACGCGGCGAAAATGGTACAGGCCAAGCCTTGCTATGTGGAAGACCGCGTAGCCCGCAATGCCTGCATCATCAAGATGCTGCGTAGCCCGCATCCTCATGCCTTGATCACGCATCTGGACGTCAGCAAAGCCGAGGCGTTGCCAGGGGTGGTTCATGTGATCACCTATCGCAATTGCCCGGATATTTATTACACCCCCGGTGGGCAAAGCGCGCCAGAACCCTCGCCGCTGGATCGCCGGATGTTTGGCCAAAAACTGCGGCACGTAGGTGACCGGGTGGCGGCGGTCGTGGCCGAGAGCGAAGAAATTGCGTTGGCCGCGCTGGCGTTGATCGACGTCGAATACCAGGTGCTTAAACCGGTGATGTCAATTGATGAGGCGATGGCGGAAGGAGCACCGCTGGTACACGACGAGCCGATTGTCTACGTTCACGGTGCACCGGATGACTTGGCCGAGCAGAACCAGGGTAGCGCACAGCGTGGTACCGAACATGTGACGATCAACTTCCCGATTGGTGCCAAGCCCCACAGTAATATTGCCGCCGCGGTACATGGGCGCATTGGCAACGTGGATCAAGGCTTTGCCGAGGCGGACGTGGTGCTGGAGCGCACCTACGAATCCAAACAGGTGCAGCAGTGCCCGGCGGAAATGCACGTCTGCTACACCTACATGGATGGCGATCGGCTGGTGATCCACGCGTCAACCCAGGTGCCTTGGCACCTGCGCCGCCAGGTTGCCAGGATCGTCGGGCTCAAACAGCATAAGGTGCACGTGATCAAAGAGCGGGTCGGCGGCGGCTTTGGTTCCAAGCAGGACATCCTGTTGGAAGAGGTATGTGCCTGGGCTACCTGCGTGACCGGCCGTGCGGTTTATTTCCACTATACCCGCGAAGAAGAGTTCATCAGCAATACCTCGCGCCACGTGGCCAAGGTGCGGGTGAAGATTGGGGCGAAAAAAGACGGCCGCCTGACGGCGATCGACATGAACTTCCTGGCCAATACCGGCCCTTATGGCAACCATGCGCTGACGGTGCCCAGCAATGGCCCGGCGCTGTCGTTGCCGCTCTATCCCTGCGATAACGTCAATTTCCAGGTAACTACCTATTACAGCAACATCTGTCCGAATGGGGCTTATCAGGGTTATGGCGCGCCAAAAGGCAACTTCGCACTGACTATGGTCCTGGCGGAGATGGCGGAAAAACTGCAGATGGATCCGCTGGATATCATTGAGCGCAATCGGGTAGTTGAAGGGCAAGAGTTGAAAATCCTCGGGGCGATTGGTGAAGGCAAAATGCCGACTTCGGTGCCAAGTGCCGCCAGCTGTGCGCTGGAGCCGATTTTGCGTAAAGGGCGTGAGCTGATCCAGTGGAGCTCACCGAAAGTGGGTCAGGGAGACTGGCAGATTGGCCGTGGCGTGGCCATTATCATGCAAAAATCCGGTATTCCGGATATCGATCAGGCCAACTGCATGATCAAGCTGGAGTCGGACGGGACCTTTATCGTGCATTCCGGCGGGGCGGACATCGGTACCGGGCTGGATACGGTCGTGGGCAAACTGGCGGCGGAGGTGCTGTGCTGCCCGTTCTCCGAGGTGCATGTGATCTCCGGTGATACCGATCATGCCCTGTTTGATAAAGGGGCCTACGCCTCTTCCGGCACCTGCTTCTCCGGCAATGCGGCGAAGAATGCGGCGGAAAATCTCAGGAAGAAAATCCTGTTCCACGGCGCGCAGATGCTGGGTGAGCCAGAAAGCGATGTCACGCTGGTGGTTCCAGGCGTGGTGCGCGGTAAACAGGGCGAAGTGACGTTCGCGCAGATTGCCCATAAGGCAGAGACAGGAACCGGCTTTGGCACCCTGGTGGCCACCGCCAGCTATATTTCTTCTGACTTTGCCTTCCCGTTTGGTGCCAACTTTGCTGAAGTGGCGGTCAACGTGCGCAGCGGGGAGATCCGGTTGGATAAGTTCTATGCCTTGCTCGATTGTGGTACCCCGGTTAACCCGGAGCTGGCGCTGGGGCAAATCTACGGGGCTTCAATGCGCGCCATCGGCCACAGCATGACGGAAGAGATTATCTATGATAGCCAAGGCTCGCCGATCACCCGAGATCTGCAAAGCTATGGCGCGCCGAAGATTGGCGATATCCCGCTGGACTTCCAGGCGTTCCTGGTGCCCAGCGACGATCGGGTGGGGCCGTATGGAGCCAAGTCGATCTCCGAGATTGGCGTCAACGGGGCGGCTCCGGCCATCGCCATGGCGATCCACGATGCCTGTGGCGTTTGGCTGCGCGAATGGCATTTCACCCCAGAGAAAATCTTGAGGGGGTTAAATAAGCTGTCAGCGTAGACTCTGTAATAAGTCGTACCGGGATAGTGACCAATTACGGTCATTATCCCGCTATACCTGCCGAGTTAAACCGGCGGCGGGTATAAACGATTCAATATATTAGCCAAAGGCTAATCTGTTATTGCCGCCATATATGAGCTAATCGCTCAGGCTAGCCCGTGGATTTAACATGGCGAAAGTGCAGGGCGTGGAGCTTATTGAATCAGATGATCAAATTTACTGGAATGGAGTAAAGAGATGTCTGATATGCCTAGTTCAAATAACGACCTTATTTATCGGGTGGAAGATAAACCACCCTTTGACCAATGCATCGTGGGGGCGATTACCCATTTACTGGCTATTTTTGTGCCGATGGTGGCCCCGGCGTTAATTGTCGGCACCGCGCTGGGGTTGCCGCCGGACGTCACAGCCTATCTGGTTTCGATGGCGATGATTGCTTCAGGGATTGGCACCTGGCTGCAGGTGAATCGCTATGGCCGCGTGGGCTCCGGCTTATTGTCCATTCAATCGGTCAACTTTTCCTTTGTGACGGTGATGATCGCCTTGGGCAGCACCATGAAAGCAGATGGCATGCATGTGGAAGCGATCATGTCCACTCTGCTGGGCATCTCTTTTGTTGGGGCATTCCTGGTGGTGGGCTCCTCGTTTATTCTGCCCTATCTGAAACGGGTGATCACACCCACCGTGAGCGGCATTGTGGTGCTGATGATTGGCCTGAGCCTGATCAAGGTGGGCATTATCGATTTTGGCGGTGGTTATTCAGCGAAAAGCAGCGGCACCTTTGGCAACTACGAAAATATTGGTATCGGCCTGTTGGTGCTGTTGGTGGTGATCGGGTTTAACTGTTGCCAGAACGCATTATTGCGCATGGGGGGCATCGCCATCGGCTTGATTGTCGGTTATGTGGTGGCTTTGTGCCTGGGCATGGTGGATTTCTCGGTAATGCAAAACCTGCCGGTAATGACCGTTCCCGTTCCCTTTAAATACGGATTCTCTTTCGATCTGCATGCCTTCCTGGTGGCTGGCATCATCTATCTGCTCAGCGTGTTGGAGGCGGTCGGCAGTATCACCGCTACTGCAATAGTGTCCGAGCAGCCCATCAAAGGGGATGAATATACCGCACGCCTGAGCGGTGGAGTGCTGGCCGATGGGCTGGTCTCGGTGATTGCTGCCATGCTGGGCTCGTTGCCACTGACGACATTTTCCCAGAATAACGGCGTGATCCAGATGACCGGTGTCGCCTCGCGTCATATCGGCAAATATATCGCCGTGATCCTGGTAGTGCTGGGGCTGTTCCCCGTCATTGGCCGCTTCTTTACCACTATCCCGGCGCCAGTGCTGGGCGGGGCGATGACGCTCATGTTCTCGATGATCGCCATCGCCGGGATACGCATCATTATCTCCGACGGCTTAAACCGCCGCGAAACCATTATCGTTGCGACTTCGCTGGGTCTGGGTCTTGGCGTCTCTTATGATCCGGAAGTGTTTCGTATTTTGCCCGAGTCGATTTATGTGCTGGTGGAAAACCCGATCTGCGCCGGTGGGCTCACTGCCATTTTCCTTAATTTGCTGATACCGCAGAACCAACGTGAGAAACCTGGCGTCAGTGAGGCTGAATTTGAGGTGGTTCCGGCGGAAAAAAACACCGATTGACCGGGCGCTGCACACGACGCCCTTCTAGCAACAGCCGTTTTATGGTGATAAGGAATTTGAGTATGGAGCGTGAGCAATCAATCAAGGCCGTGCGGGGCAGTTTTCTCGATATCACCCGCACCGTACAGCATCCGGAAGAAATCGAGGGCCATCTGCGCTTTATTAAAGACGGGCTACTGATCGTTCGTGATGGCCGGGTGGAGTGGTTTGGCGACTGGGAAGAGGGGCACCACCAGATCCCCGATAGCATCCGGGTGCGCGACTATAGCGGTAAAATGATCGTGCCAGGGTTTATCGACACCCATATTCATTATCCACAATGTGAAATGGTGGGAGCCTATGGCGAACAACTGCTGGACTGGCTGAACAAGCACACCTTCCCGGCGGAGAAACGCTATAACGATCTGGAATACGCCCGCGAGATGTCGGCGTTTTTCATCAAGCAACTACTGCGCAATGGCACTACCACCGCGCTGGTGTTCGGCACCGTTCATCCCGAATCGGTAGAGGCGTTGTTTGAGTCGGCGCGCCATATCAATATGCGGATGATCGCCGGCAAGGTGATGATGGATCGTAACGCGCCCGATTACCTGCTGGATACCGCAGAAAGCAGCTATAGCCAAACCAAGGCGCTGATTGAGCGCTGGCATAACAATGGCCGCCTGTTGTACGCCATCACCCCGCGTTTTGCGCCAACCTCCTCACCGGAACAACTGGAGATGGTGCAACGCCTGCGCCAGGAATACCCGGATGTTTATCTGCATACCCACCTGTCGGAAAACAAGGATGAAGTGGCTTGGGTGAAAGCCCTATATCCAGAGCGAAAAAGTTATCTCGATGTTTACCATCACTACGGCATGACCGGCAGAAAAAGCGTATTTGCCCACTGCGTGCATCTGGAAGACGCCGAGTGGGATTGTCTGCACCAGACCCAATCATCCATCGCCTTTTGCCCGACCTCCAACCTGTATCTCGGCAGCGGCCTGTTTAATTTGCCCAACGCCTGGCGGAAAAAGGTGCGGGTGGGAATGGGCACCGACATCGGCGCGGGCACCACCTTCAACATGCTGCAAACGCTGAATGAGGCATACAAAATCATGCAGCTGCAAGGTTACCGGCTCTCGGCGTATGAGGCGTTCTACTTGGCGACGCTGGGTGGGGCCGATGCTCTGGGGCTGGCGGACACCATTGGTAACTTCAACCTGGGGAAAGAGGCAGACTTTGTGGTGCTGGAGCCGACGGCCACGCCGTTGCAACAGCTGCGCTACGACAACTCAAAAACCTTGATGGATAAGCTGTTTGTCATGATGACACTAGGGGATGACCGGTCGATCTATCGCACCTATGTCGATGGCCGGCTGGTGTATGAACGTACTTAATCAACCGCACTGCAATTTGCCAGGATTGGCGTTACCCCAAGCGAGTGCCGTTGCGGCCAGACGATAATGCCGTAACGGCAAGCCAACGGGGTAGGTGAGTGTAAACCTTCAGAGGGCATTGATATGTCTAATAATTTATCGCAGGCGACGTCAGAAAAAGCGGCCAGCTCGCTAGACAGCTATTTTAAGATTAGCGAACGGGGCAGCAGCGTACGGCAGGAAGTGTTGGCAGGGTTGACCACCTTTTTGGCGATGGTCTATTCGGTGATCGTGGTGCCTGGCATGTTGGGCAAGGCGGGTTTCCCTCCGGCTGCGGTGTTTGTCGCCACCTGTCTGGTTGCCGGTGTGGGGTCGCTGGTGATGGGCCTGTGGGCTAACTTACCGATGGCTATTGGCTGCGCCATCTCATTGACGGCGTTTACCGCTTTCAGCCTGGTGCTTGGCCAGCACATCAGCATACCCGTCGCCCTGGGGGCCATCTTCCTGATGGGGCTGATATTCACCGCCATTTCGGTGACCGGGGTGCGTTCATGGATCCTGCGTAACCTGCCGATGGGCATAGCGCACGGTACCGGGATTGGTATCGGGCTGTTCCTGCTGCTGATCGCTGCCAACGGCGTCGGCATGGTGATCAAGAACCCGCTGGACGGTTTGCCGGTGGCGCTGGGGTCGTTTGTGTCTTTCCCGGTGATGATGTCATTGCTCGGCCTGGCGATGATCCTCGGGCTGGAGAAACTGCGCGTGCCGGGTGGGATTTTATTGGTGATCATTGGTATTTCCCTGATCGGCCTGATCTTTGATCCGAACGTAAGATATCAGGGGCTGTTTGCGCTGCCGAGCCTGTCCGGGCCGGATGGCAGCTCGCTGATTTTTAGCCTGGATATCAAAGGGGCGTTGAACCCGGCGATACTGCCCAGCGTATTGGCGCTGGTCATGACAGCGGTGTTTGATGCTACCGGCACCATCCGGGCGGTAGCCGGGCAGGCTAACCTGTTGGACGAGGATGGGCAGATTATCAACGGTGGCCGGGCATTAACTGCCGACTCCATGAGCAGCATGTTTTCTGCGCTGGTTGGAGCCTCACCGGCTGCGGTGTATATCGAGTCCGCTGCGGGAACGGCTGCTGGCGGTAAAACGGGCATGACGGCGGCGGTCGTGGGGGTACTGTTCTTGCTGATCCTGTTCTTGTCACCGCTGTCTTATCTGGTCCCCGGCTATGCGACGGCACCGGCGCTGATGTATGTGGGGCTGCTGATGCTGAGCAACGTGGCCAAGTTGGACTTTGACGACTTTGTCGATGCTATGTCCGGCCTGGTGTGCGCGGTATTTATCGTGCTGACCTGTAACATTGTCACCGGCATTATGCTGGGCTTCAGTACGCTGGTGATTGGCCGCGTGTTCTCTAACGAGTGGCGCAAACTGAATATTGGCACGGTGATTATCGCGGTGGCGCTGGTGGCATTCTATGCCGGCGGCTGGGCTATTTGATGGCAAACTCAGGGTTAGTCGTTTACTGACCAATCAACACTCGATTCTTCATGTAGGGGCGCTGCATGCCGCGCCCATTCACAGTTCAATACATCAACTCATATGAACGTCCTGAAGGATTACAGATCAGAACAACGCTGACAGGTAATAATCTCGGCCTTATTTTTTAGTTAAATCAATGGATTGAGTTGTTTTTATTTGAATGGCTTACCGCTTCCTCTGATGATCATGAATCATATCGTAGATAAACTATATGCTGCAGGTGGGGGGGACGACCAAACCGGAGAGACTGATCCGTGAATTGGCTAGGCGCGCGCCGCAGCATGAGGAGGAATTGATGACTATTGCCGAATATCTCGAACAAAAAGGGCGAGAGGAAGGACTTCAGGAAGGACTAAAACAAGGTAAACGCGAAGCGTTTATGGAAATAGCCCGTTCCATGCTAGTTAACGGCTTCGAGAGCGCCATAGTCATACAGTTGACCGGTCTTTCAGAAGAAGAGTTGGCGCAAATCCGTCACTAGCGTTTACCCGCGTTTCTCAACGCGGTATCTCTTCATCCAACTGCTGCGCCTTTTCCACCGCCTTGACGATCGAGGTATAGCCGGTGCAGCGGCATAAATTCCCGGCCAGCCCGCGGCGGATCTCCTGCTCGGTAAGGCGGTGGCCGCGAAAACGCTCCACCATCGAGGTGCTGGTCATCACCAACCCCGGCGTACAAAAACCACACTGTACCGCCCCCACATTCACATAAGCCTGCTGTACGGCAGACAGTTTGCCCTGTTTCACCTCGCCCTCGGTGGTGCGGATGGTTTTGCCATCGGCCCAGAGTGCCAGGTAAATACAGGTATCGGTAGCGACATCGTCGATCAATACGGTACAGGCACCGCACTCGCCCACGCTGCACCCTTGTTTGACGCTGTTAAGCCCTTGCTGGCGCAGTAACTCCATCAGCGACAGGCGGGGATCGACCTCGAATTGATTGGGGCGGCCATTGATGGTGCAATTGATCAACATGATAACTCTCCTCCTGCGCGTTGGGCCGCCTGGGCCAGCACGCGCTCTGCCAGCGTACGGATGATTTGCATACGGAACTCTTTGCTGGCGCGCCAGGATGAACGTGGCAGCACGTCACGTATGACCGCTTCACGCACGGCGGCGAGCGTTTGCGCATTGAATGGCTGACCCAGTGCTGCGGCCTCGGCATGGGGGGCGCGGATCGGCGTTGGGGCCGCTACGCCAAAGGCGATTTTCACCGCGCTAAAGTGGCCGTCTTCGATTTTGCAGGCCGCAGCGCAACCGATGGTGGCAATATCCATCGCACCACGCATGGCGTATTTGTAATAGCTGGCACCAAAGTGCTGATAGTGCTGTGGCCTGAACAGTAACGCCACGGCGACCTCATTTTGCCCCAGCGCAACCTTGCCTGGGCCGGTGTGGAAACCTTGGATCGGCGTGCGGCGTAGCCCTGCGGGGGTAGCGATTTCCAGTTCGGCTTCCATCACCACACAGGGTGAGGCGGAATCGGCACTGGTGGCACCGTTGCAGATATTCCCGCCCAGCGTGGCCATATTCCGCACCTGCGGTCCGGCGATCGTCGCGGCTGCCTCTGCCAGGATCGGGATATGGCGTTGCACCAACGGTGAATCGATAATCTGGCTAAAGGTGGTGCCGCTGCCGATGCGCAGTGTGCCATCCGGCAGCAACTCGATACCGTTCAGCTCGTTCAGGCCGTGAATATCCACCAGATGGCGATATTTGCCGTTCATATGATGGAGCTGGATTAACACGTCGGTACCGCCAGCAATCAGCCTGGCCTGAGGATTGGCGGCTAATTGCCGTACGGCATCGTCTATGCTGGTCGCCCGATAATAGTTTGCAATATCGTACATGGTTTTCTCCAGTTACTCGATCAGGCCCGCCTGCGAAAAATAGCGATACAGCGTTTTTGGCGTCAGCGGTAGTTCATCTATTTTCACGCCGGTTGCCATCCAGATGGCGTTACGGATCGCCGGGGCGGGAGAGATCAGCGGCGGTTCACCTAGCGCCTTGTGCCCATAGGCGGATTGCGGCTCATAGGTTTCGACAAACGCACAGTCCAACTCTGGCAGATCGAGAATGGTAGGGAACTTGTAATCCAGCAGATTGTTATTGCGCACGATGCCGCTTTGCTCGTCGATGATCATCTCTTCGAATAGCGTCCAGCCGATGCCCATTCCCATGCCGCCATGCACCTGGCCCTCGGCCAACAACGGGTTAAGGATCTGGCCGGAGTCGTGCAGATTCATGATCTTGTTGATGGTGACCTTACACAGCTCAATATCGACGGTGAGGTCAACAAAGGTGCAGCCAAAGGCGGGTGGATTGCTGCGGGTTTTGCAGGAAACCTCGGCCATAATCTGCCCGCCGACCTCCTGATCGTAATGGGCGCTCATGGAGACCTCTTGCACCGAGCACAACACTTTTTCCGGCATCTCCTTCAGCACCACCTCGCCGTTGATCACATCCAGCGCCCATTCGGGCTGGCTGCACATATAGGCTGCATGGGTCAGGATCTTGGCGCGCAGCTCCGTAGCGGCCTGACGGATGGCGGGGGCGGCCACATAGCTTTGCCGCGAGGCGAAGGCACCAGGGTCGTAGGCGGTAATATCGGTGTCTTGGGTGGAGATAACGTAGATGGAAGAAAAGGGCACGCCAATGGTTTGTGCCGCCATTTGTGCAAACACGGTATCCGATCCCTGGCCAATTTCCGTCGCGCCGACTTGCAGATGGACGGTGCCATCCTGGTTCAGTAACAACCGGGCGCTGGCAATCTCGACGCCAACTGGATAGGTATTAGACGCATAGCTAAGGCAGGCCACGCCAACGCCGCGGCGGATGGGGCCACTCTGATTCAGGCAGGCGGCTCGGCGGGCATCCCAATCAAACAGTTCCCGGCCTTTTTGCAGGCACTCGATAATCCCGGCGCTCTTGATCTCTTTATGATTGAGTGGGTTGAGATCTCCTTGGCGGGCGACGTTTTTGAGCCGCAGTTCCAGCGGATCCATCCCCAGTTGGGCGGCGGCTTCGTCAATCATGCATTCCAGGGCAAAGGTTACCTGCGGTGCACCGTAGCCGCGCATGGCCCCGGCGTTGGGCAGGTTGGAGTAAAAGGTGGTGGCTTTGTAGCCGAAGGCGATACGCGGATACAAATAGGCGATTTTATTGGCCCCGGCTGAGGCAATGGAATGGCCGTGAGAAGCATATCCCCCGGTATTGGAAAGTACTTCCAGGCTATAGGTTTGCAGGATGCCGTCGCGGTTAATGCCCATCTTACCGCTGATGGCGAACGAGTGCCGGGTACGTGATGCCAAAAAACACTCTTCGCGGCTCAGTTCAACCTTGACCGGTACGCCGCCGAGTTTCCAGGTCAGGAATGCGGCCATCGGCTCTTCCAATACGTCCTGCTTATTGCCGAACCCGCCGCCGATATAGGGTTTGATCACCCTGATGGATGACCATGGCCGATCCAGCGCCTGGCCTACCACACGGCGTACTAGATGGGGAATTTGGGTGCTGGAGACAATCACGATGCGATCCATCTCATCCATATAAGCGTAGGAGATCACCCCTTCCAGATGACAATGTTGCACTACCTGCGTGCTGTAGTTGCCTTCGATCACTACCTCTGACGCAGCCAGTGCCGCTTCGGGATCGCCGCCGCTGAGCTGGTGTTGTTTCAGCAGATTGCTTTTACCGCCGTGTAACAACGGCGCTTCGGCTGCCAGCGCGGTTTTTGCGGTGGTCATCACTGGCAGTTCCTGATATTCCACTTCGACCAGCATGGCGGCTTTCTCTGCCGTTAACGCGTCGCAGGCGACCACGATCGCCACGCCATCGCCGTGATGGCGTACATGCTGGGTCAGCAGCTGTTTATCCGCTACGTCACGCTTATTGGCATCCAATGACCAGGCATGGCCCGCCGTCGGAAAACCGTGCTGCGGCACATCCTGATAAGTAAATATGGCCTCAACCCCCGGCAGTTGCAGGGCTTTGCTGGTGTCGATACTCATAACCAGACCATGGGCAATCGGGCTACGGACATATTTGGCATGACGCATACCGGGCAGGGTCATATCGTCGGTATAGCGCGCCCGGCCGGTGACTTTGGCTTGTGCATCGACGCGTTCGGGCGAGGTTCCTACAGGCATCTTGCTCTCCTCGGTGAGAGAAAAAGTCGCGATAGCCAACAGCAGCAACTTACAGGCCATAATGGGTTGAAAAATCAGCCGGATGTGAGATTTGTGAGTTGAATCTGGTTTATGGCGTGGGCGTGATGGTTTTGGTGGCCAAAGAGGGGGGAGGACGCACCAATGTCGGTATGGCAAAGACTATGTGCGACGATAATTTATCATATTGATAA
Source organism: Serratia sp. PL7 (assembly GCF_945957435.1). Lineage (NCBI taxonomy): Bacteria > Pseudomonadati > Pseudomonadota > Gammaproteobacteria > Enterobacterales > Yersiniaceae > Serratia > Serratia sp. PL7. Next base: position 541,203 of record NZ_CAMFLB010000002.1, on the reverse strand, counting down.
GGATAAGATTATCAGGTTGATACACACCTGACTCGGGCCGCGGCAGGGTTGAGAGTGAGCAGAGCAACTGTCGGAGAAGAACGGTCCGTTGTCGAAAACATTATTTTTAAGGTTAAATGAATAAATAACAGGCCCACATAATATCCTTCTGGTGCTTTAATTTATTTTCAAAGTAAAGCGTTTTCTCCAGAGTTGAGTAGTAAATCTGAAAGTTAAGTAAATCATAGGGATGTGTTGTGTATAAGTGAGTTTATATTTATACAGGTTACTTGATTGGCTAATAAATAATATGTTGCATGTAAAATTGCGTTGGGTTAATAATGATTTTGAACGAGGTTGCTTTATATTACTTAACAAAGGAGCTGTTTATGATAGAACTAGATAAATCTATACTTAGTCAAATTTCCGGCGGTCGAGGGAATAATGGTGGTGATCGGTCGGATAACGGCGGTCGTAATAACAACAAGGGAAGAGGCGCATCCACTAACTATGGCGGGCAGGCCAACGGCTTTGTCGGCAATTCATCACCCGGGATGGATGCTGCTTGTGCCGCAGCTCTTGCGGCTGGCGCTCTTGGGGGGGCCTTTGGCGGTGTGCGGGGGGCGGTTGGCGGTGCGATTGGTGCGGTTAGCAGCTGTATCAACACGGGAAACGGGGGTGGTGGTGGAACGGGTAGCAATAGCAATTGTGGTGGGAATTCAGGTAACAGCTGTAGTAGGTAATGTGATTCATGGCTAAAAACTAATACCAGCATGTTACCTATCGCATCACCTAAACAGAGGGTTATACAATGATGATTAAATCAAATTTCTTATATAACATATGGACTTTTATTCTTGTGTTTTTCATTATTAACCCTCTATTTTATTGCGTTGGCATTTTAGCTGTTTCTGTTATCGAACTCCCTTCATGGCTTACTAAGGCAATCCTTATTTTCGTCATACCTTTAGGCTGCTACCGTTTGGTCGATCTGGTTTACAACGCGGTGCGTAAGATAGTGGCCAGAATGTCGAAAGAAAAATGATTGCCAGCCTAATCAAGGCAAAAGATTGGCCCCATAACGGTTAATCAGTTTGGGGCCAATCTTGCCGTGGCTTTGATGGTTAAATCGCAGTCATACCGCACCTTGCGTTGTATGCCAGTACGGTAGCGAGTCGCTACCGTCGCACACCTCCACCGTCAGCATTAATTCTCCGCGCCGCAGTTGAATACGCAGACCACCGTTATCCCGGCCGACTGCAACCCGCCCCAAACCACCTATAGCTTCACAATCTGCACCAGATTGGTGTGTTGAGGGTTGCCCTTGGCCAGCGGGGAAGGGCGATGGTGGGTCAGAATATTCACGCTGCCGCCGTGATCGACCTTATCGCCAAACATATCTGCCGCCAGCCAGGCACCTTGGCCCATAGCGGTGACGCCAGGCATAATGCGTGGCGTTACCTTCGCCTGGATCTGCGTTTCTCCCCGGCCATTAAAGACCTTCACTCGATCGCCGTTCTTGATGCCGCGCGCCTGCGCATCCAGCGTGTTGATCCACACCTCCTGCGGGCAAGCCTGCTGCAACACGTCAATGTTGCCGTAACTGGAGTGGGTTCTGGCCTTATAGTGGTAACCAAACAGCTGCAGCGGATATTGGCTGCTCAGCGGATCTTCCCAACCTTCGAACCCGGCGGCATAGACAGGTAACGGGTGGATCACATCTTCTGGTGCCAACTCCCAGGTGGCTGCGATCTCCGCCAGCCGTTCGGAGTAAATTTCAATCTTGCCTGAGGGTGTTTTCAGCGGGTTGGCCTGCGGATCTTCTCTGAACTCCTTGAAGGCTACCACGTGCTCTTCCGGGCATTTGCGTTTATAAATGCCTGCGCTCTTCATCTCTTGATAACTTGGCATTTCCGGGTTGCGTTCGCGGGTTTTCTCACACAGGTATTCGATCCACTGCTGCTGGTTGCGCCCCTCGGTGAAGGTCGCTTCGGCCTGTGGCCCAACCCGTTTGGCCACCTCAGAAAGGATCTCGTAAATCGGGCGGCGTTCAAACTTGCGCGTGGTGGCGGGCTGGCCCAGGATCACGTAGCCCATATTGCCCGCGGACTCATGAGAGATCAGGTCTTCCTGCTCGGTTGGCATCAGGTCGGGCAGCAGAATGTCGCAATATTTGGCCGATGAGGTCATAAAGTGCTCGATGCCGACGATCATTTCACACTTGCTGTCGTCTTGCAGGATCTGGTGGGTACGGCTGATATCACCATGCTGATTGATCAGCGTATTACTGGCATAGCACCAGATAAATTTGATCGGTACGTCCAGCTTATCTTTGCCACGGATGCCGTCACGCTTGGCGGTCATTTCCGGGCCGCGCATGATCGCGTCGGTCCAGGTAAACACCGAAATCTTGGCCTGTACCGGGTTGGTCAGCATATCGAACCATTCCACGCCCAGATCGAAGCTGCCTTCGCGGCAGCCGGTATTACCGCCGTTGATACCGACGTTACCGGTCAGGATCGGTAACATGGCAATAGCCCTGGCGGTTTGTTCTCCGTTGGCGTGACGCTGCGGCCCCCAGCCCTGGCAGATATAGGCCGGTTTGGTCATGCCGATTTCGCGGGCCAGTTGGATAATGGTGTTGGCCGGTATCCCGGTAATACGAGCCGCCCACTCTGGCGTTTTGGCGGTACCATCGTCACCCTGGCCGAGGATATAGGCTTTGTAATGGCCGTTTTTTGGCGCGCTGCCGGGCAGGGTGGTTTCATCATAACCTATGCAGTATTTATCCAGGAACGGCTGGTCCACCAGATTTTCGCTGATCAACACATGGGCTATGCCTGCAACCAACGCCGCATCGGTGCCCGGGCGAATCGGCACCCACTGATCTTCACGGCCACCGGCGGTATCGGTATAGCGCGGATCGATGACAATCATCTTGGCGTTAGAGATTGCCCTGGCTTGCTCCAGATAATAGGTTACTCCGCCACCGCTCATGCGGGTTTCCGCCGGGTTATTGCCAAACAGCACCACCAGCTTGCTGTTGGCGATATCATCCGGGCTGTTGCCCTGCTGTGCGCCGTACAGGTAGGGCATGGCGGCGGTGATCTGCGCGGTGCTGTAGCTGCCATAGCGGCTGAGGAAGCCACCGCAGGAGTTCATCAGGCGATAAGGCACGTTGGAGTTGGTGATATTGCCGCCGTCGACCCCGGTACCGTACAGCACGTGCACCGCCTCATTACCGTATTCCGCCAGAGTGTGCTTCAACTGGCCGCTGATGGTATCCAGCGCCTCTTCCCAACTGATGCGTTTGAATTTGCCTTCGCCGCGTTTGCCGACGCGTTTCATCGGGTACTTCAGCCGGTCCGGGTGGTTCATGCGGCGGCGGATAGAGCGCCCACGCAGGCAGGCCCGCACCTGGTGGTTGCCATAGTGATCGTCGCCGGTGTTGTCGGTTTCCACCCAGTATACTTCGTCATCCCGCACGTGCAGGCGCAGTGCACAGCGGCTACCGCAGTTTACGGTGCAAGAACTCCAGACCACCTTGTCTTGCGGCTGTTGGGGATTTGGCAACGGCTCGGCGGCGGCGATTTTACGGAAGGGCAACACCAGCCCTGAGGTGGCGGCCAGTAAGCAGCCGGTAGCCGAGCCGGTTTTGATTAGCTTACGGCGGCTGAACGGGTGATGAAGCAGGTCGGGGATGTTGTTATCGTTCATGATAGTGCTCCCTGTGCTGGCCTATTTCTTTGCCGATAACGCCTGATGTCTGGTTTGTTATTAACCCATGATGTCTCTTGGCAAGACGTTTTAAGCCAGGCAACCGTGGTGTGATCTATTAAAAGTGCTAACCTGTAGCGAGTAAAGTCGTCTGCATTAATGAATTTGCATTGATAATATTCGCCATGCAAATTCATCTATCAGCTTGATAATTGGATTACCTCTTAATAAGTATACCCACGCGCGGGCTAGTTGAAGTTTGCTTGAGGTCAAGTTTTCGCTTTGCGCAAGCAAATAAAGCAGGATGGTTGCCTTTTTTCTATAGCAGCAATTGTTGTGTTCAGGCCGGAGTCTTAATCTGTAGCATATTTGGTTGGTGGAATTAGGGGATGTTGGTGAATTATATCCAGCGGCGGTACAATATTGTTATGGCCTCGTGCAACATAAGCCCCCCATTGCGCGCTTGGCAGAGGGATTAGCAAAGTCATTTATTGCTTTATTCCCACTGGTTCGCATAAAGACCAACGCCCGCCAACCGTCACTGATGCACGCAGCATCCGATAAAATAGCGGCATAATGCAATATCATTGCCATGCATGACCCCGCCGATGACTCTGCAATAAAATTTTAAACTAAAACGGCATATTACGTGTTTTCCTGCCCCGGCCTTTTCTATACTCATCACGCTTGATTGTGTCGTAAAGCTTATGCTGAAGCCGGGGAGATATTAATTGTTACAAAACTATGCAAGAGAATACATTATTATTCTTGTTGTTTGATTTGTGGGTTATTTAATGGCGTTAGGATTTTTATTTAAAAGATAATGAGAGTTATTGTTATTTAAATACGTGCGCGAATAAATCTAGCGAGATAAATATGCAAGAAAAATATTTTTTGCTGAAGCGATTTTTCTCATGTTACGCAAATATTAACTGTTACCTCAGCAAAGGTTGATAAAGATCAACTCAGGGTAGCCGGAAAATAACAATATATTAACCACCCGCACACTGTGTTTACGGGCTTGTATGTCGGTCATCAACAGGGGATAGATAATAATGATAAGGGAAAATCAAACATTTTTCCGGGATGGCGTGAATCGCCGCGATTTTATGAAGTTATGTGCGGCACTCGCCGCCACCATGGGGCTCAGCACCAAAGCCGCCGCCGAAATAGCCCACTCGGTAGGTTCGCCACAGCGGCCACCGGTCATCTGGATCGGGGCTCAGGAATGTACCGGCTGTACGGAATCCTTGTTACGGGCCACTCACCCAACGATCGAGAACCTGTTGCTTGACGTGGTTTCCATGGAATATCACGAAGTCCTCTCTGCTGCGTTTGGTGAACAGGCGGAAGAAAACAAGCACCGCGCGATTGAGCAATACAAAGGGAAATACGTGCTGGTGGTCGACGGCTCCATTCCGATGAAGGATGGCGGCGTCTACTGCATGGTGGCGGGTAAGCCGATCGTTGAGCATATCCGTAATGCGGCAGAGCACGCCGCTGCGGTGATCGCCATCGGCTCCTGTGCTGCCTGGGGCGGCGTCGCGGCTAGCGGACCTAACCCGACCGGCGCGGTCAGCCTGCAGGATATTTTACCCGGCAAAACCGTAATCAACATTCCCGGCTGCCCACCTAACCCGCACAACTTCCTGGCGACGGTGGCCCATATCATCACCTATCAACGGCCACCGGCGCTGGATGCTAAAAATCGCCCTGAGTTCGCCTATGCTCGTCTGATCCATGAAAACTGCGAGCGCCGTCCGCACTTTGACGCCGGGCGTTTTGCCAAACAGTTTGGTGATGAAGGTCATCGGCAGGGCTGGTGCCTGTATCACCTTGGTTGCAAGGGGCCAGAAACTTATGGCAACTGCTCAACGCTGGAGTTCTGCGACGTGGGCGGTGGCATCTGGCCGGTCGGGATCGGTCATCCCTGCTACGGCTGCAACGAGCAGGGTATCGGCTTTACCAAAGGGATCGCCCAGTTGGCCAGCGTCGAAAATCCTACCCCCCGCAACGCCAAACCCGAGGTGGGTAGCGTTGAAGGCGGGCATGTCAGCCCAACGGCGATGGGATTGCTTGGCGGCGTGGTCGGCCTGGTTGCCGGTGTCAGCCTGATGGCGGTGAAAGAGCTGGGGCGGCAGCAAAAAACGCAGCGTAAAGACGACGAGCAGCCGCCAAGCAAGGAGTAAGCCGTGAATCGACGTAACTTTCTAAAACTGACCTGCGGTGGCGCAATGTTGGCAGGGGTTGCCCCTGCGGCGCAGGCCGGGCCGGAGAACAAGCCGCCCATCCCCAACTCGCTGGGCATGCTGTATGACTCGACCCTGTGTGTAGGTTGCCAGGCTTGTGTCAGCAAATGCCAACGTATCAACCATACCGATGAACCGCATGGCGAAACCTATGCCTACGCGGGTACCGAAGCGACCTGGTCGAACAACGACAAGCTCAGCCCTTACACCAACAACATTATTCAGGTGTGGACCAGCGGAGACGGCAAGCACAAAGACCAGGTGGACAACGGCTATGCCTATATCAAAAAACAGTGCATGCACTGTGTCGACCCCAACTGCGTTTCTGTCTGTCCGGTTCAGGCGCTGCACAAAGATGCCAAAACCGGCATCGTGCATTACAACCCGGATGTTTGCACCGGCTGCCGCTACTGCATGGTGGGCTGCCCGTTCAACGTGCCGAAATACGACTACGACAACCCGTTCGGCAAGATCCACAAATGCGAACTCTGTAACCAGAAAGGCGTTGCCCGGCTGGATCAGGGCGGGCTGCCAGGCTGTGTCGAGGTGTGCCCAACCGGGGCGGTGATCTTTGGCACCCGCGAGCAGTTAATGGCCGAAGCCAAGCAGCGTCTGGCCAGTAAGCCCGGTGAGAATTACCGTTACCCGCGCCAAACCCTACAAGGCAACGACCATTACGAACACCCGGTGCCGCATTACCAACCACACCTGTATGGCGAGCACGAGGGCGGCGGAACGCAGGTGCTGGTACTGACCGGCGTGCCTTTCGAGGATCTCGGCTTGCCAGCGCTGGAGGAACTGTCAACCGGTGCACGTTCCGAGCATATCCAGCACACGCTGTACAAAGGCATGGTGTTGCCGTTTGCCGCTCTGGCCGGGATCACTTTCCTGGTGCAGCGTAACCAGCGTAACGAGCGTCAGGACAAGAAGGAAGATAAACATGACGACGCATAAAACGCAGCCACTCGGCGGGCGGCTGGTGAGCTGGCCGGTGATGATGCTGGCACCGTTTGTGGTGCTGTGCCTGTTGCTGATCCTCAAACGTCTGGTGTTGGGGTTGGGCGATGTTTCCGATCTGAACGGCGGCTACCCATGGGGTATCTGGATCGCATTCGATCTGCTGGTGGGCACCGGTTTGGCCTGCGGCGGCTGGGCGTTGGCCTGGGCGGTGTATGTGTTCAACCGGGGGGAATATCACCCGCTGGTGCGGCCTGCGCTGTTGGCCAGCCTGTTCGGCTATTCGCTGGGCGGGCTGTCGATCACCATCGACGTCGGCCGTTACTGGAACCTGCCTTATTTCTATATTCCCGGCCATTTCAATACCTCGTCGGTGCTGTTTGAAACCGCGGTCTGTATGACGATCTACGTGGGCATCGTGGCGCTGGAGTTCGCCCCGGCGCTGCTGGAACGGCTGGGCTGGAAGGTGTCGCTCAAACGGCTCAACAAGGTGATGTTCCTGGTGATCGCCCTGGGCGCATTGCTGCCAACCATGCACCAATCCTCGATGGGCTCGCTGATGATTGCGGCGGGGATCAAAATCCACCCGCTGTGGCAAAGCTACGAAATGCTACCGCTGTTCTCGCTGTTGACGGCAGGCATTCTGGGCTTCTCGATAGTGATATTTGAAGGCTCGCTGGTGCAGGCCGGGCTGCGGGGGAAAGGGCCCGAGGAAACGCCGCTGCTTGCCCGCATGACCTACATCATCGATGGGTTCTTACTGCTGTTTATTGTGCTGCGTTTTGGGGAGCTGATCTGGCGCGGCAAAACGGCCTATCTGTGGCATCTCGATCGCTTTGCCATCTCGTTCTGGGTGGAAACGCTGTTGATGTTGGTGCCGCTGGTGATGTTCCGCTGGAAGCGTAACCGCCGCAACTCACGCCTGCTGTTTCTCGGCGCGCTGAGCATGGTCTGCGGAGCGTCGTTCTGGCGGCTGAATTACGCGTTGCTGGCCTACGACCCTGGCAATGGCTACCACTATTTCCCGACGGCCAGCGAACTGCTGATCTCCATCGGCTTTGTGGCAATTGAAGTTTGTGCGTACATCCTGTTGATCCGGTTGTTACCGGTGCTGCCTGCGCATCAACATAAGAATGAAAACAACCAGTTAGAGGTAGAGCATGAGCCAACGCATCACCATTGATCCCGTCACCCGTATTGAGGGCCACCTGCGCATCGACTGTGAAATTGAAGACGGCAAGGTGGTTAAAGCCTGGTCCTCCGGCACCATGTGGCGCGGAATGGAAGAGATCCTGCAAGGTAACGACCCGCGCGACGCGTGGATGATCGTCCAGCGGATTTGCGGCGTGTGCACCACCATTCACGCGTTAGCCTCCGTGCGGACGGTGGAAAATGCGCTGGGGATGGAGATCCCGGTCAATGCCCAGTACATCCGCAATATCATTGCCGCCGCCCACAGCATTCACGACCATATCGTGCATTTCTATCAGCTCTCGGCGCTGGACTGGGTGGATGTCACCTCGGCGCTGAAGGCCGATCCGCAGAAGGCTGCCGATTTGCTCAGTGGCCTGTCTAGCTGGCCGTTGAACAGCGCTGCCGAGTTCACCCGAGTGCAGCAGAAGATCAAGGATCTGGTCGCCAGCGGCCAACTGGGCATCTTCGCCAATGGCTACTGGGGGCACCCGGCTATGGCGCTACCGCCGGAGATTAACCTGATCGCCGTCGCCCACTATTTGCAGGCGCTGGAATGCCAGCGTGATGCCAACCGCGTAGTGGCAATACTGGGCGGTAAAACGCCGCATATCCAGAACCTGGCGGTGGGCGGGGTGGCTAACCCGATCAACCTCGATGCGCCTAGCGTGCTGAACCTCGAGCGCCTGATGTACCTGAAAACCTTTATCGACCGCCTGGGCGACTTTATCGAGCAGGTTTACCTGGTGGACAGCGCGGTGATCGCGGCGCATTACCCTGAGTGGCTAACCCTCGGCAAAGGCTCGGACTGCTATCTCTGCGTGCCGGAACTGCCGATCGATCGTAAAGGCGACCAGTTCCTGATGCCGGGGGGCTATCTGGAGAACGGCAAGTTCCGACCGATCGCCAACCAGCGCGATGAGTATCTGATCAAGGGTATTCAGGAGAGCGGCAAGCACGCCTGGTATCAGGACGATGAACCGCTGGCACCGTGGGAAGGGCTGACGAGGCCTAAATACACCGGCTGGCAGGAAGATGGCAAATACTCCTGGGTTAAAGCGCCAACCTTCTACGGCAAAGCGGTAGAGATGGGGCCGTTGGCCTGGCTGATGTGTACCCTGCAAGCCGAGCACCCGCCAACCCAGAAATATTTTGCCAAGGTCAACAGCAATTACCAGGCCCTGACCGGCAAAGCGTTAACCGCCGATCAGTTGCCGTCGACCCTGGGCCGCATTGTCGGGCGCACGGTACATGCCTGCGTGCTGCATGAAACCCTGGGCCAGCAGTGGCAGGCGTTGGTGAGCAACATTGGCAGCGGCGACCACGAAACCTTTATCCCACCGAATATACCGTTGACCGGTGAGATCCGGGGCGTGGGCTTTATCGAAGCCCCGCGCGGCGCGTTGTCGCACTGGGTGGTCATCAAGGACGGCAAGATCGCCAACTATCAGGCGGTAGTGCCCTCAACCTGGAACGCCGGGCCACGCAACTTTAACGATGAGCCCGGTCCTTACGAGCGCTCGCTGGTTGGCACGCCGGTGGCCGATCCGAGCAAACCGCTGGAGGTGGTGCGAACTATCCACTCGTTCGACCCGTGCATGTCCTGTGCGGTACATATTGTAGACACCACTGGCAATGAAGTGACCAGGGTCAAGGTGCTGTAATGAGAATCTTGGTATTAGGCATAGGTAATCTGTTGTTGGGCGATGAAGCGGTGGGCGTGCGCATCGTCGAAGCCCTTGAGCAGCGCTATCGTTTACCGGCCCATGTTGAGGTGCTGGACGGCGGCACCTCGGGGATGGAACTGATGGAAATGATGGCCGATCGCGATCATCTGATTGTGGCGGACGCGGTGTTGACCGGTGCTGCTCCGGGCAGCGTCGCCGTGCTGTATGACGAAGAGATCCCGGCGCTGTTTACCCGTAAGGTTTCGCCCCATCAACTGGGGCTTTCCGACGTGCTGATGGCGCTGCGGCTGACGGATGAGTTTCCCCGTCGGCTCACCCTGGTGGGCGTGGTGCCAGAGTCGCTGGAGCCCGGAATTGGACTGAGCGCCGTGGTCAGCCAGGCGATTGAGCCAGCGTTGGCCCAGGTGTTGCTGGCGCTGCAAGAGAGCGGCGTGGTGGCGGAGCCAAAAGAGGTGGCCAATGCAGACTGTGACTAACGGTTTTCAGCTCAACCCCAGCGCGCTGTTGGAAACCGCCTTTCAGGCGATTGCCGACGGTGAGATGCAGGATTTGCCGTTTTTCCAACCGCAAATCCCGGTGCGTGCCTGTGGCTTTCAGCTGTTTGAACGGCAGTGGGTCGGCACCATTCTCACGCCGTGGATGCTTAGCCTGCTGGTGTTGCCCGGTCCTGAACAGGTTTGGCAGCCCCATGCGGTGGGAGACAAGTTGGCGTTAAGCCTGCCTTGCGGCAGCGTGCGGTTCATCGTCGGTGAGATTGCGGGTTGCGGGCAATACCTGGCCTGTTCACTGATGTCTCCGTTGGATCGCCATCTGGGGGCCGAGCAGGCGCTGGCGTTGGCACAACAGAGCGCGCGGATGGCGCTTTCGCTACCGGTGGTGGATGGCAACATCCCCAGTAATCCGGGGCGCAGGGCGCTATTTGGCCTATCACAGAGAACGGCATAGATGCATGAAATCAGCCTGTGCCTGAGCACGATGGAATTGATTGAACAGCAGGCTCGGCAGCACGGAGCAAAACGGGTGACGGCGGTGTGGCTGGAAATTGGGGCGCTCTCCTGTATTGAAGAGCACGCGCTGCGTTTCAGCTTCGCCTCGGCATCCCGCCATACGCTGGCAGAGGGGTGCCAGTTATTGCTGGACTACCAGCCGGCCCGCGCCTGGTGCTGGAGTTGCAGCATGAGCGTGCAGATTGAAAAACATGATGAAGGTTGCCCACAGTGCGGCAGCCACCAGTTGCGCGTTGAGAGCGGTGACAGCCTGCGGTTGAAGCAGCTGGAAGTGGAATAATTTTGAGGAGTGAATAACGATGTGTACGACTTGCGGTTGCGCCAGTGGCGAAAAAACCATCGAAGGTGACGAACATCATCACCACGACGACCACCATCATCACGACCATCATGATGCTCACCATCATCATCCTGATCATCATCACGACGGGGAACATCAAGCACCGGCAGGCATAGTGATCCATCACCATCATCACTATCACCATCAAGGCGATGTACATCACCATTACGCGGGTGTCGCTGCGGCGGAACGTTTTACGCCAGAGGTGCAACCGCATTCGCAAGACCTACACTATGGGCACGGCGAGGCGGGGAGCCACGCACCGGGTATCGGGCAGCGCCGTCTGGTACAGATTGAACAGGACGTACTGAGCAAGAATAACCATCTGGCGGCCCACAACCGCGAACACTTTTCCGCACAACATATTCTGGTGCTGAACCTGGTTTCCAGCCCAGGTTCGGGCAAAACTACCTTGCTAACGGCCACGCTGGAACGATTGGCGGGCAAATTACCCTGCGCGGTGATTGAGGGCGATCAGCAAACCAGTAACGATGCCGAGCGTATTCGCGCCACCGGCGTACCAGCCATTCAGGTTAATACCGGCAAGGGCTGTCATCTGGATGCGCAGATGGTACACGACGCGGCACACCGCCTGGATTTGCAGGATCACAGCCTGCTGTTTATCGAGAACGTCGGCAACCTGGTCTGCCCGGCCAGCTTCGATCTGGGCGAACGGCACAAGGTCGCGGTGCTGTCGGTGACGGAAGGGGAAGACAAGCCGTTGAAATACCCCCATATGTTTGCCGCCGCTACGCTGATGATCATCAACAAGATCGATCTGCTGCCCTATGTAAACTTCTCGGTGGAAAACTGCATCGCCTTTGCCCGTCAGGTTAATCCGTCCATCCAGGTGATCGCGTTGTCGGCCACCAGCGGTGAGGGAATGGATCTCTGGCTGAACTGGCTGGGAGAGCAATAATGTGCCTCGGTGTGCCCGGTAAGGTGACCGCAGTCGGGGAGGATATCCACCAACTGGCCTGGGCCGACGTGTGCGGCGTGGCGGTCAGGATCAATATTGCGCTGGTGTGTGAAGGCTCGCCGCAGGAGCTGATCGGCCAGTGGGTGTTGGTGCACGTCGGCTTTGCCATGAGCCTGCTCGATGAGCAGGAAGCGCTGGAAACGCTGGCAGCATTGCAGCATATGCGCGCCGTCGGGCTGGCACGGGATGACGAGGATGCCAATGCGCTACGTTGATGAATTCCGCGATCCGGCGCTATGTCAGGCGCTGTTACGGCGCATCGAAACGCTGATGCTAGCCATTCCCCAGTCGCAGCGCCTGCCGTTACAGGTGATGGAGGTCTGCGGTGGCCACACCCACGCTATCTTCAAGTTTGGTCTTGACCAACTGCTGCCGGAAAGCCTGGAATTTGTCCACGGCCCCGGCTGCCCGGTTTGCGTATTACCGATGGGGCGCATTGATAGCTGCCTGGAGATTGCCGCCCATCCGGAGGTGATTTTCTGCACCTACGGTGATGCGATGCGGGTCCCTGGTCGCAATGGGTCTTTGCTGGATGCTCGCCGCCGTGGAGCCGATATCCGGGTGGTGTACTCGCCGCTGGATGCGTTACAGCTGGCGGCGGATAACCCCCAGCGCGAAGTGGTGTTTTTTGGCCTGGGCTTTGAAACTACCATGCCCGCCAGCGCCTTAACGTTGCAGCAAGCCCGCCAGCGTCAGCTGCGCAATTTCACCCTGTTTTGCCAGCATATCACCCTGATCCCCACCTTACGCAGCCTGTTGCAGCAGCCCGATGTGCGCATCGACGGCTTCCTGGCACCGGGCCACGTCAGCATGGTGATCGGCAACGCGCCTTATCAGTTTATCGCTGCGGATTATCATAAGCCGCTGGTGGTGACCGGCTTTGAGCCGTTGGACATTCTGCAAGGTTTGGTGATGTTGCTGGAACAGCTGCGTGATGGCCGCTGCGCGGTAGAAAACCAATACCGGCGCATCGTGCCCGAACAGGGCAATCTTCTGGCTCAGCGGGCGATGGCAGAAGTGTTTGGCCTGAAAGAGAGCAGCGAATGGCGCGGCTTGGGCGAGATTGCCCACTCTGGCGTGCAGATCAAACCGGAGTATGCGGATTTTGATGCCGAACTGCGGTTTAAACCGCAGGCGCAGCGGGTAGCGGACGATCCGCGTTCGCGCTGTGGTGAAGTGTTGACCGGGCGCTGCAAACCGGATGCCTGCCCGCTGTTTGGCAAACAATGTACTCCGGAGAACGCCTTTGGTGCCTTGATGGTGTCCTCAGAAGGGGCCTGTTCGGCTTACTATCAGTATCGCAGGGAGACCGCATAATGCGTGAAGTGAACAACGGGTGGGAAATTACCCTGGCCCATGGCAGCGGTGGCCGCGCCATGCAATCCCTGATTGAAGAACTCATGCTGCCCGCCTTTGCCAATCCGGCGTTAAATGCCCGGGAAGATCAGGCACGAATTTCACTGGATGAGCTCGCCATCTCGGGCGATCGTTTGGCCGTATCGACAGACAGTTACGTTATCGATCCTATTTTCTTCCCCGGTGGTGATATCGGCAAACTGGCGGTTTGCGGCACCGCTAACGACGTAGCCGTCAGTGGCGCCCAGCCACGTTATCTGAGCTGCGCCATGATCCTGGAGGAAGGGTTGCCGTATGCCACGCTGGAACGCATCGTTCAGTCGATGGCCAGCACGGCGCAGCAGGCCGGGATCCAGATTGTGACCGGCGATACCAAAGTGGTACCCCGCGGTGCGGCAGACAAAATCTTTATCAATACCACCGGGTTAGGAACCATCCCGGCTGGCGTCCACTGGGGGGCCGCTAACATCCGCCTGGGTGACAGCATTATCGTCAGCGGCACCTTGGGCGATCACGGCGCAACCATTCTGAATCTGCGTGAAGGGCTGGGCCTGGAGAGTGAATTAAGCAGCGATTGCGCGCTGTTGGCTCCGCTGATTGCTCCATTGTTACCGATTGCCGGAGTGCGTGCTTTACGCGATGCGACTCGCGGCGGCGTGACGGCGGTGCTGCATGAGTTTGCCGCCGCTAGCGGCTGTGGCATGGCGATATCAGAGGCGGCGCTGCCGTTGAAACCGGCAGTGCGGGGGATTTGCGAACTGCTGGGGCTGGATGCGCTCAACTTTGCCAACGAAGGCAAGCTGGTGTTGGTGGTAGCACCCGAGGCTGAGGCTGAAGTGTTGGCTGCTTTGCATCAGCATCCGCTGGGGCGCGATGCGGCTGTGATTGGCCGTACCACCGAGCGGCAGCAGGTGAGCCTCACCGGGTTGTTCGGGGTTTCCCGTCGGCTGGATCTGCCGTTGGATGAGCCTCTGCCACGGATCTGTTAGTGATTCGGTTGGCGGAAGCGTGTGGGTATTCCTAACCCTCCCACAGGGAGAGGGGCCCGATCGAGTTTGCGTTTGTGGCAGAGGATCACTTGACTACAGCCGATGGTGAGGGATAACAGGACCCGCTAACGACACCAAAGCAGCTCCCTCTCCTTAGGGAGAGGGTTGGGGTGAGGGAAATACAGATTGATCACGATAACTGACCGAGGCTCCGAATCACCTTCTTCCCTTTTAGGAAGCGCGGAAAAGATCGCCAGGGCAACAGGAGAGTTAACACAACATGGCAGATTTTGAGCCGGAGAATATCGCCAGCAGCAATGGCCTTCGCCTGCGGATCAAGGGCAAGGTACAAGGGGTCGGGTTTCGTCCCTATGTTTGGCTGCTGGCGAGGCGCTTTAACCTGTGCGGCGAGGTCAGTAATGACGGAGCCGGGGTAATCGTCCAGCTATGGCAATCGCCAGCCATAACGGATTTTTTGCGGGTATTGCCGCAAGAGTGTCCACCCCTGGCGCGGATCGATAGCGTCACCTCTACACCTTTTAACTGGCCGCAGCAGCCAGCGAGTTTCACCATTGCCAGCAGCGGCGCGGGGCAAGTGGATACCCATATCGTGGCGGATGCGGCCACCTGCGATGCCTGCCTGGCAGAGCTGAACATGCCGCATAATCGGCGCTATCACTATCCGTTTATCAACTGCACCCACTGCGGCCCACGATTTACCATCATACGCCGGATGCCCTACGATCGGCCCAATACCTCGATGCAGCCTTTTCCGCTGTGCCCGCAGTGCCTGGCGGAGTATCAGGATCCTGCCGACCGTCGTTTTCATGCACAACCTACCGCCTGCCCGGAGTGTGGCCCGCACCTGTGGCTCAGTGATGCCACAGGCCAAACCACCGCCAGCGCCGATGACGCACTGCAACTGGCCGCGCAGGCGCTGATTGCCGGGCAGATCGTAGCAGTGAAGGGGATCGGCGGTTTTCATCTGGCCTGTGACGCTACCAACCCTGCTGCGGTCCAGCGTCTGCGAGCTCGCAAACATCGCCCGGCCAAGCCTCTGGCGGTGATGATGCCGGATACCTACTGGCTGCAACAATGTGTTCAGGTCGCGGAACCGACGGCACTGTTAAAGCTGTTGCGTAGCCCACCAGCCCCGATAGTGCTGGTAATGGCTCACCCGCAAAGTCCCTTGTGCGGCGAGATTGCGCCGGGGCTTAATGAGATAGGGGTGATGTTACCGGCCAATCCGCTGCAACATCTGCTGTTGCAACAGGTTGCGCGGCCACTGGTGATGACCTCCGGCAACCCGGCAGGTAAACCACCAGCGTTGAGCAACCAGCAGGCACTGGAAGAACTCGCTGGCGTGGCCGACGTCTGGCTGCTGCATAACCGCGAGATCGTCCAGCGAGCCGATGACTCTTTAGTACGCTTGACCGAGCAGGGCAGTGAGATGCTGCGGCGGGCACGTGGCTATGTCCCGGATGCGATGCCTCTCCCCCCTGGCTTTACCGCCCAACCGGCCATTCTGGCGCTGGGGGCCGACAGCAAGAACACCTTTTGCCTGCTGTGGGGTAACCAGGCGGTGGTCAGCCAGCATTTAGGCTCGCTGGGGGATGAGGCCACCCGGCAACAACAGCAGCAACTGCTTGCTCTATTTGGTGAAATTTATGGTGTGGTGCCGCAGGCGATCGCCATCGATGCCCACCCCGGCTATCTCAGCCATCAGCAGGGCCAGGCGTTGGCCACAGAGCTGGCGATCCCTTGCATCACCACGTTGCATCATCATGCCCATCTGGTTGCCTGCCTGGCGGAACATGGTTGGCCGCGCGACGGCGCTAAGGTGATTGGTCTGGCTTTGGATGGGCTGGGATATGGCCTTGGCGGGCAACTGTGGGGCGGAGAATGTCTGCTGGTGGATTATCAGCATTGTGAGCATCTGGGTGGGTTGCCCGCAGTGGCATTGCCGGGCGGCGATGTTGCCGCCCGCCAGCCATGGCGCAACCTGTTGGCCCAGTTACAGCGCTTTGTCCCCGATTGGCAGACGTTGCCAGAGGCCGCGGCGATCCCTCAACCGCAGGCGACGATCTTGCTGCGGGCGGTCGAACGGCAAATCAACTCGCCGCTGGCCTCTTCCGCCGGGCGCTTGTTTGATGCGGTGGCCGCAGCATTGCAGATCGTGCCGCAACAACTTTCCTGGGAGGGGGAGGCCGCCTGCCAGTTGGAAGCCTTGGCATGGCAAAGTCCGCCTCATCAACCGCCGGTTTCGTTGCCGCTGCTCGATAATCAGCTGGATCTGGCCACCTTCTGGCGGCAATGGCTGGCCTATCAGGCCCCCCCGGCGCAGCGCGCTTATGCGTTTCATGTTGCCTTGGCCCAAGGGTTTGCCGCACTGGCCCGTAGAGCCATGCAGCAATACGGCATCAATACCATCGTGCTGTCCGGTGGAGTCATGCATAACGTTCTGTTGCGGCAACTCTTGCTTCAGCAGTTGGACGGAACACAGGTCTTACTGCCATCCCGCCTACCGGCAGGAGATGGTGGGGTGGCCTTGGGACAGGCGCTGATTGCCGCCAATCGACTTATTTCAGGCAAGCATAAGGATGAATTTATAACGTAATCAACTGTTTTCACGAGTAAAAACATCACCTTCATTCACTGGAAAATTTAGGTATTCATTATGCGTATTAATGTCAAAGCTGTGGCTGTATCCCTACTGGCGCTGTTCCCCATGCTGGCCTTTGCCCATGTGGGCCATGACGGTGGCGCGCATCACGTATTAAGCTTTACCGAAGGCTTTATCCACCCGCTGACCGGGATGGACCATCTGGTCGCCATGGTTCTGGTGGGTATCTGGAGTGCCATGAACACCAAACGGTGGTGGCTGGCTCCGCTGGTATTTGCCGGTTTATTGCTGACCGGTGCGCTGGTTGGCATGGCAGGCGTGACCGTGCCAGGCACTGAGTTTATCGTTGCCGCCTCGCTGCTGGGCATAGGGGTGATGGTTGCCTTACAGCTCAAACTGTCGGCGATAACGGGCGCGCTGATTATTGGTGCTTTTGCCATCTTCCACGGTCTGGCCCACGGTGCGGAGCTTTCCCATTCGGTGGCGGCGCTTTCCGGTATGGTGATTGCAACGGTGTTGCTGCACGTGGCTGGGTTGGGTATCGGCTATCTGCTGGCGTCTTCGTCTACGCATAGCGGCTGGGCGCGGGTGATTGGCGGCGGTTCATCGCTGCTGGGGATCGGCCTGCTCAGTGGAGTGATCTGAGTTTATCCAATTACTCACCATGGTTTGCTGGCAGTGACTTTGCGATAGCTGCCAGCAGTCACCCTGTTTATCTCAAAAAATAACAAGCGGCTGGATTTGTGCCTATTTTATAGTTAGATTCCCTGCACACCAAGTGCGCTTGGTACTGCGCTATCTTCCGCACAACTTTTAACTGCATGAGTTAATTCAAGAGTTACAGGGAACGTTGCTATGAACAGGGTTATAGGTTTACTTTCGTTATGCTTGGTTTCTTTTTCTTCTCTGGCCGATTGCCAGCCTCTCCTTGCCGATCTGGCTAAGCCCTTTGCCGCCAAAGCGACCATGAATACCGAGCTATCCACCTGCAAGGTGTGGCCCTATGCTCCGGAAAAAACCATTGCGGTGCTGATGCTGGAGCCCAAGGAGGAGGCCCAACCCGATTTTACCGACTATGACGTCGCCGTTTTGGTGGTCGATAGCCAGTCCGGCAAGGTGCTGGCCAGCAAATATCATCCCAGGGCGATTATGGATGATGCCATTTCTACCCGCAGCGTGACCATTGACACTGCACGCTACCAATTGTCTCCGGCGATACGCGCTTTCGGAGTGCGCTTTGACCACCGGGGAGCTTCCTCGGTCAATCCCATCAGCATCGAACGCCTTAACCTCTATACCCTGCAAGAACAGCAATTAACTCTGGTACTCAATAATCTCACCATGAATGAATATAGCGGTGAGTGGGATGGCCAGTGTGTCGGGGATTTCGCCGCGACCAATCGCGCATTGGCGCTTGGCAAGAGCGCACATAACGGCTTCCAGGATCTGCAGCTACAGACCATAGCGACGCACAAGGGGGCGAGCAGAAAAGGGGAGGATTGCGTGGAAAGCAACAAAGTCGTTGCCAAGACCCGCGTCGAGCTCAAGTTCGATGGTAAAGCCTATCCCGTAGAGCAGGATAAGCTGCTCGATCATCGTTTTTAATCCGTGCCTGGTCGTTAGCAACCATGAAAAAAATCTGCTTCTATGAGCTGTCTTTTATCCGCCACGATCTCAACGCGCCCAGCGAAAGTAAGCTACGGCGCATTTTGGCCGGGGACAAGGTGTTCTATACCTACAGCAAACAGTTTGTTGATGCCAAAGTGTTATACCGTTTGGTATCGGGAGATCGCGTGTATATCGGTGCCCATCAGTTGGCTGATGGTAGCTACTGGCTGCATTGGCTGGTTTCGCCTGAAAAGGGGGAGCTGCAACCGAAGCTGGCCGACATTAGCAAACCGGTTGCGTTGATGAAGCTGGTCGGCGCGATCATGGTGATGACGCTCTCAGCGGTGGGTTATTTCCAGTTGCTGAATATCTGGGTGATGGTGCTACTGCTTTTTGTTTTCATCTTTGGCTGCTGGTGGTTCGTGGCTTCGTTACATACGCTGATGGTGGGAACCAGCCGTCATACGCGTAGGTTGTTAAAAGGGCTGGAGAGCGTCAAACAAGGCGACACGTCCCTTTGCCTTACCACCACCGAATCATTAACCGAGCCGGGGGGCGGTGCGCCTTCACTACAGGCCAGCAAAGAATTGGCTAACGATCTGGATGCGCTGCAGCCGAATGATTGGCTATTGGCCGATAAAGTCACCTTGACCAGCGTGAGCGGAGAGGCTGCCGATGTTAGCGCCCGCCGCGATTTTACCGGCGGAGGCAAAAGCCGCCGGGATTTTATCGAGTACCAATTTAGCTGCAATGGAGAGCGGTTCTCATTTCGTAGCGGAATTAACTCGCTGATGGAAGACCTCAATCCGCTGTTCTATCGGCAACATCCGTTCTTCCTGGCGGCCGAAGATCCGCTGATGTTGGTGGTCAATCAGCAAGATAATGCGGTGCTGGGCCTGTGTAATGAAAGGGATGGCAGCGCCTATCTCAAGCTCGGCGGGATTGCCGTTTCTTTTCACCAGCTCAAGCTGATGTATAAAGTGATGTTTGGCTGCTGCTCTTTTTTACTGGTGATGCTGGTGTTTTTCACCCTGCATGATTGGTGGGAGCAGGGCGGTGCGCCGGATAAGTGGGACTGGCTGGACGCCGCAGGCATGTTTTATGACTTTGCTCTGATGAGCATCATGATTTTCTGCGTGTTCATGCTGTTGGTGGAGGTCTGCACTTGGATAACGCGCAGGAACTCGCTCAGTGCGGCGCGCTTTGTCTTTGCCCGCCAACTGTTGGTGTTGTTTAAAAAACGCAACGGTGGCAAACCCTATATTCAGGAAGTCCCCTGATGTTCAGCAATAGCCTAACGCGCATCATCCTGCTGGCATTGGGGCTTATCATTTCCTGGATGCTGTTTTATATCGACAGCTTTGCCGGGTTTGCCCCCGACTGGCAGTGGCAGCGAAACTATCAGGCAGAACGTCCTGCGGTAGTCATGAGTGGGGAACGCCTGAGCAGTTTTCAACAAGGGGTGCTGTTAACGGGTATCAGCGATGTAATAAATACGCGGATCACGGATATTGAGCGTGACCAGAATACGCTGATCTCTCACTATGAAAATTCGGTGCAGATCGATGTGCTGGCAGACATTGGTCCCCCTTTGTTAAACCTGCAGATATCCCCTGATACCACCATGTTACGCTTGATGCTGGAGGCAAAGGTTGGCCGTGGAACAATCCGGCACCGGAGCTATGATGACAGCGCCACGATCCCGGTCAGCCAACTCATCATCGAAGAGAATGGCAAGCTGCGCGTCAGCGCCCGTTTTTTGGGCTACGTGGCTGAGCAACAGTGTGATGTTCAGGGGCATTGCCTGGTGGTGTTCGGCACCCGTTCTTATAGCAAAGATGCCGTATTTTATTCTGCCGATGGCGGGCGTAACTGGTGTTGGTTACCCCAGTGGCAAGCACCCGGTGGTAACCAGACTTATCAGCTCTTGGGGCTCTCTGGAGCGCGGAGCGTGCTGCTGGTTCAACAGGGTAAACTCTACCGGTCGGACGATCTCGGCCAGCATTGGCAACAGATATTCGATCTGGCCAGGTTGTTAACGGAACGTGGGATCGATCCTGCTCTCTATGCGGCCAGTTGGCACTATAACGGCGGCGATCGGGTGATCGTCAGTAATCAGCCCCATAACACCGGGGAAGAGGATCGGTTAACTGCTTCATTGCTGCTTGATTTCAATCTGAAATCCGCTCAAATCCAGTCCAGCCAGTGGGTGGGCGGAGATATCGTTGCGGCCGACATCAGCCCGCAAGGGGATTTTGATTTTGTCTTACGCCAGCGGCCACGGTGGCTTTATAGCCTGAACCGGTTGCGGGAGAATGGCGCGCTGCAACCGCTGCTGGAAACCGGTAAAAAAGCCTTGGGCACGTTTTATGCGGGTAATGATCTGCTGATGATGGAGAAAGCGTTCAACGACCCGCTGCATATGACAGTCTCTACCGATGGCGGCCAGCACTGGTTCAGAATGAAAAAACTGCCTGATAGCTATAACTATCGCGTGCAGTTTGACCGCTGGCGTAACCGCCTGTTCCGCTTTCCAGCCCATGATTTCGATTACCCTAAGTTGGGCAATAGCGACGGCCTGGTGTATGAGACAACCACTCCGCCGTAATTGCCATGCTGCATCCGTTCCAATAATCAAAGGGTAACGTTTGATATCTAAAAACGCCTCAGTCCTCCACCAGCACCTGTTGCAGCGCGGCGATCAGCTTGCGGTTGGCCGCTGCGCTTTTGATAGCCACCCGGTAATAGTCGGCGGAAAGGCCAGGGTAGTTGGCACAGTGGCGGATCAGGATGCGGTGCTGCAACAACGCCTGTTGCAGATCGTAGCCAGGGCGCAGGCAGCGTAGGAAAATATAGTTCGCCGCTCCTGGCCAGATACGCAAGTGCGGCAAGGCTGTCAGCGCGTCAAACAACCAAGCACGCTGCTCTGCCAACCATTGGTGGGTTTGCTGGATGTAATCGAGATCGTCGAGGATCACTTCGCCGGCCAGTGCCGCATAGGCATTGATGGTCCAGGGTTCGCGCAGTTGCTTCATCTGCTGCAGGCCAGCGCGATCGTTGCTGACCAGATAGCCTAGGCGCAGTCCGGGAATGGCAAAGAACTTGGTCAGCGAACGCAGGATATAAAGGCGGGAATACTCTGCCATTTGCGGGATCAGGCCCGGTGTATCCGGCAGAAAATCGATAAAGGCTTCATCAACGATCAACGCAATATTGTGCTGGCGACAACAGGCGACAATGGCCTGCAACAGCGTGGGGTCAGGCATCAGCCCGGTAGGATTGTTGGGAGTGGCCAGGAACAGGCAGTCCGGTTGGCGCTCGGCCAGCACCTGCAGCAGCCGCTCATCGGGTTGAAAACCACCGGCTTCATCCAGCGGGAAATCCTCGATCTGGCAGTCAATCCGCTGCAATGCCCGGCGGTATTCGGCAAACCCTGGCGTAAGAAGCAGCGCCGTGCGGGGGCGTAGCCGGTTCACTATGGCGTAAATCAGCTCGGTGGCCCCGTTACCTGCCATGATATTTTCCGGCGGGCAGTGATGGACTCGCGCCAATGCCGCATGCAAACGCCGATATTCGACGTCGGGATAGCATTCGGCGCTGGTCAGATGCTCGATAATCGCCGCCTTCAGGCTGGCGGGCATGCCCAATGGATTGATATTGGCGCTGAAATCAATCATCTCGGCCGGATCCAGGCCGTTTTTCAACGCCATTTCCAGTACGTTACCACCATGTTCACTCACGGTTTTGCTATTCCCCTGTCAAGTTTGCGTGCAGGATAGCACAGGGTAATTGCCGTTGATCCGTTGCAAACTAAAGCTGTCGCCCAGGTAAATGCCAGATCTTGGCGTGTATTCGCCATATCAACAGGTTATTATGGCATGGCCATTGTCGAGGCTATCGAGATGAAAACTAAGTGATAAATTGAAGCGTTGAGTGCATTGAACCCATAACGTTTTATTAACCATATTATTGCCAACTGGATAACCCACACCCTGAACGATGACAGGTTGTGGTTGGGAAGGGGGTGTAACTCCCCCGCAGCCCCCGCTGCTGTGATGCCGACGAGTCCACTGCGCCACTGATCTGAGGATTGGGAAGGGAGTAGATGAGGATGACGCTAAGCCAGAAGACCGGCCAGTTGGTCACACATTCAACACCTTCGGTGGGAAGGGGGTTGTCATGAGATACGTGCGGCTATTTTGTACCGCCCGGTCGTATCCTGTTGACGCCCAAATCCCGCCCGAGAGGTCGGGATTTTTTTATGCCATTAACCCACCATCAGGCTTCTATAAGGTGCGCGCCATGACGCTGCTAGCCTGGTTCGCGGCCTTTCTGCTCGACAGTCTGTTAGGGGACCCGCCACACTGGCCGCATCCGGTGCGCTGGATCGGTAACCTGATCACGGCGCTACAGCGCGCGATCCGCCGGATTTGCCATAGCGAGAGGGCGCTAAAACTTGGCGGCGGGCTGCTGTGGCTGGGCGTCGTCGGGGTGGTTTGGCTGGTCAGTTGGGGCTTTTTAACGCTGATGCAGTATATCCACCCATGGTTGGGTTGGCTGGCGGAAGTCTGGCTGATTTATACCCTGCTCGCCGGGCGCTGTCTGGAACAGGCTGCCATGGAAGTTCACCGGGCACTGCAAAGTGCCGATCTTGAGGAGAGCCGCCGCAAGCTGTCGTGGATTGTCGGGCGGGATACCTCACACCTGGAAGAACCGCAAATCACCCGGGCGGTGGTGGAGACGGTGGCAGAAAACAGTGTGGATGGCGTCATTTCGCCGCTGTTCTTTTTGCTGATAGGCGGAGCGCCGTTGGCGATGGCGTATAAAGCGGTTAACACCCTCGATTCAATGGTGGGCTACAAAACGCCGAAATACCGCGCTATCGGCTATGTGTCGGCGCGGATGGATGACTTCGCCAACGGGTTACCGGCCCGGCTTAGCTGGCTACTGCTGAGCTGTGCGGCTTGGCTGAATGGTTTGGACTTTCGCCAGGCGCTTCGCATTGGCTGGCGCGATCGCTATCAGCACACCAGCCCCAACTGCGCCTGGTCGGAAGCCACCGTGGCTGGAGCGTTGGGAGTGCGACTTGGCGGTCCTAGTAACTACTTTGGTCAGCGGGTCGAAAAACCGTGGATCGGCGAGGCTCGGCGGGAGATCGAGCTGGCAGATATTCCACGCAGTACGCGTCTGATGATGACGGCCTCGCTATTGGCTCTGCTGCTGTTTGCAGCGTTGCGCCTGCTATGGCTTGGCGCTTGAAATAATAATTGTTTGCGCGGCTCAGCTAGCGCGACGCGGAGAACATGTGATGAAACGGTGTGTGATGGTGCAGGGAACCGCATCTGATGTGGGTAAAAGCGTGCTGGTGGCCGGTCTGTGCCGGATCTTCATGCAGGATGGCTATCGCTGTGCGCCGTTCAAATCGCAGAATATGGCGCTTAACTCTGGCATTACCGCCCGTGGCGAAGAGATGGGCCGGGCACAGATTTTTCAGGCCGAAGCCGCCGGTATCGCACCCGATGTGCGGATGAACCCGGTACTGTTGAAACCGACCAGCGATTGCCAGGCACAGGTGGTGCTGATGGGCAAAGTGGCCTGCAATATGGACGCGGTCAGCTATCACGAGTACAAGCCGCAGTTACAGCAACAAATCAGCGAGGTGTATCACAGCCTGGCCAGCGGCTACGACATCATGGTGCTGGAGGGTGCTGGTAGCCCGGCGGAAATCAACCTGCGCGACCGCGACATCGTCAATATGGGCATGGCGGCGATTGCCGATGCGCCAGTGTTGTTGGTGGCGGATATCGATCGTGGCGGGGTGTTTGCCGCTATTTACGGCACACTGGCCCTGCTAGAGCCAGAAGAGAAAGCCCGAGTGAAAGGGGTGATCATCAATAAATTCCGTGGCGATATTGCCTTACTCTACTCGGGTCTGGAGCAGATTGAGGCGCTGACCGGTGTGCCGGTGCTGGGTGTGATGCCCTGGTTGAATATCGATCTGGAAGATGAGGATGGTGTGGCGTTGCAAAATGGTAAGTATGCCCCGACAGGCAGCAGCCATGAGCTGGACATCGCGGTGGTACAGCTGCCCTATATGTCCAACTTTACCGATTTTAATGCCTTGGCGGCCCAGCCGGACGTAGGGCTGCGCTATGTTTCGCACCCGGCGGCGCTGGCCGGTGCCGATCTGATCATCCTGCCGGGTAGCAAAAACACCCTGGGGGATCTGCAGTGGCTACAACGGAGCGGGTTGGCGGCGGCGTTACAGGATCAGCACCGTGCTGGAGTGCAGATCGTGGGTATTTGCGGCGGCTACCAAATGCTCGGCAAGCACATTGTTGATGGCGTGGAATCCGGTGTGGAACAGATGGCAGGTTTGGGATTGCTGGATGTTACCACCCGCTTCGCACCGCAAAAAGTCACTACACAGGTGACAGCACAATGTGAGCCTGGGTTGCCCGGCCTCTGGTCTGGCTGTGGCGAGCAGGATATCGTTGGTTATGAAATCCATATGGGCACCACCCAGCTTGGCTCAGAGGCTACGCCTTTCTCCCGCCTTTCCCTACGTAACGGCCAACCGGACAGCGCTTTTGACGGGGCTGTTAACTCCACCGGTAACGTGCTGGGCAGCTATATTCATGGCCTATTCGACAGCGCGCCTTTTTGCCGCGCGCTGCTAAACCAGCTGCGCCAGCGTAAAGGGTTGCCGGTTTATGACGGCCCGGCTTTCGATTATGCCGATTATAAGCAGCAACAGTTTGATCTCTTGGCCGATAAGATGCGGGAACATATTGATATGGATAAAATTTACCGCTTTATGACCGAGCACCAACAAACGGGGGCCCAATGATCCTGATCACCGGCGGAGCACGCAGCGGCAAAAGCTCGCTGGCCGAAAGGTTAGCGAGTGGTGTCAGTGAGCGGGTGTTGTATATCGCCACCTCGGTGGTCACCGATGAGGAAATGGCCGAACGGGTTAAGCTGCACCGCCAGGCCCGGCCTGCACATTGGCGTACCTGGGAGGGGAGCCAGCAACTGGCCAGCGTGATCGACCAACAGGCGGCGGCGGGAGAGGCGGTGATCCTGGAGTGTATTACCACGCTGATCGCCAACCTGATGTTTGACCTGACCGGGGAGACGCCGGTGGAAAGCATCGATTTTGCCGTGGTTGAAACGGCAATCCAACGGCAGATCGACGATTTGCTGGCCGCCTGCTCCCGCAGCCCGGCGGCGATCTATCTGGTCACCAACGAGTTGGGGATGGGCATCGTGCCGGAAAACCGTCTGGCACGTCACTTCCGTGATATTGCCGGGCGTGTTAACCAGCGTTTGGCCGCCGCTGCCGAGTCGGTGCTATTGGTAATTTCTGGTATTGAGGTCAAGATCAAATGAGTTTGCGACTGTTTTGGGCCACCCTGCAATTGATGACGCGTATCCCGCTGCCTGCCAGTTGGACACAGGGGTTAGCGATGGACAATTATCAGCGTGGCATCGTCGGTTTCCCCTTGATTGGCCTGATCGTCGGTGCAATTGGCGGCGCCGTATTCACCCTGTTGGCTCCCTGGTGTGGGGGGCCGTTGGCAGCGTTGGGCTACGTGCTGGCGTTGGCTCTGGTGACCGGTGCCTTCCACCTCGACGGATTGGCCGATACCTGTGATGGCGTGTTCTCGGCCCGCACTCGGGAAAAAATGTTGGAGATCATGCGCGACAGCCGCCTAGGTACCAATGGTGGGCTGGCGCTGATCTTTATCGTCGTGGCCAAGGTGTTGGTGATCAGCGAACTGGCACTGCGTGGGGTACCGATGTTGGCCACGTTGGCGGCAGCAGGAGTGGCTTGCCGGAGCCTGGTGGTGTTGATGATGTATCGCCAGCCCTATGCCCGTGAGGGTAATGGGCTGGGGAACCTTTACATTGGCAAGATCAGCGGCGGACAGACGCTGTTCACTCTGGTGCTAGGGGCCGCTTTGGTCGCCTTGTTAGGGCATGGGCAGGGGCTGTTTGCGCTTGGCTATGCGCTGATCGCCGTGCTGTTGCTGCGGGCCTATTTGCGCCGCCGTCTGGGCGGGCAAACGGGTGACACCCTGGGTGCGGCGATAGAAATTGCCGAGTTGATCTTCTTACTGGCACTGCTGTGAGTGGGCGCTATGCGGCTATTTTTGGTACGACACGGGCAAACGGCAGCGAATCGGCAGGGCGTATTTTGCGGCATGACCGACTTGCCGTTGACCGAACAAGGTGAGCAGCAGGCGAGGCAGATCGCACAATGGCTGGCCGAGGTGCCTTTTACCCAGGCGATCAGCAGTGAGTTAAGACGCGCCCGACATACCGCCGAGATCGTGCTTGGGCAGCGGGAACTGGTGATCCAACCCGACGGTGGCTTTAACGAAATGAATTTTGGCGACTGGGAGATGCGCCATCACCAGGATTTACAGCGGGAGGATAGTGCTGCCTGGGCCGACTGGGTGGCGGATTGGCAACTAGCTTGCCCGCCAGCAGGAGAGTCCTTTCCACTGTTTTCACATAGGATCGACCAACAGGCCCAACGTCTGCTGAACGAACCGGGCGATGGCGATCGTCTGCTGGTGGCGCACCAAGGCTCTCTGAGCCTGCTGCTGGCCGGGCTGCTAAAGCTGCCTGCCGCTGGGATGTGGCATTTCCCGTTTACCCAGGGAGCCTACAGCGTGGTGGAACTCAACCAGGGGTTTGTCACGCTAAAAGTATTTAACAGCCAGGCTCATTGGCAGCCTGCAAGCAGAGAATAAAGTTATGCAAACATTGTCATCGTTAATCGACTCGATTAAGCCGTTGGACGCGGCTGCCATGCAACAGGCAGCGGCAAAGATTGATGGCCTGCTCAAGCCACCGGGCAGCCTTGGTCGCCTGGAACAGTTGGCAACCCAGTTAGCCGGGATGCGCGGTTTTAGTGGGATGGCCGCCAGCCGCAAACAAATCATCGTCATGATGGCCGATCACGGCGTTTATGCCGAAGGGGTGGCGGTGTCACCGCGTGAAGTGACGGTGATCCAGGCGCTGAATATGGTGAAAGGCAATACCGGCGTCTGCGTATTGGCCGCCAATGCTGGTGCCGAGGTAAAGCTGGTGGATGTTGGCATCGACAGCGCCCCCTTGCCGGGTCTGATCGACATGAAAGTCGGACGTGGCAGCGGTAACATTGCGCGCGGTGCGGCAATGACGCGCCAGCAGGCGAAGGAGTTGCTGTTGGCCACGGCTCAACTGACGCTGGAACAGGCGGCGCTTGGGGTGAAGCTGTTTGGCGTCGGGGAACTGGGGATGGCTAATACGACGCCAGCCGCAGCGCTGGTCAGCGTCTTTACCGGCCGCGATCCGCAGGAAGTGGTCGGCATTGGTGCCAACTTCCCCAGCGACCGTTTACACCACAAGGTGGACGTGGTGCGCCGGGCTATTGAGGTAAATCAGCCGGATACTCAAGATGCGCTGGACGTACTGGCAAAGCTGGGTGGATACGATTTGGTGGGAATGGCTGGCGTGATGTTGGGGGCTGCGGCGGCCGGTCTGCCGGTGATCCTCGATGGTTTTCTCTCATATGCCTCTGCGCTGGCGGTCTGCGGCATTGCGCCTCAGGCTCGGGATTACCTGCTGCCGTCCCATTTCTCTGCGGAGAAGGGCGCGGCTGCCGCACTTGAGCACCTGAAATTGGCACCTTATCTGCATCTGGATATGCGACTGGGGGAGGGCAGCGGTGCCGCCATTGCCATACATATCGTGGATGCGGCCTGCGTGATGTTTCATCAGATGGGGTCGTTGGCGGACAGTAATATTGTAATTCCCGGTAGCGCGACCTGACCGGTTGATTAACTCAGCGAGCGCAGAATGCTGCGCCCGCTTGTTTCGCGTTCTTGGAACTAGGCGGTTTGCAGGCTGGTTGCCCGGCCAAACAGGCGTTTAAACAGCCAGTAAATCACGCTGGCTGCCAGCAGTGAGTTAATGGTTGGCACGCCCCATTCCGTCACCAGACCAATCACGCTTCCGACGATGCTGGCGATAATCGCCGCCCAACCGATGAGCGGCGTTTCCTGCGGCAGTTGTCCAAGCTGGCGGCTGGCGTCCAAAGCGTCTCGGTGGCTGCGCAGCAGGAAATAGTCCACCAGCATGACGCCGAGGATCGGTGGGAATACCACGCCCAGCACGGTCAGGAAATCCACAAACCGATCCAGGATCCCCAGAACCGAAAGCAGCGTGCCCAACAGACCGATAATCACCGTGGTTGCGGTGTATTTCAGCTTTTTACCGGTAATCCCTTCAACCGCATTCACCACGCCCAAGGACGACGAATAGAGGTTCAGATCGTTAACGCGCAGGGTGGAGAATACCACTACCAGCAAACCGATGCCGCCCGCACTTTGAGCCATGATCGTTACCACGTCTGCGGTGCCGAGCGTTTTGGCAATAAAAATCGCCAGGCCGTTAACCACGAATTCACCGGCAATAATGGTCAGCAGCGTAATGCCAAACACGTGGCGTTTGTTTTTGGAGTAACGGGTCAGGTCTGGAGTCATCAGGCTGGCAACAATGGCGCCGCCGACCACGATGGTGATGCCCGCGCTGATGGTTAACGCTTCCCCCATAGGGGCCAGCAGAATGGCCTCATGCAGTTTCTGCCCAGAGAGGACGTTATAGGAAATAAAGAACACCAGCAGGATAAACAGCGGCACCGCAATACGTGCTGTGATGCGCAGCGCTTTAAAACCAAAAGCGACCAGCACCGTCAAAAACAGGCCGGAGAGTGAGGCTGACAGCGGGAAGCCCAGGCGATCGCCCAAGGCGAAGTTAAGCGATTTGGCAAAGATGGCGTTCTGAATACCAAACCAGCCCAACAGGCTGACGGCCACTACCAGGCCGATAAGCACCGAACCTATACGGCCAAAGCCACACCAGCGAGCCAGCAGGCTGCCGGAAATACCTTCTCTCATCCCGGCCAAACCTAGCCCGAACGTCACGACCCCAAAAATCAAGCTGCCAATAGAGATGGCGATAAAGGCATCGGTCAGGGTCATTGAGTTGCCCAATACGGCACCCAACATAAACTGGTCCAAGGCCGTTAGCATACCCATATGCACGATGGCGACGCTGAGGAAGGAGACCCTCTTATCCTGCGGTACCCGGCTCAATGGGTAGTCTTCAATTTTAATCACGATAATCTCTCGTTAACGTTTAAATAAATTGGATGCCTTTTTCAATCAGGCGTACTGGAATGTAGCTGTCCAAATTCACCAGTTTGCAATACTCTTCGAACTGTTGGAGCGTATGCACATCGGCTTTTTGGTAGATGTTGTAGATTCTATTTTCTATGGTTTTATTGCTGACGTCATATAACCTGGCAATCTCTTTGTTGGTGTAGCGTTGCAGCATCAAAAATATGATATCCAGCTCCGACTGGGTAAAAATCTGGATGCTGACTTCGGTGGTTAATATGCTGGGTTTTTGCTGGTTGATATATTTTAGCGGTGAGAAACTGTCCAGCGGACGGGCGTTCCACATGGTGCCAACCAGCTCTTCCTTGTCATTATAGATAGGCAATTTTTCGCTGATAAAGGGGACCAGGCTGTCGCTGCCGTACCAGAAGTGCGTCTCGATGACGGCTACGCGATCCCGCGTTCCTTCGGTTTTTCTATCGTGTTCTTGCAAGTCTGGGGCGAACTCTGCCCAATCGGCAGGGAATTCGGCATCAAGCTTGCCCGCAATATCGAAATTGAGAGGTGTGTTGGTATAAAGATAGGCCGCCTTGTTCATATAAATATGGCGTGAAGATAAATCTTTAATGCCCCAAGGCTCATTTAAATGTTCCATCATGGTGATGAGACCTTTTAAATATAATTCATTGCTCTGCCAAAATGAATCCATTTGAACCCCTCATACTTCAGCGCTATCAGATGTTTTTCGCTAAATAGATGCGAGTATGGCGGTGCGCATAGCCCGCTAAGTTGCCATACGGTTGGTACCCCAGTTTTTCGTAAAACGCCTGCGCCTGAAAACTGAAGGTATCGACATAGGCCATATGGCAACCGCGCTTGACGGCTTCCTGCTCTGCCCGCAGCATCAGGTCACGGCCGTAGCCTTTTTTGCGATACTCGTCACCTACCCACAGGTACTGGACTTCTAATCCACCCCACCAGGTTCTGGCAACCAGCCCGGCTACGATCTGCCCACGCTCGTCGGTGACGGTCAGGAATAACGGATGAATATCTACTGCATCATACTGATGGTTGTGCGCCCAGAGGCTGTCAATCACGAACTCTTCGTCCTGCGGATTTGGAGTGTCCGTTACGTTAATCTTCATGGCCAATCTTTCCTTTTCATGCTAATAATTCAAATGTTCATTAAGGTGTCTGTATTGATTAGCTTTTGTTAACATTTATTGTCAGTGATTACAAGGGTGTTTTTCACCTGTTTTCCTGGTGGCAAAAAATGGGTATGTTGTTGGCAAGAGAAGG
The DNA here is from genome assembly GCF_945957435.1 of Serratia sp. PL7. Lineage (NCBI taxonomy): Bacteria > Pseudomonadati > Pseudomonadota > Gammaproteobacteria > Enterobacterales > Yersiniaceae > Serratia > Serratia sp. PL7. The sequence goes on along the minus strand of NZ_CAMFLB010000002.1, from coordinate 510,047 downwards.
GAATAATTGACCTTTCTCAACAGTATACCGAATAGAAAATATTGTGCTTCACCAGGGATACGCCCTTAAGGGCAGAGGGTAGTGACAAGAGCAAGCCAACTTGCCAACAGCACTATGCCTCACTGAACATGTAGTAAGATTTACCATCACTTCACAGTAATGCATTGCGGCAAAGTAGTGGATTAAACTCCGCTACTTTGCCGCAAAATCCGCGCCGTTATCGTATAATTACCTGTCAAGCACCGCGTTTCGTGGTGCCTCCTCGCTTCAAGTGGCTCCACTGAGGTATTATGGCTGAGCGGCCCATTTCGCGGCCAGCTTGCAACAGGTGAGAAAGTATTGATGGCATTATGAAAACACTTAAGCCACGCCGCCCTCATGGGAGGTGGATCTATTACATTCTGCACGAAGATATTCTTTGGCCCTGCCCAGTCAAATGGGAGTGGGAAGAGAATTTCGAGGCATGGTTGCCTTTTTACTACTCGCCCACTCTGGAGTTTGTGGCAGGCGATCCGGCGAAAGCCATCAAGGTGACGAGACCCCAAACGCCCGGCTTGCAGCCGAAACGCCTGGAGTACGCTTGATTCGGGTATACCCGATGATTATTCAACCATTCTCTGAATGCCGATACTCGCCAAGTCATGCTATCAGGGCTGAAACAATCCATTCCCAATGCACAACCGCTTTTCTGGCGGAGCTCAATTGAGTAAATCGTGAACGGTACGGCGCACGTAGTGGGTCATTTGTGCCAGATCTTCGGGTGCAACCGGGCCTCCGCCAGCCAAGACGACCTGCTGCTCGATCTGAGTGATCTCTTGCTCAACTCGGTTGGCGATTTGCACCTTGACGATCTTGTCTACCGATGACAGCAGAACCTTCAATACCACTTTCAGCGCAATGTTTTCGCAGAATGAATCGTAGGAGTGAGCTGTTGGCGGCGCTTCTACCGCCGGTGGCGGCATGCGTGGGGCCATAGCCTTGAAACTGTCTACATTTTCAATAATAAGATCCATGTCTCTTATTAGTTCATCAAAATCTTTAGACACTGACTTATTTCCCTTTGCAGTACGCAAAAAATAGAACGCCTGGCTTTGGTAGGTGGACAGGCGGACACAGCTTGGATCGACCGGACGTTCAACGGATGAGCGGTAGGTTGAGCGGCATTTTAACCCTGCTCGGGTTCCGCAAACAAGATAGGGATGATTGATGTTTCACCTTCTATGTATAACTGCCAGTGATGATTTTTCGCTGACCATACAAAGTGTATTGCCGCACGTAGCTCTGATAACCGGGGGAGATGATAAAAAATGCGAAGGGTATTCAGATAAACGCTTAGACCGCAACCCGACAGGCGCCGCACAGGCTAAACTTGAGGGGCAGACATTCACACAGGGAGGAGATATGGAACCCGAACGTGGCATTAAGCGAGTGATACTTTCTGACGGTGCTATCAAACATGTGGTGGTGGAAGACGCTATGGGCAACGAGCGCCCCCTGGCTGCCGTAGATTACATCTCTGAGGGGATACAGCCGCCGTTGGAAACGCTGCCGGAAGTCCCGGCCCAGGAAGAGTAAAAAGCTCCAGGAGGATGGGGTGTAAGCCCTCGGCACAGGGCGGTGATTGCTGCTGCCAATCCGGCACGATATTGCCCATTGCTAGCCTTTTCCCCATACTGGCAGAAATTGTGTATTTTATTGCAGCCAGCAGGAAGGGCAAGTCAGTGTCAACGGTCAAGAAAAACTCTACTCCCACGCTGTTTCTGAAAATCAAACCCCAAGAAGCCGTGCTGGTCTTTATCACCATGCTCTGGGGCGGCACTTTTTTGGCCGTACATCAGGCCATGCTGGTCAGTGGGCCATTCTTTTTTGTCGGGCTACGCTTTGGCACCGCGACGTTGGCGCTAGTGCTGTTCTCTCTGCGTTCGCTGCGGGGGATGACCTGGTACGAAATCAAGGCCGGGGTGTTTATCGGCACCTCAATCATGTTCGGCTATGGGCTGCAAACCATGGGGCTGCAAACCATCACCAGCAGCCAGTCGGCGTTTATTACTGCCATGTACGTGCCGATTGTGCCGTTATTGCAGTGGTTGGTCCTTGGGCGTATGCCGGGGATCATGTCCTGGATTGGCATTCTGCTGGCCTTCGTCGGCCTGATGCTGTTGAGCGGGCCAAGCAGTTCCAGCCTAGCATTCAGCGGCGGTGAATTCCTCACATTGGTCAGTGCGCTGGCGATCGCCATCGAGGTGATTTTAATCGGTGCTTTTGCGGGCAAGGTCAACGTGCGGCGGGTGACCATTGTGCAGTTGGCTACCGCGTCGTTGTTGTCGTTTTTGATGATGGCCCCTACCGGGGAGTCGGTTCCGGCGTTTTCCAACTATCTGCTTTATAGCGCAGTAGGGCTGGGGATAGCCAGTGCGGTGATCCAACTGACGATGAACTGGGCACAACGCAGCGTTTCACCTACCCGTGCCACGGTTATTTATGCCGGTGAACCGGTATGGGCTGGGATAGTCGGCCGTATCGCCGGTGAGCGTTTGCCGGGGTTGGCGTTGATTGGCGCAGGGTTGATTGTGTTGGGGGTGATTGTCAGTGAGTTGCGTATTCGGCGAAAACCAAAGCCTGCGGAGTTAACGTAGAGGCGCTGCATGCTGCGCCTGTAAAAACGCCGCGTGAGAACGCGGCGTTGCAATAACCAAAATCAGGCCGCCTTCTTACGGCGTACAAACTGATAACCGATCCCCAGAATGATAAACCACAGCGGCGTGACGACCAGCGCCTGGCGTGTGTCCTCGCGCAGCGTCAGCAGCACCAGCACGAATGCGAAGAACGCCATGCATACCCAGCACATCAACTTACCGGCAGGCATCTTGTAGATCGATTTCTGGTGCAGAGCCGGACGTTGCTTACGGTAGACCAGATACGAGCACAGAATGATGGTCCAGACGAACATGAACAGAATAGCCGACACGGTGGTGACCAGCGTGAATACGGTCATGACGTTCGGGATAAGATAGATCAGCACCACGCCGCCCAGCAGACAGATACAGGAGAAGGTCAGGCCGTTTGCCGGTACCGCACGTTTGGACAGGTTGGCAAAGGATTTAGGCGCATCGCCTTCCTGTGCCAGGCCGAACAGCATACGGCTGGTGGAGAACACGCCGCTGTTGGCTGAAGAGGCGGCAGAGGTCAACACTACGAAGTTGATCACGCTGGCTGCGGCTGGCAGACCAATCAGTACGAACAGCTCGACAAACGGGCTCTTATCGGCCACCACAGAGTTCCAAGGCGTTACCGACATGATCACGATCAGCGCGAAGACGTAGAACATGATGATGCGGATCGGGATGGAGTTGATGGCGCGTGGCAGCACTTTTTCCGGATCTTTGGTTTCGGCGGCGGTGGTTCCCACCAGCTCGATACCCACAAAGGCAAACACCGCAATCTGGAAGCCGGCAAAGAAGCCGCTAATGCCTTTCGGGAACATGCCGCCGTCATTCCATAAGTGGGAGAAGGAGGCCACGCTGCCGGTTGGTGATTCGAAGTGCATCGCCACCATGACCAGACCGGCGATGATCAGGCCCACTATCGCGACGATTTTGATCATCGCAAACCAGAACTCCATCTCACCGAACATTTTCACCGTTGCCAGGTTCAGGCTGAGCAGCAGCAACACGCACAGTAAAGAGGCGATCCATTGGGAGAGATCGGGGAACCAGAACTGCGCGTAGGCGGTAATGGCCACCACGTCGGCAATGCCGGTCACTACCCAACAGAACCAGTAAGTCCAACCGGTGAAGAACCCTGCCCAAGGGCCGAGGAGATCGGCGGCAAAGTCGCTGAAAGATTTGTACTGCAGATTGGAGAGCAGCAGTTCGCCCATCGCGCGCATCACGAAAAACAGCATAAAGCCGATGATCATGTACACGAAGATGATGGAAGGCCCGGCCAGGCTGATGGTCTTACCGGAACCCATAAACAAACCTGTACCAATGGCACCGCCGATAGCGATCAGCTGGATATGTCGGTTTGAGAGGTTTCGCCTTAGGTGATCTTCTGATCCGGGCGTGGCGTCCACTGCTATTTTAGAATGATCTACCATCTTATGCTGTCCTGTTTTTACCTGTCATGAGTGGAATGGCGAGCTCTGAAGTGGCTCTTTTTTATCTGTATTCGCCGGTTTTTCCGACAAAAGTTAAGGTAACTCAATATCACCACCTTTGTGCAACATATTTACAACATAACGGGGTGGGATAAAAGCCGATTATTCTTTACTCAGGGGAGGCAAATCGGACGTCTAGGGGGCGGAAGATTACTCTTTACTGCGGTAAATGAACAGTACCGGCAGTGGTTATCTCATTGATTAAACAGGGGCTTATAAAATTCGCATGAGAAAAACTAATGATAAAAGGCGATTAAACTAATCCAGATGCCTGCCGGTGCTTTAGGGGCGTTAATAGCGGGTGTTGCGCGGGGAGCAGTTGAGTTCTAATCAGTTTATTGCTGCAGCTGGCGCGGCTTGGCAGAGGATCGCCGAGCGTGCAGCGTACATTTGGTTAGTTTTGCGGTTCAAATCACAAAAGTATAAATCATTGGTTGAGTCACGGTGGTCAAAAGGTCGAGAAGCCACCAGCTACACCTGCTGATCACAAAAGCATCATAAATAGGTACAAGCTCCCATTGGCCAGCGGTAAGCTGTGTTCATCACGGTAATACAGAGAGGGGATTGAATATGTACAAGACCATTTTAGTACCGGTAGATCTTGCAGAAGACGTATTGACTGAACATGCGCTCGAACACGTGGAGTATCTGGCCAAGATGTCTGGGGCCAAGGTGCATTTCTTCCATGCCTTGCCGGATGCTTCGGCGTTTGTGACCGCCTATTCGTTTGGCATCAAAGAGTTTGAAAATCAGGCTGAAGTGAAGGCGGTGGAGGGGCTGAAGAAACTCATGGCGAAGATCGACCTGCCGTTGGAGCGTCTGTCTTATACCATCAGCTTCGGTTCGCCACGTGACGAGGTGTTACAACTTGCTGAGGAAATCTCAGCCGATCTGATCGTGATTGGCTCCCGCCGTCCTAGTGTCAAAACTTACCTGCTCGGCTCGAATGCGGCCGCCATTGTACGCCACGCCAAGATCTCGGTGATGGTAGTCCGATAATTCGCTGGTTAGCCCTCATCAAACCCGGCCCGCGCCTTGCGGGCCAATTACCCCCAAAGAAAACGGCGCTTGCCAGCATGCCCGTGCAGATACTGTGCAAAAGGTGAGTTAATTCCTAGTCTATAGGGCTATTTATTCGCATCACGAACAATAATGGGGTAATAAAAATCCCACAACATTATTAATGTTTAAATGGGACTAATCCTATTGTTGTTTTTTAACTATTGATTAATAGGAGGGGGTAGATATTGATTAAGACAATGATAGAAAATATTCTGTTACGAAACTTATCATTCAACCGCTGAGGGGGGCTAAAATACACCGCCAAGCCGTTATCAGACCCCAAGCGGGGGGCCTGATAGCGCACGGATTATTGGCGGTAGGCGTGCTTGATCTGCTGAATACTGTTCTTGAAGATTTCAGCCTGATCCGGGTCATCCACCTGAGCGGCAAAGCGTTCCAGATTGATGATCACTTTACCGGCATCAGCCTGGCCAATGGCCTTTAATATCAACGTCAAAGTCGCTTTTAGGCAGGCAACTTCGGTGGCCAGCGCTTGTGGGTCTGCAGACGTAGTGAAGTCAACGTTGCTCATTTTATCTCCTGAATTTTAAGGCGTAAGCCTGAAGTGAAATGTGAAAATGTGGTTTGATGCACAACAACCGGCTGCCGACTCACCCAGGCAGACCCCGTGCCTCATTTAGGGCGCGGAGTATATCACAGCATTGGCAGTTCGTATCGCGTGTGGCCGGGTGGCGGGGGCACGATGCCCGTGAGGGCTGGTTGGCAGGGCATTTTTTCCGTTAGTGGTGTAATTCCTTCGCATACTCATTTATAGTTAGTGATAGGGTGCGTGCTTTCAGACTGCGTGGATTTTATAAAGTAATACTGGCTTAATTCGACGTGATGAATAACTATTTCATCTGCAAGCTATTGACATTTAGGTCGGTTATTTTCTCTTGAAATGTCACCTTTTTCGCCGTCCACAGCGGTTATGTATTCTGAATAAGGGTTTCCCTATAGCGGTTTGTACGTGATTAAAAATGGCATAATTTTGTTATTTTTTTGTGATTCATATAGTTACGGGTGATAATTGGTGGGGTGGTTATTATCTGGTTTTGTGAAAACAGCGATTAATTTTCCCGCCAGATGGCGTAAAATGGCGTATCATGGTGATAATGTATTGAGCCTAATAGGCTTGATGGTTTTTTATCCGCTAGCCAGTGGTTTAATCGTAACAAAGGTGGCGCAGGGGTCGACAAACCTGGCCATAGTTAACCGAGAGTAAGTATTAATCTGTATTCATTCTTTGCTGAAAACCAAGTAATATCTGTTTAGATGACAGAGGCTGATTGATTGCGTTACTCCCTTATTTTGGAGAATTTTCCTTGATTAGCGTTCTTCTTGTTGATGACCACGAACTGGTGCGCGCAGGGATACGACGCATTCTTGAAGATATCAAAGGCATTAAAGTTGTTGGCGAAGCACAATGCGGTGAAGACGCCGTAAAATGGTGCCGCGGCAACTCTGTCGATATCGTTCTGATGGATATGAATATGCCGGGTATTGGGGGGCTGGAAGCCACCCGTAAGATTGTACGTTACACGCCCGATATCAAGGTCATCATGTTGACTATTCATACTGAGAACCCGTTGCCTGCCAAGGTGATGCAAGCGGGCGCGGCTGGCTATCTGAGCAAAGGCGCAGCACCGCAAGAGGTGATTAACGCGATCCGTTCGGTACATGCCGGCCAGCGTTACATCGCTTCGGACATCGCCCAGCAAATGGCATTAAGCCAGTTGGAGCCGCAGGCGGAAAACCCGTTCAGCACCTTGTCTGAGCGTGAATTACAAATTATGTTGATGATCACTAAAGGGAAGAAAGTGAATGAGATCTCAGAACAGCTGAATCTCAGCCCTAAAACAGTGAATAGTTATCGTTATCGTATGTTCACCAAGCTGAATATCAGCGGGGATGTTGAATTGACCCATCTGGCGATCAGACACGGGCTGTTCAACGCGGAGACATTGTTAAGCAGTGAATGATCGTTTTGATGCACCGGCATTTCTTAAAACCGTAACCAGTCAGCCTGGCGTTTATCGCATGTATGATCTGACGGGGACGGTGATCTATGTGGGTAAAGCCAAGGACCTGAAAAAACGTCTCGCGAGCTATTTCCGCACTCAGGTCAGTAGCCGTAAGACGGAAACGCTGGTCAAAAATATCGCGCAAATTGACGTTACCGTTACTCATACGGAAACCGAGGCGTTACTGCTGGAACATAATTATATCAAGCTGTATCAACCCCGATATAATGTTCTGTTGCGCGACGATAAATCCTATCCGCTGATTTTTTTGAGTGCCGATAGCCACCCAAGGCTGACGGTACACCGTGGTGCCAAGCATGCCAAAGGCGAATACTTTGGCCCGTTCCCCAATTCTTACGCCGTGCGTGAAACGCTGGCGCTGCTGCAAAAACTGTTCCCCGTGCGTCAATGCGATAACAGCGTCTACCGCAATCGCTCCCGTCCTTGCCTGCAGTATCAGATTGGCCGTTGTCTGGGGCCATGCGTTGCCGGTTTGGTGAGTGAGGAAGATTATCGCCAGCAAGTAGACTATGTGCGCCTGTTTTTGTCCGGTAAGGATCAGCAGGTATTGCACCAGTTGATTGAGCGGATGGAAAACGCCAGCAAACTACTCAATTTTGAAGAAGCTGCGCGTATCCGCGATCAGATCCAGGCGGTACGGCGAGTAACGGAAAAGCAGTTTGTCTCAGGAGACAGCGACGATCTGGACGTGATCGGCGTGGCTTTCGATGCGGGTATGGCCTGCGTACACGTGCTGTTTATTCGCCAGGGCAAGGTGTTAGGCAGCCGCAGCTACTTCCCGAAAGTACCGGGTGGTACAGAACTGAGTGAAGTGGTGCAAACCTTTGTGGGCCAGTTCTATTTACAAGGCAGTCAGGCGCGCACCTTGCCAGCCGAGATCCTGCTGGACTTTACGTTACCGGAAAAAGATCTGCTGGCTAGCTCGCTAAGCGAACTGGCTGGCCGCAAGATCCAGATCCAGAGCAAACCGCGTGGCGATCGTGCCCGCTACTTGAAGCTGGCGCGTACCAATGCCTCGACGGCGCTGGTCACCAAGCTTTCTCAGCAATCGACTATCCATCAGCGGCTGGCGGAACTGGCGAAAACGCTGAACCTGACCGAAATAAACCGGATGGAGTGTTTCGATATCAGCCACACGATGGGGGAGCAGACCGTTGCTTCCTGCGTGGTGTTCGACAGTAACGGTCCGTTGCGCTCGGAGTACCGGCGCTACAATATTACCGGTATCACGCCGGGTGATGACTATGCCGCGATGGCGCAAGTGCTGAAACGGCGCTATGGTAAGGCTCTCGAAGAGAGCAAAATCCCTGACGTCATCTTTATTGATGGCGGGAAAGGGCAACTGGGTATGGCGATTGACGTGTTCAATTCGCTGAACGTGACCTGGGACAAGCACAAACCGTTGCTGATCGGTATTGCCAAAGGCAGCGATCGTAAAGCCGGGCTGGAGACGTTGTTCTTCGTCCCTGAGGGGGAGGGGATTTCGCTACCTTCGGACTCGCCGGCACTGCACGTGATCCAGCATATTCGTGATGACTCACACAACCATGCGATCACCGGCCATCGCCAGAAACGGGCGAAAGTCAAAAACACCAGCGCTTTGGAACTGATCGACGGCGTTGGGCCAAAACGGCGTCAGGTGCTGTTGAAGTATATGGGTGGACTTCAACCATTATTGAACGCCAGCGTTGAGGAAATTGCAAAAGTGCCGGGTATTTCACAAGCATTGGCAGAAAAGATCTACAATGCATTGAAACACTGAGGGCAATGTAGCAACATACTCTTAATTTCCACTCCAGCCAGATAGTTACCAGCATTATGCAATTGAATATACCGACTTGGCTTACCCTGTTCCGCGTAGTTTTGATCCCATTCTTCGTACTGGCGTTTTACCTGCCGTTCGTCTGGGCTCCGATGCTCTGTGCGGTCATTTTCGTGTTTGCTGCTGTAACCGATTGGTTTGACGGCTTTTTAGCCCGTCGCTGGAAGCAGACAACCCGCTTTGGTGCGTTCCTCGATCCGGTTGCCGATAAGGTGATGGTGGCGGTGGCCCTGGTGCTGGTAGCTGAGCATTATCACACCTGGTGGATCACTCTGCCTGCGGCAACCATGATCGCCCGCGAGATCATAATCTCGTCGTTGCGCGAATGGATGGCGGAAATCGGCAAGCGCAGCAGCGTGGCGGTTTCGTGGATTGGCAAGGTGAAAACCATGGCGCAGATGATGTCATTGGTTGGCCTGTTGTGGCGTCCAGAACGTACAGTGGAGTATCTGTCGTTCGGCTTGCTGTACATCGCCGCCGTGCTGACCTTCTGGTCAATGTTCCAATATTTGAACGCGGCACGCCGCGATTTGCTGGAACCTTGATCGAAGCGATGTAAAAATCGGCAAACGAACCCGGTGAGACAACAATTTTATTGACTCACCACGCCAGATAAGTAGAATGCATCGCATCAGACGGCAGCGGTGAGTTGCCAAAAGAGTTAAAAAAATCAGCAAGTTCTGATTAATGCGGGAATAGCTCAGTTGGTAGAGCACGACCTTGCCAAGGTCGGGGTCGCGAGTTCGAGTCTCGTTTCCCGCTCCAAATTTAGTAAAGCTGGTGATTACGAGCTTTAGCCTGCAAAGGCAAACAGAATTAAGGCGCGTTAACAAAGCGGTTATGTAGCGGATTGCAAATCCGTCTAGTCCGGTTCGACTCCGGAACGCGCCTCCAATTTTCCCGAGCCCGGGTGGTGAAATCGGTAGACACAAGGGATTTAAAATCCCTCGGCTTATGGCTGTGCGGGTTCAAGTCCCGCCCCGGGTACCAGGAAAATAAACTAAGAATAATCAAAGCAATATGTAGTAATGTCGTACCGCCGAGAGGCGGTTTTTTTGTGCCAAAAATCACGTTTCAGAAGATGTTCGGAAGATGCTTTCGGCAAATAAAAACCGAAAGCAGCATATCCATTCACTTTTATTGATTACCTACCACCGGCACAATTTTTACTTTCCTGTCATAAGTTGCCGTTTGGCTCGCATTTTTGTGGCCAGATATCGCCTGTTTCTCACTGAGCGAACCTTCCAGATCCGAAATGCCTTTTGCCTTCAAATCGTGAAATGTAAAATCAATGTCAAGACCTGGGTTAGCAACCTTGGCTGCCAGATTCGTTTATATGTACATTGGCACCTTGGCTAACGACGTCATTGAGTACGCTATAATCTGCATCTTTGTCTACCCGCCAGAATACCGAGACTCCGGTGTCTTATGGTTTACCATACTTGTATGCCTAAATATTGACGAAGGTCGAATAGTTTAACTTTTGGCCACGATCTCGTAGGTGATTACGTCGGTGTAGTCGCCTAACTCCTGGTCGTCACTGCCATACAGATCAAACGTGGGTGTAAAGCAGGTTTGGTTACCGCTGTCTTCAAACCTGATGCTGGAATTGTCAGTATTCGGCAGCAGGATCTGTTTGCCCATACTGTCCAGCGTCAGGGTATAGGGAAGCGTATTGGTGGGTGTCAGGCTGTGCTTGAGGAGAAAGCGATTATTCACCATCCCGTTAGCGTTAGTGGCATTAACGATAAAATCCTTACCGGCACTTTCAGTGGAAAGATAACTGATGCAGAGGCGATCGGCGTTGTTGGTCATGACTTTCTGTTGCTGGCCGGTGGCGATCTCGCCTAAGTCCCAGTCAGGGGCATTCATCGTAAGATTCACGATCACCGGGGGTATATTGGGGTTGGTCAGCAGTTGGCACTTGGATGTTGCCTGTGAGGCTGAAAAATAGACCGCACCAGCTTGATCATATGATACAGCCGAATTATAAACATTCGAGAGACGTATGGCCATTATGGCTACGTCAAGACGTGCTACATTGACAACGACTTTACCTGTGTGGGGGCCAAAATCTTTCCACCCACCAGTAGTGACATTGTTTCCATAAGCCAGATGACCTTTTTCGAATTTAATAATGCCGTGCGAATCTCCAGGGATCACGCCATTCATGGTGATGCTAGATCTAGGAAGATAGCTATCGATGGCTTTTCCTTTTTTATCATAGAGATAAATCACAACACCCCTGCTGACACGCTGGCTCAAGGAGAAGCCAGGTGGATCGGCTGGCATATCGAGCCAGTCGACAGAAAAGGTGACTTGCCAGCTGCCATTGTCATTTTTAATCACTCCGCAGTTGCTGAGACCGGAAATGACTGGGGCGGCTATGAATGGGTAAGCATAGACTGGACCAGAGCTAAAAAGCAGCAATGAAAAAAGAATGAGGAGGTGTTTCATAATAATACCTGTTAGATTCGACAAATTAGAAATGCAGTTTGCTGAGCAACTGATAAAGCTCAAGGCGATTGTGTAACCCCATTTTTTTGATCGCGTTGCATCGTGTCAGACTGACGGTTTTGGTGCGCAGCCGGCAATGAGCTGCAATCACACTGTCAGACCAACCCCTCTTGATCAGTTTGAGCACTTGGATCTCGGTATCTGACAGCGTGCGGTTTATTGATGGAGGGGGAATTTCTTCATCAGGGCAACGGTGCAAATGTTGCTTCAGCGTGTTTAACGTCATCCCTAACGGATCACCGCGATACAGTGCGTTATCCCGGCGAAGCGGGTCCGCGGGCAATAGGCGATGATAGATATACAGCGTCTGGGGATGGTTAAAGGCGCTTTGCCATTCCTCCCAACTTGAAAGGGCGGGCGTGCGGATAACCAGGTGCGCTGTGCTCAGTAAGGAGCTCTCGTTGATGGTGATATTAGCGCCTTGCGAAAGAAACTCATTGATGATCACTTTCAATCCATTGGCGTAGAAATGGTTTTGATCGAAGATAGCAATATTCATAACTCTTTTTCCGTGCGTTTACTGGCGAGGCAACCGCGATAGCCAGGTAAGGTGATTTGTTTGCCCGGCAAGCGCTGCGGTGTTCCCGGGTAGATGTTGAGATCTGCAACCGGGAGGCCGTCAGTCAGTATTCCTTTGAGGGTGACGTGGACATTCCCCGTTGCGGTGAGGAGTGCACCCTCGTGTTCGCATTGGATATCAAGCCCGGTTTTTTCGCGGTCTGGTCGTTGGCGTATGATCGCGCTGAAGCTCAGGTTCACGGCGATGCCCGATGCTGCACGTTCTGCTGAGGTGCCCTGCAACTGCACTATTGGGCGTACATTGAGACGATAGACCGTTTCGCTTTCCACGCTTTTCAATGGCCGCAGGGTGAGCACCTTATGCTGCTGCGGGCTGAGGGTCAGTTTGAACGGCGAGGCATACAGCGTAGGTTGGCGGACCAGCCCCAGAGGAATACGTTGTTCCTGGGAAAAGTGAACGCCTGGGTTGGTCACTAACTCGGTTGCGATAGTGACGTATTCAATCCGATCGCCATTATTGCTGACCGTGATGGTCTGCGGTTCGTCACCTCGCAACTCAATGCGTTTCGGTGAAATGTCGATCGCCGCCTCTATTGCGCCAACGGGCAGAAGCGCGCAGCTCAGGCCGAGGAACCAGGATAAAAGATGCGGCTTCATGGCTGCGCCTTGGCAACAGGTTCAAAAGTGAGCTTCAGCTCCCCTTGATAAATCCCCGCCGTAGTTTTGAAATCCCCATCAGGTGGCTGTGCGCTGATGTTGAGGGTGTAATCCCCCATGGTGTCCTGCAATGGCTGCGCCGAAGCGGGGTTATGGAACTGCACTGGTGCGCCTACCGACAGTGTTTGCGCTGAGTTTCCCACATTGGCCATGCTGATCTGGGCGGGCTGAAATTGCAGTGCTGGCGTTTGAGCTTGGCGGAGGATCAATGCCTCATCCAGGCTCACCTGAAAGATACCGTTGCTGGAGGTGATGCGCAGTGGCAACTCGATTTGATAGGGGGAATTAGCCGCACCGTACTGGAACATCTCCATTTCCTGCGTATACCAACCTCCGTTGGCATCATTGACGATGAGTCGATTGGCTTTAACGACGGTAGTGCTGACGCGACTGGTCGTTTTGCCTGTAAGCATCACTACATTGGCACCGGCTGTCGAGAGCAGGGCCGATGCCAGCAACAGTGTGCAGGCTAGCGAGCAACGCTGCTTCATGATTGACTCCCTGTCTGATAAATCACCACCCCATAGCCGATGCTGACCAGCAAAGGCAGGCCTGCAGGCGTTGATCCTGCGGTGGTCACGCTCAGATGTTGTTGTGGCCGAAATGTGATACGCCATACCTGGGTTTTCGCCGGTGCTGAAAGCACACGTAACTGCATCGTTCTTTTTTGATCAGGGCCAAGGATCAGACGCGATGGCATGACCAGCAATGAGGGAGACTCGGTATGACCTACGTCAATCAATGTTTCGGGTTGGAGTCCCGGATTGGTCAGCAACTGCTGCCGGACCTCCAGATACAGTGGCCCGTCCCCGCGGTTTTCCACTACCAGTTCGGGTAACCGGCCTTGGAGTGGGACGGTCAACTCAGCCTGTGAGAGGCTTAATAACCCCCCCGCGTAGCTGCTGTGTACGAGCAGCAGCGCCATCAATACGCTTAACCCGCGCCAGAAGATCAGGGACATGTGATTTCAACCGGTTTGCCATCGAGATCGGCGCTAAACTGTCTGATTTTCAAGGTCTGTGGCGTACCGGGAAACAGCGCCAATACGTCAGTCACCGTATTACTGGCTGGGGTTGCTTTAACCTGGCGCAGGAGTAGACGAGTATTGCCGCTATTGAGCAAGGTGAGCTCATTAACGCCGCAACGGTGCTCCAGCGCAGTGCGCTGATTGGCTGGGGCGGGCAGATGGCGTATCAATACGCCATACCCTACAGAAAGCGTCACCGGGGCAGTAATTTTATCGTCTGTGACTCCGCTGAATTCCAGGGATTTAACGGGGACAACATAAAGCCGATACACAGTCTCGCTTGCTGGCTCTTGCAACGACGTGAGGAGGATATCCCGCGACTGGTTAGGCCCCAGCGTCAGTTTGTTGGGTGTGGCCATCAGTTCTGGATGTGGCAGTTGGCTGATGAGTGTTTTGTGTTCCTGCGCTTCACCGGGGTTATCCACCTTTGCCAGAGAGATCGAAAGATAGAGCGGGGCATCGCCGGTGTTACGCACCGAGACGCGTTGCTCATGCTGGTTAAAAACCTTGAGGCTGATTGGCGTTACCATCAATTGTGGCCCCGCACTGGCGTTTAAAGGCAAGCCATTGAGGCTGGCCAACAGGGGAAGCAGTAAAAGTGTTTTTTTCATCATGACTCCGGTAGGGCAATGCTTGGCACTACAGTGCCGAACAGGTGTAAACATTGTTATTGGGTTTGCTCAGATCGCAGCGAAAACGACGGTTTTGGTTTTCGACCTCGATGGCGGGTAATAGCTGCTTGCTAGCGATGGAGAACAGGCCATTTGGGTAGGCAATGTCACCGGTTTCTTGGACAGTTCCACTCACCGGGTTCCCCTGCTCGTCTTGCAAAAATCCGTTATACAGCAGGTTAATATCCACGCTGGCTTTGGCTGCGTAGACCTGGCCTGGATGGGCGCGTGTGATATTGGCAGGCACTTCAACGTTGATGTCCTGCTCGCGATCCTGACTATTGACACGGGCAAAAGCGATATCCCGATAGCTGTTGATAGGCACGGCGTAAACGCTGCCACTGCCCACGGGAGCCCCCTCAACTTCAAAGCCATAATCCACCCCCTGTAGACTGGGGGTAGAGAGCAACATGGCGGTACCGCTGTTGCTGTAGCGGCCCAGTGCGATCCCTCGGCTATTGGCGGCAACCATGCCGCGATAGTTCAGGTCGGCGTTATTGTTGCTCGCGCTGCGGCCCAGATTTAGCGCAACATCGCCACGGCTACCTTCTCGAGTGGCATACAAGTTCACGTTATTGGTATCGCTGATGCGGCTGACTGTGGTGCCCAACGTGGTTGTGCCAAAAGTATCGGTACTGGCATGGCGGTAGTCGCCGCTGAGTTGGGTTTGTCCACCGGAACGCGCGGCGGAGAAACTGCCCTGTACGCGATCCAACGTCCAGGTCGTATTGAAAAAAATGCCGTAGTTGCCGCCGGACTGCTGGTATCCCCCTTTTTGAATGCCCACTGAGAAGGTTGACCACAGTCCATTGGGGCGATAGTTCCAGCGTGATTCAACCTGATGCGATTCGCCACTGGAGTATTGGCTGTAGTTGTACGAGAGCAGCGTGCCTCCCAGGCCACGGCTGTAAGAGAGCGCGCTGCTTGATGAGCCATAGCTGTAATAAGAAACGTTATTGTGCTGATAACGACTGTAAGAAAGGTTGCCCAGTGTGTTACCGTTCAACGACAGGTTGAGATAACCCCCAGTGCCCTTTTCACCGCTCATTATTCCAAGTGTTGGCGCGATCTGGACATCCCCCAGCGTGCCTGGACGTGTGATATTCCCTTCGGTAGCCCATTTCCCTTGTGAACCTCTGATAACGGTTCCATTGAAGAAAAACCACAGCACATCACGGCTGAAACCACCTTCCAGCAAATGCCCATCGTTGCCAAGATCTTTACCCGCCGTCAGATGCCAGGCTACATAGCCGGGATAACCGCCAAAATTGACGTTACTGATGGCGTGGTTTTCGCGGTTGATGATATTGCCGTTCCGATCGACCAAGCGAACTTCGACCGAATAGTAGCCACCTGGCAGATCGTTAACGCTGATAGCATTGCGCCCCAGAACCGCCGGGCGCTTGAGGATCATACGGCCATCGCGATAGAACTCGTAGTTGCCCTCAGCGGCGGAGAACAGCACTAGCTCACCGTTGTCGCCGCCGACACGCAGGTTCGATTGGCTGCCGAGGGTCACAAACTGATCAAAGCTGGGGGAGAGCGTGGTGCTAACGCTGCCCGAGTTATAGTCGATGCTGTTCTGCCGGCCTGCACGTAAATAAGTAGAGGTAAAGTTTTTTTGCAGGTAGTAGGTTGAAATGCCCTGACGGTGAGAGTTTTCTCCACGCATGCTGCTGTAGTTACTGTACCAGTTGAGGTAGGCAAAACTTTGCCAGGGCATGCCCAGCCAGGCATTACTATTGATATTTGCGGCGCGATAACGATCGCTGGAGGTGCGGATATCCACGTTTTGGTTGTGTACCAATCCCAATGAGGTTGCAGGCAAAATGTAGTCGCTTTCACTGCTGCGCAGGGTAATGGCACGCCGTAATTTATCCACCGTCACGTATTGACCCTCCAGCGTGAGATCGCAACCGTTCTGGCATTTTTTGTAGTCCAGTTGATCGAATATTTTCTGCATTTTAGTGATGACTTCGGGGGTAACGGCATTGCTACGATATTTTTCCTGATCAAAACTGAGCTTATTCAGTTGTGGTGAATAACTGATAAAATCCGGCAAGGTAAGGCCATCAATGGTGGCAACATATTTTGCGGTGTCATCAATTTCGGATTCGCTAAAACCGGCTGGAACACCATAGACGAATTTTAATGGGTTATTAGCCTGCGCATGAGTAGTGATAATCAACGTCAGGAATATCGACCGGCATAGCGTCAGATAAACCTCTCCTTTTTTAGAACATTTCTTTTCCTTGATGAACATTAATTATGCATTCCAGGCAAATTAAATATAAAAAAGTGTTAAAGGCCACTTCGCTAGACAAAGTGGCCATACGGAACTTATGGCCCGGTAACTACGGGTTCAAACAGCATGACCAGATCGCCGCTGTAATTACCGCCGGTGCTTAAACCATTAGCTTCAACAGGGGCGTCAAGGTTAATGTTCAGGTTATAAACCTGATCATATTCAGAACCTGATTTTTCCGTTTGCTTTATTTCTGTGGCAGTCCCTGTGGCCAAGGGTTTAGAACCTGCACCCGTATCTACGGTGATATTAGCATTGGGCATCTCATAATTACCGTTGCTCATTTTCAACGGCTGTGCCAGCGTCAATTTAAAGGATTCATTTTTACTCCATACGCGGATCGGCAGCGTTGTAGCAAATTTTTGCTGTTTATAATCCACAGCCTTAACTTCTTCTACATCATACCAACTTGAACCGTCTGGTTTAGACACAAACAGCGCGTCGTTAATGTTTGCAGTAAGGTGGATGGTTTTCGGTACCTGATTGCTTGGTGCTGCATTGGCAACGCCAGCGCAGAAAAACATGCCCATACCTAAAATCAGTGCGTATTGATTAAATTTCATTGTCTCTCTCCATGTGGAAATTCACTCATCCATCAAGATGATATTGCACTGGATTCTCTCTCAGGGAAAACTCTGTTAGGAGGTGGAAATGAATAGTTATTCTTTTCTTTAACCACCACGCAAAGTGACTCCCCAGGATTGTATCCTATGCGGTCATTTGTTTTTTATCCGGTTAATCCGCAAGTTAGGACTGTTCCAGATGGTGAGTATTGTAGACATGCAAAGGTTGATATTGGAATAACCATTCACAATTGAAGTGAAATGAAGTGTTTTTATCTGTTATTTTGATAATTGAAGTTTTAATGACTATTGTGTACAATGTTGAAGCGCAAATGGCTGTGAGCAGGAAAAAGCAGCATTTAATTGCATTGAATAACATGGATAAAAATCCCTCTATGGTTTTTTATTTGCATCTGTCAATTGCATTCGTTTGGGAGTTATGTGATAAGCGATCATGAGACTTCTCCTAGTTGACTACATGGAGGAGCTATGGCGAAGTGATTAAAATTTTACCTGAGGTGAGGATAGGCTGAGCGATAACGCCTACAGCGATAATTTATGGAGTATATTTTCAATGACAGCGTTATCTTCAAAGAAAATGAAGGGTTACGTTATAAAAACCAAAGCCACGCTGCTATTAAGCTGTCTGTATTGCAATCAGGTCTGTTGGCAGAAATCATCAAAGCGCAGAGTGAGCCCATTCATCGCGATGTTCTGCTGGATAGAG
This sequence comes from Serratia sp. PL7, assembly GCF_945957435.1. NCBI lineage: Bacteria > Pseudomonadati > Pseudomonadota > Gammaproteobacteria > Enterobacterales > Yersiniaceae > Serratia > Serratia sp. PL7. The sequence goes on along the minus strand of NZ_CAMFLB010000002.1, from coordinate 491,913 downwards.
TCTGGGAGAGGAATAGCTACCCTCCATCGAATAGCAGTCTAAATCATAATGTTGCCTTCTTAAGGAAGTCGTTAAAGGAACTTGGAATTAATGATGCTATTATTGCGGTTCATCGGTTAGGTTTCAAATTAGGGGGGGTGGTTGATGTTAAGGTTTGTCAGCCAGTGGCAACATTACTGCGGGATGAAGAGAAAGATGTTTATATTTCTAATAATGAAATCATCAACATTCCACAAAGAGAACTGCCACTGTATAAAAGATGGCAACACGTGTGGCATGTGGGGGTGGAAAATAAACGCACCCTGTTCATCTGTGTTCTGCTGTTGCTAGGTTTATTGTCAGTCATGTCTGTTTTTTACTGGCCCACGCCTACTAATGAAGTCCGACACTACGTCGCAAAGGTAGCAGGATGTAGGACTTATTCTGTTTATGCCCTTGATGACGACCAAAAAGATAAATATCGGCATTATGCCGAATACTTTTTACAGTCGCAAAGTAAGCGTTGCGCGCCTGATGATATTTTATTGATGTATGTGCAAGATGAACATGGTTTACGCGAAACGCTTGAAGGTAATAATCGCGCGTTCTTCTCTATTTGCAATTTTGATAAAAAAATAACCGATTTTTGTTACAATTACTATTTTTACTCAATGGTGCCTAAATGAAAATTCGCTGGCCTACCTGGGCACTACTGTGTGGCATCATTGCGATAATGATAGGCTACTGGAAAGTCGGTAATAAGAAACCTGAAACAATACTGAGTTGCCGCTCTCAAGCGAAACTTATTTTTGACGAGAAGCCTGATTCACCGATCTTCAATGGAACTTACGCATTGCGGCTTAATAGCAACGGCAGTGGTGTCATCGGTATAACGGGGATGCTGACGATAGGGGGGCAGAATCACCGTGTCTTGCATACTGTCATCGTACACTATCGAACCCTCGATGCTGAGCAAGGTTGGTTTGATGTGCGCCGCAGTGATGATGCCATTGAGGAAGGTGATAATACCCCGAAAAGAGTGATTAATACCTACCTGTTGGGGTGCATTAGCGGGAAGATACCGAGGGTGTTTCGTGTTTCACGCTGGAATGACAAGGCGTATATGATTGGAAATATGCACTCTCCCATCATGGTGTGCTCACGGACGGATGATTGAGGGAGCCAGTCTAAGGCCTGTATCGCAGGCCTTAGGCCGTGGTCGAAGAAATTTTTACTTCGGTCTTCTGATCTTGGCAACGCTGGGATTAATTCATCTACTGATGGCTGTACGGGGTCATCTCTCGCCCGGCCAGGAAAGTAAATATAGAATAATCAGAGCAATATGTAATAATTTTGTGCCGCCGAGAGGCGGTTTTTTTGCCGGCGCCTCCTTTCAAGCTGATAGCCGCATTTTATTTGGCGTTAATCACTCCTTTGCTGCCTGCATCATTATCCACCCAGACATCTTCCCCCTTGAGGCGGCGATCCCCTTGAATGGTATAAGTGATGGTGCCACTTCTGAACACCAGCGTGCCATCAGATTTCTTTGCTTTGACCTGCTTACCGTTGACCAAGACATGATCCTTGGCATCGATACTGATTGTCGCTACCGTGGCACCCGTCTGTGGGAATGTGGCAACCCACTCACCGGTATATGGGCTGGCACTGGTGTCAGCAGCGGGAGCGGCTCCAAAACCGGCCTTGGCATTCTCGGCCTTGGTTTTGTGAATGTCACAGCCTTGGGCCTCGGTCACTTGGGTGCAGCCAGAACGCTCAAGCTGCTGGGCAAATTTTGCGTTGATGGCGTGGGCTGGGGCGATGCCAAGTAGGGTAAGTGTCAGCATAAGAGCTGCATTTTTTGACATTGTAGTTCCTCCTAAAATGAGCCGAACCATTGCCACGGAAAAGGACTGGGTATTTCGGTGGCTGAGGCGCATATCTAAATCTAGCATTCATTAGCCCTTACGCGATTCGACAAGTAGCGAGGCATTTTCTCAATCGATGGTTGAATTCAATAACGTAGCGCTATGGTTTCCCTGTCGTCGATTTATAAATTGAATGGATTCAGCCCGATTTTGTTGCTCGCGGCAACTGGTATGCTACAAAACTCGGCTATTCAATCAGGAGATGACGATGGAATTTGAAATTGAGATTATTAATCCGGCGAAACACCCAGAACTAGCGGCCCAGCAGGTGGTGATCGAATTGATCCGCGCTGGGAAAATTGACAACTCCTTTAATGGCGCCAAAGCGTTAAATACTTACCAAAATCTGGTGGAAAAATATAAAGCATTAGCTGCACAGCCCGGTGCTGTTCAGGCTAAGGACAACGCTATAGAGCCCCCTGCCTCGGAGGTTAAGATGGCTACAACGCCAAGTAAACCTGTTGTGGTTGCGGCCAAAGCAAAAAGCAATGTTGCCAAGCCCTCCGCAGAGGCAAAAGCGAGAACCAAGGTATCGGCGCCAGCGGTTAAAGAGTCAACCGTTGCTGCAGAAGTCGTCGCCAAGCCAAAGAAAGCCAAACCAAATTCGACTACTGCCAAGAAAAAATAATCCTTCTATGCTCGCGCAGCTTACTCAAGATTGGGCGCAGCAGCGCCCCTACGTCTTGAGTCGGTTGGATCAAACGACTATTTCGTAGAGACTATGCTGATACCTTCTGCCGGTAGCGGCAGCGCCGTTTTATAGCGCACCTGCTTGAGGGCAAAGCTGGAGCGGATGTTGGCTACGCCCGGGATCTTGGTCAGATGATCCAGAATAAAACGCTCTAGCGCGCGAATATCGGGTACCAATACCCGCAACAGATAATCGGCATCGCCCGTCATCAGGTAACACTCCATCACTTCTGGGCGCTGATCAATGGCCTGTTCAAAGTTGCTGAGTGCACCTTCAACCTGCTTTTCCAAACTCACCTGAATAAATACGTTCACATGGAGCCCAAGCACAGCCGGTTCCAGCAAGGTCACTTGCCCCCTGATGATGCCCAACTCTTCCATGGCTTTTACACGGTTGAAGCAGGGAGTTGGGGACAGATTGACCGAGCGGGCAAGCTCCGCATTGGTGATCCGCGAGTTCGTCTGCATCGAGTTCAGAATGGCGACGTCTGTGCGATCAAGCTTCTTCATATGAGAAAATTTACCCTTAAAATGTGATTTATGAGGTTAAAGTGACTCATAAAAGCCGATTGTATGAACATAATAAGAGAAAGTTTCCCCGGTTATCCAGATAAAATTAGCATATTGAATGAATGGATGAGAAACCGCTGTGGATACTGAGGGTAAATACTTAACCGGCTCGCCAAACGTGTCGAGCTACGCGCCCGATAGCGTGAAAATCAAAGGCGTCCTGCTGTTGGTTGGGGCCATTGTGATTTGGGGGGCGAACTGGCCGGTGATGAAGGCTGGGCTTTCTCATATGACGCCGATTTGGCTTTCTACTGCCCGATTTGTCAGTGGCGCACTGTGCCTGTTTGCTCTGCAGATATTGACCAAGAAGCTGCGATTCCCGCCACGCAAGGATTGGCCGTTGGTGGTGAGCGTAGGGCTGTTGCAAATGCTGACATTTACCGTGCTCGGTGCCTTTGCCATGACCGAAGTGCCTGCTGGCCGATCCGCTATCCTGGCTTACACCACGCCGCTCTGGGTCACGCCTATCGCAGTGTTGTTTTTCCGTCAGTCGCTTTCACGTCGGCAATTGATGGGCTCGTTACTCGGTGGTGTAGGGGTCATTGTGTTGTTCAACCCGTTCACGTTTAACTGGGGCGATAAGGTTCTCATCGTAGCGAACCTGATGTTGCTTACGGCCTCTTTTGCCTGGGCTATGTGCATTTTGCACCTGCGTTATCATAAAGGGGGGTGCAGCGCGTATGAGCTGGCTCCCTGGCAGATGCTGCTGGCCAGCGTGCCGTTGGCGTTGATGGCTCGAGTCTTCGAAGGGCCGTATACCGGCGATGGTTCTACATCGTTAATCGAAATACTGCTGTTTATGGGGCCGCTGGCGACCGCGTTCTGCTTTGTTGCGGTGAATGCCGCCAGCATGTGGTTGTCGAGCACCAGCATGTCGACGGCGATGCTTGGGGTGCCGGTAATAGGCTTACTGATGTCCGTTATCTTCCTGGGGGAGCAATTGACTCTCACGCTGGGTATTGGCCTGCTGGTCATCATGTCGGGTATTTTTATTGTGACGGTAAAGCCATCGGCAAGTGGCATCAAGACTCCGTAGCGTTATCAGTCTGGCCAAGTTACCTTGGCCTGCTTACGTCTGTGAGTTGGGCTTGTTCTAATCATTTCTCGCCAACCTTTCTCTGCTGGGCCGAAAGGGCTACCAACATCAATCCCGTAATAAATAGACGTCGTTTGGTAACCCTTGGTACATGGCGACGGGATTGAAAAGTCGGGCGGGCAAGGGCACCCCCTTAATCATTACTGTTGAAGTTAAGGGGCGCAAAGCAATGAGGTATCCGAACCTGATAACTGCGGCCTTCCTGAAAAGTCATGGCAAGTTAGCATGTTCGAGGGGGGAAGCAAACAGAGCGAGGCGGCTGGCAAAGTCTTGACCGGCTTCATGCTGCCCCCATTGAGAGTAATAAAAAGGCCAGAGTCGTTACGCTAACGAGCTCTGGCCTGTTTGTTCACCGGGGAGAATTAATCCAGTTTTGGATGCTGGTCGATCAGCGTTTGCTTTTTCTTCTCCAAATCGGCGATTTGCTGGCTGATATCTTCGACTTTCTGCTCGATATTATCGTAAGTTTCCTGCAGCAGCTCTTTGGCTTCTGAGCGGTCAGAGGCGGCTGGAGCAGCACCGCGCAGCGGCTTGTTGGCCGTTTCTTTCATATACAGACCGGTAACCAGACCAATCGCTGCCACCACCATCAGATAATAGGCTGGCATATACAGGTTACCGGTGCTTTCGACCAGCCATGCGGCCAGCGTTGGCGTGACGCCCGCAATCAGTACCGAGATATTGAATGAAATCGCCAGCGCGCTGTAACGGATGTGGGTTGGGAACATCGCAGGCAGAATGGAGGCCATCACCCCGATAAAGGAGTTGAGCAACACGGCCAGTATCAAGAGGCCAACAAAAATCAGGCCGATAACGTTACTGTTGATCAAGATAAAGCTAGGGATGGCCAGCAACAGCAGACCGACGCTACCGCCAATGATGAAAGGTCTACGGCCAATGCGGTCGCTGGTCATGCCGACCAATGGCTGGACGAACAACATACCTAGCATGATGGCAATGATAATCAGCACGCCGTGGTCTTCGGAATAGTGCAGGTTATGCGACAGGTAGCTTGGCATGTAGGTCAGCAGCATGTAGTAGGTCACGTTGGTCGAGATCACGATACCTACGCACACCAGCAGGCTTCTCCAGTGCTTGGTGGCGATCTCTTTGAACGAAGTTTTCGGCGGGTTCTCAATTGCCGCACGGTCGTTCTGTTCCATTTTGTCCATATGCTGCTGGAATGCCGGCGTTTCTTCCAAGGCGTGGCGCAAATACAGGCCAATCACACCCAGTGGTGCTGCCAGGAAGAACGGAATACGCCAGCCCCAGTCGAGGAAGTTGGCCTCACCCACGATGCTGGAGATAAGTACCACCACACCCGCCCCTAATACGAAGCCGGCGATGGAGCCAAAGTCGAGCCAACTGCCCATAAATCCGCGTTTACGGTCTGGTGAATACTCGGCTACAAAAATGGCTGCGCCAGAATACTCCCCGCCGACGGAGAAGCCCTGTGCCAGTTTGGCCAGCAACAGCAGAATAGGGGCCCAGATGCCAATCGAGGCGTGGGACGGGATCAGGCCGATACAGAAGGTACTGATCGCCATAATAATGATGGTGATGGATAACACTTTCTGGCGGCCGAATTTATCGCCCATGGCACCGAAGAAGACGCCGCCCAAAGGACGTACCAGGAAAGGAACCGAGAAGGTGGCCAGAGCGGCAATCATCTGCACGCCGGGCGTGGCGCCAGGGAAGAACACCTGGCCTAGTGCGTAGGCGACAAAGCCGTAAACACCGAAGTCAAACCATTCCATGGCGTTGCCTAACGCGGCGGCGGTAATGGCTTTCTTTAACTTGCTGTCATCAATAATCGTGATGTCATTAATCTGTAGTGGTTTATGCTTTTTTTTTCTTAGCTTCATAAATCATCCCATGCAAAATTGATCGTAGGCGAGTTCGTCGGCCCGCTCATTTTTATTGGTCAAGATATCAGTCAGGCTAATGTCACCTCTGTTTTGCAGATCGTCCTCGTGGTTTTTTTCTGAGAGTCTCATCACAATAAATAGGGTTTTAAACAAAAAATGTCATCCTCAGGATTAGTTTTTCTTGTCATATAGCTTAGCGTTATCTGGAGTTTGAATCAAACCGAGTAAAAAATGTTATGTTTTTCAGTGGCTTTTACGGCAGGATTATCTGAGGGATGGGCCAGTTTTCATCAATAAAGGGTGTTAAAACGTGTTCAGTATGTCTCCGAACACCTGTCTACACTGTCCCCGAACAGTACAGGAATGATACAGGGTTAAGGCCCCCTCACGAATGCAAAATCAGGGGGCGGTGCTGCTAGCAGTTCGTCCGGTTAAGGCTTGCCGTCATAGCCATCCCAGTAAGTGGCGATAGCATTTTCGAGCAGGATCTCACGCTGTTTTTTCGGCGAGTCAGCCGTATAGGATTGATTAAACATTGTCGCCTTTTGCTCCGACTCAGGTAAAAAATCAGGGCTGCGGAACCCATTCACCCTTTGCTGTGCCTGCTCGCGGGTCAGCCCATCCTGGCGATCTTTTTTGCCTATCTGATAAAACTGCTCAAAGAATGGGATGGCGGCTTTCGTCGATTTTGAGATATCGGTGCGTGTATCGGGGCCGAAATGTGCCTCCGCCAACTGGAAGGTGGCATGGCGGGCGTGTCTTTCAACGCTGTTTTGTGAGGTGGTGCAAGCGCAGAGCAATAACGTGGCTAACAACGGGATCGAGCGGTAATGTTTCGATAACATGTGAAGCTCCTTGTTATAGGTATTGAAGGTTCCAGAGGATGTCCCGCTATTCTATCCCAGTAGCAACATATTGAAACCCATCTTGATAGTGCAACCCTTGCTACACTTATTACAGGCAGCGTTGCCTGGTGAGTGGAGGTGGATATGTCTGATACCGAACTGCTTCAAGTGCTTTTGCAGCGTATAGAGGCATTGGAAGCCCGTGAACAGGCACTCACTGCGGCCTCCAATGCCTACCAGGCAATCATCACCACCCTATTAGGTAATATGGATAAAACAGCGTGCGACAAGGTGATCTCAATGATCGATCAGGCACATGAAATCGCCTATGTACGCGCTGCGCATCGCTGTGACGAACCGCAGAAACGTAAAATCAAGCAGGCGGATGATGTGGCACAGCGTATGTTTATGGTCGCACAGGGGCAGGGAAGGACATCACAGTCACGCTGATCCTATAACAGTTTGCGGCGAATAATGCAGGAATTGATCTACCTCAATAAACTGTCATTGTGATAGCTTGGGCTGAGATTGGTGATAGTCACGATGCGCTGAGGCATTAAGGTATAGCGATGGATACGATTAAGAACATCCTGGTTACAGAGATAGAGCAGATTAACCGGCGGGAAGGGCGTGACGGCAAGCCGCGTTTCAACAGCGAGTTTGCGCGTACCCACCGTTGGCTGTGTTTTGCCATGTTCGCTGGCTATTTTGCGGTGATCGCGGTGATGTATCCGGTGCCCTATATGGGGCTGTATTCGTTCCTGGGTTTTACTGCCTTTGTGCTGTTTATGTTTGCCATGCTGCTGATTGAAATCAAACCGGTTTACCGTTTTGAGGACATCGGCGTGCTGGATCTGCGAGTTTGTTACAATGGGGAATGGTACTTTACGCGCGCGCTGTCGCCGCAGGCCATCCAGGCACTGTTGAACGAACCTACGGTGAGCCCGGTGTTGAAAACCCGTATGCAGGAAATCATCGCCAATAAGGGCGAGATTGATTTCTATGACGTTTACGATCTGGCCTATGCCAAAAGGTTATCCACCCCGTCAGCACCGCAGGCCGTGCTGAGCTGAATAGGTTGCGCGGGTGTCGATGTTGGTTATAATAGTTGTCGGTTATGAGACTATTCTTAGGAAATAGCGATGAGTGATGATATTTTTGATTTTGACATTGATGATGAATTAGCCAAAGCGGAAAAAAACGCGGCGCAGAAGGCCAGGGAAGTTCCTGAAATTCTTGAGGATGAAGAAGACTGCGAAGGCTGCAAAATCTGATTGAATTGCCAAAAAAACCGCTGCGGCGGTTTTTTTATGCCCACCCGCCAGACATTGCCTCAATCCAGCACAAAACCCCAGATCAACAGCCCAGCCACGGTAACGAGGCATAGTGCAGACACGGTCAGCAGCACTTTTCCCAGTAAATCTTTCTCTTGTTGTTTTTGCATCAGGTTACATCATCCAAGTAGTATTCGATGGACCAAATCGGCGATACCCAAATCCAGTAAGGCAACGCTAAAAGCGATGACGGTCAAGGCTGAAAAGAACTTCGCTTTGCTGCTCAAGATCTTATCCGACGGTTGATGTGCCGCAAACGGCCCACCTCAGCGTTGAGGTGGGCATTAATGACAGTCATTAAGAGTTATCCGGGCCGGATTAGTTCCCGCAACGGCATGGTTAATGGCGTTCAACGGGTTAATCGGTAACGATCTTGACGCCTATTTTGCTGATTTGATTAGCATCCATCTCCGCGATAGTCCAGGTTAAACCATCCCATTCCACCTGATCCCCCACCACGGCTTCTCCCCCGATTAACCGGGTGACGAACTGGCCGAGCGTTTGCTGATCGTCCACGCCCTCTTGCAGATTCAGGCCGTAAACCTGAGATATATCACTCAGGCGCGCATCGGATTGCAGAATGAAATCACCGAAGAACCGCTCATCCAGCGTAACCGTAGGTGCCTGGCTGAACAGTTTACCCAACGCAGGCAAATCGTGTTCATGGCCAATAACGCACAGGGTATCGCCTGCCAGCAAGCGGGTGCTGCCACTCGGGTGTAACAGTTCTTTGCCACGGAACAGCGCGGCAATGTGCGTTCCCGGCGGCATCTTGAGTTCGCGCAGCGCTGCGCCGACGCACCAGTTTTCAGCGCTTAGCTGATAGACAAACTGCTCCCATTGGTTTTCCTGGTGAACATCCAGCCCCACGCGCGAGATCGGGGCTAATGCTGGTGGCACCACCACCTTGGCCTTTTTGGCGGCAAAGGACAGCGAAGTACCCTGCAACAGCAGTGAAACCAACACCACAAAGAACGCGACGTTAAAGAACAGATTGGCATTGGGTAGCCCGGCCATCATCGGGAATACCGCCAGGATCACCGGCACCGCGCCGCGCAACCCCACCCAGGAGATAAACATCCGTTCGCGCAGGTTGAAGTTGCGAAACGGTAGCAGGCCGATAAACACCGAAATCGGGCGGGCAAACAGGATCATCCACAGCGAGAGCAGCAGGGCAGGGATGGCGATAGGCAACAGGTCGTGCGGGTTAAGTAACAGCCCTAGCACCAGGAACATGCCGATTTGGCTCAGCCAAGCCAGACCGTCGAAGGTTTGCACAATGCCATGGTAGTTACGGATTGGACGGTTACCCAGCAGCAGGCCGCACAGATAGACCGCCAGAATGCCGCTGCCATCCAGAGCGGTAGTCAGGGCAAAGATCAAGATGCCGCCGCTCACCGCCAGCAGCGGATACAACCCTTCCGCCAGCTTGATGTGGTTGATCAGCGTGATCAGCAACCAGCCTCCGCCCAGACCAATCACGATGCCCATACCAAACTGCTGCAAGAGATGGACGATGAACATCCAGCTCAGCGAGGTTTCGCCAGCGGAAATCATGGCAATCAGGGTGATGGTTAAAAACACCGCCATCGGATCGTTGCTGCCGGACTCAATTTCCAGCGTCGCGCTGACACGCTCGTTCAGCCCTTTGCCACCCAACAGTGAAAACACCGCGGCCGCATCGGTCGATCCAATAATGGCACCGATCAGCAGCCCCTGGATCAAATCGAGGTTAAACAGCCAGGCGGCGGCCAGGCCCGTCAGTCCGGCGGTGATCAGTACGCCGATGGTGGCCAGTGACAATGCTGGCCACAACGCGACACGAAAGGAGCTGACGCGGGTACGCATACCGCCGTCGAGCAGGATCACTGCCAGAGCCAGGTTACTGACCAGATAGGCGGCGGGATAGTTATCAAAGGCGATACCACCAGGGCCGTCAACACCGGCCAGCATGCCTATCGCCAGGAAGATCACCAGAATGGGAATACCCAGGCGTGAAGAGAAAGAACTGAGCAGAATACTTGCTCCCACCAACACGGCACCGATGATGAACAAGCTATTGATCGTGCTGGCATCCAAAATAATGTTCTCCTGCGAGTTGAGCTGAAAGGGGGCGCCAAAGCAAAGACACCGGGTCATAATAGCCTGTTTTTCCTGTGCAACGCCAAGGCTGATTGCCAAAAAACGGTGTCATTATGGCTGCTTGCCGCAAAATTTGATGAAATGAGAGTTGAAATGTGGGTATTGCTGCTTTTGTGCCTATTTATCAGCTCATTGAGGACGGCAGGAAACAGGTTATCGAGGAAAAACCATTAACCCCCCAGCAGGAGGCTTAATGGTTTACAGGCGGGAGGTTAGTGATCGAGTGATTGCAGGGCACGCTTGATTAATTCGGCTGCCAGTTTCCTTTCGGCCTCGGAGATCCCGTCCAGGTTGAGGCTGGAAAGCTCGGTTACCAATACGCTGCGATCTTTGCCGCTGATGGAAGAATCCAGTGCGGACAGCAGTCTACCCAAGATTTTCAGTAGTGTGGCGTTTTCTGCTACGGCTTCGGTTGCCGCGGTCGGTTTATCGGTCATTAAAAATCCTCTCTGTCGTGACGGAAGGGAAATGTTACCGGCGCACGCGATGGTGATGCGCCATCCCTTAGGGTTCGTGAGCCCAATCGCTACCGTAAGGCAGGGATGTGGATTTTTTCTTATGCACTGTAGTTATAACAACTCACCGCAATATGCTCCAGCACAACTTTGCATCAACGGGTCGCGATAGGTTGAGCAATAGGTGCGCTGACCACCGATCAATTATAGCTAAGCGGGCACAGCATGCGGCGTTCCTACGAGGGTGAAGGGTGTCATGTTAGCAGGGCGCTGCAAGCAACGCCCTTACACGGGAGATTAGGCTTTACCAGAGAACAGGAAGCGTAACAGCGGGATACGCTTGTGCACCTCATATAACAGGAAGGCACAGGCAAAGACGAACACCAGACCCAGCAGGAAACCCAGCAGATTATTATCGATCAGCGGAGTCACAAAGGCGCCGTATATCAGCGTCAGCGGATGGTGAACCAGATAGATAAACAGCGAAGCGTTGACCAGATAGGTAATGCGAGGAGAATGGAAATCGAGCAGCGCATGGCCAAATGCGAACACCACGTTGGCCATCAGGATCCCGAGCACGGCTTTGATCATGATTTCCAGTTCAAACCCAAAGCTGCTGTGCGCCAGCAGTTTCTGGTTGAGCATGTAGGCTACCAACAGCAGCAGTGAGCCCAGTACGGCTGGCCACGAGGGCGTGAGGAACACCGCTTTCAGCCATGAATACTTAAACGCGTAGGCTCCCACAATGAAGAAAGGCAAGTAGAACAGGGTTTCCATCACCACGAAGTTGAACAGGCCGTTAGACAGTAAATGCGGGGCGGTGATTAAAATAATGCGATGAAACACGCCGTATATAAAGGCATACAATAAAAACCACAATGAGATATTGCTGAGAGTGGTCATTTTATTTATTGGCCGCGGTGCCATCGGCGTTTTTATCGCCTTAATTTTTTTAAACAGATAAAAACAGGCGCAGGTCAATAAGCACAAGGTTAATAAAAACCACAGATGGGAGACCAACTCCCAAACCGCCACGTTTATTTTTTGTTCAGGGGTGAAATCATCCCAGCCGGTTAATTTATCGGTGTAGTTCTTGAGTAAAAAAAACTGTGGCAAGGTAATCAATGGGATAGAACTCAACAGCGGAATGGCAACCCGCTCCAGGCGTACCTTCAACCAGCGGTGACTGTCATAGCGTTCGTACAGCATGTAGGAGAAGTAGCCGGAGATAATGAAGAACACCTGCATGCGAAAGGCGTGAATAAAGTCGTTCAACACCGTTAGCGAAAACGACGGGGTCGCGCTGTTTACCGCCCACGAGTGGCTGGAGTAAATCAGAGAAAGATGAAAAGGAATGCCCAGCAGCATCAAATAGGCCCGGATCGAATCCAGGAAAAACTCGCGCTGGTTAGTGCTGTCAGTCATAGGTTACCGCTGGTGGTTGCATCAGGGGAGTGTAAACCCGCTTAATAAGTCGGCAATGAGGGAATCGCAAACTCAAACCCTACTATAGCGACCGACATTTTTCCATAGCGTCTTGGAGCCCGGCTTGCTACGCTGCACAACTGCTTAAACTCTAAGCCGTAAACATCAACTCACGTTTATCATGTTGTCGGCGAGCTGAATAATCCATTAATATGGATTTTGAATATTTTGAGCACACGAATAGGGGGGGATGTGCTAGTAAATCTATTATCAAAAAAACCACGCGCCACGAGCGTACGTTGGTTAGGTGCTACCGTTTTGTGCACGTTGTTGAGTTCGCAGGCTTGGGCTTTTTCTATCGACGATGTGGCCAAACAGGCGCAGGATCTGGCAGGAAAAGGCTTTGAAGCCCCGAAGAGCAACCTTCCTTCCCAGTTCCGTGAACTGAAGTTCGCGGACTATCAACAGATCCAGTTTAATCACGACAAAGCCGTGTGGAGTAAGCTGAAAACCCCTTTCAAGCTTGAGTTCTACCATCAAGGGATGTACTTCGACACGCCGGTTATCATCAACGAGGTCACGGCCACCGCCGTCAAAGAGATCAAATACAGCCCGGACTTTTTCGACTTTGGTTCCGTCAAGCACGATCCCGATTCGGTGAAGAAACTCGGTTTCGCCGGGTTTAAAGTGCTCTATCCGGTCAACAGTGCGGATAAGAACGACGAAATCATGAGTATGCTGGGCGCGAGCTATTTCCGCGTAGTGGGTAAAGGGCAGGTTTATGGGCTTTCTGCTCGTGGGCTGGCTATCGATACCGCCTTGCCATCTGGCGAAGAGTTCCCGCGTTTTCGCGAGTTCTGGATCGAACGTCCCAAGCAGGGCGACAAGCATCTGGTGATTTATGCCTTGCTGGATTCTCCACGTGCTACCGGCGCTTACCGTTTTGTGGTTTACCCCGGCCGCGATACCACGGTAGATGTCCAGTCCAAAGTGTTCCTGCGCGACAAGGTGGGCAAGTTGGGTATGGCACCGTTGACCAGCATGTTCCTGTTCGGGCCGAGCCAGCCTTCGCCAACGCTGAACTACCGCCCGGCGCTGCACGACTCCAACGGTCTGTCGATCCATGCCGGTAACGGCGAGTGGATCTGGCGTCCTCTGAACAATCCTAAGCACCTGTCGGTCAGCACTTACAGCATCGAAAACCCGAAAGGTTTTGGTCTGTTACAGCGTGGCCGCGATTTCCGCGATTATCAGGATCTGGACGATCGTTACGATCTGCGTCCAAGCGCCTGGGTTGAACCGCGCGGCGATTGGGGCAAGGGCAAGGTTGAGCTGGTAGAGATCCCAACCGCGGATGAAACCAACGATAACATCGTGGCGTTCTGGACGCCGGACGTATTGCCTGATGCAAAAACGCCGTTGGCATTGAACTACCGCCTGTACTTCACCCGCGACGAAGAGAAACTGCATTCACAGGATATCGGCTACGTGGGTAAAACCATACGTTCAACCGGTGATGTGAAGCAGTCAAACCTGATCCGCGAGCCGGACGGCAGCGTGGCGTTCCTGGTTGACTTCGTCGGCCCGGCATTGAAAGCGCTGGATGCCAATACGCCGGTAGCTTCTCAGATCAGCATTGGTGACAACGGCGAAATGGTGGAAAACAGCGTTCGCTACAATCCGGTCACCAAAGGTTGGCGTTTGACGGTGCGTTTGAAAGTGAAAGACGACAAACAACCGGTAGAAATGCGTGCTGCGTTGGTCAACGGTGACAAGACCTTGACGGAAACCTGGAGCTATCAGCTACCTGCCAATGAATAAGTCTACTGAAACTGCCCAGGAATATCTTGCGGCAATGCCCCTGACCGATGAGCGGTCAGGGGTGCTCAAACAACAAGTAATGGCAGGCGATACCCCGGCACTGGAGGCTTTGCATCGTCAGATGGGAACCTCTGATACCAATGTTGCGTCTCTGTCTGCAGATGACATCGCCCTGGCCTCGGTCAAGGCGCGTATAAGCCAGGCTTGGCCGGATGCCGTCGATGACGACGATTTTGATTGTGACCCGGAAGGGCGCACCATCCTGAAAGCCACGCCGCCGGTAAAACGTACAACCATGTTCCCCGAAGCCTGGCGCACCAACCCGGTGGGGCGTTTTTGGGATACTCTGCTGGGCCGTAAGACGCATAATCGTCATGCCAGCAAAGAAGAAGCCGAGGCGGAAAACCGCTGGCGTATTGTCGGTTCAATGCGCCGTTACGTGCTGTTAATCCTGATGCTGGTGCAAACCGGCATCGCCACCTGGTACATGAAAACCATCCTGCCTTATCAGGGCTGGGCGCTGATCGATCCTATCGCCATGTTGGATCAGGATCTGATGCAGTCGATGCTGCAAATATTACCTTATCTTTTGCAGACCGGTATTCTGATCCTGTTTGCCATTCTGTTCTGCTGGGTCTCAGCCGGTTTCTGGACGGCGCTGATGGGGTTCCTGCAACTGCTGATTGGCAAAGATAAATACAGCATCTCTTCGACTATCAAAGGCGATGAGCCGATCGATCCAGCGCACCGTACCGCGTTGATCATGCCGATCTGTAACGAAGACGTTGAACGGGTATTTGCCGGGTTGCGGGCAACCTACGAGTCGGTGAAGGCGACCGGTCAGCTTGCGCATTTCGATATCTATGTGCTTAGCGACAGTTACGATCCCGATATCTGCGTCGCTGAACAGAAGGCCTGGATGGAGCTGTGCCGCGATGTTGAGGGGCATGGACGTATCTTCTACCGCCGTCGCCGCCGTCGTGTGAAACGTAAAAGCGGCAACATCGACGACTTCTGCCGTCGTTGGGGCGGTGAGTACAGCTACATGGTGATCCTGGATGCGGACAGCGTGATGAGCGGCGAGTGCCTCACCGGCCTGGTGCGCTTGATGGAAGCTAACCCGAACGCCGGTATCATCCAGTCTGCGCCAAAAGCCTCGGGTATGGATACGTTGTATGCCCGTGTGCAGCAGTTCGCCACGCGCCTTTATGGCCCGCTGTTCACCGCTGGTCTGCACTTCTGGCAGTTGGGCGAATCCCATTACTGGGGTCATAACGCCATCATCCGGGTGAAACCCTTTATCGAGCACTGTGCTTTAGCGCCGTTGCCGGGTGAGGGGTCGTTTGCCGGTTCCATCCTCTCCCATGACTTTGTGGAAGCCGCATTGATGCGTCGTGCTGGCTGGGGCGTGTGGATTGCCTACGATCTGCCGGGCAGTTATGAAGAGTTACCGCCTAACCTGTTGGACGAGCTGAAACGTGACCGCCGCTGGTGTCATGGTAACCTGATGAACTTCCGCCTGTTCCTGGTAAAAGGTATGCACCCGGTACACCGTGCGGTGTTCCTGACCGGGGTAATGTCCTACCTGTCGGCACCGTTGTGGTTTATGTTCCTGGCGCTGTCCACCGCGTTGCAGATAGTGCATACGCTGGTGGAACCGCAATACTTCCTGCAACCCCGGCAGTTGTTCCCGGTGTGGCCACAGTGGAAGCCAGAACTGGCTATTGCGCTGTTCTCCACCACCATGGTACTGCTGTTTTTACCGAAGTTGCTGAGCATCGTGCTGGTCTGGGCGAAAGGCTCGAAGCAGTATGGCGGGCCGATCCGGTTGCTGATTTCCATGCTGATGGAAGTGATGTTCTCAGTGCTGTTGGCGCCGGTGCGCATGCTGTTCCATACCGTGTTTGTGGTCAGCGCGTTCCTGGGCTGGGAAGTGGTGTGGAACTCGCCGCAGCGTGATGATGATGACACCCCTTGGGGCGAAGCCTTCAAGCGTCACGGTTCGCAAATGCTGCTGGGTCTGGTTTGGGGCGGCGGTATGGCATTGCTGGATCTGAACTTCCTGTGGTGGCTGTCACCGATCGTCTTCTCGCTGATCCTGTCACCGTTTGTTTCGGCGCTGTCGAGCCGCGCTACGCTCGGCCTCAAGAGCAAGCGAGCCAAGCTGTTCCTGATCCCGGAAGAGTACGATCCGCCGCGTGAACTGGTTGCCACAGACACCTATCTGCAACTTAATCGCCAGCGTGCCTTGCGCAACGGCTTTATGCATGCGGCGGTGGACCCGTCCTACAACGCCTTGGCTGCCGCGCTGGCAACGGCTCGTCACCATCTGCGTACCATTATCGATCGGGCGCGGGAAGAGCGGGTGAACGAGGCGCTGGAAGTCGGGCCAGAGAAGTTGGCAAAAGCCAAACGCCTTGAGCTGTTAAGCGATCCTGTGGCGTTGTCACGCCTGCATCAGCGTATTTGGCTGCTGCCGCAGGGCGAAGCCTGGCGCGAGCATTATCGGCAGTTACCGCATAATGAACTGGCTCACCCCGTCGGCCAACGCTGACGGTTAGCGTTAATTACAGGGGGAATGCGCGCTGCGTGTTCCCCTTTTTCGTTGCAATCTCAAAAAAGGCTTGGTTGTTGAAAATGGCTTCACTAGTCCGTCTGGCACTGTTGGCCGCTATGACGACGGCATTATCTGGCTGCGGTAGCATTATCAGCCGCACGGTACCTGGCGCAGGCCATGGGCACCAATATTATCCAGGGGTGCAGTGGGATTTGCGTGATACTCCCTGGCGCAGCGTTATGGTGATTGATGTACCGCTCTCGCTGGTGGTGGATACCTTTATGCTGCCGTTTGATGCGCAGCACGGGCCTTACGAATAGGTTTTAGCCTCTGGTTGCGAAGACCACCAACTGATAGCTTTGGTTGTTACAGTGGAAAGAGGTCAACGCCGTCATCCCCAGCCCAGCGACATGGGCGGCCAGCGAATGCGGGTTGTCTTCATTAACAAATAGCGCGCCAACGTCAAAATCCTGCTGAGTTCGCGCTTTCACCGCGGCAAACAACTGGCGTAGCAGGCCTTTTCCCCGCCATTCGGCACTCAGGCATACCGGGCCGTATAGAAATACCCGCTGTTGATCCAACGCCTGGTCTTGAAAGCGTTGCGTGGCCAACGTGTGCAGCATGGCATCCACGACCGGCGGTCGGGGTTGGGCGTTGGTTGGCATCAGGCAGACAAACCCAGCCAACTGCTCATCCTCAATGGCGATAAGAATACCCAGGCCGTTATTGATGCTTGCCAGCTGTTTTTCGTTCATCTGCGAGACGATAAAACCCTGTTGCCGCTGCTGGGCGTTGAGGTTCTCTGGGGTGTTTTGCGCCTGTAGAGCCAGAATTGCGGGATAATCACCGGGAACCGCTTGCCTGATGAGCATGATACCTGCCTGTGTTAAGGGGAGAATGTAGCAGCATGCAATGTGTAGCCAGGGTCGTCAAGGCGAGGGTGGGCAACCAGGCGCCCACCCAACGGGCTCAACGTTCATCCCATTCGTCGGCAGCGCTCTGGCCTTCTTCGGTATCCAGCGGCGGATCGAGCTGAAAATCCCCTTCCTCCCACTCATGCAGCGTATTTTCGTTGATCCACTCGGCGCGGATCTCAATCTCGTCGTAGTCACCGTCAAAAATGGCCTGGGCGGCAGCGCCGCTGCGCATCGTCATGCATTCGACAGACTCGCCTTCTTCTTCGAAAAACTCGGCCTGCCACATCGTGTCGCCATCCAACATGATGTATTTTTGCAGGTTAAACTGTTGAGGTACCGGCGGCTCATCATCGCCGCCTTCCGCCGTTTCGATAAACTCTTCGCGAGCGGCTTCGATCGCTTCTTCCAGCGTGGCATACAGGCTCATGCTCATCTCCTTTTTCAATCATCTTGGGGGGACACCAGCATTAATTGTTGTCGCATCGCCGCAGGATGCAAATTTTTTGTTGTCCGTTTTGCGACGATAGTTGTCCATCAGCCGGGAGACGCCTGGCTACGGGCAGGAAATAATGGCTACACCCTTTGGTCTGTAGGAGAATCAGGATGTTAGCCAACCCAGCAAGCAAGTACCGGCCATTCCCGGCCATCGATTTACCCGATCGTCAGTGGCCGGGGCACACCCAGCAGCAGGCACCGCGCTGGTGTTCCAGCGATCTGCGTGACGGCAATCAGGCGTTGGCCGAGCCGATGGATAACGCTCGCAAGCTACAGTTCTATCAACTGTTACTGGCCTGCGGGTTCAAGGAAATCGAGGTGGCATTTCCTTCCGCATCGCAAACCGACTTTGATTTCGTGCGGCACTTGATCGAGCAACGGCTGATCCCGGATGATGTCTCAATCCAGGTGCTGACGCAGTCGCGCGACGATCTGATCGACCGCACGATGGAGTCGTTACAAGGGGCTCCACGTGCCATAGTGCATCTGTATAACGCCACCGCCCCGATGTTTCGCGATATCGTTTTCAAGCAGGACAAGGCCGCTACCGTGGCGCTGGCGGTGAATGGCGCACGCCGTATTCGCCAATGGTGCGATCGGCATCCGGAAACTGATTGGTGCTTTGAGTATTCGCCAGAGACCTTCTGCTTTACCGAGCTGGAGTTTGCCCTGCAAATCTGTGAGGCGGTGGCAGACGTGTGGCAACCTGAACGCCAGCGGCCCATGATTATCAACCTGCCGGCCACCGTGGAGATGAGTACCCCGAACATTTATGCCGACCAGATCGAATGGTTCTGTCGCCACTTCAGCCAGCGGAAACAGGTGACCATCAGCGTGCATCCGCATAACGATCGTGGTACCGGTGTCGCTTGCGCCGAGTTGGCCATGCTGGCGGGGGCTGACCGAGTGGAAGGCTGCCTGTTTGGCAACGGCGAACGCACGGGCAATGTCGATTTGGTGACGTTAGCGCTCAATTTGTACACCCAGGGCATCGCGCCAGAGCTGGACTTCAGCCGGTTGAAAGAAGTGGTTGAAGTGGTGGAACAGTGCAACCAGTTACCGGTACATCCGCGCCATCCTTATGCCGGGGAGTTGGTGTTTACCGCGTTCTCGGGCTCGCATCAGGACGCCATCAAGAAAGGTTTCGCCGCCCAGCAGCAGCGTGAAGATGGGTTATGGCAGGTGCCTTATCTGCCGCTCGACCCGGCAGACGTGGGATGCAGCTATGAGGCGGTGATCCGCGTTAACAGCCAGTCTGGCAAGAGCGGAGCGGCCTGGCTGCTGGAGCAGAATCATGGATTGCGCTTGCCGCGTGGCTTGCAGATTGACTTCAGCAAAGTGGTGCAACAGGCCACGGATGAAAGCGGCAAGGAAATGACGGTGGCGGAGATCTGGCGGCTGTTCCGCAACAGCTACGGATTGGTGGAACAGCCGCGTTTGCAACTGCTTAGCTATCAAACGCAAAGCCAGGGTGGGGCGGCTTACAGCTTTACGGCGCAGGTAGCTCTGGCAGGAGAACCAATGCAGCTGCAAGGTAGCGGGAACGGGCTGTTGTCCAGCGCGGTAGATGCGCTCTGCCAACGCTTTGGCCTGGTGCTGGCCATCGACGACTACCATGAACATACCCTGGGCCATCAGAGCCATAGCCGGGCAGTAACCTATATCCGTTGTACGCCAGCAAAAGGGGAGGCAATTTACGGAGTTGGGATTGATGCCGACTCGGCCAGCGCCTCGCTCCAGGCTCTGTTCAACGTGGCTGGCCGCTGTTTGCCGTGATCGCAGGCTGAGCCTGGGCAAAATAGGTGCTGGGGGAAACGCCAAGCAGGCGGCGGAACATGGCGCTAAACGCGCTGGGGCTGTCATAACCCAGATCCAAAGCCACCTCCAGCACCGACCTTCCGGCAGCCAGGGCATTGAGTGCTGCCAGCAGGCGGGCACGACGCACCCAGTCGCTAAAGCGTAGGCCAGTCTCACGTTGGAAGCGACGGGACAGCGTACGGCCACTGACGTTGATGTGCTGCGCCGCCAGTTCCAACTCCCAAGGCTGTGCCAAAGATTGCTGAATGTGCTGGCACAGGGCCAATAAGACGCCATCGCGTGGCTCGGGCAGGTGTAGAGGCAGGATCGGCAGCATACGTAACTCATCGAGGATCAGTTCCATAATGCGCTCTTCGCGTCCGCCGGGCCGATAGCCTGGCTGAATATCCATCGCGCTGATAATCAGTTCACGTAACAAGGGAGAAATCTGCACGACCTGGCACTGAGCAGGCAAATCGGCACGGGCCAGGGGATCGACGAACAGCGTGCGTGCTGCTACGTTACCGCTAAAACGCAGGTTATGTTCCACTTTGGCCGGTAACCAGACGCCACGGCCTGGGGGAACAACCCAGCTGCCTACACGCGTATTCACCTGTACTACGCCGCTAAGGCCATGGATCAGTTGGGCGCAGTTGTGGCAGTGATCAGGTTCGCTATCACCATCCTGATAGTCCTTTGAAAATGGCACGATAGACTGATTTTCTGGGAGAAAATCGACGTTAAACAGCATTGTTTCTCCTCTGGAGCCTGATGACGTGTCTGTTGCAGCATGCCATGTCTTGCCGCTACCGCAAAGCGCATTTCCTGTACGCCGTTTTGCCATGAAACAGCTTAGGCTAACTGTTTGCCAACGGGAGGAAATATGGAACTTGCCAACGCGGTATTACGCATTGCCCGGCCCACCGACCATTTGGCCGCGATTGCCAACATGTATTGCCAGGGCCTGGGGTTTGAACAACTGGGTGAGTTTGAAGATCACCAGGGGTTCGATGGCATTATGCTTGGTCATCCGCACCATGCCTATCATCTGGAGTTCACTCATCACCGCGGTGTACTGGTGGGGCGCGCACCTACGCAAGACAACCTGTTGGTATTTTATGTGCCGGAGGTTGCAAGTTGGCAGAGAGGGTGCGATCGGCTGATAGCCAGTGGCTTTAAGCGCGTGCAGGCATACAACCCTTATTGGGATGTGCATGGGCAAACGTTTGAAGATTTGGATGGCTATCGCGTGGTGTTGCAAGCACGTGCCTGGCAGACATAAAAAAAGCCAGCGAAGAACGCTGGCTTAAGGCTGAATACTCAGTATCTATCAGGCGTGCGTGACCGGTTTATCACCGCTTTTACCCTGGGTATTTTCCAGCATGCGACGGATCGGGACGATCAGCAGGATAAGCACGGCGGCACAGATCACCAGCGCAATAGAGCAGCGGGCGAACAGGGTTGGCAGCATGTCCAACTGATCCGCTTTCACGTGGCCACCGATCAAGCCGGCAGCCAGGTTGCCCAGCGCGCTGGCACAGAACCACAGGCCCATCATCTGGCCACGCATTCTGTCCGGTGCCAGCAGCGTCATGGTTGCCAGGCCAATCGGGCTCAGGCAAAGCTCACCCAGCGTCAGCATCAGGATGCTGCCCACCAGCCACATCGGTGACACGCCAGCGCCGCCATTGCCCAACACCTGTTGCGCGGCCAGCATCATCAGGCCAAAACCTGCGGCGGCAAACAGAATACCGATCACGAATTTGGTGATGCTGCTCAGGCGGATTTTGTTACGAGCCAGAGCCGGCCAGGCCCAACTGAAGATTGGCGCCAACAGGATAATGAACAATGCGTTAATCGATTGGAACCATACCGCCGGGATCTCGAAGTCGCCGATCATGCGGTTGGTGTAATCGTTAGCGAACAGGTTGAACGAGGTCGGTTTCTGTTCGAAGGCCGACCAGAAGAAGGCGGCAGAAATCAGCAGGATAAAACAGACCAGCAGACGCGCACGCTCTTTGCGGCTCAGGCCAGCAAAGAAGAACAGATAGATAAAGTACAGCGTGACCGAGGCGGCGATGACGTAAACCAGCATACTGGCAACGGCGACCGGGTTAATCACGATGATGCCTTGGGAGATCATAATCACGATTGCGGCAACGCCCACGGCTAGCGCAATCAGCCAGCCACCCACGCCATTTTTCTTGGCAATCGGGCTATTCCAGGTTGAGTCCAGGCCTACTTCGCTGTCATAGCGCTTCATGGCCGGTACGGCAAACACCCGGAAGATCACTAAAGCTACCAACATCCCGATACCACCGATGCCGAAGCCCCAGTGCCAACCGTGTGAACGGATCAGCCAGCCGGAAATCAGCGGGGCAATAAAGGAGCCCATGTTGATGCCCATGTAGAACAGCGAGAAGCCACCGTCACGGCGCGCATCGCCTTTCTTGTACAGGGTTCCAACCATCACCGAGATACAGGTTTTGAACAGGCCGGAACCGAGCACGATAAACATCAGGCCGACGAAGAACAGGTCGTTGCCCATAATAGCAGACAGGGCAATCGACAGGTGGCCCAGAGCGATCAGGATTGAACCGTACCAAACGGCTTTTTGCTGGCCGAGCCAGTTATCGGCTAACCAGCCACCCGGCAGTGCCGCCAGGTACATACTGCCAGCAAAGATACCGACGATCGCCGAGGCGTTTTCGCGCGCCAACCCCATCCCGCCGTCATAAACCGTAGCGGCCATAAACAGGATCAGTAACGGACGAATGCCATAAAACGAGAAGCGCTCCCACATTTCAGTGAAGAACAGGGAGCCGAGAGGATATGGATGGCCGAGGAACGTCCGGCTTTCTTTCTGATTAACAGAGGATTGCATAAAGTCTTCCCAATATAATGTGCTGCGCGCTGGCAGCAGATACTGTGGTATGTCTGTGTCTGTAAGTGAGGAAATCCCGCTGAGGCGGATTACCTGACAAAACCTCAGCCGCAGTGCCTATTAAGCTTGAAAACCCTGCAGGCTATTTTATTCACTTGGTCAGAATGTTACTTCTGGCGTGATATTATTTAACCATTTGATAACTGAATGGTGGTTTTGTCTAGTACCTGTATCCCATTTTTTAGACGAAAAGTCGACAAACATCTACTTTATTGGTTTTTATGTTGGCTGTGGCGTTATTTCCATTGACAGGTGGTTTATTGCTCTGTTTGTGATTTTTTTGTCTAAAAACAAGGTGTTAATAATATTATTCTTAGAGGTTGGGGCCGGGTTACAGCGGGAGGGTAACAATAATAAAAGTAAGGGAAATGGGGCTTGGGTAATATTTATCACAACAACTGGCGATAAATAGCGCTATTACTCTTCTTGTAACGTGTCTTCACGCATTCTCGCTGGCCGCCGTTGCAGACACCACCAGGAATAGAATGCGTTAAATAGCACCACCAGCGCCGTCATGCAGAATACCGCGCGGAATCCGTAGCTGGCAGAGACGGCTGCGCCGAGCAGTGGGCCGCTAACGTTGCCGATATCCCGGAAAGATTGGTTATAGCTGAATATTCGCCCGGCAACCTGATTGGTACAGTTGTAGATCAGTAAGGTTTGTACCGCAGGCAGCAGTGCGCCATCGGCAGCGCCGAGCAGGAAACGCAATACGCCGAGTTGCCAGGGGGTCTGGACAAAGGCCATAGGGATCAGCAACAGCACGGAAATCACCAGCATAAACACCAGAATCCGCTCCGGGCCGATCCTGTCGCCCAACTTGCCCAGCCGTGGCGCACTCATCAAGGCAGCAACGCCGGGTACCGAGGCGATCAAACCACTGACAAACGCCAGGTTGCTGATGTTGCCCGCCAGTTCACGCACGTAAAGCGTGAGGATTGGGGCAATCGAGCCAGTGGCGATCTGGATGATCATGGTGGTGACAAACAGGCTGAGGATCAGCTTGGGGCTTTTGAGCGAGGCAAAGACTTGGCGCGCATGCAACATGTCTTTTTTCTGCACCGGAGTGAACTGTTCCCGCACGCAGAACAGCGTCAGCAGGAAACAGATAAACAGCACCGTAGCGGTGATGAAGAACACGGGGCGCAGGCCATATTGGTCAGCCAGCAAACCGCCAATCAATGGGCCAATCAGGGCACCACTGACGCCGCCGGTCGATAGGGTACCCAGTGCCCAGCCGCTGCGATGGCGCGGCACCTGGGTAGCAATCAGCGCATTGGCGTTGGGAATAAAGCCGCCGAGCAGCCCTAGCACCGCGCGCAGTGCCAGAAACTGCCAGATGTTTTGCGCCATGCCCATCAGCACCATCACAATGCCCATTCCTAGCGCAGAACGCAGCAACATCAGCTTACGCCCACGGCGATCGGCCAGGCTGCCCCAGAACGGTGAGGCAATGGCGGAGAACAGGAAGGTGATACTGAACACCAATCCGGACCACATATTCAGCGACTGATGGCCGGTAACGCCAAGAGCTTCAACGTACAGCGGCAGGAACGGCATGATCAGGCTAAAGGCCGCACCGGTCAGAAAGCAGCCCAGCCAGGTGATGAACAGGTTGCGTTGCCAATTGATAGGTTCTGCTGCCGGGGCCATAGGTTTCCGTGCGGGATAGGGGAGCCTGGCGATCGCGCAAGGCAAAAAAAGTTAGCCTGGTAAGTATGCGCTTAATAACGAAGGTTATCAATTGAGCAACTGTGTGATTTTGAGTAAAAATGAAATAAAGTTTTAAAACGGGGAATGTCAATTATTCCCGCGCAGAATAACGCGGGAACGGGGGCTCAGGCGCCGACCAAGGCTTCGAATCCGGCGCTGGTGGTAGTGAGGGCGACGTTTGTCACCTCATAATTGGCCACGGCGATGAAGGGATCTTCCGCCAGGATGGCATCCAGCGTGGAACGTTCCATATCTTTTACCAGGATCACGCCGCCGGTACGCGGATTCTTTCGGCCAGAGGCAATAAAGCTGCCAGCTTGAAAATAGCGCTTCAACCAGGCGATATGCCCTTCAAGATGGCTTTCTACTTCTTCAATCGGGCGGTGGTAGGTCAGGCTGACGATATACATAGAAGCTCCTGTTGCTGGAAAAGTGACAATATCATGTGGGCCATCCTGGCCCGTGGTGATTAATAGAGAGAGGGCTCACCTTCTGGGCGGGTCTTGAAGCGGCGGTGCAGCCACATATATTGATCCGGTGCCATCAGGATCTCTTTTTCTACCACTTTGTTCATAAAGGCCGCAGCCTCGACTTCGTTATCCAGCGGGAAGTTCTCCACCGCTGGCTGCATGATGAGTTCGTACCCTTTCCCTTCTGGCAGGCGGCGAGGCGTAAAGGGAATGATCGCCGGTTTCCCCATGCGCACCAACACATAGCTGCCTGTGGTGGTCGCTGCTTTTTCCACTGCAAACAGCGGAGCAAACACGCTGCTGCGCGGGCCGTAGTCATGATCCGGTGCGTACCAGATGATCTCTCCTTGTTTCAGGGCGCGGATCATCCCTTTGACGTCTTTACGATCCAGCATGGATTTGTTTGAACGCATACGGCCCCAGGTCTGTAGCCAATCCATCAGCTTGTTGTCGTGTGGACGGTAGACGCCTATCCCTGGATTGTGGATACCGAAGATGCGCGCACCCAACTCCAGAGTCAGGAAGTGCAGGCCGATCAGTAGCACTCCTTGATGATTGTCCCGTGCCTTTTGAATGTGCTCTAGACCGCTGACGCTGAACCAGCGCTCAATGCGCCAGTTGGGCCAGAACCAGGCCATGCCGGTTTCAAACAGCCCCATCCCCACGGATTCGAAGTTCTTGACTATCAACGCATCACGTTCGGCTCTTGGCATATCCGGAAAGCACAGTTCCAGGTTACGCTCGGTTATCGCTCGCCGGCGTTTGAGGAAACGCATTGAAAAGCGACCCAACCCGGTCCCCAAACGATAAATCATTGGGTATGGCAACAGGACCAGCAGGTAGAGTAAGGCAATGCCAAACCAGGTAAGCCAGTAGCGCGGATGCAGTAAAGATCGATTGAAAGAAGGAACTTGCGTCATGGGTTCTCAGCTTAGAAGCAGTCATTTAACAGTAATAACAGATAAAATGCATAGATACGTCGAGTTGCCGGTCGCCAGCAGCACTTTTGGTGACAACGGGTTGCTAGAACGACTCAGTCTATGCGATGGTTTTCTGCCGCTTATAATAGCGTATTGTGGCATTTTTCTTTTGTAACAGGAAAACTCACCGCATTAAAACACCCTTTTTTGGCCAAAATCAGGCGTGGGCGCTGGTTTTTTCGCCAAATCCAGTGAGGATCGACCTATAAATCAGACGGCGTTTTATGCGTTCATTGATTCAGGAGGTAACTATGTTGGCATCATGGTTAAGTGCTGGACTGCTGGTGATGGGGGGGCTGCTTGGTTGCCTAGGGGCATATTTGCAGTACAACCCTTTGCTGGCCGTAGCGGGAACCGGACTGCTGTCTGGGGCGATTATCTCTGGGGCTACGGAATGGTCAAGCGGGCGCTAAACACCCGCTTGAGGTCGTTTTAATGGTCTTTGAACAAACCTTTTACCCGATGCGGTTCTGAGCGCCAATACTGTGGCGGAGCCTGCACTTGGGCCCCCAGTTTTGCGGCCGCGTGCCATGGCCAACGAGGGTTATAGAGAATACCGCGCGCTAGCGCGACCATATCGGCCTGACCGGTGGCGACGATCGCTTCCGCTTGCTCTGGTTCGGTGATCAACCCCACGGCGATGGTTGGCATCCCCACTTTATGTTTGATGGTTTCGGCAAACGGCACCTGATAGTTCGGCCCCACCGGGATTTTTTGCTGTGGTGACAGGCCGCCGCTGGAAATATGAATGTAATCGCAGCCCAACTCCTTTAAAGCGCTGGCCAGTTCAACAGATTGTTGTTCGTCCCAGCCTCCTTCAACCCAGTCACTGGCGGAGATCCTCACGCCAAGCGCTTTGTTGGCCGGGAATACCGCCCGCACCTGGCTAAAAATCTCCAGCAACAATCGCATACGATTTTGCAGGCACCCACCATATTGATCGGTGCGATGATTGGCCAGTGGCGAAAGGAACTGGTGCAACAGGTAACCATGTGCCCCGTGCAGTTCGATCAGCTCGAAGCCGAGACGGTCGGCACGCCGTGCCGCTGCAACAAACTGTGCCTTCAGCTGCTCAATTTGCTCCAGGCTCATAGCCTGTGGAGTCTCATCCAGAGGGTTAAAGGGCTGGGTAGAGGCCGAGAGCGTTTGCCAACCACCCTCACTCCTGGTCAGTTGGGCACCGCCATGCCAGGGAAGGGCGCAAGAAGCTTTGCGGCCAGCATGCCCCAGTTGGATCCCCAAAGGCATGGTGGCGTGCTTTTTTACCGCCTGAACCACGTCGGCAAGTGCCTGCTCGGTATCGTCGTCCCACAGGCCCAGATCTCCCGGAGAAATACGTCCTTCCGGTGAAACCGCAGTGGCTTCCACAATCAGCAAACCTGCCCCGGAAAGGGACAGATGGCCGAGGTGCATCGTATGCCATTCGGTGGCTTTGCCGTTGTCGGCAGAGTACTGGCACATGGGGGCGATAATGATGCGGTTAGGCAACCGCAGTAGCCCCAAGGTGATCGGAGTAAACAGCTGGCTCATAATTTCCTCATGGTCCGTCCAAATTCGTTGCTACAACTTGCACTAGGCTTATCGGTATTTGCCAATAACGTCAAGCTTTGTGCGGAAATGATTGCCGCCGGGTTAATGCTGTGTTGCAGCCTATTTTCGGGTATGATGTGCGCCGCGCGCGGGCTAACGGCCCGTGGGCACTCAATCAGTCACCTCCCGAAAGACAGGAAAGTACACCATGCCAGTGTTACATAACCGAATTTCTAATGAGGAACTGAAGGCGCGTATGCTGGCCGAAACCGAGCCACGCACCACAGTTTCTTTTTATAAATATTTCACCATTGACGACCCAAAGGCATTTCGCGATAGCCTGTATATTCAGTTCGATAAACTGAAGGTGTTTGGCCGTATCTACGTGGCCAAAGAGGGCATCAATGCGCAGATCAGCGTGCCACAGAGTCATTTTGACGCGTTCAAAACCGTGCTGTTTGCTTCGCACCCGGCGCTGGATCAAGTGCGCCTGAATATTGCGCTGGAAGACGACGGCAAATCCTTCTGGGTACTGCGCCTGAAAGTGCGTGAACGTATTGTGGCCGACGGGATTGAAGATGAAACCTTCAATCCTGCCAATGTGGGTGAGTATCTGCAGGCCGATCGTGTTAACCAGATGATCGACGATCCGAATACGGTGTTTGTTGATATGCGCAACCATTATGAGTACGAGGTTGGGCACTTTGAGAAGGCGATCGAAGTGCCTTCCGACACGTTCCGCGATCAGCTACCGATGGCAGTGGAAATGCTACAGGAGCAGAAAGACAAGAATATTGTCATGTACTGTACCGGTGGGATCCGTTGTGAGAAAGCCAGCGCCTATATGCTGCATAATGGCTTCAAAAACGTCTATCACGTGGAAGGCGGTATTATCGAATATGCCCGCCAGGCGAAGGCGCAAGGGTTGCCATTGAAGTTCATCGGCAAGAACTTTGTGTTTGACGAGCGCATGGGGGAACGTATCTCAGAGGACGTGATTGCCAACTGCCATCAGTGCGGTGCGCCATGTGATACTCACACCAACTGCCTGAACGACGGCTGCCATCTGCTGTTTATCCAGTGCCCAAGCTGTGCCGAGAAGTTTGCTGGCTGTTGCAGCGAGACCTGCCGTGAAGAACTGAAACTACCGCGTGAAGAACAGCGAGCCCGCCGGGCTGGCCGCGAGAATGGCGTAAAAATCTTCAATAAGTCCAAAGGGCTGTTGCAAACCACCATGCATATCCCAGAACCGAAAGAGTAGGGTGTTGCTCATAGGATAGAAATAGGGCGCTGAAATTCAGCGCCCTTATTGATTACTTCTCGCGAACGCCTTCGACCGAGATGATCAGCTCAACTTCCTGAGAGGCTGGGCCGAGGTCGGTGGTGATGCCAAAGTCTTTCAGCTTGATTTTACCGTTGGCTTCGAAACCGGCGCGGTAACCGCCCCAAGGATCCTTACCTTCGCCGACCAGCTTGGCTGCCAGCGTGACTGGCTTGGTCACGCCATTCAACGTCAGGTTGCCGACTACGGCATAACCTTCACCGTCTTTTTTCACCTCGGTAGAGGTAAAGGTGGCCTGCTTGTTCTTTTCAACGTTCAAGAACTCGGCGCTGCGCAGGTGTTTGTCACGCTCGGCGTGGTTGGTGTCTACGCTGGCGGTGTTGATGGTTACGTTGACTTTATCGTTAGCCGGGTCTTTTTCATCGAAGGTAAAGCCACCGTCAAAATCTTTGAAAGAACCATAAATCCAGCTGTAACCCAGGTGCTGGATGCGGAATTCGATAAAGGCGTGCTGGCCTTGTTTGTCGATTTTATAATTGGCAGCCAGGGCGGAACCGGCGTTTAACAGCAGAGCGTCCGCGGCCAGGCCTAATACGGTTTTCTTCAACATAGCAATATCTCCATAAATCCAAAGGGTTAATCGGTGCTGCGACCCAGCATCCGTTTCAAAGTAACATCACCATCAATAAAGTGATGTTTAAGCGCAGCAAGGGCGTGCAGTACCGAAAGCACGACGACGGCCCAAGCCAGATAAAGATGGATAGTCCCGGCGGTATCGGCCTGCTGTGGCAAACCGGTCACGCTGGCCGGTACGTCAAACCAGCCAAATACGCTGATTGCCTGACCGTCGGCGGTCGAGATCAGGTAGCCACTGATCAGGATGGCGAATAGCACGGTGTAAAGCGCGATATGGGCGAGTACCGCACTGATATGCGTAAGACGGCTATAACTGGCCAGGGGCTTGGGCGGCGGCGAGATAAAGCGCCAAACCACTCGTACCACCATTACGATAAACAGCAGCGTGCCAATACTTTTGTGGATCTCCGGCGCCTGGTGATACCAAACGTCGTAGTAACCCAGCGTCACCATCCATAATCCGAGGGCAAACATGCCGTAAACGGTCAGTGCCACCAGCCAGTGGATCAGCACAGAAACGTGACCAAAGCGGTCGGCGGTATTTTTCCAGAGCATCAGTTTTCCTTACAAATCTCATTTACCGACAGCAATACTTAAACTTTAAGAAATATAAATCAATAATAAATTTAACTAAGTTACTGCATAAAAATATTAATCAGTAGATTTGTTTGAGTTGTGGCGAGTTGGTCAAAGGAATCGTTGGAGAGGGCGCTTTTCTGGCAATACTGGAGAAACTCTGGCCAATTGAAATCTATCGACTTTATTCTTAATTGTCAGCTTTTGTCATTTTTCGTAAATACCACCAGAAACCTTGGCAAATAATTGAAAAACGACTAACGCCGATTATTTGTTCGCCTTATCTACCAGGATTAATTTAATTCCTTCAGCAACTTGAGGGTAATATGCCTGCGACAGCAAGGAATAATTTGCTAACATGTATTTATCGACGGCTCTGGCGGGCCTGTATCACACAAGGAAATTTCATGGGCATACCCGAGTTTAATGACCGCAAGTTACGTCTGATCATGATGCTGGCCATGCTGGTGGTGATCCTGGCTGGCATAAAGGCGGCGGCAGATATTGTGGTGCCATTCCTGCTGGCGGTGTTCTTGGCCATCGTGTTAAACCCGCTGGTGCTGCTACTGGAACGCTTTCGTGTGCCTAGAGCGCTGGGGGTGACGCTATTGGTGATTGCCATCGTCGTGCTGTTGCTGACCTTGATCGGTATGCTGGGTGCTTCATTAAATGAGTTTGCTCGCTCATTGCCGCAGTATCGGGGCGTGATGCTGGAGAAGCTGAGTGAACTGCAATACCAGGCGCAGCGCTTCAATCTGGATATTAACTTCTCGGCAGAAGCGGTGGTCAAATACGTCGATCCTGGTGCCACCATGAACCTGGTGACCCGCCTGCTGGGGCATCTTTCCGGGGCCATGACCAGCATCTTCCTGTTATTGATGACGGTAGTCTTTATGCTGTTTGAGGTGAAGGTATTGCCCTTTAAGCTGCAGCAGGCGCTGGATAATCCCACCGAAGGGATGGCCACTATCCGCCGGGCCTTGCAAGGGGTTACACACTATCTGGTGATCAAGACCGCCATCAGCCTGGCAACTGGCCTGATCGTCTGGGGCTTTCTGAGCTGGGTTGGCGTTCGTTTTGCCTTTATCTGGGGCATGATGGCGTTCATGTTCAACTATGTGCCCAATATTGGTTCGATCATTGCCGCTATTCCGCCGCTGATCCAGGCTTTGCTGTTTAACGGCTTTGCCGATGCGGCCGTGGTGGCTGCGGGCTATATTCTGATCAACCTGATCATCGGTAATATGCTGGAACCACGGATCATGGGCCGTGGGCTGGGGCTTTCTACGCTGGTGGTGTTCCTTTCCCTGATCTTCTGGGGCTGGCTGATGGGGCCCGTGGGGATGCTGCTTTCGGTCCCCTTGACCATTATCGCGCGCATCACGTTGGAAACCATGGATGGAGGACGCAAGGTGGCAATGCTCCTCGGTGATGGGCGCGAGATAAACGAAATTACGCCGAAATGAGGCTTAAACGACGGCCTGCAGTGCTAACGAAGCCGAACCCACCTGTTTAAAGGTGGTGGGTTCTGGCGGATAGAAATAGCGCAGTATGTTATACAGTGAATAAAATTCCAGCCGGTTACGCACGTTGATTTTCTCGGTGATATGGCGCTTGTGCACGTACACCGTATGGGAGCTGATCTGTAATTTCTTGGCGATGCGGTAATTCGGCATTTCGGACATCCAATAGCGCATTACCGTCAATTCTTGCGGGCTGAAAAGCGAATGAGCCTCTTGATCCTTCATTAGCTCACTGGGGATTTTACTTAGCGTTTTTAGCGCAATGGGTAACACGGCTTTGTTGAATAAAAAAGTATTGCTGGCGATGCGCAGCGGGCTTTCACTATAGGGATAAGGAGCATCAAGGTAAATATGTACCGTTGCACGCCAGGCCGCCGTGATAAACGCTGAAAGCAGTTGATTATCTGTTGTACAGCGGCAGTAGTTGGTTAGATTCACCAAAATATGGCTGGGTTTGAAACTGGCCAGTAGAGGGAGCGCGGTGTCGATGTCTGGGCAGCATTTTACTGACGCAAACACGTTGTCAGTAAAGTGGCTGGCGATCCCAATACGAGTGAAACAGCATTCGTCTACAACGAGTAGTTTCATGGTGACGTCCTTGTTGAAGATACAAAACGGGCTAGAGCCTAATTATGTAAAATAGGCCTTACCCGGCAGTAGGATCAATTCGGAAATCCAGTGGCTATAGGAAGATATTTCCGTCCATAGCCTATTTTTCAGTAATATCAGTATGTTGTCGTATTTTTATCGCTGTGGTTTTCCCCTGCCGCTGGCCAGAGCGGTGCGAACAGGGGATTGATCGGTCAGAAACGCCGCAGGCTGAAGGGGGTGATATCCAGGGATGAAGGCTTATCTTGCGCAAAAAGCGCTGCTATCTCGCCCAGTACACTGGCAAACTTAAAGCCGTGGCCACTCAGGCCGGTGATCACCATCAACTGTTGGCAGTCAGGCAGGGTGTCGATGATAAAGTCTTCATCCGGGCTCATATCATAGCTACAGGCCTCACCGTGTAGACAAACGCCAAGCCCAGGCAAGAAGTGGCGCAGAAAGCCGAATACTTCGGTACCGTCGCTGGCCAGGGAGCCGAACGGCTTACGCTGATCTGCTGTCTCCATCGGTTGTCCACCCTCATGTTTACCGACCTTTAAGCCGTCATTCTCCGATGGGAAACCGTAATAGTGGCAGCCGTCTTGCGCTTCAACGGTGAACGCCGGAAAGCGGTTGTTTTCGCTGTAACGGCCATCGGCCTGATACCAGGAAAACACCTTACGTACCGGTGAAACAGGAAGCTGTGGTAACAGATTTTTGACCCAGGTACCTGCGCAGACCACGGCTTTACGCCCTTGGTAGCGCCCTTCTGAAGTAACGACCTCAACCCCTTGCTCGATTGGCTCTATCGCGGTCACCGGGCAATTAAACAGTTGGGCGCAGCCCGCTTCTCTGGCCAGTCTGATATAGCTGGCGACAATCAGCTCAGAACGCAGTATTCCTGCATCCGGTTCGAACAGGCCGACATAACCCGCTGGCGCAGTGAACTCTTGCCAGCGCTGTTGGATCTGTTCGGCGCTCAGTAACTGTGTATTGAGGTTAAAGCTTTTGGCACTGCGCTGTGCCGTGGTGACAAACTCACTGTTTTGTGGCCCCAGAGTGAGTACGCCACAGGGATGAAACAGCTTGTCGCCGCTTTTCTGTTCCAATCCGTTCCACAGTGCCTGGGCACGCAGCAGAAAAGGCACATATTTTTCGCCTTCACCGTAAGCATGGCGGATGATGCGGGTATCGCCGTGGTGACTGCCCTGACGATGCGGGGGGAAAGCGCTGTCGATCATTAAGACCTTAAGGCCTGCGGTTGTCGCATAATAGCCTGCAGCAGCCCCAACCGAGCCGCTACCCACGATGATCAAGTCATATTCCACGTGCCATGTCCTTTCTCTGATGTGTCGCTGATGGCCGTTATGATAAAAGTTTGGCGGCGGTAATGCACCATGAACCGATGCGAGCCGATACAAAAGAAAAGGCGCCGGTTAATTGCCGACGCCTTAGCGGTTGAGGGTGAATGGGTTAATGTTTTCTTCGATCAAGGTCTAAATAATCCGTAGATTCTATCTTGGCGATGCCAGCTTCTAAAATATTGATCAATTGGCGGGCAACGTCTGTGGTTAGCCAAAGAGTCCGATCCACTTGCGCTTCTTCGGCTGTTTGGTCTAGTGAAGACAGGTAATGAAGGCGAATCATCATGGCATCATAAACATCGACGGTACTGATATCCCAGCCAACAAGCGGATGTGTCTGTATTACTTCATCATTTCTGTCCATAAAGACCCCTTATCAAGTAGTGACTAGCTGGAGTTACTAACGAGGATCAATGCGTCTCATCTTCATGGTGAGCTTTTACAGTATACGCATCCGGGATCTGACGTGGGGTGTTTTCCTGCGGTTTATTGCAAATAAATATTTTTTGCGCAATTAATCGGCAAATGGTAGGGGCGCTGAATGCTGCGCCCGTTCAAATATTACTCTTCGGATGCGGGAGGAAGTTGCACGTGCGCATGGCTTTCCAATTCGGCTGCCAGATGAGCGAAATGCTTTTGCATCTCAGGATCGCGGTTCTGATTTTGTGCTTCCAGTTTCAGGCTGTGGATCAGCAACTGATTGGTTTTGTCATTCAAGCCAAAAGACAAATAAGAGAAAGCGACCTCGAGTACGTTCAGCCGCCGTTTTTGATCGGCGATCAGGGCCAGCAACTCGCCAAAGGTCATCGCTTCTTCGGGTTTGTCTTTATCCGGAACCATTGTTTACACCTTTGTTGCACCATAAGTCGTCTAATCATTACAGACCACAAGTGCTGTTTGTTCCAGGGGAAAGGGCAATACGGCGGAAACAAAAAAGCCGGAGAGCGACCCCCGGCAACAACGACATTGCAGAATTATTCTGCACTGAACCAATCGTCGGCACTTTCCCAGGTTTCCTGGAGTATCTCCTCGATCAGGTCTTTATCTGTTTTGGCACCGCCCATTACGGAAAGGCCATTGGCACCGGCATAACGGATCTGGACGGTAGTGTCAGGAAACTGGCGATTGACCCGTTTACTGAATTCGCCGGTCAGGGCTTCGATAGCCCCCGGCGGCAGTGGTTTGGTTTTATCTATAGTGACTTCAACACGCATAATTGCCCCCGGAACTGTATACTGGATATTTATACAGTCAAATAACACCGGAGGCAAGAGCAGAAATAAAATATTTAGCAGTCGGTCACTGACCAGTTGATGGTCTCACCCGCCAGGAAGGGCACCACGGCTTCATTACCCAGAGTTATCTCCTCTGGCTGGGCCACCGGTAGGCGTTGCAGCGTGATAAAGTCCTGGTTCACCGGCAAGCCGTAGAAGCGTGGGCCATTCAGCGAGCTGAAGGCTTCCAGATGCTCAAGCGCGTCTAATTGCTCAAACACGGTGGCGTAGGCGGGCATCGCGTTAGGGGCGTTAAATACCCCTGCACAGCCACAGCTGGTCTCTTTACGGTGTTTGGCATGAGGTGCCGAGTCGGTGCCTAGGAAGAAGCGGTCACAACCGCTGGCAACGGCGCTGCGTAACGCTTCCTGATGGATGTTACGTTTGAGGATCGGCAGGCAGAACAGGTGTGGACGGATCCCACCGACCAGCATGTGGTTGCGGTTAAACATCAGGTGCTGTGGCGTAATGGTGGCACCAAGGAAACGATTGCCTTCCTGCACGTACTGAGCGGCTTCCCGGGTGGTGATATGCTCGAATACGATTTTTAATTCCGGGAACTGGCGGCGCACCGGCTCCATCACCTGTTCGATAAAGCGAGCCTCGCGATCGAAGATATCCACGCTGGCATCGGTGACTTCTCCATGGATCAGCAGCGGCATACCGATCTTCTGCATCTGCTCAAGCAGGGGATAAATTCCGGTCACATCGCTCACGCCGTGGCTGGAGTTGGTAGTGGCATTGGCTGGATAGAGTTTGGCGGCGGTGAACACCCCTTGCTCAAACCCGTTGACTAGCTCCACAGCAGCCAGTGAATCCGTCAAGTAGCAGGTCATCAATGGCGTGAAGTTATGTTCCGGCGGGAGGGCTGCCAGAATGCGTTCACGATAGCTACGTGCTGCGGCAACGGTGGTGATCGGTGGGGCCAGGTTCGGCATCACAATCGCCCGGCCAAACACCTGACTGGTATAGGGCAGAACCGTTTTCAGCATGTTGTCGTCACGCAAATGGATATGCCAGTCGTCAGGGCGGCGGATTTTCAGGGCTTGGGGTTGTGCGGTCATGGTGCAGAGCTCCGGCGGTCAAAAAATCTTAGTAAAAGCGAATAATTTTGGGTTATTCACGCCGGGGTGAAAGGATAAGCGGAAAACGTTCCGGATGCATCTGTTAGTTAATGGCAAATTGAAATCAGTTGGCTGCGAGAGCTTGGGTAACCGGGAAGCACTGATTATCTCAGGCCAGATCTAGGGAGGGGGCATCTTCTGGAAAGGGGTGAAAAAAACCCGCCATTTAGGCGGGTTTTGTAGGGCAGGGATTAACTTAGTCGTTAACTGGCTGCGGTTTGGTCGCTGGAGCAGTGGCCTGATTAGCCGCTGCATGGCCGCCAGCAGAACCTTTTCCGTCAAAGTTGAAGGAAGGGCGCTGCCACTCGCTGGTCTTGGTGGCTTCCGGCTGATAATCCGGCGCAGGCGCTTTGGTCATCGGGGCGGTAGCGATATGCTTGTAGAGCGCCGGTTGCGGTTGTGCAACCACTGGGGCCGCCTGCACAGGAGCTGGAGCAGCCTCTGGCTGTGCTGACACGACTTCCGGCTCTGCGGCTACAGCAGTTTCTGCAGGGGCAGCCACAACGGCTTCCACTACAACTTCTTCAACTACCGCTTCTTCAACTACAGGCTCTTGCACCAAGGATTCAGTGATAACCGGCTCAGCTTGTACTGCAGCATCTGTAACCGTCTCATCTTCAGTTGTTTCACTGACAACGGTTTCATCTACCACAACAGCGGCTGATTCGGCAGCGACGACAGCGTCGGCTTCGGTTTCAACAGGTGCAGTTTCTACCGGGGCTTCAACTACTGGTGTTGCCACCGATTCAGCCACTACCGAAGCGGTGTCAACTACGCTTGGCGCTTCGTTGACCACAGGCTGAACAGGAGCGGCTTCAACAGCCACCGGTGCAGCAGCCACGGCTACGGTTTCAATTGCCACTGGCGCTTGAGCTTCTTCGTGTTCAACGTAGACGGCTGCTTGTGCCACAGGATAGCTGACCCAAACCTTGCCTGAAGCCATCTCTGGTGAGGCAAACGCCCCGGCCAACGGCATTGGCGACTGGTTCGGATAACGCTCGTCACGATAGCGACGACGACGCTGACCACTGACGCGCAGATGGCGTGGAGAACGACGAGAGCGACGTGGCATGCCGTTTTCACCGTTACCACGGTTGTCAGCTTGCGTGTCATCTTCAGCCTGGGCCGCAATGGCCTGTGGCAACAGTTTAACGCTCTCAGCCAATACCGGAGCCTGGCGTTCTTCAACCTTGGCAACCGGTGCCTTAGGCGCTAACAGCTCTTCAGCGGCGCGATGCAGTTCTTCTTCCGCCGACAGGACGCGAACTTTCTGCGCGAGTGGACGGCGTTGACGACGTTGCGTTGGCTGCTGATGACGGTCTTCATCTTCGTCATTGCTATTGCTGGCAACAACGACTTCCGCAGTTTCCGGCACTTTGACGTCTTGTGGAGCCTGGCGTTTTTCTTCCTGACGACGGCGTTGACGCTCGGCTCGTTGTTCACGGCGCTGTTGCTGATCTTCGCGCTGTGCCTTGGCCGCTTCTTCAGTCTGCACTTCGGTGTTGGCAGCCGCTGGTGCAGTCTGTTGTTGTGCGTTACGGCGGTTGTTGCGGCGCTGATCGTCACGGCTTTCACGCGGTTCGCGCGGTTCGCGATTTTCGCGTGGTTCACGATCACTACGTTCACGGTTGTCACGCCCTTCGCCACGTTCTTTACGCTCGCCACGTTCACCTTTACGGCCAGAGCCTTGGCGGCGTTGACCACGACGATCCTGACGACGGTTGTCGCTGTCTTCCGTTTTCTCAGCTACGACCGGTTTAGCTTCAACCACCGGCGTTTCTTCACCGGCGAACAGTGACTTCAAGCCACCGAACAGACGGCTCAACAGGCCAGGTTTGGCCTCAGCAGTGGGGGTTGATGCAACTGCCGGTTTGGCGGCAACGGCAGGCTTGCTAACCACAGGCTCTTCTTCCTGCGGTGGAGCATCCTGTGACAGGGAGAAGGAAGCCAGAGCCGGTTGCTCGCGTTTGCGCTCGACTGGCGCATCATCCTGCGGCTGGGCCATTTCTTCTTCATGCAGCTTCGGCAGCAGGTAGCTCAGGGTCGGTGTTTCTTCACCCTTGCGTACGCGCAGCACGGAGTAATGCGGAGTTTGCATCTGATCGTTTGGCACGATGATCGCTTTCACGCCACCCTGGCGCTTCTCGATCGCGCTGACAGAATCACGTTTTTCGTTCAGCAGGTAGGAAGCAACCTGAACCGGTACGATGGCGTGAACTTCTTTGGTGTTCTCTTTCAGCGCTTCTTCTTCGATCAGGCGCAGAATAGACAGCGCCAGCGATTCGTTATCACGGATGGTGCCGGTACCGGTACAGCGCGGGCACACGTGGTGGCTGGACTCACCCAGTGACGGGCTGAGGCGCTGACGGGACATTTCCAGCAGGCCAAAGCGCGAGATACGGCCAATCTGAATGCGGGCACGATCCTGGCGGACGGCATCGCGCAGACGGTTTTCCACTTCACGCTGGTGACGAACCGGGGTCATATCGATAAAGTCGATAACGATCAGGCCACCCAGGTCGCGCAGGCGTAATTGGCGAGCAATTTCATCTGCGGCTTCCAGGTTGGTATTGAATGCGGTTTCTTCGATGTCGCCACCGCGGGTTGCACGCGCGGAGTTGATGTCGATAGCGGTCAAGGCTTCGGTGGTGTCGATCACGATGGAACCACCGGAAGGCAGACGCACTTCACGTTGGAACGC
The DNA here is from genome assembly GCF_945957435.1 of Serratia sp. PL7. Classification (NCBI taxonomy): domain Bacteria; kingdom Pseudomonadati; phylum Pseudomonadota; class Gammaproteobacteria; order Enterobacterales; family Yersiniaceae; genus Serratia; species Serratia sp. PL7. The sequence goes on along the minus strand of NZ_CAMFLB010000002.1, from coordinate 453,292 downwards.
GGATTCGATCTGCGATTCGATCTGGTAATGGCTGAACAGCGGGATTTCGCCACTGTACAATTTGATCTTGCTGCTGAAATCCGGGCGGCCCAAGGCAGCGATGTGCTCTTTGGCCAGATCGAGTACCTTCGGGTTGTCGATCAGGATTTCGCCGATGTCCGGGCGCAGGTAGTCGCGGAATGCTCGCACGATAACGTTGCTTTCCTGGTGGATCAGGAATGGAGCAGGGCGGCCTTCGGCGGCTTTTTTAATCGCTTCCCAGTGCTTGAGGCGGAATGACAGATCCCATTGCAGAGCGTCGGCAGATTTGCCTACGCCAGCGGTGCGGACAATCAATCCCATGCCGTCTGGCAATTGCAGCGAGGAGAGCGCTTCTTTCAGTTCGGTACGGTCGTCACCTTCGATGCGGCGAGAAATACCACCGGCACGCGGATTGTTCGGCATCAGAACCAGATAGCTACCGGCCAGGCTGATGAAGGTGGTCAAGGCAGCGCCTTTATTACCCCGTTCTTCTTTATCAACCTGAACGATGACTTCCTGGCCTTCACGCAGCACATCTTTGATGTTTGGGCGACCATGGGAAGAGTAATTGCTTGGGAAGTATTCGCGAGCGATTTCTTTTAGCGGGAGGAAACCATGTCTTTCAGCGCCGTAATCAACGAACGCGGCCTCTAGACTAGGTTCAATACGAGTGATTTTACCTTTGTAAATATTCGCTTTTTTCTGCTCATGGCCAGGGCTTTCAATATCCAGATCGTACAGCCGCTGTCCATCTACAAGGGCAACACGCAACTCTTCCTGCTGAGTTGCGTTAATCAACATTCTTTTCATCTTAACTTACTCGTTTTTTTTACATTATCGATAAAGCTGCGGGCAAAATAACCTCATGGCCAGGTTAAAACCGAAAACCCCGTGTCTTCTCGCAAAGCCGTCAACCTCACGGTTGTCGCCTGCATAGGGGCGCATTATCTCGGTAAGCCTGTATTTCTTTGTGAAACACAGCGCTTTTGACTCAGGGAATAGCCTCTGATTTATGATGACAGATCTGATTCCATTTGCCGGCCAAGCTGCAACCCGCAGCCCGCTAATTGTTTGATTTCACATTACGTCTTACGCCATTGCTGCGTTTTTGTGCAACCAGACAAACTGTATAATTCCGCAATTCTCCTCGTTTCAAGGGGATCGGCACGGAAAGTTACAGCATTATTCCATTGCAAGCACCTTTATAGCAAGGTGACTTTTCCTTAACTATGATCGAAACCGCAAACGATCAACCTGGCTTGCTGCCTTATTGTTCGCTGGCGTTTCTTTCACAGTCTGAGAGACAGTTAAGCACATAAAAAGAGGTGGCGCTATTGACGCGCTCTATTTAGAATCCCGCCCCATGAAAACGAACATTCCCGCAGTACAATTAGTGACGATTTCTGACGACGAAGCCGGTCAGAGAATCGACAATTTCTTGCTTGCCCGCCTGAAAGGCGTGCCGAAGAGCATGATTTATCGCATCGTGCGCAAGGGCGAGGTGCGGGTCAATAAAGGCCGCATCAAGGCTGAATATAAACTGGCAGCGGGCGACGTGGTGCGCATTCCTCCGGTTCGGGTCGCCGAGCGTGAAGATGCACCGGTTTCCGCCAAGCTGGATAAAGTTGCAGCCCTGGCGGATTGTATCCTTTATGAGGACGATCACCTGCTACTGCTGAACAAACCTTCGGGAACGGCGGTGCACGGCGGTAGCGGCCTGAGTTTTGGGGTGATCGAAGGATTGCGTGCATTACGCCCGGAAGCACGTTTTCTGGAGCTGGTGCACCGCTTGGATCGCGATACCTCCGGCGTGTTGATGGTGGCCAAGAAGCGTTCGGCGCTGCGTTCGCTGCACGAGCAGTTGCGCCTCAAGGGGATGCAGAAGGATTATATGGCGTTGGTGCGCGGCGAGTGGCAGTCGCACTGCAAAGCGGTGCAGGCACCGTTGCTGAAGAATATTTTGCAGAGCGGTGAGCGCATTGTCCGCGTCAACAGCGAAGGCAAACCTTCGGAGACCCGCTTCAAGATCGAAGAGCGCTTTGAACATGCCACGTTGGTGAAGGCCAGCCCGATCACCGGGCGTACCCACCAGATTCGCGTGCATACCTTGCATGCCGGGCATCCGATCGCCTTTGACGACCGTTATGGTGACCGGGAGTTCGATCGCCAATTGGCGGGCACCGGCCTGAAGCGCCTGTTCCTGCATGCGGCGGCGCTGCGCTTTGAACATCCTGCCACCGGCGAAACGATGCGCATCGAAGCGCCGATGGATGACGAACTACGTCATTGCCTGCAGGTATTGCGGCAAAGAACCGCCGCTGCCAAGAAATAAGCTTATACCAGCGGGTTGATCCCTTCAGCCCGCAACATCTCCAGCAATGCGATCAGCGGCAGGCCAATCAGCGCATTCGGGTCGCGGCCCTCCAGCTTTTCAAATAGCGCAATCCCCAAACCTTCACTCTTGAAGCTGCCAGCACAAAAGAGCGGCTGCTCGAGGCGCACGTAGGTTTCGATCTCCACTTCGCTCAACGTACGGAAATGAACGTGGAAAGGCTCACACATCACCTGTAGGCGTTGGCTACGGCTATTATAGAGCGCCAAACCGGTATAGAAGGTCACCTGCTTGCCGCTGGCCTTGCGTAACTGCTGGCGGGCGTTCTCTTCGCTATGGGGCTTACCGGTGATTTCCCCGGCGATCACGCAGACCTGATCGGAACCGATAATCAGATAATCAGGGTAGGCTATAGCCAGCGCCTGAGCCTTGGCCGCCGCCAGGCGCAGTACCAAAGCCTCGGCACTTTCCCCGGGCAGCGGTGTTTCATCGGTTTGCGGTGCTGCACAAATAAAGGGCAGGTGCAGCTTCTCCAACAGCTGCTGGCGGTAGATTGACGTTGAAGCGAGTAAGAGTCTTTGCATAATTTTTTCCACAAACCGTAGCGTAAATATGTCGGTCATCTTAAACTGTCGGCCGCTCTGGAAGCGAATATTGGTGAAAGGTGCCGTTTTAGGGCCTTTTTCTTTGACTCTATGACGTTACAAAGTTAATATGCGCGCCCTATGCAAAAGGTAAAATTACCCTTGACCATTGATGCGGTACGTACCGCTCAGAAACGCCTGGACTATATTGGTTCCTATGCGCCTGAGCTGGTTACACGTGTTGCCGACTCCGTGGTCAGTGTGGACAGTGATGTCGAAGTGCAGTTGTCGTTTGATATTGATAACCAGCGCCTCGCGGTGATAACAGGGCATGCGGACGTCGCGGTAACGCTGATGTGTCAACGCTGTGGTGTCCCGTTTGCACATCAGGTCCACACAACATATTGTTTTAGCCCGGTCGTCAATGATGAGCAGGCTGAGGCATTACCGGAAGCGTACGAACCGATCGAAGTTGACGAGTTTGGCGAAGTCGATCTGTTGGCAATGATTGAAGATGAAATTATTCTTTCACTGCCTGTCGTTCCGGTACATGAATCTGAACACTGTGAAGTGTCCGAAGCGGACATGGTGTTTGGCAAACTGCCTCCTGAGGCGGAGAAACCAAATCCATTTGCCGTATTAGCCAGTTTAAAGCGTAAGTAATCGAGGAGTAAGGTCCATGGCCGTACAACAAAATAAACCAACCCGTTCCAAACGTGGCATGCGTCGTTCACACGATGCCCTGACCACCACCACCTTGTCTGTAGATGCGACTTCCGGTGAAACTCATCGTCGTCACCACATCACTGCCGACGGTTTCTACCGCGGTCGCAAGGTTATCGGCTAAGTCAGCGATACTTTGACTCGTCTAACCCTGGCGTTAGATGCAATGGGCGGGGATTTCGGTCCCTGCGTCACAGTGCCTGCTTCATTGCAGGCACTGGCCTCTAATTTACAGCTTCATCTCCTGTTAGTCGGCGATCCCGACGTCATCTCCCCGTTACTTGCCAAAGCCGATCCGTCTGTCCTGGAACGCTTGCAAGTCGTACCTGCCGAATCGGTTATTGCCGGTGACGCCAAGCCTTCACAAGCGATCCGGGCCAGCCGAGGTACCTCTATGCGTATTGCGCTGGAGTTGATTAAAAGCGGTGAGGCGCAGGCTTGTGTCAGTGCAGGGAATACCGGGGCGTTGATGGGGCTGGCCAAGCTGCTGATCAAACCGTTGGACGGCATTGAACGCCCGGCGTTGATGACCGTGATACCTAACCAGCAGCGCGGTAAAACCGTGGTGTTGGATCTGGGAGCCAACGTAGAGTGCGACAGCACGATGCTGGTGCAGTTCGCGGTCATGGGTGCCGTGATGGCGGAAGAGGTATTGGGTATCGCGCAGCCACGTGTGGCACTGCTCAATATCGGCGAAGAAGAAACCAAAGGGCTGGATAATATCCGCGAAGCCTCCGCCGTACTTAAAAAAACTCAGGCAATCAACTATATTGGTTATCTGGAAGGCAACGACCTGCTCACTGGCAAAACCGATGTGATGGTCTGCGACGGCTTCGTCGGCAACGTCACTCTGAAAACCATGGAAGGTGTGATAAGACTGTTCTTGTCGCTACTCAAGTCATCCTCCGAAGGGGGGAAGCAGGCGTGGTGGTTAAAATTGTTGGGTCGTTGGTTACAAAAAAGGGTGGCAAGGCGTTTTGGTCATCTGAACCCCGACCAGTATAATGGTGCATGTCTGTTAGGATTGCGGGGGACCGTGATCAAGAGCCACGGCGCCGCGAACCAAAACGCGTTTGCGGTGGCAATCGAACAGGCTGTACAGGCGGTGCAGCGGCAAGTTCCGGACCGGATTGCTGCGCGCCTTGAAGCTGTATTACCCAAGAGTGACTGATCGTTCATGTATACAAAGATTCTCGGTACGGGGAGTTACTTACCCGCACAAGTGCGCACCAACGCTGACTTAGAAAAAATGGTGGATACGTCTGACGAGTGGATCGTGACTCGCACCGGTATTCGTGAACGTCGTATCGCTGCCCCGGATGAAACCGTGGCAACCATGAGCTTCCATGCTGCGTCTCACGCGCTGGAAATGGCGGGTGTGGCTAAAGAAGATATCGGCCTGATCGTGGTGGCGACCACCACCTCGAGCCATGCGTTCCCAAGTTCTGCCTGCCAGGTGCAGCAGATGCTGGGTATTCAGGACTGCGCGGCGTTTGATATCGCGGCGGCCTGTGCTGGCTTTACCTATGCCTTGAGCGTTGCCGATCAGTACGTGAAGAACGGCGCGGTAAAACATGCGCTGGTGATCGGCTCCGATGTGTTGTCACGCACGCTCGATCCAGAGGATCGCGGCACCATCATCCTGTTTGGTGATGGTGCGGGCGCGGTAGTGCTGGGAGCGTCTGAGGAGCCGGGCATTATCTCTACCCATCTGCATGCCGATGGTCGCTACGGCAATCTGCTGGCGCTGCCGAATAAAGATCGTCAGAACCCGGATCAACCTGCTTATGTCACCATGGCGGGTAACGAAGTCTTTAAAGTGGCAGTCACCGAACTGGCACATATCGTTGATGAAACGCTGAAGGCCAACGATCTTGACCGCAGCGAACTGGATTGGCTGGTTCCGCATCAGGCCAACCTGCGCATCATCAGCGCAACGGCAAAAAAACTGGGTATGGGGATGGATAAAGTGGTGGTGACGCTCGATCGTCACGGTAACACCTCTGCCGCCTCGGTACCTGCGGCGCTCGACGAAGCCGTACGCGACGGGCGCATCCAGCGTGGTCAGCTGGTGTTGCTAGAAGCATTCGGCGGTGGCTTTACCTGGGGCTCGGCGCTGGTTCGTTTTTGATTCAACAGGAATAAAAAAATGACGCAAACTGCTTTTGTTTTTCCAGGCCAGGGGTCACAAACCGTTGGCATGTTGGCCGATTTGGCCGCACAGTTTCCCATTGTGGAACAAACTTTTAGCGACGCTTCTGCGGCTTTGGGTTACGATCTGTGGCAGTTGGTACAGACCGGCCCGGCAGAAGAGCTGAATAAAACCTGGCAGACACAGCCAGCGTTGTTGGCGGCCTCCGTTGCCATCTTCCGTGTCTGGCAACAGCAGGGCGGTAACATGCCTGTGATGATGGCCGGCCACAGCCTGGGTGAATACTCGGCGCTGGTGTGTGCCGGTGTGCTGGATTTTGCTGCGGCTATCCGTTTGGTAGAGCTGCGTGGCAAACTGATGCAGGAAGCGGTACCGGAAGGTACCGGTGCCATGTACGCCATCATCGGTCTGGATAATGACTCGATTGCCAAAGCCTGTGAGGAGTCAGCTCAAGGCCAGGTAGTTTCACCGGTGAACTTCAACTCTCCGGGGCAGGTCGTTATCGCGGGCAACAAAGAAGCGGTTGAGCGTGCAGGTGCAGCTTGCAAGGCGGCGGGAGCCAAACGTGCACTGCCGTTGCCGGTGAGCGTGCCTTCGCACTGCGCACTGATGAAGCCGGCTGCCGATAAGCTGGCTGTAGCGCTGCAAGACATCACCTTCAATGCGCCGTTAGTACCGGTAGTCAATAACGTTGATGTACGCGCAGAAACCGCGCCAGAAGCCATCCGCAGTGCGTTGGTTCGCCAACTGTACAGCCCGGTGCGCTGGACGGAAAGCGTAGAATTTATGGCGGCAGAGGGTGTGACTCTGCTGTTGGAAGTGGGCCCAGGCAAAGTGCTGACCGGCCTGACCAAACGCATTGTCGACACTTTGACGGCGGCAGCGGTTAACGATACTGCCAGCCTGTCTGCGGCGTTGGAACAGTAAAAGAGGATAACCATGAGCTTCGAAGGGAAAATTGTCCTGGTCACCGGCGCAAGCCGCGGTATTGGCCGGGCTATTGCAGAGTTGTTTGTTGCACGTGGCGCCAAGGTTATCGGCACTGCTACCAGCGAGAGCGGTGCTGAAGCCATCAGCAGCTATCTGGGTGAGAACGGCAAAGGCTATATGCTGAACGTGGTTGATGCTCAATCTATCGACAACGTTTTGACCTCGATTCGCGCAGAATTTGGCGAAATCGACATTTTAGTGAATAATGCCGGGATTACGCGTGATAACCTGCTGATGCGAATGAAGGATGATGAGTGGCAGGATATCCTGGACACTAATCTGACTTCCGTATTCCGTCTGTCAAAAGCGGTAATGCGAGCTATGATGAAAAAGCGGTTTGGCCGTATCATCTCTATCGGTTCCGTTGTTGGCACCATGGGGAATGCAGGGCAGGCTAACTACGCGGCGGCTAAAGCCGGTCTGATTGGTTTTAGTAAGTCTTTGGCACGTGAGATCGCTTCACGTGGCATTACGGTCAACGTCGTGGCTCCTGGCTTTATTGAGACGGACATGACACGGGCGTTGACAGAAGATCAACGCGCAGGCATTTTGACTCAGGTTCCGGCTAGCCGGCTTGGGGAAGCTAAAGAAATCGCCAGCGCTGTTGCATTTTTAGCCTCTGACGAGGCCAGCTACATCACCGGTGAAACGTTACATGTCAATGGCGGCATGTATATGATTTAAAAAATGCGAAAACTATTTGCGTTATTTGAGGTAAAAACCGCAAAATAGCGTAAAATCGTGGTTTGACCAGCCGGGATTTAGTTGCATCTTTTTCAACATTTTATACACTACGAAAACCATCGCGAAAGCGAGTTTTGATAGGAAATTTAAGAGTATGAGCACTATCGAAGAACGCGTTAAGAAAATCATTGTTGAGCAACTGGGTGTTAAGCAGGAAGAAGTATTGAACAACGCTTCTTTCGTTGAAGACCTGGGCGCTGATTCTCTTGACACCGTTGAGCTGGTAATGGCTCTGGAAGAAGAATTCGACACCGAAATTCCAGACGAAGAAGCTGAGAAAATCACTACTGTGCAAGCAGCTATTGATTTCATCAACGCTAGCCAGCAGTAAGCGAACATATCTAGGCGGTCACTCGACCGCCTAAGTTTTTTCTATCCCTAGCGTCATATTTTCCCTCCTTGGAGGACAAACGTGTCTAAGCGTCGAGTAGTTGTGACCGGACTGGGCATGTTGTCTCCTGTCGGCAATACGGTAGAGTCCACATGGAATGCTCTTCTTGCCGGTCAGAGTGGCATCAGCCTGATCGACCATTTCGATACTACTGCCTATGCAACGCGCTTTGCTGGCTTGGTAAAGAATTTTAACTGTGAAGATTTCATCTCGCGCAAAGATGCGCGCAAGATGGATGCCTTCATTCAATACGGCATCGTCGCCGGCATGCAAGCCATGCAGGATGCGGGGCTGGATATCAACGAGGCGAACGCCAATCGTATTGGTGCCGCTATCGGCTCCGGTATCGGCGGCCTGGGGTTGATTGAAGAAAACCATAGCTCACTGGTTAACGGTGGCCCACGGAAAATCAGTCCGTTCTTTGTGCCTTCGACCATTGTGAACATGATTGCCGGTCACCTGACCATTATGTATGGCATGCGTGGCCCAAGTATTTCCATCGCTACCGCCTGTACCTCAGGTGTCCATAACATTGGCCATGCCGCACGTATCATTGCTTATAATGATGCCGATGTGATGCTGGCCGGTGGTGCAGAAAAAGCCAGTACCCCTCTGGGTGTCGGCGGCTTTGGGGCAGCTCGTGCGCTCTCAACCCGTAATGACAACCCACAGGCCGCAAGCCGCCCCTGGGATAAAGACCGTGATGGTTTTGTGCTGGGCGATGGTGCGGGGATGATGGTGCTGGAAGAGTACGAACATGCCAAACTTCGCGGTGCGAAAATTTACGCCGAAATTGTCGGGTTTGGTATGAGCAGCGATGCCTACCACATGACATCGCCACCGGAAAACGGTGCTGGTGCCGCCTTGGCGATGGAAAACGCGCTGCGTGATGCAGGTGTGACAACGTCACAGATTGGCTATATCAACGCGCATGGCACCTCGACGCCGGCCGGTGATAAAGCCGAAACCCAGGCGGTGAAGTCCGTATTTGGCAGCGATGCCAAGCGGGTGATGGTCAGCTCCACCAAATCGATGACCGGCCACCTGCTGGGTGCCGCTGGGGCGATTGAGTCGATCTTTACCGTGTTGGCCCTGCGCGATCAGGCAGTTCCACCAACCATCAATCTGGACAACCCAGATGAAGGTTGCGATCTGGACTTCGTCCCGCACGAAGCGCGTCAGACTAAAGATATGGAGTTCACGCTGTGTAACTCCTTCGGCTTCGGTGGCACCAACGGCTCGCTGATTTTCCGTCGGGTATAGTTCTAGCCAACTCAAGCTGATAAAGGCCCGGTGCACTCTGACCGGGCTTTTTTTATGGTGCCAGGCCGTCTATCGTAGTATGTGCCTGATATGCTGTCGTAGTGAAACCACAGTGAGGAAACGCATGTACTGGATAAATGGACAACAACATGACGCCCTGGCAGCCAGCGATCGCGGTTTGCAGTTTGGCGATGGCTGCTTTACCACCTCCAGGGTGGTGGATGGCAACATCGATCTCTTCCCCTGGCATCTTGAACGCATGCAGCAGGCGGCGCAGAGGTTGCTACTGCCTGCTGTGGACTGGGCTGCATTGGAACTTGAGATGCGCCATGCGGCTAGCTCTCTCCCCCATGGCGTGGTCAAAGCGATACTGACCAGAGGCAGTGGTGGGCGAGGTTACAGCCCGCACGGCTGCGCTGCACCTACACGGATCGTTTCACGCAGCACCTATCCCACGCATTACCTGTCATGGCGTGAAGAAGGGATCAGCCTGGCGCTCAGCCCGGTTGCGCTGGCACGTAATCCACTGCTGGCTGGCTTGAAACACCTTAACCGCCTGGAGCAGGTGTTGATCCGCGCACATCTTGACCAGGCCGATGCCCATGAGGCGCTGGTGCTTGACACTGCGGGTATGCTGGTGGAATGCTGTGCGGCTAATTTGTTCTGGCGCAAAGGAAAAAGCGTCTTTACGCCAAATCTGGATCAGGCGGGTGTCGCTGGTGTGATGCGCCGCCGCGTGATTGAACTTCTGGCGGGCAGCGAGTATCTACTGCATTACGTCAGTGAACCGCTAGAGACGCTGGCCGATGCGGAGGAAGTGCTGATATGCAACGCGCTGATGCCGTTGCTGCCGGTGAATAGGGCACAATCATGGCGCTACCCTTCGCGCCAACTGTATGATTTTTTGCGACCACACTGTTAATGATGGCTGATTGATGAAGAGAAAAAAGCTCAAGATTGTTGTACTGCTGCTACTCCTGGTGTTGGCTTCGCTGTATTGGGGGCATCAGCGGATTGAACGCTTTGCCGATACTCCGCTGGCGATTGGGCAGGAAACCTACTTCAAACTGCCTGTAGGCACTGGCCGTGTGGCACTGGAAGGGCTGCTGGTGCGCGACAAGTTGATCCACAATGGCCGCTGGTTCCCGTGGTTACTGCGCCTGGAGCCGGAATTGGCCGAATTCAAGGCTGGCACCTACCGTTTAACCCCGGGGATGACGGTACGCCAGATGCTGAAACTGTTGGCGAGCGGCAAAGAGGCCCAGTTCAGCGCGCGCTTTATCGAAGGTTCGCGTCTGAAAGATTGGCTGCAGGTGCTGCAAGAGTCTAAATATGTCAAACATACCCTGACAGGTAAAAGCGAGGCGGAAATCGCCAAGGCGCTGGGGCTGCCGGAGGGGGGCGTGCTGGAAGGCCGTTTGTATCCAGATACCTATCTCTATACGGCAGGAACCACCGATCAAGCATTGTTAAAGCGTTCGCAGCTGCGGATGTATAAGGCATTGCAGGACGTCTGGCATGCGCGAGACACCAGCTTGCCCTACAAAACGCCGGAAGAGTTGCTGACGATGGCTTCAATCATTGAGAAAGAGACTGCGGTAGCGGAAGAGCGAACCAAGGTCGCTTCAGTGTTTATCAATCGCCTGCGTCTGGGTATGCGTTTGCAAACCGATCCTACGGTGATCTACGGCATGGGCGACAGTTATACCGGTAACATCACCCGTAAGGATCTGGAGACGGCAACGCCCTATAACACCTATGTGATCAGTGGCCTGCCGCCAACGCCGATCGCCATGCCAAGCCGTGCTTCACTGGAAGCTGCTGCCAATCCGGCTAAAACCGATTATTTGTACTTTGTTGCCGACGGTAAGGGTGGCCATACGTTCACCACCAACCTGGCCAGCCATAATGCGGCTGTACGTGCCTATCGGCAGGTACAAAAGGAAAAGAATGAAAAGTAACTTTATAGTGATTGAAGGGTTGGAAGGCGCGGGTAAAACTACCGCGCGCAATACCGTGGTCAGCGTGCTTAACGAGCAGGGTATTAACGACATTGTATTTACCCGTGAACCGGGCGGTACGCCATTGGCGGAGAAGTTGCGCGAGCTGTTTAAATGCGGCGCAGAGGGCGATTTGCCAACCATCAAGGCGGAACTGCTGATGATTTATGCCGCGCGGGTACAACTGGTGGAAACCGTGATCCAGCCAGCGTTGGCGCGGGGAACCTGGGTGGTTGGCGATCGTCACGACCTTTCCGCGCAAGCCTATCAGGGCGGGGGCCGGGGAATCGATCCACATTTGATGAGTTCGCTGCGTGATACGGTATTGGGTGACTTCCGGCCCGACCTGACCCTGTATCTCGACTTACCGCCGTCGGTGGGCCTGCAAAGAGCGCGCGCGCGCGGAGAGTTGGATCGTATAGAGCAAGAAGCGCTGCCGTTCTTTGAACGTACCCGTGCGCGCTATCTTGAACTGGCGGCGCAGGATGCGAGCATCGTTACCATAGATGCGGCACAAACGCTGGAACAGGTCACCGCCGATATTCGCCAGGTGGTCTTACAGTGGCTGCAACAGCAGGAAGTGGCGTAATGAACTGGTACCCGTGGCTTAACGCTCCCTATCGTCATTTGGTGGGGCAGTATGCGGCTGGGCGTGGCCATCACGCATTACTGCTGCATGCGGCGGTGGGCAACGGCGATGCTGAGCTACTCTATGCCCTTAGCCGTTGGCTGATCTGCCAAAAGCGCAATGGTGAAAAGAGCTGCGGTGAGTGTCACAGCTGCCGGTTGATGCTGGCAGGCAACCACCCAGACTACCACGTACTGGCCCCGGAAAAGGGCAAAAGCAGCCTGGGTATCGAACCGATCCGCCAAGTGATTGAGATCCTCTATTCCCATGCTCAGCAAGGGGGAGCCAAGGTGGTGTGGCTGTCGCAGGCAGAGCTGTTGACCGAGGCCGCCGCCAACGCCTTGCTGAAAACCCTGGAAGAACCTCCGGCCAATACCTACTTCCTGCTAGGTTGCCGTGAGCCCTCAAGCCTGCTGGCGACGCTGCGTAGCCGCTGTTTCTACTGGCATCTGGCCAGCCCGGATGAGCAGCTTAGCCTGCAATGGCTGAACCGCCAGGGCGCGGGCAATCCGATCGATCGCCTGACCGCATTACGCTTGCATGACGGTGCTCCACTCGCTGCCGAACAGTTGCTGCAACCGAATCGCTGGCAACAGCGGGCCGCACTGTGCAACGCCTTGAGCGCTGCTCTGCCGCAGTGCGATATGTTGGCCCTGTTGCCGGCACTGAACCATGACGACGTGGCGGACCGGCTACACTGGCTGTGCGCGTTGCTGATGGATGCGATGAAATACCAGCAGGGAGCCGCGAGCTATGCTCTGAATCAGGATCAACTGCCGTTGGTCCAGCAGTTGGCCAGCCGTTTGAGCAGCGTTTCGCTCCAGAAAATCATGCAGCAGTGGCTTAACTGCCGCCATCAGTTACTCAGCGTGGTTGGCGTTAATCGCGAGCTGTTGCTGACAGAACAGTTACTAGGTTGGGAGCAGATGCTCGGCGCTACCGGTTACTCATCCCCTCATTCGTTGTAAAAGAGTTAATTATCATGTTATTAGTAGATTCTCACTGCCATCTCGACAGCCTGGATTTTGCCACCTTGCACCACAGCGTGGACGATGCCCTGGTCAAAGCCAAAGCGCAGGATGTGGGTTTTGTGCTGGCGGTTGCCACCACGTTGCCGGGTTACCAGGCGATGACTCAACTGATCGGTCAACGTAACGATGTCGCGTTCTCCTGTGGCGTTCATCCGTTGAATCTGGAGGGGGGCTACGATTATGCCGAACTGCGCAGTCTGGCAGCGGCTGAACAGGTGGTTGCCCTGGGGGAGACCGGGCTGGATTACTTCTATCAGCAAGACAATATCCCGTTGCAGCAAGAGTCGTTCCGCCAACATATTCGTATTGGCCGGGATCTCAACAAGCCGGTGATTGTGCATACGCGTGATGCGCGTGACGATACGTTGGCCATTCTGCGTGAAGAAAACGCACAGGATTGCGGCGGCGTGCTGCATTGTTTTACCGAAGATTTGCCAACGGCGAAAGCCTTGCTCGATCTGGGTTTCTATATCTCGTTCTCCGGCATTGTCACTTTCCGTAACGCCGAGCCGCTGCGCGAGGTGGCCCGCTATGTGCCATTGGATCGCATGCTGGTGGAAACCGACTCGCCATACCTGGCGCCAGTTCCCCATCGTGGTAAAGAAAACCAACCTGCCTATGTGCGTGACGTCGCAGAATACCTGGCCGTATTGAAGGGCGTTAGCCTGGAAAACCTGGCGCAAGCGACCACCAGCAACTTTTCACGTTTGTTTCACATCGAACTCTGATCCTTCGTCTAGGCTTAGCGAACCGCTGGCGATAATCTAATTCTTTTTAAGCTCGTAATTAATCCTCGAAACGGGTAATGTTCCCACCCGTTTCAGGGGAGCTGCCGGGCGAATTTTCATCTTTCTTCACAAAAAGTAGACGATTTTTGAAAAATGGCCGGTCAGATTCATCGAAACGTGACTGCCATCAAACATTGTTCAGGGTATTTATTTTACTCTGCGTAAAAATTAAAGGGGTGCTCAGACACCCTGAAAATGCAGGGGTTTTCTCTCCCCCCTCTGCAACGCGAAAATTCGCGAGAAGTAGCAAAGCACTATTACTCAGGAGCACACTCAACTATGTTCAAGAACGCATTTGCCAACCTGCAAAAAGTAGGTAAATCGCTGATGCTGCCGGTTTCCGTATTGCCTATCGCAGGTATCCTGCTGGGCGTCGGTTCCGCCAACTTTAGCTGGCTACCGCTGGTAGTCTCTCACGTGATGGCGGAAGCCGGCGGTTCCGTATTCGCCAATATGCCGTTGATCTTCGCTATCGGTGTTGCCCTGGGCTTCACTAACAACGACGGCGTTTCTGCACTGGCTGCGGTAGTGGCTTATGGCATCATGGTGAAAACCATGGCCGTGGTTGCACCGCTGGTGCTGCATTTGCCAGCCGAAGAGATTGCGGCGAAACACCTGGCGGATACCGGTGTGCTCGGGGGGATTATCTCCGGTGCCATTGCTGCCTACATGTTTAACCGTTTCTTCCGCATTCAGTTGCCAGAATACCTGGGCTTCTTTGCCGGTAAGCGTTTTGTGCCGATCATCTCTGGTCTGGCCGCTATCATTCTGGGTGTGATCCTCTCCTTCATCTGGCCGCCAATCGGTACGGCTATCCAGACCTTCTCACAATGGGCGGCTTATCAGAACCCAGTGGTCGCGTTTGGTATCTACGGTTTTGTTGAGCGTGCTCTGGTACCGTTTGGTCTGCACCACATTTGGAACGTACCTTTCCAGATGCAGATCGGCGAATACACCAATGCCGCTGGTCAAGTGTTCCACGGCGACATTCCGCGTTACATGGCGGGTGACCCAACAGCAGGTATGCTGTCTGGTGGCTTCCTGTTTAAAATGTATGGTCTGCCTGCTGCAGCGATTGCGATTTGGCACTCTGCCAAGCCGGAAAACCGTGCCAAAGTCGGCGGTATCATGATCTCCGCTGCGCTGACCTCGTTCCTGACCGGTATTACCGAGCCGATCGAGTTCGCCTTCATGTTCGTTGCGCCGATCCTGTACGTCATCCATGCGATCCTGGCCGGTCTGGCGTTCCCAATCTGTATTCTGTTGGGTATGCGTGACGGTACCAGCTTCTCACACGGTCTGATCGACTTCATCGTCCTGAGTGGCAACAGCAGCAAAATCTGGCTGTTCCCAATCGTTGGTGTCATCTACGGTCTGGTGTACTACACCATCTTCCGCGTGCTGATTGCCAAGCTGGATCTGAAAACTCCTGGCCGTGAAGACAACTCTTCCGAACAGGTAGCTCAGGGTGGCTCTGAAATGTCTGCTGCATTGGTTCAGGCATTCGGCGGTAAAGAAAATATCACCAACCTGGATGCCTGTATTACCCGTCTGCGCGTCAGCGTGGCCGACGTATCCAAGGTTGACCAGGCTGGTCTGAAGAAGCTGGGTGCTGCCGGTGTGGTTGTGGCTGGCTCAGGTGTTCAGGCGATCTTTGGTACCAAATCCGACAACCTGAAAACCGATATGGATGAATACATCCGTAATCACTGATTCAGGTAGGGGAGTTAATGGGGAGGCTTAGGCCTCCCTTTTTTTATGGGTTGATTAACAACATGGGAGGGGTGCTCGTGGATCTCTGCTCAAACAACCAACAGGCGGGGCAAGCCCCGCCGTTGGGTTGCCTTACCTTGCGGATTCGTAAGCCATCATGGCCGCAACCTCCGTTTCTCCGCTACGAATGCGGATCTCACAGAGTCTTTTCCTGGTCATCCAGGTGAACACCAGTACGGTGATACAGAGAATAACCAGGGCCATTACGACTAACTTTTGCGGCATGATAGCCTGCCTCCTTGTCCTTGCCTTTCAGCGGGTAAGAGGCTACCTTTATGTTGTTGGAGCATAAGAGTGGCCTCGGGTTGATTTGCATCGATTCGGGGCTTTTCTCTTTCTATCCCTTGCTAATGCTCAGGACAAAAAGATCCAGAGCACCCACGCAAATGTTAACAGTAATCCCGCCTGGTAATAAATCAGCGCTTTGTTACATAGAACAAGTAAGCTGAACCGGCTCAGTGCTCATCCTTGTTATTTATTGGCCGTTTCTTGCGGTGACGAATTTCTATATAACTCATTGGTTTTTTTTACACCTATTTTTCTTACATATGCTATGGCGGCTGCGGGCTTTTTTGTGTGGGATGGCTTAACAAGATAGGGAGGGGTGCTCGTGGATCTCTGTTCAAACAACCAACAGGCGGGGCAAGCCCCGCCGTTGGGTTGCCTTACCTTGCGGATTCGTAAGCCATCATGGCCGCAACCTCCGTTTCTCCGCTACGAATGCGGATCTCACAGAGTCTTTTCCTGGTCATCCAGGTGAACACCAGTACGGTGATACAGAGAATAACCAGGGCCATTACGACTAACTTTTGCGGCATGATAGCCTCCTTGTCCTTGCCTTTCAGCGGGTAAGAGGCTACCTTTATGGTGTTTGGGCATAAGAGTGGCCTCGGGTTGATTTACATCGATTCGGGGCTTTTCTCTTTCTATCCCTTGCTAATGCTCAGGACAAAAAGATCCAGAGCACCCACGCGAATGTTAACAGTAATCCCGCCTGGTAATAAATCAGCGCTTTGTTACATAGAACAATTAAGCTGAACCAGCCCAGTATAATTCCTGCGTATTTTGGGCTTTTTGCTCGTTGTTTGCGATGCTGACCGCAGTCCATAGCGGTGATGAATGGCGTGAGGTGAAAGCCAGACTGGAAGTTTTGCTGAAGCGCTAAACTCGTGGAGCAAACAGTGGCATGATCTCATTGGGCGCAGCATGCAGCGCCCCTATAACAGCCTTTCAACTCCGTGCTAAATTCCCCACGCCACCGTCGATCAGCAGTTCACTGCCCACCATGTAGCTGGATTCGTCAGATGCGAGGAATACGGCGGCTTTTGCCAATTCTAGCGCGGTCCCCATGCGGCCAATCGGCACCAGCGCGTGGATCTCTTCGCGCAATGTCTGTTCAGCCTGTGCCGGTAAACCCAGCTTGCCCAGCGCCGGAGTTGCCGTTGGGCCAGGGCTAAGGCCGTTGACGCGAATACCGCGCGGGTGCAGCTCGGCAGAAAGTGAACGCGCCAAAGATAAAATCCCGGCTTTACTGGCGGCATAGACGCTGCTTTGCGCCAGGCCAATATGCGCGCTGACAGAACCACACAGGATCACCGAGGCGGGATTGCCCAGCAACGGTAACAGGGCCTGGATCAAAAACAGAGGGCCTTTGAGATTGGTGTTCATCAGTTGGTCATAGCGCTGTTGATCCCATTCCTGTAACGGCAGGTGGGTGACATCACCGGCGTTGATATACAGGATATCCAGCCTGGGCCAGCTTTTAGCCAACTGCGCTGCCAAAATCCTCTGTTGGCCGATAACCCCGGCGTCATTGTGCAATAGCACGACATCCCCTAGCGTTTCGCCAGCCGCTGTTAACCCGCTAGCGCTGCGCCCGGTGATCGCCACAGTGGCTCCTTCGGCAATAAACTGCCGGGCCGTCTCCAGTCCGATGCCGCTGGTTCCCCCGGTAATCAACGCGTATTTACCTGTTAATCGTGACATAACCCTTCCTCTCGTTGGCCAGTTACGCCATTATTGGTTTGTTAGTACCTTTTGCATAGTAGGTACCGTTTGGATACTAAAAGACAAGGTGGGATGCAATGGCGTCAATAGTGAAAGGGCAGGTCGAAAAAAATTTCCCGTTACCGCCTGCGGGAGAACCGTGCCCGATGGTGAGCTTCGTCAATTTGATTTCAGGCAAATGGGCGATCCCGATCCTGTATCGCCTGATGGTGATCGACGGCCCGATACGCTTTAGCGAATTACAGCGCGCAGTGGCACCCATCGCGCAAAAAGAGCTGACGCGTCAGCTCCGCCAGTTTGAACAATGCGGTCTTGTCACTCGGCAGGTGTTTCCACAGGTGCCACCACGGGTGGAGTACCAGATAACGCCTCTGGGTAAAACATTGCGCCCCACGTTAGACTCGTTGGCCGATTGGATGCGTGGCCATGCGCCGCAGCTGATCGGTAGTTAATCATCGCCAGTAAACTCGTAAGGTTGAGTGATTCTCCATCACTCGATACGGAAAGTGCGCAATCGGGTTGATAGCAGTAGAATTTGTCACGCATACTGCGTAAACCAATATTTTCGCTGAACAAGGAGTTCCAGATGGCCGAAGAAACGATTTTCAGTAAAATTATTCGCCGTGAAATCCCTGCCGATGTGGTCTACCAGGACGAACTGGTCACCGCATTTCGTGATATTTCCCCACAGGCACCGACCCACATCCTGATCGTGCCGAACGTACTGATCCCAACGGTGAACGACGTGACCGTGGAGCACGAGGCCGCATTAGGCCGTATGATCACCGTGGCGGCCAAAATTGCCGAGCAGGAAGGGATTGCCGAAGACGGTTACCGCTTGCTCATTAATTGCAATCGTCATGGCGGGCAGGAGGTCTATCATATTCATATGCATTTAGTCGGTGGCCGCGCTCTGGGCCCGTTATTGTCACGTTAACCGAGGAAGACCATGCGCTATATCCACACGACGCGTTACTTGATGGCGCTGGTGCTCCCCGCCGCGATGCTGATGGGGTGTAGCAGCCCGAAGGGCATCTCGGTCAATGAACGGCAAACGGTAGTGATGGATTCACCGGTACTGACGGCGGGTATTCTGGCGGATAACCCGTCTATTGCCGACGCATCTGGCCGCCTGCGGGCCAGTTCGGTGCTCAGCAACACCCAGACGACGCCGGTGACCCTCCACTATCGTTTCTACTGGTATGACAAACAGGGGCTGGATATCCTGCCTTTTGAAAAGCCGCGCACGGTCACCGTTGCCGCCAATTCAGACACCGAGATTTATTCGTTGAATGGCAACCTTGATGCCAAGCGTGTACGTCTGTATTTATACTTATAAGTTTTGGGTTACGTTGGAGAAGGTAATGAAAAAGTTCCTATGGGTGGCGCTGGCCGCGTTGGTGTTAACCGGTTGTCCATCACGCCCACCAGAGCCTACGGCACCGGTGACTGTCGAGCCACAGCCGCAACCAGAGCCTCAGCCTGAACCGTTGCCACCAACCACCGAACCGGTGCCACAGCCGCCGAAGATCCAGCAGCTTGATTGGCTGGGTAGCGTACAGCCGTTGGTCAATCAGATGCTGAAGGCTGATGGCGTCACGCCTGGCAGCGTATTGCTGTTGGACAGCGTGAAAAACAATACCAATGGCTCATTGAGCATCGGCAACGCCACCTCGGCGCTGCATCAGGCTTTGGCATCCAACAACACCTTTGCCGTCGTGCCGGAAGCGCAGTTGGCGAGCGCCAAACAGACGCTGGGCCTGTCGGCGGAAGACAGCCTTGGGTCGCGCAGCAAGGCGATTGGCCTGGCGCGCATCGTCAATGCGCAATACGTGTTGTATAGCGACGTCAGTGGCGATGTGAAGTCACCGGCGATGGAAATGCAACTGATGCTGGTACAAACCGGTGAGATCGTCTGGTCAGGCAATGGCGACGTCAAATACTGAATCCCAGCTGCGGCGACTCTTGAGTAACAGGCTGCCGGCGGTAAATACCGCCGGTTGTCATTTTAGCCAGGTACAAGGGTTGAGCGGCGAGAGCTGGCGGATCGACAGTGGCGATGTGCAACTGCTGGCCCGTCCGCAGACGCCAGAAAAACGCATGCTCGGCGTTAACCGTCGGCGTGAGGGGCAAGTGCTCAAGCGCGCTGGATTAGGCATGGGGCCAAAGGTATGGTTACAGAGTCCTGAGTGGTTGATCGTCGAATGGCTTGGCGGTGAGAGCGTTGACGAAACGGCGTTTGCTTCCTTAACGGCCAACGGGGAACTGGCAGAGCTGACAGCACGGTTGCATAACCGTGGGTTGAGTGGTTACCGGCTGGATCTGCAACAGCAATTTACCCGCTATTGGCAGCAAATTGATCGCCGGCGGATCACGCCTGCCTGGCTGCGTTGGCAGCGCTATTTCATCACTGGCACCATGCCGCGACCGTTGCAGCTGGCAACGCTGCACATGGATATTCATGCCGGTAATCTGCTGCGACAGGCCGGGCAGCTCAGGCTGATCGACTGGGAGTATGCCGCCGATGGCGATATCGCCCTTGAGCTGGCGGCGATGTTTCGCTTCAATCAATTTTCCCCGGCTGTGCAACAACGCTTTTTAGAGCAATACCAACCCCACGGCTATGCCGATTTGCCGCAGCTGGCCTCACAGGTTCAGCGTTGGTTGCCATGGGTGGATTACCTGATGCTGATGTGGTGCGAAGTGCGCTGGCAGCAGTGTCGGGATGCGGAATTTTTGCGTTGGGGCGCAGCGTTATACCGGCGTTTTTGTTTATCATCGTCAAATTAATCATGAATACTGATGTGAGGTGGCCGTGGGCCCAGTAATGCTAGATGTCGTCGGCTATGAGCTGGACGCAGAAGAACGCGAGATTTTAAAACACCCGCTGGTAGGGGGCTTGATCCTGTTTACCCGCAACTTTGCCGATCCGCAGCAGTTGCGTGAGCTGGTTCGCCAAATCCGCGCGGCCTCGCATTCGCGGCTGGTGGTGGCGGTGGATCAGGAAGGCGGGCGCGTACAGCGCTTTCGCGAAGGTTTTACCCGCTTACCGGCGGCGCAGTCCTTTGCGGCGCTCAACGATGCTCAGGAAGGCGGGCGTCTGGCTCAGGAAGCCGGGTGGCTGATGGCCTCGGAAATGATTGCCCAGGATATCGATATCAGCTTTGCCCCGGTATTGGACATCGGCCACGCCAGCGCGGCGATTGGCGAGCGTTCTTTCCATAGCGATCCGCAGCAGGCGTTAGTGATGGCCGAACGCTTTATCCAGGGAATGCACAGCGCCGGGATGAAAACCACCGGCAAGCATTTCCCTGGGCATGGCGCGGTTACGGCGGACTCGCATAAAGAAACTCCGCGCGATCCACGGCCATTGGCTCAAATCCGCGAACATGATATGACTATCTTCCGTGAGCTGATCCAACGCGGATTGCTGGATGCCATCATGCCAGCCCACGTTATCTATACTGAAGCAGACCCGCGCCCGGCCAGCGGCTCGCCTTACTGGCTGCAGCAAATCTTGCGTCAGGAGCTAGGCTTTGAGGGCGTGATCTTCTCTGACGATCTGTCGATGGAAGGGGCGGCGATCATGGGCAGCTATGCCGAACGTGGCCAGGCGGCGCTCGATGCTGGTTGCGATATGATCCTGGTTTGTAATAATCGGGCAGGGGCGGTCAGCGTGTTAGATAACCTGTCCCCGGTCAAAGTAGAGAAATTGCAGCGGTTATATCATCGCGGTCAGTTCACCCGTCAGGAACTGCGCGATTCCGACCGTTGGCAAAAGGCGCATCATGCGCTGAGTCAATTGCATGAACGCTGGGAAGAGCATAAGCAACGCTCAGCGGGGTGAACGGCCAGGGCGCCGCAAGAAGGCGGCGTTAATAATGGGGGCTGCCAGCGGCCCCCAGCTTGTTGCGAGGAACCACATGATTATCTATTTGCATGGCTTCGATTCCACCAGTCCCGGCAATCATGAAAAGATTATGCAGTTACAGTTCATCGATCCGGACGTGCGCTTTATCAGCTACAGCACTTTGCATCCGCGCCATGATATGCAGCATTTATTGAAAGAGGTGGACAAGGCGGTTCAGCAGGAAGGGGATGCCCATCCATTGATCTGCGGTGTGGGTCTTGGGGGCTTTTGGGCTGAACGTATCGGTTTTTTGTGCGGCATCCGTCAGGTGATCTTCAACCCGAACCTGTACCCGGAAGAACATATGCACGGCAAGATCGACCGGCCGGAAGAGTATCGTGATATCGCCACCAAATGCGTGGAAGATTTCCGTGAGAAGAACCGCGATCGCTGCCTGGTGGTGCTTTCTCGCCAGGACGAAGTGTTGGACAGCCAGCGTAGTGCCGAGTTGCTGCACAAGTATTATGAAATCGTCTGGGATGAACAGCAGAGTCACAAGTTTAAAAACATCTCGCCGCACTTGCAACGCATCAAAGCGTTCAAGACATTGGCGTAACAGTTTTATAACGCATTATTGAGCCGTGAACGCTGTTCCCCAAGGGCAGCAATTGCGGCTTTTTTGTTTTTATCGTGCCCGTTTTCGCCAGTGGGCAGCAAAATGTAAAACTGTGATCTCACGCTAACTATTTGAATCACAATCCTCAAAAAATCCCTTCGTCCAGCCTTTAACCAAAAAACTTTGACGTACATCAATTTTGGTATGACCAAATAACCTCTCGTGCTATTCTGGCCCCAGATTGCAGGTTTAACTTAAGCGAACCCTATGTATTCTAAGGATATTATTTATTTACCCTTAGGCAACAATTGGTTCACATTCAGGGGGTCATTTTGACAACGCCAAAGAAAAAAATCGTTATTGTCGGCGGTGGTGCCGGTGGTCTGGAGCTGGCAACCAGCCTGGGCCATAAACTGGGTCGTAAGCACAAAGCGGAGATCACGCTGGTGGATCGCAACCACAGCCATCTGTGGAAGCCGTTGCTGCATGAAGTGGCTACCGGCTCCCTGGATGACGGTGTGGATGCGTTGAACTACCTGGCGCATGCGCGTAATCACTTCTTCAACTTCCAACTGGGTTCACTGGTCAACATTGACCGTGAAAAGAAAACGCTGCAGTTAACGCAGATCTGCGATGAGCAAGGCTGCCAGCTGGTTCCCGCCCGCGAGTTAAGCTACGACATCCTGGTGATGGCGCTCGGCAGCACCTCGAACGACTTTGGCACCCCAGGGGTAAGAGATAACTGCATCTTCCTGGATAACCCGAATCAGGCGCACCGTTTCCATAACGAGATGTTGAACCTGTTCCTCAAGTTCTCTGCCAATCCGGAAGAGAAGGAGAGCGTGAATATTGCCATCGTGGGCGGTGGGGCTACCGGCGTTGAGCTGTCGGCAGAACTGCATAATGCGGTCAAACAGCTGCACAGCTACGGCTTTGAAGGGCTGGATAACAGCGCCTTGAAGGTTACCCTGGTTGAAGCCGGTGAGCGCATTCTGCCAGCTCTGCCGCCGCGTATTTCCGCAGCGGCGCACCAGGAACTGAACAAGCTTGGCGTACGCGTATTAACCAATACCATGGTGACCAGTGCCGATGAGCATGGCCTGAACACTAAAGGCGGCGAATTTATCAATGCCGATCTGATGGTGTGGGCGGCGGGCATCAAGGCACCAGACTTTATGAAAGAGATTGCTGGGCTGGAAACCAACCGCATCAATCAGCTGGTAGTTGAGCCAACGCTGCAAACCACCCGTGATGCCAACATCTTTGCTATCGGTGACTGCGCTTCCTGCCCACGTGAAGGCGGCGGCTTTGTGCCACCTCGGGCACAGTCTGCTCACCAGATGGCATCACGTTGCTATAGCAACATCCTGGCGATGATGCACGATCAGCCGATGAAGCCTTACGTTTATAAGGATCACGGTTCACTGGTTTCGCTTTCCCGCTTCAGTACCGTAGGTAGCCTGATGGGCAACCTGATGCGCGGTTCAATGATGGTCGAAGGGCGTATCGCCCGCGTGGTGTATATTTCGCTGTACCGTATGCACCAGGTAGCGCTGCACGGCTATACCAAAACCGGCCTGATGATGCTGGTGGGTGGTATCAACCGCGTGATCCGTCCGCGCTTGAAGATGCACTAATTTTTTAAACCCATTCGTTCGGTTGATGAAAACCCACGTAGGCTTGCCGCGTGGGTTTTTTATTGCCGTGAGATCAGTAGGTTGCAAGACTGCGCCCCTAAGAACGGAGTGTGCGACTTTCACCGCACTCAATTCACTGACATTTTAATACATTGTTCAATGGCATCGGGGAGCGAGTCACCACCTTGTTAAGAATTGACTAATCAAATATTGGGCTATAGTAACTGTGGCCGTACAGAGAAAGTATCGCCGTTGACATACTCTTTAAAGCCCACGATTAACTTCATAGTTCACAAAACATGGTTGCTGTTTTTGAGCCATAAAATGTCACTTATAAAACAGGTGTTAAGATGATGAATAAAGTGTCACTCGCGATTGAAATTCAAAAAGACGCTTTTTCCAAACACAAGTTTTTCACTCATATCCGCAATACAACACTTCCGCTTGAGGAACGACTTTCTTTTCTACCTGGCATGTCACATTTTATTATGAGTTTCGGAGACATAAATAAATACGTGCTACCTTTTGCTTCCCCTAAGAATGAACTTGAAGACGCGATCAATAAACATGCGAAGGAGGACTCGAATCATTGGCCTTGGTACATAACTGACCTGCAACAGCTAGACATGAACAAAAGTCGTCCCTTCACCGAAACACTACAATACCTCTGGTCAGAGGAGCTTTCGGCAAGCCGAAAACTGACTTACGACCTCATAGAGTTAATAGCGGGTAAAGATGCCAAATCAAGATTGGTCATTATTGAAGTGATGGAGGCAACGGGAAACATCATGTTCACAACTCTGAATGAGATAACTAGTGGAACCAGTTTAAAACTGGAATTTTGTGGTTCCCTGCATGCAAGCCATGAATCAGGACACACAATGGGAGCCGATGATGAAATCATAAACCGGCTCATTTTCACTGAGGATGAATGTCAGTATTTTACATCACTCATTAATGATGGATTTAAAGCGTTTGTCCGCTTTATCGATCAGCTTTATGACGGTATCGAAGCAGCAAAATTTCGGTAAGGAATCGACACGTCTTTACCCATGTTCACCGTATACACTGCCGATTTTTCCAACACAGCGGTTTGATTCCGCACCCATGCCTCACGGTTTTCGATTCGTGAACAACGGGTATGGTTAAGATTCTTCTTAATTCATTGGTTTTGGCCCGCTTTCATCGCATTTTGCTCACGGAGTCTTATTGCGAGGCTGAACTTCCTTGTGCAGACTTTAGGGCGTTTACAGACGGCGCGTCACGCACGCCGTAAACCGGGGGGATTGCCTATGATTGAGGCGAGCTTGCCCGGTGCATAATGCGTGGTAACACATTCAGGAGGATTTCCTGTGAACAAATCAATGTTAGCCGGTGTTGGGATTGGTATTGCAGCCGCTCTGGGAATTGCTGCCGTGGCCGGTCTGGACGTATTCACTCCCGGCCCACAATATGCGCAGGTTCTCGCCGCAACACCGATCAAAGAAACCATCAAGACCCCTCGCCAGGAGTGCCGGAATGTCACGGTGACCCATCGTGCGCCAGTTCAGGATGAAAACCGCATCGCTGGCTCAGTGCTGGGGGCGGTGGCCGGGGGGGTTATTGGTCACCAGTTTGGCGGCGGCCGGGGCCGTGATGTTGCGACCGTGGTGGGTGCGCTGGGTGGTGGGTATGCTGGTCACCAGGTGCAGAGTGCCATGCAGGATAACGATACCACCACCAGCACGCAGCAGCGCTGTAAAACGGTGTATGACAAATCGCAGAAAATGCTGGGCTATGACGTGACTTACAAAATTGGCAACCAACAGGGTAAAATCCGCATGGATCACGATCCAGGCACCCAGATCCCGCTGGATAAAAGCGGTCAGTTGATACTGACCAAGGTCTGATCTTCGCCGTTTACTCCTAACAACAACCCTCTCCCAAAGGGAGAGGGTGAGGGGACATTGGTCATCAAGCTGGCAAAGTATGCTCTCTGAACGCTGCCAGCAGTTCGCCGATAAACTTCAAGCGTTCGGCCCGGTCGCTAAGATCCAACATAAACTTCAGCTTGGTTGGCCCATCCAGGCGGTAAACCTGCGGTTTGCTTTGCAGCAAGCCAATCAGATAACCCGGATCGACCCGGTTCTTCTCACCAAACTCGATAAAGCCCCCGCGCTCGTTGCCTTCGATACGCTTGATCCCCAGTAACTGCGCCTGTTGACGCATTGCCGCGCTTTGCAGCAGATTACGTGCTGCATCCGGCAGCAGGCCAAAGCGGTCGATCAGCTCAACCTTCAGTTCCTCCAGTTCACCCTCATTTTTAGCGCTGGCAATGCGTTTATAGAAGGACAAACGAGTATTCACGTCCGGGATAAAGTCGTCGGGCAGCAGCGCTGGCATGCGCAGCTCCACTTCCGTCTGATTGCTGGTGAGATCTTCCAGCGAAGGCTCACGCCCGTTCTTCAGGGCGTCGACGGCGCTTTCCAACAGCTCCATATACAGCGAGAAGCCCACGGTGGTCATCTGGCCGCTTTGGTCCTCTCCCAGCAGTTCCCCTGCACCACGGATTTCCAAATCGTGGGTAGCGAGCGCGAATCCGGCCCCCAAATCTTCCAGCGTGGCAATCGCCTCCAACCGCTTGTGTGCGTCGGTGCTCATGACCTTCGGGTTTGGCGTTAACAGATAAGCATAGGCCTGATGGTGAGAACGCCCGACGCGGCCACGCAGTTGATGCAACTGCGCCAAGCCAAAGCGGTCGGCCCGTTCGATAATGATGGTATTGGCGCTGGGGATATCGATGCCGGTTTCGATAATGGTGGTACAGACCAGCACGTTGAAGCGCTGGTGGTGGAAATCATTCATCACCCGTTCCAGATCGCGTTCCCGCATCTGGCCGTGGCCAATGGCAATCCGCGCTTCCGGCACCAGCTCCGCCAAGCGTTCGGCGGCTTTATCGATATTCTCGACGTCGTTGTACAGGTAATACACCTGGCCGCCGCGCAGTACCTCACGCAGGATGGCCTCGCGCACCACCAGGCTGTCGTACTCGCGGACAAAGGTTTTCACTGCCAGACGGCGGGCCGGTGGGGTAGCAATGATCGACAGATCGCGCATGCCGCTCATGGCCATATTCAGGGTGCGCGGGATTGGCGTGGCGGTCAGCGTCAGGATATCAACGTCGGCCCGCATTGCCTTGATGCGCTCTTTGTGGCGTACGCCAAAGCGGTGTTCTTCATCGACAACCAACAGCCCCAGATCTTTCCAGCGCAGATCGCTCTGCAATAGCTTATGGGTACCAATGAGGATATCGACTTTGCCTTCGGCCGCCTCTTCCAGGATCTGTTGCTGCTCTTTGGCACTGCGAAAACGCGACATCATTTCGATGCGGATTGGCCAGGTGGCAAAGCGATCGCGGAAGTTGTCGAAGTGCTGCTGCGCTAACAGGGTCGTCGGCACCAGGACCGCGACCTGCTTACCGTTCTCGACGGCCAGGAAGGCGGCACGCATCGCCACTTCAGTTTTACCAAAGCCGACGTCGCCGCACACCAGACGATCCATCGCCAATGGCTGGCACATATCGCTCAGCACCGCGTTGATGGCCTGTTCCTGATCTGGCGTGGTCTCAAACGGGAAGGTCTGGCAAAACAGTTGATACTGGTCACGATTATGCTTGAACGCAAAACCGCTCTTGGCGGCACGTTGGGCGTAAATGTCCAACAGCTCGGCGGCCACGTCACGCACGCGTTCGGCGGCTTTCTGCCTGGCTCGAGACCAGACATCCCCGCCGAGCCGGTGCAGTGGAGCGTTTTCGTCGGCTCCACCGGCATAGCGGCTGATCAGGTGCAGGGAAGAGACCGGCACGTACAGTTTGTCCTCACCGGCGTAGGAGAGGATCAGGTATTCCGCTTTGATGCCCCCGGCTTCCAGCGTCGTCAGGCCAACGTAGCGGCCAACGCCGTGTTCCAGATGCACCACCGGCTGCCCTGGGTGCAGCTCTGCCAGGTTGCGGATCAGGGTATCGGTATTGATGGTGCGGCGATTATCCTGCCGACGGCGGCTGACGCGCTCACCGAGCAGATCGCTTTCACAAATCAACGCCCGGTCACGCAGCGTATCCAGGAAGCCACGCTCGGAGGCGCCGACCATCATGTAGCGGCCCGATGCTTCGACCTCATCCAGATGATGGATCAGGCTGGTACTCAGCTTGATGCGGCCAAGCAGATCTTGCAGGGTTTCGCGGCGGCCTTCACTCTCTACTGAGAAGACCACGCCCCCGGTGAAGCTTTCAATAAAGCGTCGCAGATTATCCAGTGGGGCCTTCTGCTGGGCCTGGACGGCGAGTTCTGGCAGGGTTTGATAACCCAGGTTGGTGCAACCGGCTTTGGCGGGCAGTTCCTCGGTTTTCAACGCCATTCGCGGCCAGGCTTTCAGCTCGGCAAATAGCGCATCGACCCGTAGCCACAGGGTCTCCGGAGCCAGCAGCGGTCGCATCGGATCGATCCGCCGGTTCTCATAGCGTTGATTGACATCAAGCCAGAAACGCTCGGCGGCGCCTTCCAGGTTACCGGTGTTGACGAGCAGCGTATTGGCTGGCAGATAGCTGAACAAGGAAGGCAGCGGCTGGCTGAAAAACAACGGTTGCCAGTATTCGATACCGGCAGGCCAGGTGCCTTTACTCACTTGCTGATAAATATGTTCGGCGTCGCGGCGTACTTCAAACTGTTCACGCCACTGGCTGCGGAACAGCTCAATGGCGGCCTTATCGGTCGGGAACTCGTGAGCTGGCAGCAGGTTGATGGCTTCCACTTCGCTCAAGGTGCGTTGGTTATCCACATCAAAGGTGCGCAGGCTGTCGATCTCGTCGTCGAAAAAGTCGATGCGATAAGGCTCTTCGCTGCCCATGGGATACAAATCCAGCAACGCACCGCGCGTAGCAAATTCGCCATGTTCCATCACCTGATCGACGCTGCGGTAACCGGCCTGTTCCAACTGTGCCCGCAGCAGATCCCGCGACAGCCGTTGGCCCTTTTTCATCACCAACGCATGGCCATGCAGGAACTCATGCGGGCAGACGCGTTGCATCAACGTATTCACCGGCAAAATGATGATGCCGCGTGCCATGGTCGGCAGATGATACAGGCTGGAAAGCCGCGCCGAGATGATTTCCTGATGGGGCGAGAAGCTGTCGTATGGCAGCGTTTCCCAGTCGGAAAGGGTGGTCACCATCTGATCGGTAAACTGCTGGATTTCGTCACGCAACCGCAACGCATTTTGCATATCCGGGGCGATGAGCATCACCGGGCCTGGATGGCGTTCGGCGATTTCCGCACATTCAACGGCACAGGCAGAGCCGGTGAGTTGCCCTAGCTGGCGTAAATCGCCCGCACGGTCAGGAAGAGAGTAACGGTAGGAAGATGCGGAGCTGCGGCTTTTATCAGAAATGCTCATTCAGTTATCTTTAATCAATGAATTGAATAACAGTTTTTGTGGTGTTCACCGTGGCGCTTGACGTGTGAATACCACAAAATCCTGTTTACCTGGCCTTTGGCCAAAGCTAACCCGTTCCCCCTCACCCTAACCCTCTCCCCAAGGAGAGGGAGCTGGAACGGTGTTGCGATTAGGAACGGAGTATGGCTGTGGCACATTCGGTACCCTCTCCTTCTGGGAGAGGGTTAGGGTGAGGGGACCATCAAGTGGTTCAAGCCCATCACCTTTTACCTTGGTTATACTAGCCTAGCAGCTTATAAACTGACACTGGTAAAAGCGCGAGCAAGCTTCCTGTTGGCGGTAATTTAATCAATTCTGCGCCATGGCGAGATACTGGCCGATTTTATCGACGTCCACGTTGCCACCGCTGACGATCACCCCGACTTTTTTGCCCCGCAGATCGATGACCTGATTCATCGCCGCAGCGGCAGCCAGGCAACCGGTCGGTTCGACTACCATCTTCATCCGCTCCATAAAGAAACGCATTTGCTGGCATAGCTGTTGGTCGGTCACCGTCAGGATATCTTCCACATAGTGTTGAATGATCGGGAAGGTGAGATTGCCCACCTGCTGGGTTTGCGCGCCGTCGGCAATGGTTTTTGGTACCGGGATCCACACTCTTTCACCGCTGCGGAACGCCTGTTGCACATCGTTGCCCGCTTCGGGTTCGACGCCAAATACCCGGCAACCGGGCGACCAGTGATGTGCCGCAACGGCGCATCCAGAGAGCAATCCGCCGCCACCGGTACAAACCAGCAGAATATCCAACGGGCCAACTTCTTCGATCAGCTCTTTAGCTGCGGTGCCTTGGCCTGCCATCACCTGCGGATAATCGTAAGGTGGGATCACCGTTAAGCCCTGTTCCGCCGCTAACCGTTGGGTGATCGCTTCCCGGTCTTCGGTTTGCCGCTGATAGATCACCACGTTAGCTCCGTAGCCGCGGGTTGCCGCCAGCTTGGCGGCGGGGGCGTCATGTGGCATCACAATGGTGACGTTCACCCCAAGCTCACGGGCCGCCAACGCCATGGCCTGCGCATGGTTACCGGATGAGAAGGCTATCACTCCGGCCTGGCGCTGGGCCGGAGCCAATTGGCTGATGGCGTTATAGGCACCACGGAATTTAAAGGCCCCAATGCGCTGGAAATTCTCGCACTTGAAAAAGAGCTGGGCACCGGCGATCTCATCCGCCTGGCGGGAAGTCATTACCGGTGTGCGGATCGCGTGGTTTTGCAGGATTTCGGCCGCTTTGGCAATATCGGCGGCGGTGATGCAGTGGGGCTTAACGGTCATGGCTACCTCATGTGGTTGGCATTGATTCGTTCAGTCTATTAATTTGCCCGTTGTAAACGGATTGTCAAACGGTTAAACGGCTGTCAGCGGAAACAACCGTGTCTTCAGGATGTTCAAAATCAGGCATTTTCTGTAAACCCGTGCAAACATGATGAATAAAACCGGCCGGGTGGTTCCATAAACCCGGTAGAGCCTTTATTATCCTTGATCACTTTGCTTAAGCTACGGCAACAAAACGGATTTCATGTATCAACCTGTCGCGTTATTTATTGGCCTGCGTTATATGCGCGGGCGAGCCTCAGACCGCTTTGGGCGGTTTGTTTCCTGGCTATCCACCATTGGCATTACGCTGGGGGTGATGGCGCTGGTGACGGTGCTTTCAGTGATGAATGGCTTCGAGAAAGATCTCGAAAACAACATCCTGGGGCTCATGCCGCAGGCGCTGATCACCAGTAAACAGGGCTCCATCAACCCTGAACAGCTGCCAGCCTCTGCCGTGCAAAACCTGCATGGTGTCACCCGAGTCACTCCGTTGACTACCGGCGATGTGGTGCTGCAAAGTGCTCGCAGCGTGGCCGTTGGCGTCATGTTGGGGGTTGATCCGCAGCAGCCCGATCCGCTGACGCCTTATCTGGTCAACGTTCAACAGCAACAGCTGCAACCGGGTGAGTACAACCTGATTATCGGTGAACAGCTTGCCGGGCAGTTAGGGGTCAAGCGTGGCGATCAACTGCGTCTGATGGTGCCTAGCGCCAGCCAGTTCACCCCGATGGGTCGCATCCCGAGCCAACGTTTATTCACCGTGATTGGCACCTTCCACGCCAATAGCGAAGTGGACGGTTATCAGCTGCTGGCGAACCAGCAAGATGCTTCACGCCTGATGCGCTACCCGGCGGGCAATATCACCGGTTGGCGCTTGTTCCTGCAACAGCCGTTGACGGTGGACACCCTTAGCCAGCAAACGCTGCCGGAAGGTACCCAGTGGAAAGACTGGCGTGAGCGCAAGGGTGAGTTGTTCCAGGCGGTGCGCATGGAGAAAAACATGATGGGGCTGTTGCTCAGCCTGATCGTGGCGGTGGCGGCATTCAATATTATTACCTCGCTGGGCCTGTTGGTGATGGAGAAGCAAGGCGAAGTGGCCATTCTGCAAACCCTGGGCCTGACGCGGCGGCAGATCATGTCGGTCTTTATGGTGCAGGGGGCCAGCGCCGGGATTATCGGCTCGCTCCTGGGAACGCTGTTAGGCGTTCTGCTTGCCACCAATCTGAACAACCTGATGCCGATCCTTGGCGCGTTGATCGACGGGGCTTCTCTGCCGGTGGCGGTTGACCCTATCCAGGTGACGATCATTGCCGTAGTGGCGATGGCGGTCTCGCTGTTATCCACGCTTTACCCTTCATGGCGCGCTGCCGCCGTACAACCCGCTGAGGCTTTACGTTATGAGTAACCATCCTTTATTGCAGTGTGAGCGCCTGTGTAAAACCTATCAGGAAGGCAACCTGCATACCGACGTGCTGCGCAATGTCAGTTTTGCCATGCAACCGGGCGAGATGATGGCGATCGTCGGCAGCTCGGGTTCCGGTAAAAGTACTTTGCTGCACCTGCTGGGGGGGCTGGATTCACCCACCTCGGGTGAGGTGATCTACAAAGGGCAGTCGTTGAACAAGCTTTCTTCCACTGCCAAAGCTGAACTGCGCAATCGTCAGCTCGGCTTTATCTATCAGTTTCATCATCTGCTGCCGGATTTCACCGCGTTGGAGAACGCCGCGATGCCGCTGCTGATCGGCGGCATGAAACCGGCGCTGGCGAAGGAAAAGGCGCTGGAGATGCTGGCGGCCGTGGGCCTGGAAAAACGTAGCAAACATCGCCCGTCCGAGCTCTCCGGCGGTGAACGTCAGCGCGTGGCGATTGCCCGGGCGTTGGTGAATAACCCTTCGCTGGTATTGGCGGATGAGCCTACCGGCAACCTGGATAAACGCACCGCAGACAGCATCTTCGATTTGCTGGGCGAATTGAACGTACGCCAGGGTACCGCATTTTTGGTGGTCACCCACGATCTGCAACTCGCTAAACGCCTGAGCCGCCAGTTGGAAATGGCAGACGGCCATCTACAGGCACAACTGACCCTGATGGGGGCCGAGTAATGAGCGCTTCGCCACTTTCATTGCTGATGGCGCTGCGCTTTAGCCGTGGCCGGCGGCGCGGCGGCATGGTTTCGTTGATCTCGGTGATCTCCACCATCGGCATCGCGCTGGGCGTGGCGGTGCTGATCGTGGGGCTGAGCGCAATGAACGGCTTCGAACGTGAACTGCAGAACCGTATTCTGGCGGTGGTGCCACACGGTGAGATCGAACCGGTCAAGCAACCGTTCACCGGCTGGCCGGAGATCCTGCAACGGGTCGAAAAGGTACCGGGCATTCTGGCAGCGGCACCCTATATCAACTTTACCGGGCTGATGGAAAATGGTGCTCAGCTACGTGCCGTGCAGGTAAAAGGGGTCGATCCTGCGCAGGAAAAACAGCTCAGCGCGCTGCCAAGTTATGTGCAGGGCGATGCCTGGGCTAACTTCAAAAGCGGTGAGCAGCAGGTGATCCTGGGCAAAGGGGTGGCTGACGCTCTGGGCGTGAAGCAGGGCTCTTACGTCACGGTGATGATCCCCAATAGCGATCCTGAGATGAAACTGTTGCAGCCGAAGCGTATTCGCCTGCATGTCACCGGCATTCTGCAACTTAGCGGCCAGCTCGATCACAGTCTGGCCATGGTGCCGTTGGCAGATGCCCAGCAATATCTGGATATGGGTGACAGTGTCACCGGCATCGCCATCAAGGTCAACGACGTCTTCGCCGCTAACAAGCTGGTGCGTGACGCCGGAGAAGTTGCCGATGCTACCGTCTATATCAAGAGCTGGATTGGCACCTACGGTTTTATGTATCGCGACATTCAGATGATCCGCGCCATCATGTATCTGGCGATGGTGCTGGTGATAGGCGTGGCCTGTTTCAACATCGTTTCCACTCTGGTTATGGCGGTGAAGGACAAGAGCGGCGACATTGCCGTGCTGCGTACGCTGGGGGCCAAAGACGGCTTTATTCGCGCCATCTTTGTCTGGTATGGCCTGTTGGCTGGGCTGGTAGGTAGCCTTAGTGGGGTAGTGGTTGGAGTGATTGCCTCGCTACAGCTGACCAATATCATGAAAGGTATCGAAAAGCTGATGGGCCATTCTTTCCTGTCTGGCGACATCTACTTTATCGATTTCCTGCCGTCCGAACT
Organism: Serratia sp. PL7; assembly: GCF_945957435.1. Taxonomy (NCBI): domain Bacteria; kingdom Pseudomonadati; phylum Pseudomonadota; class Gammaproteobacteria; order Enterobacterales; family Yersiniaceae; genus Serratia; species Serratia sp. PL7. The sequence continues at coordinate 419,733 of NZ_CAMFLB010000002.1, read as the reverse complement.
GCACTGGCTTGACGTGGCGATCGTACTGGGTACGGCAATCGTGCTTAGCCTGCTGGCCAGTTGGTATCCGGCCAGACGTGCCAGCCGCATCGATCCGGCCCGCGTATTGAGCGGGCAGTAATAAAAACCTGGGGCCAGTAGCGGGCCCCATTTTTTTACCCTGAGGGCGAGTTATGTACTACGGTTTCGACATGGGCGGCACCAAGATTGAACTTGGGGTGTTCGACGCCAATCTGCAACGTATCTGGCAAAAGCGGGTGCCGACGCCGCGTGACGACTACCGGCAACTGCTGGCGGTATTACGCGATCTCACCCATGAGGCCGATGCCGTCTGTGGTACGCAAGGGCTGGTGGGCATAGGTATTCCCGGCCTGCCAAATGAAGATGGCACCTTGTTTACCGCCAACGTCCCGGCCGCGATGGGGCAGCCGCTGCCTCGCGATCTGAGCGCGCTGATTGGCCGTGAGGTCAAGGTCGATAACGACGCCAACTGCTTCACGCTCTCGGAAGCTTGGGACGAAGAGTTTCGCCATTACCCGATGGTGCTGGGCATCATCCTGGGTACCGGAGTTGGTGGTGGTTTGATCGTTAATGGTAAAGTGGTCTCTGGGCGTAACTTTATCACCGGAGAGTTTGGCCATTTCCGCTTGCCTGTGGATGCGCTGGAGGTGCTCGGGCGTGATATTCCTCGCGTTCCCTGTGGCTGCGGCCATGACGGTTGCATCGAGAATTACATCTCTGGCCGCGGATTTGAGTGGATGTACGCGCATTTTTATCAACAACGGTTGCCAGCGCAGCAAATCATTGCGCATTATCAGGCCGGTGAACCACAGGCTGTAGCGCACGTAGAACGTTTTCTGGATGTCCTGGCCATTTGCCTGGGCAACCTGCTGACCATCATCGACCCCCACCTGGTGGTGATTGGCGGCGGCTTATCGAATTTTGCCGCAATTTATCAGGCGTTGCCCCAGCGTTTGCCCGCCCATTTGTTACGGGTAGCCAAACTGCCACGCATCGAGAAGGCACGCTATGGCGATGCCGGTGGTGTTCGTGGGGCAGCGTTCCTCAATTTGGTGGAAAGTCATAAATAAGGAGAGTTCATGCACACTCGCCATCGGTTGTGTCAGTTTCGCAAGAGTAAGCATGTGCGGCATCAGCGTTTTCGCTCGCGGATATTCCAACGCGATACCATGGCGGCGGCAGAGCTGAAAAAGCCGTTTGTCGTGGTGCTGACGGGGGCTGGGATCTCTGCCGAGTCTGGCATCCGTACTTTCCGCGCTGCCGATGGGCTGTGGGAAGAGCACAAGGTGGAAGATGTCGCCACCCTGGACGGTTTTCAGCGCGATCCTGCCTTGGTGCAGGAGTTTTATAATGCGCGCCGTCGTCAACTGCAGCAGTCAGATATCGGCCCTAATGCGGCCCACCGTGCGCTGGCTGATTTGGAAGAGTGGCTGGGGGAGGAGAACTTCCTGCTGGTCACGCAGAATATCGACAACTTGCACGAGCGAGCCGGTAGCAAGCAGGTGTTGCATATGCATGGTGAGCTGCTGAAAGTACGCTGCACCAGCTCCGGGCAGGTGGTGGAATGGTTGGGCGATCTGAGTGTGGATGAACGTTGCCACTGCTGCCAGTTCCCTGCGCCTCTGCGGCCCCACGTGGTGTGGTTTGGTGAAATGCCGCTGGGGATGGATGAGATTTACGCCGCGTTGGCCAAGGCCGATTTCTTTATCGCGATTGGCACCTCTGGCAATGTTTACCCGGCGGCAGGTTTTGTTCACGAGGCACGGTTGGGTGGGGCTTATACCATGGAGCTGAACCTGGAGCCGAGCCTGGTGGAAAGCCAGTTCGAAGAGAAGCATTACGGCCCGGCCAGCGAAGTGGTGCCACGCTTTGTGCACAAGTTCCTGATGGGCAAGGTCGAGCGGGCGGATAAGCCGTAGCAGGAGGTTGGGGGGTAGATTGATGCTTGCCCCTCACTCTAACCCTAACCCTCTTCCACAGGGAGAGAGGACCGATCGAGTACGCTATCAGTTGTAGAAACTGACCTGGACATGGGGACACAGATTAAACGCGAGATCTGGCCATGGCACTGTACCAGTTCCCTCTCCCTGTGGGAGAGGGAACTGGTGAGGGGATCAGCGACCGGCTTTTAGCTGCTGGAAGTAGGTCTCATACAGCGTACTGGTATCGCCCACATCGTTTTGCCATTCACCGTTCTCAATCACCGCATTATCTGGATACAGAGATTTGTCGTTGGCGATCTCCTTCGGCAACAGCTTTCTCGCGGCCAGATTGGGGGTAGGGTAACCGATGGTTTCCGCCACCTGTACTGCGATCTCCGGGCGTAGCAGGAAGTCGATCAGCTTCAACGCTCCCTCGACGTTCTTGGCATTCGCCGGAATAGCCAGGCTATCCATCCAGAAAATACCGCCTTCTTTCGGCCAGACGATCTCCAGTGGGGTACCAGCCTGGCGTGCGACATAGGCCGAACCGTTCCACACCATGCCCAGATCGACTTCGCCTTCCATATACGGATTGCCGGGGTTATCAGAGTTAAACGCCAGTACGTTTGGCATCAGCTTCTTGAGCTCGTTATAGGCAGCCTCGATCTGTTCAGGATCGGTGGTATTGCCCGAATAACCCAACTTGCGCAGCGCGACCTGGAACACTTCACGTGCATCATCGGTGAGCAACACGCGGCCTTTGTATTCCGGCTTCCACAGATCGGCCCAAGCGGTTACGGTATTGGCATCAATGGCATCCGTATTGACACCAATGGCGGTTGCGCCCCAGATATAGGGAATGGAGTAATCGTTGTTGGGATCGAACGGCTTGTGCAACAGGTTGGGATCGAGATCGTTAAAGTGGCTGAGTTTGCTTTTGTCGATCTTTTGCAGCATCCCTTCCTTGCTCATCTTGGCGATGAAATAGGTAGAAGGGACTACCAGATCGTACGCGCCGTCCCGGTAGGTTTTCAACTTGGCGTACATGCTTTCGTTGGATTCATAGGTGGAGTAAATCACCTTGATACCGGTTTCTTTGGTGAACTGTTCCAGCAGCCCCGGCGGGACATACTCGGTCCAGTTGTAGAAATAGAGCGTTTTGCCGTCGTCCGCGGCGTTTGCCGAGCCAAGGCTCAGTGCCATCATCCCGGCTGCGAGCAGATGTGACCACTTTTTCATGGTACGGATCCTTTAGCAGTGCGTGTTTTTACAGTATAGCGTGATGCGCCATACCCCAGAGAGCGGCCATTATAGGTGGCGTACCCAGTGGGGTAAAGGCGCTTATCCCATTGGCAAATCAGTGTTTTTGCCGATCGCGCAACAGCAGTTGGCTGGTCAGTACCAGCGCTAGCGATAACACCAGCAGAATGGTCGCCAGGGCGTTCACCTCAGGCGAAACGCCGACCTTCACCATCGAATAGATCTTCAAGGGCAAAATCTCGTAGCTTGGCCCGGTCACGAACGAAGAGACCACGACATCATCCATCGACAGCGTGAAGCTTAGCAGCCAACTGGCGGCAACGGCAGGCATCGCCAGCGGCAGGATGATTTTGCGCAGGATCACCATTTCGCTGGCACCCAGATCGCGTGCAGCCTCCAGCATCTTGACGTCAAAGCCCTTCAGGCGCGCATAGACGGTGACGACCACAAAGGGCAGGCAGAAGGTGATATGCGAAAACAGCAGCGACCAGAAGCCCAACGAGACCCCCAGCAGCATAAACAGCACCAGCAGCGAGATGGCCATCACGATATCTGGCGACATCATCACCACAAACAGCATGCCACCGACGAAGGGTTTCCCGCGAAAACGATAGCGATACAATGCCACCGCCGCCAAAGAGCCGATCATGGTCGCAAAGCTGGCGGAAAGTACCGCCATGGTCAGTGAATGCCCCGCGGCCTGCAACAGGCTGTCGTTGTTCATCAACATGCTGTACCAGTGGGTGGTGAAACCCTGCCAGTTGATGCCAAAGCGCGAGGTGTTGAACGAGTTAACGATCAGGATCACGATGGGAATATAGAGATAAGCGTAAATCAGGCTCATAAAGCCACCGCGCAACAGGCGTCCGATCATTCCAGTTCCCCCTTTTTGTTCAGCAGCTTGGCGGCCCGGTAATAGATCCACAGCATCAGCCCCATCACCAGCGTCAGGCAAATGCTGGTGGCGGCACCAAACGGCCAGTCACGGATATTCAGGAACTGGCTCTTGATGACGTTACCGATCAGCAGGTTTTTGGCTCCGCCCATCAAGTCGGCCACGTAGAACAGCCCCATAGCGGGCAGCAGCACCAACAGGCAACCGGCGATAATGCCTGGCATAGTCAGCGGAATGATGATGCGGATAAAGGTTTGCAGCTTGCTGGCCCCGAGATCGCGGGCCGCTTCCAGGCAGGATTTATCCAGCTTCTCCAGGCTGGAGTAGAGCGGCATCACCATAAATGGCAGCAAGATATAGACTAGCCCTAACACCACTGCGCCAGAGGTATACATAATGCGTAACGGAGTATCGATGATCCCGGCCCACAGCAAGAACTCATTCAGATAGCCGCGAGTGCTGAGAAACAGCTTCAGGCCATAGATACGGATCAGCGAGTTGGTCCAGAAGGGCACAATCAGCAGGAACAGCAGCAGCGGGCGCACCCTTTGCGGCAGGCGGGCCAGAATAAAAGCGAAGGGATAACCCAGCAGCAGGCAGCACAAGGTGGCGATCGCCGCCATGTTCAGCGAGTGCAGCATCACCTGGGCATACAGGGGATCAAACAGCCGGGTGTAATTATCCAGAGTGAACACCATCTGTACCAGATTGGCGTCGTCACGGGTGAGGAAACTGGTACCGATAATCATCAGATTCGGCAGAAAAACAAACAGCACCAGCCAGCCAACGGTGCCGCTGATCACCAGGTTTTGCAGCAAATTACGCGATTTCTTCATCGGCCAGCACTACCTCCCAGCTTGCAACCCAGGTTATCGCCATCTTTTGGTTTAACGAGTGGTCAAAGTCAGGATCGTCTTCATTGAAGAACTCGCTGACCATCACCATTTTACCGTTTTCCAGTTCAACTACCGACTCTAGCGTCATGCCTTTATAGTTGCGTTCGCGCACGTAGCCGATCAGGCCATCTATCTGCTCGCTGTCGTTCACCTCTTCGACGCGCAGATCTTCCGGGCGCAGCAGAACTTTCAGGGATTGCCCAGGCTCGACCGGGAGATCGGCGTAGATATCACACTCACGGCCTTCTACACGAGCGCGCACCCGCTGCGGATCGATACGATGTAGCACTACCGCATCAAAGATATTGATCTCACCGATAAAGCTGGCGACAAACAGGTTCTTGGGCTCTTCGTAGATTTCCCGTGGGGTACCGTCTTGTTCTATTCGCCCGTCGCGCATCACCACAATCCGATCGGACATGGTCAGAGCCTCTTCCTGATCGTGCGTGACGAACACAAAGGTGATGCCCAACTGGCGCTGTAGCGCTTTCAACTCGTTCTGCATCTGCTTGCGCAGCTTGTAGTCCAGTGCCGAAAGCGACTCGTCGAGCAGCAACAGTTTAGGTTTATTCACCACGGCCCGGGCAATCGCGACCCGTTGCTGTTGCCCACCAGACAGTTGATGCGGGCGGCGCTGAGCGAACTCGTCCAATTGCACCATGCGCAGGGCTTCCTCCACGCGCGGCGTTAACTCCGCCTCTGGGGTTTTCTGCATGCGCAGGCCAAAGGCGACATTTTCAAACACGGTCATATGGGGGAATAGGGCATAGGTTTGAAACACGGTGTTAACGTGCCGATGCTCGGCCGGGATGGCGGTGATGTCTTGCCCGTCGAGCACAATCTGCCCGTGGTCGGCATTTTCCAACCCGGCAATCAGCCGCAGCACGGTGGTTTTCCCGCAGCCGGAAGGGCCAAGCAGGGTGAGGAATTCACCATCGTTAATCTCAAGGTTGAGATCGCGGATGATCTCTTTGCCGTCAAAACTTTTACTCAGGGCGTTCAGTGTAACCAGAGAGGATCGTTCAGTCATTTTAGTGTCTCTATCCCGTACGGTGGTGCAGATAGAACCGCCGCTGGAAAAGACTGCGCGAGCTTACGGGAGTGACCCGTCAGGTACTGAAGCTCAAAGCCAGCGGCGCCGATCAAAAATTTAAGAGCGCGCATGATAGACGCTGAATCAGGTAATTGAAAGCCAAACAGCCCATAAGTCATGCCAATTGGCCGATTTTTGCGTCGGTAGTTACCCTATTAAACCATCACTTGCTTTAATGATTTGTGTTAAATCTGATTATTAATGACCTGTCTCAATATTTGATCCGGATCGGTTCCGCATAATGAAACGCGAAATTCTGAGGGCGGAACCATGGATAAACTACTAGATCGCTTTTTTAACTACGTCTCATTTGACACACAGGCTAAAGCGAACGTCAAACATGTGCCTAGTACCGAAGGGCAACTGAAGCTGGCGCGTGCGTTGCAACAGGAAATGATTGGGCTGGGGTTTGAACGGGTATCGCTAAGCGAACATGGCTGCGTGATGGGTACGCTGCCTGGCAATGTGAGCTGGCCAGTGCCAGCCATTGGCTTTATTTCTCACCTTGATACTTCACCCGATTTTTCGGGAAAGCATGTGACACCGCAGATAGTGGAAAACTATCGCGGTGGTGACATTGCCTTGGGCATTGGTGATGAAGTGTTATCGCCGGTGATGTTCCCGATCTTGCATCAGATGCTGGGGCAAACGCTGATCACTACCGACGGCAAAACGCTGTTGGGGGCCGACGATAAAGCCGGGATTGCCGAGATCTTGACCGCGATGGTGCGGCTAAAGCAGCAAAAAATACCTCACGGCGATATCCGCGTGGCGTTCACGCCGGATGAAGAAGTGGGCAAGGGAGCGCATTTCTTTGACGTTGCCGCGTTTGATGCCGCATGGGCTTACACCGTCGATGGTGGTGGAGTTGGTGAGCTGGAGTGTGAAAACTTCAATGCGGCAGCGGTGACGGTGAAAATCGTCGGTAATAACGTACATCCCGGCAGTGCCAAAGGGGTGATGGTGAACGCGTTGTCGTTGGCAACCCGTTTCCAACAGGCGTTACCCGCCGAGGAAACACCGGAGCATACTGAGGGGTATCAGGGCTTTTACCATCTCAACAGCATCAAGGGGAACGTTGAACGTGCCGAGATGCACTACATCCTGCGGGATTTTGAGCGTGAAGGTTTTGAGGCACGCAAGCGCAAGATGATTGAAGTTGCACAAAAAGTTGGCCGTGGGTTACCACGGGATTGCTACATTGAGGTGGCGATTGAGGATAATTACTACAACATGCGGGAGCAGGTGGCCGAGCATCCTCATGTGATCGAACTGGCACAGCAGGCGATGCGGGACTGCGATATTGAGCCGGTGATGAAGCCGATCCGCGGTGGCACCGATGGTGCACAGCTGTCCTTCAAGGGGCTGCCTTGTCCAAACCTGTTTACCGGCGGCTATAACTTCCATGGCAAGCATGAGTTTATTACGCTGGAAGGGATGGAGCAGGCGGTAGCGGTGATTATGCGCATTGCTACTCTGAGCGCCGAGCGCGCTAAACGGTAGTTTTTTGCTTTAACAAAGGCCCCTCACCCTAACCCTCTCCCAAAGGGCGAGGGGACCGAATGTGCTACCACTTGGCTTTGGTACTCAGCCTAGACCTCAACGGCGCTACAGATTAATTACTGTGTCAGACTACAACACCAAACCAGCGCCCTCTCCCAAAGGGCGAGGGGACCGAATGTGCTACCACTTGGCTTTGGTACTCAGCCTAGACCTCAACGGCGCTACAGATTAATTACTGTACAAGACTATAACGCCATACCAGCTCCTTCTCCCAAAGGGCGAGGGGACCGAATGTGCTACCACTTGGCTGTGGCACTCAGCCTAGACCTCAACGGCGCTACAGATTAGTTACTGTGTCAGACGACAACGCCATACCAGCTCCTTCTCCCAAAGGGCGAGGGGACCGAATGTGCTACCACTTGGCTTTGGCACTCAGCCTAGACCTCAACGGCGCTACAGATTAGTTACTGTGTCAGACGACAACGCCATACCAGCGCCCTCTCCCAAAGGGCGAAGGGACCGAATGTGCTACCACTTGGCTTTGGTACTCAGCCTAGACCTCAACGGCGCTACAGATTAGTTACTGTGTCAGACTACAACGCCAAACCAGCGCCCTCTCCCAAAGGGCGAGGGGACCGAATGTGCTACCACTTGGCTTTGGTACTCAGCCTAGACCTCAACGGCGCTACAGATTAGTTACTGTGTCAGACGACAACGCCATACCAGCTCCCTCTCCCTGCGGGAGAGGGTTGGGGTGAGGGGCGTCCTAGTCGTTAAAATACCAGTAACCGCTGTTGATTAACGCCGTCAGCAGGGCCAGGAACGACGGATCGTCCACCGCGTCGCCCAGCAAGGCGGCATCAACGCTGGCGTGCTGGCACAGCGCATCGGCGGCTTGCAGATGTTCGGTGTCGATTAGCTCACCGTTGACAAAGCATTGGTCGCCAACGCGCAGCACGCGTAGCCCACCCAAACGTTGTAATGGCTCACCCTGTTGCAGCAACTCATAGATTTCACCAGCCTGATAAGGCGGCTCTGGCGGCGCGATGTCCAGCTCGTGGCGCGATTGCGAAATAAACTCACCAAACCAGTTCTGGAAGTGCTCCGGCTGTTGCACCAGCTCCAGGATCATCCCGCGCAGCGCATCGACCTCATGGGGGAGAACCATCGCCGGATGATCGCGCAGTGCGATATCCGGATCGGTGTAACGTTTGCTGCCTAACTCGCGGGCCAGCACGTAGTCGGCATAGCCACTCACCATCTCGCGGCCATTCGGCGCGCGGAAACCGACGGAATAGTTGAGCGAATTCTCCAGCGAGTAGCCTTCATGCGGGAATCCCGGTGGGATATACAGAATATCGCCAGGCTCCATCTCTTCGTCAATAATGGCGTCAAACGGCTCAACCTGTAACAGGTCAGGGTGCGGGCAGTGCTGTTTCATCGGCACTTTTTCACCCACGCGCCAACGGCGGCGGCCAGTGCCCTGGATGATGAACACGTCATATTGATCGAGATGCGGGCCAACGCCGCCACCCGGTACTGAGAACGAAATCATCAGATCGTCCATGCGCCAGTCCGGCAGCTTACGGAACGGTTGCATCAGGGCACTGGAAGGCTGATGCCAATGATCAACGGCCTGCACCAGCAATGACCAGTTGTTCTCGCCCAGATGATCGAAGCTTTCGAACGGGCCGTGGCCAACCTGCCAGCGACCTTCCTGATGGCTCACCAGGCGGCTGTCCACCTCGTTTTCCATGGCCAACCCGGCCAGCTCATCCGGGGAAATCGGGTCGATAAAGTTGTTAAAACCACGCTTGATAATTACCGGGCGCTTTTGCCAATAGCGTTGCAAAAAGTCGTTCCAGTCGAGATCTAATTGGTAATCCATGTTCTATTCCAGGATAGAGTGAGCCTGCAGGGATTATAACGGAAGTTAGGCCCCGTGGGTCAACTTAATTTTGTTGTCCAGCTACATATCGTAAAGTCTACTAAAGCTGGATGTATAAAGGCTTTGAAGGAAAATGCAGTATTCTTACGGCTACTGAGGTAAACCTAAATCTACATGGAAATATGTATAGTTTTATGTATAGTTTCCGTCTCTACAGACACTTTATGCATCCGCCAGGAAAACTATACACATGCCGCCGCTTTCCGACCTTCAAATCAGGCGCGCCAAGCCTGAAGCCAAGACCTACAGTATAACTGACGGTTTTGGGTTGTCTCTCATTGTTGAACCATCCGGCTCGAAAGCTTGGCGTTTTCGCTACCGCTTTGCTGGAAAGGCGAAGATGATATCTTTGGGGACATATCCTCTAACCAGCTTAGCTGAAGCCAGAGAAAAACGTGACGAGATGAGAAAGCTTGTCATGGCAGGGCAAAACCCAAGCGACGTGCGAAAAGAAAATAAACGGGCACTTTTGTTGGAGCAGTCCAATACCTTTGAGGCAATTGCGAGAGAGTGGCATGCACGGAATGCTGAGCGGTGGTCTGCTGGTTACAGCAAAGACATGATGAATTCGTTTGAAAAAGATATCTTCCCCTATATCGGCCATCGTCCAATCAAAGATATTAAGCCTCTTGAGCTTCTCGATGCGTTATCGAGGATCGAGCGCCGAGGGGCCACCGAGAAAGTCCGCAAAGTCAGGCAGCGATGCGCTGAGGTTTGGAAATATGCCATTATTACCGGCAGAGCTGAATATAATCCCGCTCCAGACCTGTCCAGTGCTCTGCAACCTCATAAGAGCAGTAACTACGTCCATCTTAAAGCGAGTGAGTTACCACAGTTTCTACATTGCGTAGATGGCTACCGTGGAAGCGAGATAGCAAAATTTGCATTAAGGCTATTGGTTATGACTGGGCTGCGCCCTGGTGAGCTTAGGGGCGGGTTGTGGAGTGAAATTGACATGGATAACGCTCTTTGGGAAATCCCGCCAGAAAGAATGAAAATGCGACGGGGCCACATAGTGCCATTACCAAAGCAAGCGCTTGAAATTTTACACCGTGTTCATCCGATCAGTGGGAAGGGGAAATTTATATTCCCTGGCCGGGTAGGGAGCGACAAGTCGATAAGTGAAATGACAATGAATCTCCTTATCTATCGCATTGGTTACCGCGGGAGGGCAACTGGTCACGGCTTCCGGCACACAATGAGCACCATCTTGCACGAGCAGGGTTTTAACACCGCCTGGATCGAGCTACAGCTCGCGCATATCGATAAAAACCGCATAAGGGGCACCTACAACCACGCGCAGTACCTGGACGGGCGCAGAGAGATGCTGCAGTGGTACGCTGACTACATGGACACCATGGAACGCTTGTGAGCGGCCAGCCAGAGGAATGGCTTTGCTTTACCCCCCTTGCAAAAGTTTTTAGGTGGTTTTCGGTCTACCCGGTCTACCTAACCACCTTAAAGCCATACACCACAAGGCTTACAGACAGGTAGAGGGTATTTATTTCCCTTCTACCTACCTTCTACCTGATCTACCTAATTGATTATAACTTGTTGATTGTGGCGTTGCTGTATGGATAGCCAGTTGATAGACTCCAGTAGACGTTAAATGAATAGGCTATGTCTAGGTTCGCTACCGAAAACCCGTACACCTCTACGGACTGGCATAGCCGCTAAAATCTTAGAGGCGTGGGGTGGCGTGATGGAAAGTAATCGAGGACTAAAAAATATTCCCTCCGTTGATTATTGTCGAATATCTAGGGCGTCAGAAATTTTAGGATGCTCTGTGGAAGACATAATTTACTGGGCTGGAGAAAATAAAATTAAACTTTGTATGAAGCTGTATGATGCGAAAGGGAAGTTGTTAATACCTGCCATCTCGGATTCGGCAAAAATTTTGATGTTTCTCCTTGAAATGATGAGTGCTGTTAAGGTTGGTGATTTTATCCAGAGAGGAAATGAATATATCAAGCCTCATCCATTGATTGGCATTTTTCCTGAGCGTTCATTCTGTGTCGATACTGAGGAGCAGCTTGCGGAATTTGCAAATACTGTTTTTCATGGTGGCGGTTTTCCGGTGTCAGTAGATGGTTTGTGGGAGTTAGAATCAAGTCTGTTTCCATATTACGACTTTGATAATCCACCATTAATTGGCGGAGTTTCAGAGGAAATGCAAATGGCTGCTAAAATTTTTGAAGTGCTGGGCATGGATGTTGATCCAAACGCAATGTTGATGATAAAAAGCACATCTTTCAAAGCGAATCCAGCAGACTCTGAGGGAGAGCTTGGCGATTACTTGTTTATGGCTGACATCCAATCCAAACCAATTAAACTAACTCTTAATAATTTATACATTACAAGATCTCAAATTTTAAATATTTATGAGCACTTGCTTGGCGATTCAATGCAAAAAGCTATAAGTGCTAGCCACAAACCAGCAAAAATTACAGTTAAGCAATCTACGTTTGCAGTCGCTTTAATGAAAGAGCTCGGTTTAACTGAGAATGACCTAAAAGGAAGCATTACTGATTTACGTAGAAAGCTAGTGAGAGTAGCTCCGAGCGCTCCCGTTCCAGATGATGATAAATCTCTAATAGATTGGTTGCGAAAAGGAGGCGTAGACAGATAACTCCACGGAGTTTTCCAAAACTCCATATAAGATCATACAGCCTCTGTCATGCTCCCCCTGTTATTTCAACGTCTACACGCGACAATAGACAGAAACAGGGGTCTACATGCCACAAACAGCACAATCACTTATCCGCCTACCAGATGTCCAGCGCCGAACTGGTTACAGCAAAGCCTGGATCTATCGCCTCATGTCCCAGGGTAAATTCCCTACGTCCGTAAAGATCGGCACTCGTGCCATCGCCTTCGTTGAAAGCGAAATTGATGAGTGGGTCAATGAACGCATTGCTGAATCCCGCAAGGAGGTCGCCTGATAAAGAATACCAGGTGTTCATGTTTTGCGGGTGTTTGCGGTGAATTGCATCCAGTATTCACCGGCAGCAATCAAAAGCTTTAACGAGGGATAACCAATGAAACTGAAAAATACGGCCATCACTGGCCGGGGCTTCGCTCACCCTGAATTCGTTACCAGCGGTATTTTGGTAAATGGCTTGCCGATCGAGCTGGTTCGCCAATGGGCTGAGTACTGGACTAAGCAAAGTTTTGCTGTGTCGGTGCCAACTGAATTACGCCGCCAGTATTACCTGGATGATGCCGCGTTCGGTAAGGCCATGCGTGAGGCTGGTTACGTGCCGGTTCGTTCGAGGAAACTGACCGGCAAGAAGGAAAGCTTCTGGCTGTATCGCAAAACAGGAAACGATAAGGGGGTATGCCCAGTAGAAAAGCCTATAAACAATGAGTTATATCATGTTGTCCAAGTATCACAGAAGCCTCAGAAAGCCTTCAAGCCAGTGGCTGTCGATGGTCAATGGCTGTACGTGTATGACGACCACCTTCGGTTTCTGACCAAAAAGCGTCACCGTGTTGATGGTGTTCGCGTTCAGGGTTACACGGCTAAGGGTGTGCGCCTGGAGGTGCTGGGATGATGTCAATCAACTACGGGGTATGCCCAAAAGAAGCCGCACCCCACAAGGGCTACAGCGATTATGTCCAGCACACAAGCCCGATAATTTCGGGTCAGTTGCGGTCATCATTCAGTGGAGCACAAACTTTGCCGGTAACTTTTGGTTACTCACAAGCCTGGTACAACTCATTTGGAGTTGAGCAAACTTTGTGTGCCGATTTTATCGGTATGCAAATTGGCCGTAACTCGTTGATGGGGCTTAATTCCGGTGAATCCCCGGAATCGGCCAAACACGAACAGTATTCTGGTTCAGAAGCACCGACGAAATTCGTCACCACCTGTACACCTGGTATGCGAAAAATTTCTCACACCCCCGATCAGCGGATTGCAGGCAATGAAAAGGGCAGCACTGCGAATGCTACCCTTTGGGTTAACGCTGACGGTGATCAGTCGTTCTCTTGTTTGGCCTTCTTGCGTTGCCTGCGCTTGATCTCACCTTGCATGGCGGTAACGATGAACTGCCCCGTAGTCTCTCCATCTTCTTTTACTGACTCCATTGCTTCAACAACCTCATGCGGGGCGCGAGCCTGTACCTTTTGTGATTTTGCGTTAACTGCTTTCGTTGCCACAGATGAAATCTCCCTCGTTTGGTGGAGGACAGTATACACAAAATACAAACTGGTAAAATGCTTGACGTGCCTCCACCTTGAGAATAAAGTGGAGGACACCTTGATTCATTTAAGGTGCAAAAACAGCGAAGCCCAGAAGGACGGCAATCCTATCTGGGCCTCTAACCACAATGTTATCGGAGCTAACACTATGGCATGTCAACATAGTACCCAAACTCGCCCTAAATTTGTATGCATTTTCTTGGTTATTGCCAAGGAATTTCCTGTCTTGCATCCTGATGTGCTGCGTGTTGAGGCGGATACAGAAGACGAGGGCCGCGCAAAATTCGTCGGCTGGACTCTGATCTTCGCTGCCCAAATCCGCACTGAAGCACCTTGCCGCCTGCAATTATTCTCCACTGACGAAGGTTTCATGTGGGTTTACGAACAGCGCCAGACCGTAAAGGAGTCCAGCCATGCATAAACCTAACCAGATCCCCAATATCGCCGAGAGCTATTCCGCTCGCATCATGCTGACCATCGAGAACGGAAAGGTTACCAGTGAACGCATGATCGGCGACGGCGAAATACTAGCCACCATCGAAACTTTCATCGAACTGGCCCAACGCGCTGGCTGGCATGTGTCCCCGAACCGCCCAGAGCAGGAGGTTGCCAATGTCGCTTGAAAACGGACTCCCTGAAGCCTGTAGACAGGCAGACCAGCTTAACGCGCTGCTGCTGGCCATGAATATCGGCGCTGATGAACTCGACATCACAGATCTGAATACCCTCGTCACATTGGCGGTCGATCTGGCTGGTGGGCCTGCTTGTTGGCTAATGGAAGAACAGCGTCGCCGGGAGGGTGAAAATGTCGCATGAAATCACACTGAGCCAGGCAAAGGTTAAAGCTATCCAGCTGCATGCTTTGCTGTCTTCGTTGGCTGTCGCTGCTGATGTTATCGACTCTGACGAGGTAAAGACCTTGGCTGAAATGGCGCTCGATCTTGCGGCTGACTCTGTCTGCTGGCTAATGGAAGAAGCCCATCAAAGAGAGGTGAGCAATGCGTAATCTGGGTTCTCTCGATTTAATTGATGCTCTCAACAAAATCCAAGCATTGGCTGCCGCTGCCGGCTACCTAACGGCAAGTGAGAGGGAAAAGCAGCTGTGCCTTGAACTGCTCGATGTGATTGAGGATATCGCCCGCCGTGGCTCGGAGATTGAAAATGGCTAAGACCTACACCTATCAGGTGCAAGAAGACGTATTGCTTCACCTACAGCGGTCGCTGGATCTGCTGAGTTGTGCGCAGCTCATCATCAATTCTCAAGATGAGCAAATGCAGAAATACATCATGTCACTGGTGGATGTTGCCGAGGACTTCACACAGCGGGCCGCCAATGCGTTGGACTTTGGCGAGCAGCCACAAAATGAACAGGGGGTGTGCAATGGCTAAAAAAACTGAACTGGTGGCCGTTGAGGCCAAAGACCTGCAGATCATTGAGTATCGTGGGCAGCGTGCGGCGACCACCGAGCAGTTGGCGGCAGGGTATGGCACGTCGGCGATCCGTATTCAGCAGAACCACCATGAAAATAAATCTCGATTTATCGAGGGAAAGCACTTCTTCAAAGTGGTCGGGGCTGAACTCAACAATTTGCGACTAGTTTTAAACGAGTCACAAAATGGAGAGCAAATCTCCCCCAAGACACGCTCACTTATTCTCTGGACGGAACGCGGCGCAGCCAACCACGCGAAAATGTTGGAAACCGATCAGGCGTGGGAATACTACAACGATCTGACCGAGTTCTACTTTACCCGACGTGATGCCAAGGCATTACCGGCACCAGGGGAACTGTCCAAGCTGGAAATCATCCAGATAGCTCTCGAGTCAGAGAAAGGTCGTCTGGCCGAAAAGGAACGAGCGGATCACGCCGTGCGCACCAAATCGCAGATCAGCCGCAAACGCGAAGCCTCCGCCCTTGGGAAACTCAGTGCGGCCACTCGCAAATGCCGGGATCTGGAAGAACGTCTGGGTGAGAGCGTGAAGCATGCGACGATCACCAAGGTAGAGAAGAAAACTGGGGGTGAGTACAAGTTCGTGAAGTTGCGTCGCTGGTGTCGGGATCACGGTATTGAAGCGGTTGAAGTGCCGGATCCCCGTTATGGTAATGTGAAATCGTGGCCAGCAGGTGCATGGCTGGAGGTATTCGGCGTCAACCTGAGCGCTCTCTTCGGAGGTAAGGTATGAGCCATATCGAGCAGGTGTTAACCCAGGCAACGATGCAAGGGGAAGAAACGGAATCGCTTCTGTATATCCGCCAACACTCTGAAGCTGCGTATGAGGGCATTATTTCCGGCATGGGCGCTATAGGTAATATCGGTTTTTGGGCATGTAATAATGAAGATTATTGCGATAAGGATGCTCGCGCTGATCTATGCGCCCTGAGTGAAATGTTAACGCACCTTCCAGGCATTGTTGCTGCGCTTAGAAATAATGCGGAAACTGCCGACTTTAATATCAAGGAGCGAGAACGCAAAGCGAAGCGCTAACGTCTGACGTTAATTAATTATTCATTGTCAATTTAATACCGACTTAGGTCGAGGGATTTGCTCGGCCTGAATTCGGGAGGAATATTATATGCATCGCTCACTTGAATTAAATCGTAAGCATATTGCTGAGGCATTTGTTGAGTATTGCAAGCGTCGTAGTGGTGGACACCCGGTGTGCACTGTCATCGCTGGCGGCAAACCGGTGATCCTAGGTGACCTGACCGCAGGCGCTGTGCATAGGTGCCTAACGGACTGCTTTGAGGTGGAATGTTTCAAGACTTACGGGCAAGCCAACAGCCTCCAGCTACTGAGTTCTACCTACCCGGGTATGTTGAGTAAAGACAACAGCAAGCTGACCCCCGAAGGAATAGAGTTTATGGAAGGGTTAATGAGTAATGCTGTCGAAATTGCTTTAAAAAACCCTAAAGATAATACCCTTGGTCTGGAGATGTATTAATGAAAATTATTCCTGAAACTATTTATGCAGGTGAGTTTATTCTGGCTCCGGGTGTTTCTGATGATGGGTTGCCAGATATCTCTATTCATTCTCAGCATGGAAAGGTGTTTGTTGCGACAATATTGACGAAAGACATTCCCAAATGGATTAATGAACAAGAAAAGAGCACCGGTCTGTTAGATGCCGAGTTGATGGCATTTTGGGTTGGTCACATGGGTAACCCATCGGCAGACGATATGCTGCTGTTCTGGCGCTGGCGCTTTGTTGAATGCTGGCGTCACTATCAAACGGAAAAAGAAGGCAGACCGGTATTCACTCATGAAGCGAACGGCACATTGCATGTGCTGCCGATGTACCCGCGAGCAATGCGTTTTGCTGTAGCTAGTCATCTGGAAGGCGCGATGATTGAGCATCTTGGCGCAGAAGAAGGGATAAAGGCGGCGCTGACCATGTATGCGCACATGGTGGCACCGCCAAACACTGACCAATGGTTAACGACAATGGGCATTGAAGCCACCGAACGGCTAAAGCTGGTGTTTTTTGAGGCCGTAGATCATCTTGCCAATGGCACGTTTGAAGCGGAGGCCTTTCACTGATGCGTAATATCGAATTGATCCGCGAGGTCAAGCGCCGTGCTGCTGGCGAGTGGTTTAACCTGCTTCAGCAGTGCAGTGTCGATACGCCGAACAAGGGGCATCACGGCCCCTGCCCGATCTGTGGTGGAACCGATCGCTTTCACTTCATTGACGACCATGATGGCGGGGAATGGCACTGCCGCCAGTGTGACGCTCCAAACCACGGTGACGGGCTCGATCTTGTGTCCAGGTCGAACGGTATCACCGTTACCGAAGCTGCCGAAATGATAGCTGGCCTGCTGGGTATTGTTGACCGGTCAACAGAATTTATCCAACAGAGTCCCACAATCGTACAACGGAAACCTGTAGCAGAGGCGAGTGGTGAGGTCGTGGGCAAACCTATTGCTGAACGGGTTGCTGCGTTATTGGCAAAAACGCACTCAGGCCACGCTGAGTACCTTGCTAAAAAGGGGCTTCCAAGCTCCCACGAAGCCCTGCTGGATGATGGTTCGATGGTGTTGGTGTTGCGTTCCATTGAGGGAGTGGTGACCGGTGCGCAAATTATCAAGCCGTCTGGTGAGAAACGATTGCTGACAGGCACCAAAAAGAAAGGGGCATTTATCGCGTTGTCGCCGTTGCCTGAGCAGGTTGAAACGGTGGTGATCTCCGAAGGTAACGCCACCAGCGTTACAACAGCGTTACTGATTCCTGATGCGGTGAATGTTGCCGCCATTGACGCAGGAAACCTTCTATCTGTGGCTCAGGCGTTCAGCGAAACTTTCCCGGATGCTCGGATCATTATTGCCGCTGATAACGACTGGCACGACCCCGGGGAACTCGATGAACACGGTAAGCCCAAGGTTAACGCTGGCAAGCTGGCAGCGGAGAAGACAGCAGCAGCCATGAATGGCTGGATCTCGCTCCCTCCAGGAGAGGTTAAGGCTGACTGGGACGACTTCCGGCAACTGTACGGCGTGGAAGCTGCGCGTCAGGCATTCAACGAAGGCTTACACCAGCCTGGAGGTAAAAAAGTGAAAGCAACGGTCACGGTTCTTAATGGTGGAAGAAACGAGCGCCGCCCCGAGCTCCATCAAATGGCCGCCAGCCAGCGCGGTGAGCTTTTGGCCAGACGGTACGGCAAAATTGCCGTTAACCCAGAAAGTGAGGGTGTTTCGTACTATGACGGAGCCGCGTGGGTGCGCGTGTCAGATGTAGAGCTATGCCGAGAAATGGCCGCTATCTTCATCGAGAACAACACCCCCTTTTCCGATCGGGGTATTGATGCGGCAGTGAAGGCCATGAAGTTACAGATCCCGGTAATGGAGCAGCAGCCGGATCACCTCATCGGGTTTTCCAACGGTGTTTATGATCTGTCTGAAGGCGCATTCCGCCCACACCATCCCGGTGACTGGCTGCAAAACCATAATGGTATTGAGTACACAGCGCCTGTTGTTGGTGAGAACCTTCCCACCCATGCACCTTGCTTCTATCAGTGGTTGAGCCATGCCGCGGGAAATGACGAAGACAAAATGGCGCGAATTCAGGCAGCCCTGTTTATGGTGCTAGCCAAGCGTTATGACTGGCAGATGTTTCTGGAGGTCACCGGAGAGGGGGGCAGCGGTAAGAGTGTCTTTGCTCATGTGGCGACACTGCTGGCCGGTGAGCACAACACTGCCAGCGGCAATATGTCAGCCCTAGACACCGCCAGAGGCAGAGCGCAATTCGTTAACAGTAACCTGATCCTGCTGCCTGACCAGCCTAAATATGTGGGTGAGGGTACTGGCATCAAGGCAATCACTGGCGGGGATGCCGTAGAGATTGACGGTAAGTATGAGAAGCAGTTCAGCATGGTGATCAAGGCTGTGGTGATGGCGACGAATAACGAGCCGATGGCCTTTACCGAGCGTAATGGCGGCATTTCACGGCGTAGAGTTATTTTCCCATTCAACAACCAGGTAAAAGACGTGGATAAAGACCCTGACCTGAGCAAAAAAATCAGTTTGGAACTCCCTGTGATAATTCGCCACCTGCTGGCGCTTTTTGCCAACCAGGACAAAGCCAAGCGGCTGCTACTCGAGCAGCGGTCATCATCTGAGGCGCTGGTGGTCAAGCGAGTGACAAACCCGGTCATCGCGTTGTGCGCATCGCTCAGTTTTCTGGAGGAACCGAGAGGCTTGATGATGGGCGGTGGCAAGTGTGCCCTGCCGGAGCCGCGACGCTACCTTTACCACCTTTACAAAGAATATCTGGAGTATCAGGGGCTGGGTAAGCCGATGAGCGTTGAGAACCTGAGCAAGGCCATGAAGGAGGCTGCAGCAGAATATCAGCAGGAATACAAAACTCGAAAAGTGAAGGGGGTGACCCAGACGAACGTCGAGATCACCGAATTGGTGAATGAGTTTTTACCCCACGTCTACGGACGGGAAATACCCTAACCACTTTTGCAAATTTGGCCTAGCTGATCATGAGGAACTCAAAATGAATGGAACCGAGAGCAAATTAGAATATTTAGAAGTCATTCCGGCGCAACAGGGATGGTTCATTCGCCGGGAAGTGGTGGGCGAAGATGGCGAGGAAATAGAGCTTGAACCTATCGCCGCGTGGCAGCGTGTTCGGGGTGATACAGGATTGGCACCGGCAAAAATTGTGGGCAAGGAAATGCTGTTGCCCATCGTGTCTGGTGGGGATTTCTGCTACCCGTTGCGGCATCCGTGCGGCGCGGTAATCTTTATGCCGTTGGAGTTTGTCACACCTATTGGCCAAACCGGCATGTATCGCCCAAGGCAATTCTGACATGTGCGGCTAAAAAGCACTGATGATTATGGCGGTCACTCTGATCGCCTTTATCAACTTGAACACAGGGTGTGCAAATGACAAAGGAACAGAAAGCAGAAATCCTGCGCTTAAAGCGTGAGGGTAAGGGTTACAAAACTATATCCCGGATCACTGGCGTAAATATTAACACGGTGAAGACGACCTGCCGCCGATCCGGACAGTTTAGGGATAACCCTGAACATCGGGTGCTCTTTAGTATTCCAGAGCGTCAATACGGCACATTGGTTGCCATACCGAAACCGCTACCACCTCAACGGTCAATAACAGGACATAAACAGACAGATGCTTATCTGTGGGTGCTGGAAGTTATTAAGACTGGAGAACCGGCGCATATCGCAGCGGCAGAAGAAGCACTGAAGAAACTGAAAATCACCCCCAAGCAGGCACAGGAACGCTATACCCAGCACCTTCAGAGCCAGGGCGCTGGATGGACTGCCATCTTCTCTACCATGTGGATGGATGACCCCCAGCACCATATCAATGCGGCCAGGCAACAGTATGAGAAGGCGGGGACTGTTCGCGGCGTGTTTGGCCGCCTTGAGTCAGCCTTCGATCCGGTCAGTGCCGAACTTCTTATTGAGGCCAGGTACGGGCCGTATCAAGAGATTTACTGCGATTACATGTCCAATGATCGGGAGAAATTCACTTTCATTGATGTGCTCCCGGAGCCTTTCACGCTAAGTGATGTGGTGAGGGAAATCCAGTATTGGGACTGGCTAGCGTCAATGCGTGGTGGTGCGCACAAAGAGCTTTACCCCGATGAATACTCCCACGAAGACACGCACCTTTGGGATCGTGAGCAATACCTTGATGGCCTATTGGAAGCGATAAAACCCATAACCCAAGGGGAGGCGCTGGAGGTGCTGAAATGGTATCTCAAATACCCTCGGTATCAGGATATGAACGCAGACAGTGACGGGGTATATCTCAACCTGATTGGTGTGCATGAGGTGGCTTAATTTGCGTTTCATAAAATGCAATGAAAGTGAATTTAATTGCAATTAATGCAATAATGAGCACATCAATTCGATGACGATTAGGGCTGAGAAAATGAGTCTAGAAGCGTCACTAAAACATTTCAGCGCCCAGGGGCTGACCATTACCGACACACCAAACGGCACCAGCACCGACCGGGTGACGGGTACCGATGTCATGGCGGCCCTCGGCGTGGTTCAATCAAAGGGAGCGAGCAATGCGTGACATTCAAATGGTACTCGAACGGTATGGCGCATGGGCGGCCAATGAAGGAGCCGGTGTGGGTTATTCGCCGATCGCTGGTGGGTTTAAAGGGCTGTTACCGGCATCAGGAAAATCTCGGCCCAGCTGCTGTGACGATGATGGACTTATTATTAATTCAGCAGTGGCTTGCCTCAAGAAAAAAGACCCGTACCTTTGCACGTTACTGGAGTGGAATTACGTTCTCCGCATACCGGTGCGTACTATTGGGGACAAGTTGGGTATTTCCCACACGCAGGTATTGAAGCGACTACAGGCGGCAGAGGGCTTTATTGACGGCTGTCTCGCGACGCTGAATGTGCCCCTCGAAATGGATCGGTATTGCCAGAAAGAGAACGTCTATCCGCCAGCAATAAAAAGGCTTGTGGAATTCCAAAAGGCTGGTTAATCTGATAAGAGTGGTTACTTCGCCACACAGCTTACCATCGAAACCCTGCCAATAATACGGCGGGGTTTTGCGTTTACATCCCTTTGTGTGAGCGTAATAAATCTTTCTATCTTATGAGTTTCTTTGCTAGTTTATTGCTCTCTGCTGTGGATACCCATAAGGAATAAAGCATGAAAAGGGTTCGGATAGGATTTGTAATTGGCTTACCGGCTTTGTTGCTAGTTATTGCCACATCGCTGTCAGGGTGCGTGAAAACAGAGTCTGTGGTTAAAACCACTCCATCCGGAAACGATGTTGATGATCTTTTGGCTCCCCTCAGCGGCGGCAGGCCTAATTCAGCCGTAGTTGGGGTTGAAAAGGAGTATGCCGCGCAGATTCAGGTCGCTATTCAACGCAATTTTTACGATGTCAGTTCATATGCTGGTAAGCAATGCGATTTGAGAATCAAACTAGCTCCGAATGGTATGCTTTTGGATGTCCAAGCGGTAGATGGCGATCCTGCACTTTGTCGTGCGGCTATAAAGGCAGTAGCGAATACCACTTTTCCCAAACCTCCATCACAAGTTGTTTATAGTGCTTTTAAAAATTTCACACTGGACTTCAGGCCCATGGCTGCTGAGTGATAAAACCATCGGCCATTTAGCTCAATTGGTTACCGAACCTAAATTTAATTGGTAGTAGCGGTCTCAGTCGCAAATCGTATCAGGATGGCGGTCGGCACAATCTGTGATAGGGCCACTACGCCACGTTGACCACAATCAATGCTATTCATATGTATTTAATTTTGAATAAAAAATAGCCAAATTACTATCTGTTACTGGAGATAGGCGTAGGCTGGCCAGGTAAATAAGTGATTTCCCTGTTAGACAGGACAATGTTGCCTGCAGCCTGTGTCTGTGTGGGCATTTTTTTGCACACAAACACATGATTTAGCGCCGGGAAAAACGGTACCCATTCTAAGCCCAGGCTAACCGCTGAGGCTTTTCACATTAGGTTAGGGCTGCGCAAATGCGTGGCCTTTTTTATTTCTACCGCCCGGCGTTCGCTGAGCGAACAAAGGAGATCATCAATGACGTTACCTGTATCGAGGGCAACGGAGACTGCGGTAGTTGGCGGTGCCACTATCATTGGCCTGCTGTCTGGGCCGGATGCTGCTGATGTGTTTATCGGCGCATTCATCGGCTCAGTGATTTTTGTGATCAGCGCCAAAGACTACCCGCTACTTATCCGTGTGCTGCTGTGCCTGGTGTCGTTTGTCGTGGGGTTAATTTCCTGTGACTTCTTCGCCTCACTAATCTCTGCATTTCTTCCGGGCAGTGTAAGCACCAGCAGGATGATCGGGGCAATAGTCAGTTCCGCCGTTTCAGTACGCCTGCTGATGGCGTTGACGCAGCGAGCATCCGATCCCGACGTATTAAGAAGGGGGCCACATGACTAGCGTACAAATGTTACTGATGATCGTTAATGGCCTGTCATGTGGCTTGATGTCTGCGCGCATGCTGGGGTACCGCCGAAACGGTGCCAGGTTCAGCCGTTCAGCATCGCTTCTTGCCTATCTCATTATTATTGCCAGCGGCACGGTTGCTATCCGTATTGCCTTCGGTGAGTACGTGGTTATCGATCCTGCTGAAACCCTTCTCAACGTTACGCTCTGCATTGCGGTATTCCGTTCGCGGGGCAATGTGTCACATCTGTTCTATGGGGAGCGGTCGCAATGAATAATTTAAAGACGAGCCAGCGCGGCATTGCACTCATCAAAAGCTTTGAAAGCCTGGAACTGAAAGCCTATCCAGACCCCGCTACGGGTGGTAAGCCCTGGACAATTGGCTGGGGCCACACGAAAGGCGTTAAGCCTGGTGACCGCATCACCGAGCAGCAGGCTGAGGCGTCACTAACCGAAGATTTGGCGGTGTTTGAACTGACGGTTAATTCCGCCGTAAAGGCTCCGATCACTCAGAACCAGTTTGATGCGCTGGTATCGCTAGCATTCAACATTGGCGGCCCTAATTTTGCAGGTTCTACGCTGGTTAAAAAGTTGAATGTTGGTGATCCAATAGGCGCTGCTGACCAGTTCCCGCGTTGGAAGTTTGCCAATGGTAAAGAGATGCGTGGCCTTGTGAGGCGCCGAGCGGCAGAGCGGGAGCTATTCCTATCATGAGCCTGGCTGCGTCAATCAAGTTTGCAAAAGGCCATTGGCAGTTGCTGGTAGTCCTGTTCCTCGTTGCGTTGCTGTTTGGCATGAACCAGCGTATCGATGCTTTGAATGCCGACATAGGCCAGTACCAGAAAGATAACGATGAGCTGAGCACTGCATTGACCGGGCGGGATAAAACGATCAATTCGCTTAAAGGTGCCGCCGATGCTGATCGCCGCGTTACCGAGGAACAACTGAAAATCGAGCAGCAGAAGAGGGCTAAGGCTGATGTTGAAAACAGAACGTTACGCGAAGCGCTGGAGCATAGCGACTGTAGCAATCAGCGCCTGCCTGATTCTGCTATCGACATCCTGCGCAGAAAGGCCTAAGACCGCACCGGAACTGCAACTGCTCTACGTGTTCCCGCCCGCTGTACTGCTCCAGCAATGCGAACAAACCTCATTTACCGGTACCACGTTTGGCGATGCTGTCATAGCGCTGCATGTAGCCCTGAGCGAACTGGGCGTGTGCGCATCGCGCATTGATGGGCTGATGAAGTGGCAACGGAAAAACGTGAAAAATTAGCATTATAGTAGAAATTCGCTGAACGCCGCTGATAGTGCTTTATACGGAAAGGTATCGTGGCTATTATTCCTCGTAAATAAAAGGAGGAATAACCATGGTTCAAGTTGTTGTGAATACAAAGGAAGAACTGGAGCGTGCCAAGAAAAATAAAGCTGAATATATTATTGTTGAGGGCGAATTAGCCAATAAACTCCAGAAGGGAAAAAAGGTGGCGAAAGCCAGTGGAGTGTCCCTCGCAGTCTTAACCGCAGCGTTTGTAGCTACGCCTTTCACTGGTGACATATCTATGTTTGCGGCGACTCCAATTGCAGTTATGTCAGGCTTTGAGATTGCTGCAATTATCGCGGCAGCATCAATAGGCCTCACCTTGCTCATAGCCATTTTTAAAGACTATGAAGAAATAGAGGCTGGTAAGGGAACATTGAAATTGAAAAGACGCCAAAAGGATTAAGGCTAAGAAGTATCTATAAACAACCACTAGTATCCACTGGTGGTTGTTTAATGCCATCATATTGAGCAGGCCCATCGTGATGGCGTTGAGGAAACGTAGATAAGAACTAGGAGTTTTTTAGGTGTTGCCAATTGCTTTTTCTATCGCCTCTACAAAACGCTCACTTCTTCCAGAGTCGCCTGCAAACTTCTTATACATTTCGTCAATACTATCGTATTCAAAATTGTAACGTTTTGAGGGGTCTTTAGGCGGAATGGGGAAAATCACACTCCCTGGCTCCACCAATGGGGTAGGTGATGCATCTGGAGAGTAATCTTTAGCTTTAACTCTAACTGAGTATTCGCCTTCGATTTCATCATCAACAAACCACTCGATTGTTATGTGATCGCCCAAAACATCACCGTCAAAAATTGTTGTCCAAGTCATTTATTAACCTTTTTAATGAAATTGTTATAGCACTCACCGACAAACAAGAAATACTCTGTCACGAGTACTTCTTGATGTAAATGCCTTGCTAGCGGCTACTGGGGTGGGGTAAAGCGAAAAAACCTCATCCCGAACCGCGTCCGAAAACATGTCAAAACCTGACATCTAGAACAGGATCGCTTAACTAAAAACACAACGCAATGAGTAGATTTACATAGATGCGACGTATGTCTTGAAACGCCAAGTTGAGAATGACCAAATGGTCAGCACTATGCAGGGGCATCTCATTAAATGCTGCAGATAAAGTCTTTTCATTGGCAAGACGATGAGCCGCATAGAATCCACAATCTCAAGCAGATAAATTGAATTGCGTTAAATGAGAATGAATGTCATTCGCTCGCAATGATTGTATTTTTAATGATTTCAATTGAAAGTAATTAAGTTTAAATGAGAATTATTATCAACAGGTACTCCAGAGAGGGGCCCCTGCCACGGGGAGTCGGACTCGCGGAAAAAGGCTAGTTTTTGAATTTTCATGCTGTCAGCAGCAGGTGTCTTAACCTTATGTTTATCTTTGTTTTTTCCTTCTTTGAGGTGACAAAATGGCGTTTCCCGCTGTCAGGTCGCTATCAGGTATCCCAATGATTAATAGAATAAAACGGAGTTTCTACCTGCTCTGGTGAGGTGTCTATGTCCAATATCAGCAATCTGGGGGACGCCTACAACTGGAGCGTGGCAAAGATTGCTGAGGCATTCGGGCTTAACCGCGGCACAGTGAAAAAGCGGTTGATGGACGCTAATGTTCCGATCGCCAGCACCGTGCGCGGGAATCCGGTGTATGCACTGCGGGATATCGGCCCGGCGCTGTATGGCGCCGCCGAGGAGAAAGATCCCGACTTTATCCACGACCCCAGCAAGATGGACCCAAAAGACCGCAAAGACTGGTTTCAGTCGGAAAATGAGCGCGTAAAACTCGAAACTTCCCTGGGCCAACTGATGCCTGCGCCGGATGCACACCGTGAAATGTCCTTGATCGTTAAAGCCGTGAGCCAGGTGCTGGATACCTGGCCTGACGTGCTGGAACGTGATCGTGGTTGGCGGCCTGAACAAATCAACGAGGCTCAGGCGGTGGTGGATGAAATCCGCGAGTTGCTGGCGGCAGCTGTTGCCGGTATCGATGAAACAACAGAGGAGGACTGATGTACGCATCAGCAAGCGCCATGCGGCGCGACGTTGCTGGCCTGCTCAGGCCGCCACGCAGAATGCCGGTCGCTGAGGCTGTGCGAAAATTTATGCGCGTCCCGATCGGCGCGGGTAGTTCGCTGCCGTGGGAGGAGGGCCTTACCCCCTACATGATTGAACCGATGAACTGTCTTACACTCCGACAGTTCGACGCAGTGGTGTTTGTCGGTCCGGCGCGAACCGGCAAAACCCTCGGGCTGATCGATGGCTGGATCGTGTATGGGATCGTCTGTGACCCTGGCGACATGTTGGTGGTTCAGATGACCGAAACTAAAGCCCGCGAGCACTCAAAAACCCGTCTGTCCCGAACTTTCAAACACAGCCCTGAGGTCGCAAAACGTCTCAGCCCACTGAAGAATGATAACAACGTCCACGATCGAGTTTTCAGGGATGGTTCGTTCCTTAAAATCGGCTGGCCAGCGATCTCCATTTTCTCATCGTCGGACTATAAGCGTGTGGCGTTGACGGATTACGACCGGTTTCCGGAAGATATCGACGGGGAGGGCGATGGTTTTTCGTTGGCGTCCAAGCGTACCACGACCTTTATGTCGGCAGGCATGACGCTGGTGGAGAGTTCACCCGGTCGGGAAATTACAGATCGGAAGTGGCGCGGCACACATCCTCACCAGGCTCCCCCGACTACAGGGATCTTGTCACTGTATAACCGCGGCGATCGTCGGCGTTGGTACTGGCCGTGCCCGCACTGCAGCGAATATTTTCAGCCAATCAGGGACCACATGGTTGGCTATCAAGGTATCGCCGATCCGGTGGAGGCCAGCGAAGCTGCAAGGTTGCAATGCCCGCACTGTGCCGGGCTGGTGGAGCCGGATCAGAAGCGTGAGTTAAACAACCTTGGCATCTGGTTGATCGAGGGCCAAAGCATCGATCGGGATGGTGATATCACCGGCGAGCCACGACGCTCCCGTATAGCGTCATTCTGGATGGAGGGGCCAGCGGCCGCTTACCAGACTTGGTCGCAGTTGGTTTACAAGCTGTTGACCGCTGAGCAGGAGTTCGAGCGTACCAGCAGTGAGGAGACCCTGAAAGCGGTGATCAACACTGACTGGGGCCTGCCCTATCTGCCGTATTCAGACAGTGAGCAGCGCAAGGGCGATGTACTGGCTGCACGCGCCGAGGAAGTGCCAAAGCGCCACGTTCCCGTCGGCGTACATTTTCTGGTGGCCACCGTGGACGTGCAGGGCGGTAAAAACCGCCGCTTTGTCGTTCAGGTTACCGGCTACGGCGCCCATGGCGAACGATGGATAGTTGACCGGTACAATATCCGGCAATCCCTGCGGACCGGGCCAAACGGCGAGAGCCTACCCATTGATCCGGCGGGGTATCTGGAAGACTGGGACCTGTTGCGCTCGGATGTGCTGGATAAAGCCTGGCCACTGGCGTCCGATCCGGATACCCACATTCCACTGTTGGCAATGGCGGTTGACTCTGGCGGTGAAGAGGGGGTGACCGGTAACGCCTACGAGTTTTGGCGAAAGTGCCGCCGGGACGGCGAGCGCCGCCGTGTCTATCTGTTTAAAGGGGACAGCGTGATGCGGCAAAAGCTGATCACAAAAACCTACCCGGACAACACCGATCGGTCAAACCGGCGTGCTGATGCACGCGGTGATGTGCCGCTCTACCTGTTACAGACCAACCAACTCAAGGATCGGGTGAATAACGCGTTGCACCGTGAGACACCGGGGCCGAACTATGTGCACTTTCCAGACTGGCTGGGGGATTGGTTTTACGATGAGTTGACGTATGAAGAACGCAGCTCTGATGGCAAATGGCATAAGCCTGGCAAGGGCGCAAACGAAGCTTTCGACTTGATGGTATATGCTCAGGCGGTGGTGATACTGAGAGGCTACGAGAAAATCAACTGGGATAAACCGCCCCCATGGGCGCAACCTGTTGGATCTCACACCGTAACAGTACCTCCAATCCCCGCAACATCACGCAGTGAACCCCCTAAATCAACACAAGAGGCAACTCAGAAAGAGGCCAAGACCTCTGCCTGGGCGCCATATAACTCCGGAGGAGGTTGGGTATGAATCGAGCCCAAATTCAAAGCATGATCGACAACTATCTGACTGCCGAGCGTGCGGTGCTGGAGGGGAAGTCCATCACCATGAACGGCCAGGCGATGACCATGGAAAACCTCAGCGAGATCCGCAAGGGGCGCGCTGATTGGGAACGTCGCCTGAGCAGTTTTGATGTGGCACAGAGTGGCCGTGCTACCTACAAATTGGCGAGGTTTCGGTAAATGACCTTCCTGGATGATGCAATTGGCCTGATTTCACCAGGCTGGAAGGCTGCCCGCCTAAAGTCGCGGGTGTCCATTCGGGCGTATGAAGCGGCATTACCTTCCCGAACGCATAAAGCCAAGCGGGAAAATCGAAATGCCAACCAGTTAACACACGTTGCAGCCAGGTCCCTGCGTGAGCAGGCCCGCTGGCAGGATAATAACAACGACATTGTGATTGGCATCCTGGACAAGATGGAGGAGCGCATTATCGGTTCAAAGGGGATTATCGTCGATCCCCAGCCGCTTCTCCGGTCTGGGCTGGTGGCCAGCGAGTTCGCCAAGCAAATACGCGCCCGTTGGGCTGAATGGTCTGTATTGCCTGATGTAACTGGGCAGTTTACCCGGCCTATCCTTGAGCGGCTGATGGTTCGCACCTGGCTGCGTGACGGTGAGGTTTTCGGTCAGTTGGTTCAAGGTAAGGCAGTAGGTTTAACACCCTCTGCGGGCATTCCTTTCTGGATTGAAGCCCTGGAGCCTGATTTTGTCCCCCTGGAGAAAACCGATGAAGGTAAAGGGTTATTCCAGGGCATCTATCTAAACGGGTGGGGTAAACCGACGCAGTACGAAGTGTATAAATCTCTGCCCAGGCTTGGCTCCTCTCTCGGAAATACCAAGCAAATTGCTGCCGAGGATATGCTGCATCTGAAGTTTACTCGCCGCCTGCACCAGGTGCGTGGGAATAGCTTGCTGGCCGGTATCCTCATTCGTTTGAGTGCCCTTAAGGATTACGAGGACTCAGAGCTAACCGCAGCCCGGATAGCTGCCGCGTTAGGTATGTACATCAAAAAGGGGGATGGCCAATCCTTTGAACCGGATGCCGGAAATGCTAGCCGTGATCTCGATATCGTTCCAGGCATGATTTATGACGGGCTTCAGGCTGGCGAAGAGATTGGGATGATCAAGTCAGACCGACCAAACCCAAACCTTGAACCCTTCCGAAATGGCCAGTTAAGGGCGGCCGCTGCAGGTACCCGTAGCAGTTATTCCAGCATCTCCCGTAATTATGATGGCACATACAGCGCTCAACGGCAGGAGTTGGTGGAGTCCTTCGAGGGGTATTACATCCTGCAGGATGCTTTTATCGGGGCCGTTAGCCGTCCTACCTATCGGACCTGGTTAAAAATGGCAATCATCGCGGGGGAAATAAAGGTACCGGCGGACGTTGACCCATCAACGATTTATAACGCGGTCTACAGTGGCCCGGTGATGCCATGGATTGACCCGCTAAAAGAGGCTAACTCCTGGCGTGTACTGCTTCGCGGCGGTGCGGCCACCGAGGGAGATTGGATCCGGGCTCGTGGCGCCAATCCAGGTGATGTGAAACGTCGCCGTAAGGCGGAAATTGATGAAAACAATGAGCTCGGGCTGAAATTCGATACAGACCCTGCGAATGATAAAGGAGTTGCCAGTGAGCAAGAACAGCAGAAAGAAACTGACGAGTAACCCCCGCGCATCTGGCGGTAACCAAAGCTGGTTCCGAATGAAGGCCAGCGGCAAGAATACCGCCGATATCTATATCTATGACGAAATTGGCTACTGGGGGGTGACCGCCCGCAACTTTGCCAGCAGCTTGAAGGCGCTCGGTGATCTCGATCATATCGACCTGCACATCCACTCTCCTGGTGGTGATGTGTTTGAAGGTATTGCCATTTACAACCTGCTTGATAGCCACCCGGCCAGCAAAACGGTTTACATCGACGGTCTGGCGGCCTCAATGGCCTCCATTATCGCCATGGTAGGCAACCCGATCATCATGCCGGAAAACGCCATGATGATGATCCACAAACCGTGGGGCATCACTGGCGGTGATGCGGATGATATGCGGGATTACGCTGATCTGCTCGACAAAGTGGAAAGCGTGCTGATCCCGTCCTATGCCAAAAAAACCGGTAAAACCACCGATGAACTGGCTGCAATGCTCAGTGAAGAAACCTGGCTGACAGCTCAGGAATGCGTCGAGCATGGCTTTGCCGATCAACTAACCACCGCGGTGCAGGCAATGGCCCGCATCAATTCAAAACGTCTTGAGGAATACAGTGCTATGCCAAGCTCCTTAAAAAACATGATCACCAAACCGAAGGCCCAGGCTGCACCGACACCGGCACCACAGCCTGTTCCCGCTCCGGTTACTGCGCCAGTTGCGACCGTGCTTGATGAAAATGGCATCCGTGCGCAAGAGCGTGAAGCTCAAAAACAGCGTATTGCTGGTATCACGGACCTGTTTGCCAATTTTGGCGGGCGCCATCAAGACCTGCAGGCTGCCTGTATTGCAGATCTTGATTGCAGCATCGAAATAGCTAAAGACCAGCTACTGGCCCGATTGGGGCAAAATACTACGCCATCCAGTAAGGTCGGGGTACATATCCATGCCGGTAACGGTAACATTACGGGTGACGGTATCCGCCAGGCACTAATGTCCCGCGCCGGCTACGAGGATCGCCAGGCCGATAACGCCTACAACGGCATGACGTTACGCGAATGCGCACGTATGTCGCTCACTGAACGCGGGGTCGGCGTTTCCTCTTACAATCCTATGCAGATGGTGGGTATGGCCTTTACTCACAGCACCTCGGATTTTGGCAATATCCTGATCGACGTGGCCAATAAGTCCATTATCCAGGGCTGGGAGGAAGCGCCGGAAACCTTCGAACAATGGACGCGCAGGGGGCAACTGTCAGACTTTAAAACAGCGCATCGTGTAGGTATGGGGGGATTCCCGTCACTGCGTAAGGTGCGTGAAGGGGCCGAATACAAGTACGTTACAACGGGTGACAAGCAGGCCACCATTGCACTGGCGACGTATGGCGAACTGTTCTCCATCACGCGCCAGGCCATCATCAACGATGATTTGAACATGTTGACTGATGTTCCAATGAAGTTGGGTCGTGCCGCCAAAGCAACCGTTGCTGATTTGGTCTATGCCATTTTGACCAGCAACCCGAAAATGACCACTGACAATATCCCGCTGTTTGATACTAAACACGGCAACCTGGCGACCGGTCCGATTGATGTTAAAAGCCTGGATGATGCCCGCCAACTTATGCGCCGGCAGAAGGAAGGCGACCGTCATTTAAACATTCGTCCTGCCTTTATCCTGGTGCCAACTAACCTGGAATCGACCACTAACCAGGTTATCCGTTCTACCAGTGTCAAAGGGGCGGATATTAACGCCGGTATCATCAACCCGGTGCAAAATTTCGCAACTGTGATTGCTGAGCCGCGCCTTGATGATGACAGCACTAAAAAATGGTACCTGGCAGCAGCGCAGGGAACGGATACGATCGAGGTGGCTTACCTTGATGGTATTGATACCCCGTACATTGATCAGCAGGAAGGCTTTACCTCTGACGGGGTGACAACCAAGGTGCGCATCGATGCTGGCGTGGCTCCAACCGATCATCGTGGTCTGGTGCAGTCCTCCGGCGCGTGATTTAGACACTCAGCTATCCCTCTGCCCTTATGGGCTTTTTTTATGTCTAAAATTCGGCCCTTCGGGGCCGTGGAGAGCAGCAACATGGCAACGAATTATGTGCAGGACGGTATGACTATTCCGGTCACCAATGCAGGCGCCACCGATATTTTAAGTGGAGCACCGGTGGTGGTGGGGGATTTGATCGCGGTGGCTATCACCACTATCCCGGTAGGTGTCACAGGAGATGGTTTCGCCCGTGGTGTTTGGCAACTGCCAAAGTTGGCAGCTGATGATATTCCCCAGGGCAAAAAAGTGTATCTGAAGGACGGAAAAATTCAGCTCAGCGCTACGGGTGGTATTGCAGCAGGCGTAGCCTGGGCTGCCGCAGGCGCGAGCAGTGAATTCATTGCCGTGCGAATCAATGGCTAACGCTTTTGATCGGTTGGCGGCCCGGATGGATCTGGTGACTGCGGAGAGGATGGGGAGATCGGTGGCGATCAATGGTCAGGATTATACAGCTGTTGAAAGCCATCTACTCCTTGAGATGGCACAAATGAGCGGGGATGGGATATCGCTGGTGGTATTTACTCCTGGCTACAGTTGGAGTCGTGGTGATCAGGCCGTCCTTGATGGGCAGACTTACATGGTGACTCGATCACAGATGTTTAATGGGAAACCGCAAATCTGGCTAGAGTAAGGAGGGTTTATGGTGGTTACAGGGCTAGACCAGTTGATCAGCAACCTTAATGCTGTAAGCCGAACAGCAGTCCCACGCGCAACCTCTCAGGCCGTTAACCGCGTTGCCAGCCGGGCGATAAGTAAAAGCGTTTCCGTGGTATCAAAGGAAACACGGGTTCCATTAAAGCTTGTCCGGGGGCGAACAAGGCTAAAAAAGGCTAGCCCTAACCGCCCGATCGCCACCATCCGTGTAAAGCGCGGGAATTTACCCGTTATTAATCTCGGTCCGGTACGTATGCAGATATCTCGCCGAAATGGCAGCCAGGGCGGGGCGGGGAGTGTGCTTAAAATTGGGCGTTTTTCTTTCCCTGGCGCATTCATTCAGCGACTCAGTAATGGCCGTTGGCAAGTTATGCGCAGGACCTCAAAAGCCCGCTATCCGATTGAGGTAGTGAAAATCCCCATGGCCGCACCGTTGACTCAGGCCTTTATGAATCAGTCAAATGCGCTACTGAAAAGCGATCTGCCTAAAGAGCTGGCTGCCGCACTCAACAATCAGTTAAGGCTGGTAATTAAACGATGATGATCCACACCGCAATACGTACCGTTGTTTTGGCGGCGTTGAAGAGCACCGTCACAGATGCGACTTTTTTCGATGGGCGTCCCGCTTTTCTAGAGGCCAAAGAGTTACCGGCCATTGCTGTTTATCTGACTGATGCAGCTAAGACTGAACATTATCTCGATGGTGATCAGTGGGGGGCTGTACTTCATATCGAAGTGTTTTTAAAGGCTGACACCCCGGATTCGGCACTTGATGCATGGATGGAAAAAGAGATCTATCCCGTTATGCAAGATATTCCTGCGTTGATGGGCTTAGTCGAAAGCCTGACGCCGATCGGTTATGACTACCGAAGAGATGAAGAGGCTACAACTTGGGGATCTTCTGATTTCATGTATTCCATAACCTACATCCGTTAATACCCCCAACGAAATCGAATAATCTAATAACCGCCTCCGGGCGGTTTTTTATGTCTGGAGAAAATATCATGTCAAATAGTAAATTTGAAAAAACGCAAGGCACAGTCTTTAGTATTTCTGATGCGGAAGTAGCCAGCATCGATCAAGCCGGTATTAACTGGCTGAGTGCGTCATGTTCGACTAAGGAGCTTAGTTTTACGGGCGGCCAAAAAGATGACATCGACGTTACAACGTTGTGCTCGGAAGAAAAAGAAATGACAAACGGCCTGGCGGCTCCGTCTGAAATGACAATTAACCGCAACTGGACCGTTTACGAAGAGGCGCAGCGATCGTTGATGGCGGCATATAATACGGACACTACCCGCGCTGTTCGTGTCGTATTCCCTTCCGGTAATGGTTACATGTACATAGCCGAAGTACGCCAGAATAGCTGGACAGCCGGCGTAGGTGGCGTTGTTTCAGCATCCTATACCCTCCGTATTAAGGGTAAACCGGTTGATATCTTCGCCGTAAACATCCCGGTTACTGGTGTGGCCCTGGATAAAACAACCGCCTCGTTGACTCTCGGCAACAGCTTGACGCTTACCCCAACGATTGCGCCACCGACGGCTACAAACCGCAACCTAACCTGGTCAAGTTCCGACTCAACCCGGGTTATGGTTAATTCTGCCGGTAAGATCACCGGGCTTTCCGTTGGCACAGCAACGATCACCGTTAAGACCTTAGACGGAGCCAAGACGGCTACGTGCGCCGTAACCGTCACCGCATAATAGGAGTGGCAAGCCATGACAGATAAAAAAATGAACCTTCGGGATGTAGCCTCAACTCCGTTAGCAGGATTCCGCACGAAGATTGAAACCGTGCCTGAATGGAACGGTGTAAAAGTTCTTCTTCGAGAACCATCGCCGGAGGGATTGGGGATATTTCGTGAAGTTCTGGCAGAACCTGAGGTTAAAGAAGGGGAGAAA
Source organism: Serratia sp. PL7 (assembly GCF_945957435.1). NCBI lineage: Bacteria > Pseudomonadati > Pseudomonadota > Gammaproteobacteria > Enterobacterales > Yersiniaceae > Serratia > Serratia sp. PL7. The sequence goes on along the minus strand of NZ_CAMFLB010000002.1, from coordinate 384,838 downwards.
CCAGTAAAGTTATCTATTGCCGATGAAACTAAAAGAAACACCAAGGCTGACGCCGTGTTATTCATCGATATTTTATTTGATATTGATGGCAATCAGGCCTTTTCACAGGATGATGTAGAAAAGGTCATGGTCTTTTATGGTCCCGTGCATAGACGATTGCTTGAGAAGGCATTAGCCCTACAAACCAAAAAAGAGGATGCAGAAGCAAAGTAAGGGAGCCAGAAGTTTTCTTCCAGATGCAGCTTGCTTTACGCCTTGGTAAAACCCTGGGGGAATTACAGAAAACAATGGGCGTAAGTGAATTGCGCTTATGGGCTGCATTTAATCAAATTAGCCCCATTGGTGATGAGCGTGGCGATTATCAAGCAGCTCAAATATCAGCAGCTATTTCTAACTCGCAAGGGATTGAGGCTGATATTAATAAAACTGTTCTTAAATGGTCATCGCCAGAACCAGAGTCGGAAGAAGATGAATGGGCTGATATGGAAGCTCAATTTAAAAAACTGGCTGAATAACTGACCCGCTCCGGCGGGTTTTTTCATGGGGTAATTATGGCCACTCTCGGTGATTTGATTGTTAACCTTTCGGCAAACTCTGTATCGTTTCAGAGTGAGATTGCTCGCGCCACTCGACTGGGGGGGGATTTCGGCCGAGCAATGGAGCAAGGCAACCGCCGCGCCGAAAGTGCAGCCCGACAAAGCCAAAGAGCTCTTGTTGATCTGAATGGCCAACTGGCGACCGTTCGCATCAGTGCGCTATCGATGGTTGGTGCTTTTGCTGGAGCATTTGCAACGGGCAACCTGATCGCGCTCGCTGACAAGTACAACTCACTGAGTGCGCGTGTAAAGCTGGCCACAACATCAACGGAAGATTTCGGCATCGCCCAGGCTGGTCTGATGCAGATCAGCCAGTACACAGGCTCAACGTTCGAGTCTAACGCCAGTCTGTTCTCGAAAGCATCTAGTTCGCTGCGTGAATATGGGTACACAACCAAGGATATTTTATCTCTTACTGAGGCGCTATCTACCGGTCTGCAAGTATCTGGGTCGTCTGCTGAGGAAACATCCACAGTAATCACCCAATTATCACAAGCGCTAGCCCGTGGTGTTCTGCGTGGGCAGGATTTTAACTCCGTTGCGCAGTCTGGCGGGCGGATAATGAAAATGCTGTCTGACGGATTGGGGGTGGCTCAAAAGGATCTTAAGGGGTTAGCAGATGCAGGGAAGTTACCAACCCCAGTGATCGTCCCTGCCCTAATTAGTCAGCTTGGGCAGGTGCGTAAAGAATTCGAAACGATGCCCAACAGCGTTAGCGCTGCATCAACACGTATAAATAATGCGTTCATGGAATGGGTAGGGGGGCAGAATAACGCCGCCGGCATCACAACAACGTTAGCCGCCGCCCTCGATGGGCTTGCTCACAATATTGACGGTGTGGCCACAGGCCTGGGTGTCTTAGTTGGCGTCGGCGTGGTGCGTTACTTCGGCAATATGGCCCAAGGGATGATGACGGCTACAGGCAGCATGTTAGCTGCGCAGCGCGCCGAGATAGCTGTTGCTGCCGCTCAAGTCGAAGGGGCTCGAGCTGCCACGGCTGCAGCTCGAGCTACGCTCTATCGCGCCCAGCAAGCCAAAGCGGCTGCTGTAGGGATTGAGGCTCAAATAGTAGCCGAGCGTCAGCTGGCCATAGCTCAGCGCCAGGTGTCAGCAAGCGTAGCGGCAAGAACTGCTGCCCAGGGTGGCCTGAACGCCGTTACATCGTTGGGGGCGCGTCTGGGTGGCGGTTTGTTAAGTGCCGTCGGTGGGATCCCTGGCGTTGTGTTGGGGATTGGTGCTGCTTGGTACTACACACATCAAAAAAACGAGCAAGCCAGGAAAACGGCTCTCGCATACGGAAATACTGTTGAACAAGTCCGTAAACAGATTTCCGATATGTCGATCGCAGGGCTGCAATCAACAGCGGTTGATGCGGGTAAATCTATCTCTGCTCAGCGGACTGAAATCGCTAAGACGGAAGAAGAGATCCGCAAGCTGAAAGATAGCCTATCTGCCCTGAAAAAAATGGAGGTAGACGCTAAAGAAAGCCCGTGGATGAGTCGCATTAATACGCTAATGTCTCTCAATGATATACAAGAAGAGATTACAGAAGCTCAGGGGCGCTTAAGTAAAAAGAGTTATGAGCTCGAACAACAAACAGAAAAACTCCGCAGTACAGAATCACTCCGCACACAAGCACTGAATGAGTCGATAAATAAGACAGCTGCAATGGCTGGGGCCGTTGGCGGTCTTACGGAAATGTATGCTCAGCTTAACAAAGTGACTGGCCTTTCCACCGCTGCGGCTGCTCCAAAATTTGCAGGTTTGGCACTTCCGAAGCTTGACGAAAAGCAGCAGACGGCAATGACTCGCGCCTTACGCGATCAACAGTTGGCCAGCTTAAAAGGTGTCGAAAAAGTCCGCCTGCAGGCCACTTTTGAAGCCGATGATCTTAACCTCCCTCCCGGTCGGTATGAGGCCTATATAGCGGCAAAAGTGGGGGCCGAGCGACAAACAGAGGCCCTCACTGCAGCGACAAAGGCCCAGCAAAAAGCGGAACAAGACGCCGCGTCTGCAGGTAAGAAATCCGCAAGCGTTGCGGCTGATTATCAACAGAAAATCGCCAATCTCAACAAAGAGATCCAGATTGAAGGCGTCCGGCTGAAAGAAGGGGATACGGCGGCTACGCTGTTTGCCGCTTCTCTTGAAGCTGGCACAAAGTGGACAAGCCAGCAGCGCGCCGAACTAATTCAGATGAATAAGGCGCTGGCAGAGGCTAAACAGCGCTGGGAGGACCATAACGCGGCGATCGCGTCCGACCCTTACCGAGCGGCCGCAGATACCCAGAAAAAGGCTAACGAGCAGCTACAGCGCCAAATTGCTGATGGCGAAATCAAAAGCGCAGAGGAATTATCCCGCCGCAAGCAAGATATCAACACGGCTTACCTGCAGGCGAAAGCCGAAGCTGATCAGCGCTATGCCGTATCTGGTACCGCCGAGCTGGCTGGTGAAGTTGACCCGGTGCAGAACATCGATAATCAGCTGAAGAAACGGCAAGCGCTTATTGAGAGTTACGCCGCCGCCGGTGTGCTGACTGAGCAAAGGAAAAACGAGCTTATTCTGGCTTCTGAAAAGGAGAGCATGGAACAACGTAAGCAGGCTGCTTCGGAGCTGTACGCCGCCCAGGGCGACATGCAAAAAATGGCCGTTGACCTGTTCCAAACTGCAACGGAACGTGCGGGAAACATGCTAACAGGCCTGCTTACTGGTACTCAGACATTCAGGGAAGGCGTCACAAGTCTTTTTGCCTCGTTGACTCAATCCATCATTAACAACTTGATTGACATGGCCGCGCAGGCGCTGATCACCAGCGCTATTATGCAAACAATATCTGGCGTTGTGGGGTCGTTCGGTGGGGCAGCTGCAGGCGCTGCTGGATCTGCTGGTGCAAGTGCGGGATCGGCAAGCACCGGCGCAATGGGGATGAGTACCAACTTTAGAGCATATGACCTTGGCGGTTTTACTGGCCCTGGTGGGAAATATGAGCCAGCCGGTGTGGTTCATAAGGGCGAGTTTGTTTTCACTAAAGAGGCCACAGAGCGGATCGGCATAGACAATCTCTACGGCATGATGCGCGGCTATGCTGATGGCGGTTTAGTTTCGGCTTCACCTGTTGCGGCTGGTGGCTCGTTGGGAATTAGGCCCACAACGGCTAACCAGCAGATTGGCGCGAGCCTTGGTAGCAGTGCGCCTATCGTTTACATCACGGTAGAAAGTAACGGGCAAACGACAAGTTCGGCCCCGCCAGGCATGGAGCAGTTCGGTAGAGAGATAGGGACGTTTGTTGATCAGCGTTTTAAGGTGTTGCTACAAAAAGAAATGGGCCAAGGCCGTATGTTAAACCCGGCAATGAAAGGGGGTAGATAATGGCGCTGGAAACGTTCACATATGCCGTAAGGATAAACCCGACCGGCGATCATTCTTTCCGTGTAAAAGATGTGCAATTCGGGGATGGCTATAAACAGAGCATTGGTGATGGGTTAAATACGGAGATTCAGAGCTGGTCCTTAACCTTTGTTAGCGACCTTTCTCGCAATGCTGCTATCAAGGCCTTTTTTAAGCGCCATGCGGGATATAAGGCTTTTAAATGGGTTAATCCTAGCTTTGAGCCGGGGTTATTTACTTGCAGCAAATATCAGGAAACGCCACTGGGTAAAAATTACAGAGGCGATCAGATGTTTCAGCTTGTGGCCACGTTCGAGGTGGCTTTCAAACCATAGGAAAATCAATGGCTATCAATACCGATCACCAGGTGTTAGAACCTGGTAGCAAAATACGTCTGTTCGAAGTAGACGGGAGCCAGTACAGCGGGCCAGAACTGTACTTTCACAGCCATCCTATATCGTTTACGCCGGCAGAACTGGAGGCGGCCGGCAGTGACTCTAGCAAGCTGCAGGCCAAATCCATCTGGTTCGACGGGCGTGAATACAAAGCGTGGCCCGTGAAGATTGAGGGGCTGGAAGTCACTAGCGACGGTAGCGCCCCAAGCCCCACGTTATCTGTGGGCAACATCGATGGCACGGTCGGCTCGATGTGCCTGGCGTATCAAAATCTGGCGCTGTTTAAGGTCACAATCCGCGATACATACGCACATTACCTGGACGCTCGAAACTTCCCCGAAGGCAACCAGGAGGCGGACTCGACGCAGGAAAAAGTGAGTGTTTATTATATCGATCGCAAGATAGGCGGAGATAATGTAGGCATTGAGTTTGCTTTATCCTCACCAGCTGACCTGCAGGGCATCATGATCCCCACTCGGCAGATCCACAGCCTTTGCACCTGGTGCATCCGTGGCCAGTACCGTAAAGCGTCGTGTGGGTACACCGCCACAAAGTATTTTGATGCTGACGGCAAGCCGGTTAGTGATCCATCGAAAGATGTTTGCTCAGGCCTGCTGTCTACGGGATGCGAACCGCGCTGGGGCAAGGGTAATCCTCTGCCGTTCGGTGGCTTCCCTGGCTCCGCATTGCTGAAGAGGTAGCCATGAGAAAGCACATTATCAGCGCCATCCTGGCGCATGCAGCGGAGGCCTATCCTGCTGAGTGTTGTGGGCTAGTGATACGGAATGGCCGTTGTCAGCAGTACCTGCGTTGCAGAAACACCGCCCCGGAGCCTACAGAGCAATTCAGCATGCACCCAGAGGACTACGCGGCCGCAGAGGATGCCGGGGAGATCGTCGCTATCGCTCACAGTCACCCCGATGCCACAACGCAGCCGAGCCAGCTTGACCAGGCGCAATGTGACCTGTCACAACTGCCCTGGGTGATTGCCAGCTGGCCAGAGGGGGATATCAAAACGATTATACCCACCGAGGGTGTTAAGCCGCTGCTAGGCCGTCCGTTCGTGCATGGCATCTGGGACTGTTACGCTATCGTGCGCGACTGGTACCGGCTTGAGTGCGATATCGATATACCGAACTTCGCCCGATCCGATGGCTGGTGGGAACGTGGCGAGAATCTTTACATGCATCACTATGCCGAGGCCGGATTTATACCTGCGCCTGGGGATCTGCAAATCGGTGACGTAATCATTATGCAAGTGCGGGCTGACGAGCCGAACCACGCCGGGGTGTATCTCGGTGGTGGGGTGATGCTCCACCATATGTACGGCCAACTGAGTAAACACGTTCCCTACAATGGTTACTGGCAGGAAAGGACAATCATCACGCTTCGCTATAGGGGCTGATCTGGTATTATCTTGCTTCGACCATAAGAGGGATAACAGAATGCGGAAGTTACTTTTAGCCTTTGCGGCCACGGCAATTTTATCTGGGTGTGCTTCGGACGCGGTTCCTGTTAAACAGGCTGTTACCGTGCCAGGTGAGCGCGTATTCAATTATCAAGAGCCTGCAAAAAGTGATTCATCTATCACAATTGTTAGGGATAGTGGGATGGTTGGCGGCGGTTGCTATATAACAGTATTTTTAAATGGTGCAAGGGTGGCGAAACTAGACACTAAAGAAAAAGCAACATTTTATGTTAATAGCGGCGCATGGATTGTTGGTGCAGGACATGAGGGAAAGGGATTGTGCTCAGGTGGAAAAGAAAGACAAGAGCGTGATTTCATAATCAAACCAGGTGAAGAGAAATATTTAAGAGTATTTACTGATAATAATGGTAATGTAGACATAAAACCAACCACTATTCAATAAATCCACTTTTCATATAAAAGGTCGCAAAGCGGCCTTTTGTTATTTGGAGAAAACATGAACGCTACACCGCATGAATTTAGAATGGTCAGACTATATGGCATTCTTGGGGCGAAGTTTGGCCGGGTTCATAAACTGGTCATATCAACTCCCAAAGAAGCTATCAAGGCACTTTCTATAACTATCCCTGGCTTTGAACGTTTTTTGAAAACAGCAAAAGAAAGAGGTTTAACATTCTCTATTTTTATTGGGAAGAGGAATATCGCTAAGGATGAGCTTGAGTTTTCAGGATGTGAAGATATCCGGATTGCTCCAATGATTATTGGCAGTAAAAAGGCCGGTATTTTCCAAACAATCCTAGGAGCCGTAATAGTTGCTGTGTCTGCAATCGGTTATTACTTTGCACCAGGAAACCCATTCTCAACTTTTGGTTTTCAAATGGGAGGGGCAATGATGCTTGGTGGGGCGATTCAAATGCTTTCACCGCAGCAAGGCGGCTTGGCGCGGCGCGAAAGCCCGGATAATAAGCCGTCATATGCTTTTGGCGGGCCGGTGAACACAATCGCTCAAGGCAACCCGGTACCGATTCTCTACGGCAAGCGCCGGATCGGTGGCGCCATCATTTCAGCGGGGATCTTCGCAGAAGACCAGCAGTAAACAATCTGCATTCCTCAATGGCCAGCCTAGAGCTGGTTTTTTTACGCCTGGAGAAAATCAATGTCTGTGATAGAAGGCCGCAAGGGTGGTGGCGGTGACCAGCACACGCCTGTCGAATCCCCCGACTCCCTGCAATCTACCTCTTACGCCAAAATCCTGCTTGCGCTTGCTGAAGGGGAGTTGGCCGGTGGTCTGGATGGTACCAACATTTTTCTTGATGGCACTCCGATCATCGGCCCTGACGGCTCAGAAAACTTTCCCGGCGTGAAATGGGAGTTCCGACCAGGCACCCCTGATCAAGACTATATCCCCGGCATGCCTGATGTTGAGAACGAAATAACCATCGCGACAGAGCTGACTAGTGCTAACCCCTGGGTACGTTCGCTGACCAATACACAGCTTTCCGCCGTTCGTGTGCGCTTTTCGTGGCAGCAACTTCAGCAGCAGGAGGAAAACGGCGACGTGAACGGCTACCGTATTGAATACGCCATTGATGTGGCGACTGACGGCGGCGCTTATCGCGAAATGCTGAAAACTGCGGTCGATGGTAAGACCACGACAAAATACGAGCGCAGCCACCGCATTAATCTACCGAAGGCCACCACCGGCTGGCAGGTGCGGGTGCGCAGGATCACGCCAAACAGCACCAGTAACCGTATCGCCGATAAAATGGTTAGTGAGTCGATCACCGAGCTGATCGATGTAAAGCTTCGATATCCAGAAACCGCGCTGCTATTCGTCCAGTTCGACGCGAAGCAGTTCCAGAATATCCCGCAGGTTTCCTGCGAGCCTAAAGGCTCTGTGATCCGTATCCCCACGACCTACGACCCGATCAAGCGCACTTATACCGGTACTTGGAACGGCAGCTTTAAATGGGCCTGGACGAATAACCCTGCATGGGTGTTTTACGATCTGCTTATCAACGACCGCTACAGCATCGGCAGCCGCGTTAAGGCTGAGAACCTGGCGCTCACCAAGTGGGATTTGTACGCTATTGCGCAATATTGCGATCAACTGGTACCCGATGGGCGCGGTGGCAGCGGTACTGAGCCGCGTTTCCTCTGTGATGCCTACATTCAATCGCAGGAAGAAGCCTGGACTGTTTTGCGCGACTTCGCAAACATCTTCCGTGGCATGACGTATTGGGCCAACAATAGTATGAATGCGCTTGCTGACATGCCCCGCGATGTTGACTACATATACACCCGCGCCAACGTCAAGGATGGGCTGTTTACCGACAGTAGCGCCAGTGAGAAGACGCATTATAGCGTTGCTATGGTGAGCTGGAGCGACCCCGAAAATGGCTACCAGGACTCTGTAGAGCCAGTATTCGATAACAATCTAATCCGCCGCTACAACGTCAAACAGGCTGATTTAACGGCCATCGGTTGCACCCGACAAACCGAAGCGATCCGACGTGGAAAGTGGCTACTGTTGACCAACGACAAAGACCGAGTGATCTCCTTCACGGTCGGGATGGATGGCAATATCCCGCTGCCGGGCTGGATCATCGGCGTCGCAGATGAAGCGATGGCAGGGCGGCCACTCGGCGGCCGTATCAGTGCAGTGTCTGGCCGTAACATCAAGTTGGATCGCGTCTCGTCGGCAAAGGTTGGTGAGCGTCTTATCGTTAACCTACCCAGCGGAAAATCACAGGCCCGCACGATCAGCGCCGTGAGCGGTAAGGTAGTGACTGTCTCGACCAACTACAGCGAGCCGCCAGCGGCAGAATGTGCCTGGGCGGTAGATGCCTCTGACCTGGCTATCCAGCAATTCCGTGTTACGGGCATCACTGAAAACGAAGACGGTGTTTCGTTCGATATCACTGCCATCGAGCACGACCCGGACAAGTACGCCCGTATTGATACAGGCGCACGTATCGAAGACCGCCCGATCTCGGTTATCCCTCCAGGCGTTCAGGTACCACCGAAGAACGTCCGGATCAGGGAGAACTCCGCAACCATTCAGGGGCTGGCTGTGGCCACGCTCTATGTGACTTGGGACAGAGCCGAGAGCGCTATTGCGTACGAAACGGAATGGCGCAGGGATAACGGCAACTGGATTCCCGGCCCGCGTGTTTCAACTCTGGGCTTTGAAGTGCAGGGGATTTATGCCGGTCGATACCAGGCCCGCGTCCGGGCGATAAACCCGGCTGAAATCTCAAGTATCTGGGCTAACGCGCCGGAAATGGTCTTAAAGGGCAAAATCGGAGAGCCGCCAGCTCTGGCCAGCTTTACCACTGTTGGCCAAGTATTTGGCATCGTCTTGAATTGGGCTTTCCCAAATGGCGCAGAGGACACGCAGAGGACGGAGATCTGGTATAGCCGCAGCTCAAACGGTAGCGGCAAAATGCACCTGGGCGATTATGCATACCCACAGCGCAGCCACACAATGACCGGGCTGGCCGCTGGCGTTCAGTTCTGGTTCCAGGCTCGTCTTGTTGACCGCCTGGGCAATGCCGGGCCATGGACGGCGTGGACGCAAGGCACATCAAGCAGCGATGCTAGCGACGTGCTGGACTATCTAACCGGGCAGATCACCCAAACACAGCTCGGTAAGGACTTACTAGGGCCGGTGGAGGATGCCAGCAAGCTACAGGACATGTGGTCTGTCAAAGTGGGTAAAACGCAAGATGGCAAGCTATACACGGCAGGGATCGGCGTTGGTGTCGAGAACACCCCGGAGGGCATGCAATCGCAGGTGCTGGTAGTTGCGGATCGGTTCGCCATTTTGAATACGGCCAGCGGTACCGGGTCAGCGGTATCGAGCCCGTTCGCGGTCGAGGGTGGCCAGGTATTCATGAACTCGGCATTTATCAAAAACGCATCAATAGATAGCGCTAAAATAGCCCAGCATATCCAGTCAGATAACTGGGATAGCGGTAAAACTGGGTGGGCCATTAATAAAAATGGTTATGCTGAGTTTCAGCAGGTTAACGTGCGCGGGAATGTATATGCTGATAGCGGATACTTTGCCGGTGAACTTCGTGCATATAATGGTTACTTCGGCGGTGAGTTGCGCGGTGCAGATGGATATTTTACCGGTACAGTGTATGCCGAGAAGATTCTAGGCGATGTGGTTTCCGCTGGTGTATGGGAGGCAATAAACGTTGTTGGCGTGAATGGCTATAATCACCGGTATTTTAGTGGCGGACTGCCTTATGATTCTATCGTGGTTGTGCCGTATGTGAATATTGAACTCGATAGTCAGGGTTCCGGCTCTGGCACTGTGTTTATAAAGGTTAATGGTGTTGAATACTGGCGTGGTAGTGCTAATCCACTGTATGGGAAATTTACTGGAGCTATTGTTATCAACGTTCCTCCAAATGGCACATTAGATTTGGAATTTGGTATTACTGGTGCTCAAAGCGGCCAAACATGGTCAAGTGGTAAAATGGCGGTAATGGCATTCCGGAAAGGTCAAAACCGTTTCTCTTCGTAGTTATGGAAAACTAACAATCACTATCACCCGCTACGGCGGGTTTTTTATTGGAGAGTAAAAATATGGCAGTAATCAGCGGTGTATTAAAAGGCCCAATGGGTGATGCACATGTGGGTGTAGTAATCGAGTTACGCGCTGTCCGAACGTCTGCAACTGTGGTTATCCAGGCACGTTCTCAATCTGTTACTGACGCCACAGGCCGCTATACGCTGAGCGTTGAGCCTGGGCAGTATGATGTAATGATTACTACCGCAGGTCGCCAACCCGAACGCGTGGGCGGTATTCAGGTGATGGTTAACTCAGCAACGGGGACGTTAAACGACTTCTTAACCATTCCTGGTGAAACAGACCTAAACCCGGCGATTGTGGCCACTGTAGACGGTATGCGAGCTGCTGCGGCAGCATCGGCGGCGGCTGCAAAAACCAGCGAGAATAATGCAACTGCCGCAATGGCTAACGCACTGAGTAAAGTTGATACAGCAGAGCAGCGTGTTGTCGGCCCGGTTTTATTCTCTAGACCAACACGACTAACATCAGGCGCAGCAGGCACATTCATTCCAGACAGCCAGGGAACTTGGGCATCTTGGAGTCGAGCGGCGGGAAGGGGGAGTTCAGATTTTATAAATCACAGAGGGAACGGCACTGGGGGGTACTGGTTCTATGATACTGACGGGGCGACAATAAAAGCACTAGCTTATCTTAATGGCGCTGGTGATTTAACCACAATCGGTTCATTGACATCGAGTAATATGTATATCGGCTCGACTGAGGTTCTAAAAACTGGTGATTATGGCCTTGGAAGTTTAATCCCTGCAGTTATTACAGATTTAAACGTTGCAGGAGTAAATCAGTTTATCAGGTGCTCGAATAATACGCCGGGCGCTCCGACCACTGGTCCTTGGGCGGGATTACAGGGGGGGCACAATGAAAGCTCAAGATATCAATTGGTGTGGAGAGCAGATTCAAATGTCATTGATTTGCGTGCGAGATGCAGTTCGTGGTCTGGTGGGTTCGGTAGCTGGGCGTCAATGTGGCACACAGCAAACACCACTGTAGACGCCAACGGCTTTATCAAGAAAGCCTCCCCGATCGTCAAACTGTTCGGTGATGGCCGGTGCGAACTCAACGACGAAAGCCAGGGTGTGACAACTGAGCGAGTTTCCGAAGGCGTCTATCGTATTTCTGGCACTCTCGGTTTTAATGCTGATGCAGAGTGGGGCGGGGTGGATGGAGGTATCGAAATCCCGACAGACCGCAACAAGCTTCCTCTGGTCTGGGTTGATTACGAAGTTGATGAAACCGGTGACCTGCTGATCAAGACCTTCCACCGCGTGAACTCTACCGCGCCGAAGTTCGCCCAGAACGTTAAGACCGGATACAAGGAAGGTCAGCCGATCGACATCCCTGCTGGTCGCTGGATTGATCTGCGTGTCGAGATGCCTGGCGGCGATGAGCCGGAGTACGAGCCGGTACCGGAAGACGAGAAAGTGCCGGAAGTAACCCCGGAGGTAACAGAGCCGGAGGGGGGCGAAGAGCAGGCACCAAGTGAAACGCCAGCACCGACCGAAGAACCCAAGGAGTGATAGCAGCGCCGGGAGAAATCCCGGCTAACTCCATTCCCTTCCCGATCATCCCCTGCCAGCACCCGTTTCGGTCGCTCATCAAATGCATATCACGGTTCGATGCAGCCCACTCAGGTGGGTTATTGCCCCAAACCAAGAAGGGCAGTTGTTGCAGCTTGAACAACAGTTTTTAGTGCTTCAGACGATAGTTCTTCTAGTTTTGACTTGGCCTTTTCTCTCTCTTCACTACTCATCGAGGAAATTGCGATCAGATCTTCAAGCACTACCACTGTATCTCTGTGAAACTTCACTGTTTGTACGTTGAGAATGGCCGACAATCCGCCGTCATTGAGGATAAAATCGATTCCTTTGACGGTTGCTTTCATATACCCAATTATACCCTCTCGGCCTGGGTGGATAGAGCACTGTGAATCCAATACCAGCAGTCCATGGCCTTCAAGGTATTTAACCTCCCTCCACAAGTCGTCAGTAGAAGATGAGAATATCAGTGGGTATTTTATATCGAAAGAGTCTATCTCTTTGAATTTATGCATACAGAATGCCGGGTGACAATACTCGGCCAATCTCAACAACTCATTTTGAAGCAATCTATTTAGCATTTAAACCTCTCGAACAGCATGTGGATAGCAACCCATAATCACCTCACTCAGGTGGGCTTTTTGTTGGCAGCTATAATGTTATGGTGCGGATGCGTGAAAATTTGATGTTTTACTATACCCCTAAAACCCTCTACATCCAGTTCTGAGAAGCCGAAACCCTAACCGTAGGTAGGTATGCACTCATTTCCGGTTGTTTGACGAAGGATAGGGCGACGATTTGAGGGTGCTTTACTCAACTAAAAGTTGAATACCTATCGCCCGGGCGATACACTCTGTATTGTATAACCGTGGTTATATCCCACGAGTAACCACTGGAGGCGGCAATCTTCGGTGGTTTTTTTGCACGTATGGCGCGGCATGGTAATGCCGTACAGGAGAAAACATGAGAACTTTAGCTAGACGCTCGATACAGACGATTAAAAATCGTACTAATGTCGTCAGTTCTTTTGTCGATCCCGACACCCGGAATGAGTTTGTAGTTCGCAGATTAAGCGAGCGTGCATCCTCAAATCGTCAACTATTCATTGTTACCATGAATAGGGAGAGCAGTGATGGGGAGGTCATACCTTATGCAGAAATCGCAACAACGTCATCCAGTAAGCTACGCTACGTTGTGAAGCCATCTGATCAGTATCCAAACCTTGCGATCCATAGGCTGATGGATAGGATTGAGACAGCCATATCGATGTACATGAAGGATAAATGGACTAACTGCATTCATTGAAGGTGCATCGATGCCTCCTGATATAATCGCCACATACAACAAAGACTTGCGAATTGAGTTATACGGCCAAAAAGAACTTCTTGAGACTTTCTACTTCTTTACGAGAGAAGGTGGTTTGTTCAGGGCTGATGAGTATCTAGTGACTGGCGGGGATTACCAGTATTATCTAGATGTTTACTCAATAGGATGCACAACACCAGATTTCTTCTTGGAGTTTGGTGCGGACCTTCTTGATTCAAACGCCAGCCAACAAGATATCGTTAACACGCTCCTTGATTTGCAGATGGAGGATGAGTTAACAACAAGGCGAGTCGGACGCGTTGCATATCGAGATTTCAATTTCAATAATGATGACGGATCTCTGGTAACAGCTAAGCAGATTAAAAGTGCCGTTATCGATCCAGATTTTCGTGGTGCAGGGCTGGCTAGTAATGTTTATCAGATGCTTGTAGACAAGCATGACCACCTTGTGTGCGACAGCATACAAAGCATCTCTGGTGGCTCTCTTTGGGCTAGTAGCATTCTGGCAATCGCAGAAGTGAGGATTTACGACACTAAAAAATGTCGTTTCATCGACGTTTTAGGCCGTCTAGGTATGGGGGTTAACGGAGAAATACCGTGGAGTTGCCAAACTCTAACGGCCGGACAGATTGCGGAGTGGGGTAGAAGCTACAACCTTGATGCGTGCCATCACATTGTTAATGTCATATCTAGAGAAGGTCTCTACGAAGATCAAAACTAAACCCAGCTCCCAGTGGGTTTTTGCTATCTGGCAACCATCGCCAAGCGGCGCCTAAACAACATTAACCAACCCACTTCTGTGGGTTTTTTATTACCTGCCCAATCAGCACCATGCCAGTCACTGCCAGCGCAGCAGCGGCCCCCTCCGGCAGTTTCTTTTTCTTATCGATAGTCACTTCAACATGCAGCATGGTTTTATTCTCAATCTACGAGATGGATTTCGTTATGCTCAATGCCCGCTTCGATGTAATCGACGCGTTTCTGTAGTTCACTGATAAGGGTTTTGGCGACATCCAGGCGGATCATTACCTGCTGGTCGGGGTAGTCTGTGGACTTAGCCAGGCAGACGGAAGCCATAGTGTCTGCGAAGGAAGAGTGGAGCAATACAAACTGACCATATGCGCTGTGGTCAGTTTGGAATTCAGTTAACACCCGCATACCCTGAAGTTTGTCTTGAGGTTTCATATTTTAAGCTCGGATGGTGTTTACTGGTTATTTGTACGGGCCGGTCATTCATTGGTCAACTTGACTTTTTAAAGCATCGACCATCGATTGCATTTTTGCAGCCCACCCACCCAGTTCGCTGATAATCCTTTCCTTCGAATGATCTGGGGTCGCCTCAATCATTTCTATGACCTGTTCGATCATATGGGCTCGTGTTGCGAGTTCTGTTATCGATGCGCGGCGCCGATTCTCCCCATCATCACCCCATAGATTCTCGTCGTAGGAATGAAACTGAATGTAGGTATGTGGTGGGTTATGGTAGACCTTATCAACACCCTGCCATAACCAGTCGTCACCAGTAACTATGTCCGCATCGAAAGGCACTGTTACATCTATTTCGGTCAATCTCTTAATAAGCTCAGACGTTTTCATTTGGAAAAACCACTCCATCAGTAGGCGCATTGGGCCATGGCGGCATGAGGGCAATTTTACCTCAATGGTCAGCCCACATCCATCAATGCGAATACCCGGTGTTCAGTTGCATAACGGACGCTTTTTTGCACAATTAGGTAGAGGTAGGTAGAGCGTTAGTAGAGGCAAAAAATAGCCCCTCTACACTGCTTCAAGCCTTGTCCCGTCTGGCTTTGACGAAAAAGGTAGAGCAGGTAGAGGCAAACAGACCCTAAAACTTTACACAGGGGGGGTATGCAAATAAAATCCATAATCGAGCGTTAAATTGATGGTTATTAAATGAGCTAATTTGCGATTCGGGAACCATACTCAAGTAAGCACATATTTCTGTGTATAGCTCCGTGTATAGCAATACTTTTATAAAAATTTAAATCATTTAAAATCAATAAAATAAGGCCCCGTTTATAATCCGTGGATCGGGGCCTGAGCGACAGAATTTAATCGTGATGGTGGGAGTCGTGCTGGCGAGAGAAGGTGACCTCCATCCGTGCTCCACCCAGCGGGCTGTCGCTGATGGTAATTTGCCCGTCATATTGCTCGATGATCTCGGCGGCGACCGACAGGCCAATCCCCTGGCCGGGGCGCAGAGTATCGACGCGTTGGCCACGTTGGAAGATCAGCTCACGCTTGCTTTCCGGGATGCCGGGGCCGTCGTCATCAATGACGATCGTCAGATATTTGTCCGAGTGCAGCGAGGAGATCTCCACAAACTCCAGGCAATATTTACAGGCATTCTCCAGCAGGTTGCCCATTACTTCCATAAAGTCGTTTTTCTCGCCCATAAAAGTGACTTCTGGTGAGATATCGAGGGTAATGACTACCCCTTTGCGCTGATAGACCTTGTTCAGCGCCACGCTCAGGCTGTCGAGCAAGGCCGATACCGAATGGATCTCGCGGGTCAGCACGGTTTGACCAGAGTTGATGCTGGCTCGATGCAGGTAATAACCAATCTGCTGCGAGATACGGCTAATCTGCTCGAGCATGATCGGCTCGACCTCTTCGATGGTGGTCTGCTTGCTGGAACGCAGCGAACGCAGGGTGGTCTGCAATACCGCCAGCGGGGTTTTCAGGCTGTGGGTGAGGTCGGACAGCGTAGTGCGGTATTTGGTGTAGCGCTGACGCTCGTTGCGCACCAGGATATTCAGGTTTCGCACCAAGCCACGTAGTTCACTGGGGGGATTTTCATCCAGTTGCTCGCGCTCGCCATTTTCCAATTCACCGACCTGGGTTATCAGCGCTTTGATTGGCCGCAAACTCCAATACGCGGCTAGCCACAGCAGGGGCACGACCAGTAGTAGATTGGCCAGCAGTACGTAGCTGAACCATTCCCACACCACATCCGAGCGTTGCAGTTCCTGCGGAATGCTGTCGACCACCACAATGCTCAAGGCAGGCAGGCGTGGGGTGGCGGCATAGGTATTGACGGCCACCGAGTGGGTTAACGCCTCATGGTCGGTATCGTCATAGTCTTTCAGCTGATTCTGAGCCTTGGGGTTGTCGCCCAGCACTTCGCTACTGATGCGGGTGTCGGTGTCTATCTCATAGAAACCGGACTCTTGCAGCCACTCTTTCTGGATCCGTTTTTCCAGTTCCGGGACCGAGCGCTGGCTCCACAGCAGGTTGCCTTTATCGTCGTAGATAAACACCAGCGTTGGGGAGTTGATATCGAGATCGGGCGGGATGGCAATGGTCAGCTTCTGGTCTTTCCACTGCGCGAGGCTAAAGAACAGGTTGCTCTCACCGCGCAGCAGGCGGAAAGCGGTTTTATCAAAGCTGACGATATAGCCGACAACGGCAACCAGCCCATAGGACAGCGACAGCGCCAGGATCACCCCGGCGGTGGCCATCAGAAAGCGGGCGCGCAGTGAGAAAGGTTTTTTATCTCTGTTGAACATTATGCTCACTTGGCATCGAAACGGTAGCCCTGGCCACGCACGGTGGTGATCACTTCCTGCGGGTATTCGGCCTGTAGCTTTTTACGCAGGCGGCCCATTAATACGTCGATGGTGTGGCTTTCGCGCAGTTCGGCATCCGGGTAGAGTTGCAACATCAATGAATCTTTGCTGACCACTTTACCCGCGTTACGGATCAACGTTTCGATAATGGTGTACTCAAAGGCCGTCAGTTTGATTTGCTGTTCGTTGACGCTCAACTCACGGCGTGAGAGGTCGATCTGGAATGGTGGCAGTACGATCACCTGTGAAGCCAGGCCGCTATTGCGGCGCATCAAGGCCTGCATGCGGGCAATCACTTCTTCCAGATGAAAGGGCTTGGTGACGTAATCATCGGCACCGGCTTCCAGCACCGCTACCTTGTCCTGCCAACTTTCACGGGCGGTCAGTACCAGGATCGGCAATTTCATCTGATTGGCACGCCAACGGCGGATCAGGCTCAGGCCATCTTCACCCGGCAACCCTAGATCGACAATGGCGATATCAGGCGCGTGTTCCTGCAGAAAATAGTCGGCTTCTTTGGCATCTTCTGCGGCATCAACCTGATGCCCCATTTCACGCATTTGCACACTAAGATGGTGGCGCAATAGGCCATTGTCTTCAACAACCAGTACTCGCATGGTACAGACTCCTGTTGTTAGGCGGGTGCAACACCAGGCACCCGCGCTGAAAGGTTACACGCTATTGGCCACGTTGTGAAAACGCGCACTAGCTGACCATTCCCTGATCGTTTGATTCTGTCATCCTGTGATTATCGGCAATGGCTAATAAACGCAGGATAAACAGCGAAGTGTCAAAGGTAAACAAAACTTAAACAAAGCCTGACTGCCTGAAGTGTGAGCGGGATCGCTGCAAAGGATTAAAGGTATCATTAAGGTATTATATAGGTATCGTAATGATGCTAATACCAGGAACCCTACACCGCTTTCCCGAGCCGATGCCGGGAAGGTAGCCAGCAAGGATACATAATAATGAAACGTCCTCATCTGAAGCTGTCTGTCATGATGTTTATCGAGTGGTTTATCTGGGGAGCGTGGTTTGTTCCCCTATGGCAATACCTCAACAAGCTCGGCTTCACGCCGGGCGAAATTGCCTGGTCGTACAGCAGTACGGCGATTGCGGCAATCCTCTCGCCGGTGCTGGTTGGCGTCATTGCCGATCGCTACTTCGCCGCGCAAAAAGTCTTGGGCTGGTTGCATCTGGCTGGCGGGGTGCTGATGTTCATCATCGCCTGGCAAACCACCTTTGCCACCTTCTTCCCGCTGCTGGTGATTTATGCCATCACCTATATGCCGACCGTGGCGCTGACCAACAGCATCGCCTTTGCCAACATTACCGATACCGAGAAAGAGTTCCCGCGCATCCGCGTACTGGGCACTTTGGGGTGGATTGCCTCCGGTCTGGTGGTGGGCTTTATGCTGCCGCCGCTGCTGGGTTTAGGCAATATTTCCGATAGCAACCTGCCGCTAATCATTACCGGTGTGGCCTCGATCGCGCTCGGTTTATACAGCTTTGTGCTGCCCAATACGCCAGCCAAAGGCACTGGCCCGGTGGATATCAAGGCGTTGCTGGGCCTGAACGCGCTTGGCCTGCTGAAGGATCGCTCATTTGCCACCTTCGCCCTGTGCTCGTTCCTGTTCTGTATGCCGTTGGCGTTTTACTACCAGTTTGCCAATGGCTATCTGACGCAGGTTGGGCTGCCGAATGCCACAGGCTGGATGACGCTGGGGCAGGTCTCGGAAATCTTCGCCATGCTGGCGCTGCCGTTGCTGCTCAAGCGGTACGGCATCAAGAAGGTGCTGCTGCTGGGCTTTGTGACCGCAGCGATCCGCTATGTGTTCTTTATCTACGGCGGTACCGCCGACGTCTGGGCCTACAGCATGCTGTTCCTGGGCATTTTGCTGCATGGCGTCAGCTACGATTTCTATTTCGTGACCGGCTATATCTACGTCGACAAAAAAGCGCCACCGCATATGCGTACCGCCGCTCAGGGCCTGATCACCCTGATTTGCCAGGGGTTGGGCAGCTTCATCGGTAACTGGCTTGGGGGCCGTGCGATGACCACTTTTGCCCTTGAACAACCGCGAGACGGTATGACGTTTGACTGGTTCGCCGTGTGGGGCGTGGGTGCGGTGATGGTGGTGGGCGTCATGCTGCTGTTCCTGCTGTTCTTCCGTGAACGCAGCGACAACATCACCCCGATTGACGTGGCACGGTCTTAATTCGTTGCGCCGGGCCTGTTGCCCGGCAAGGTAAAAATTCAGGAGAAACAGATGAAGCAGTTAACCCAGGAACAACGCGTGGTGGGCGCACTTTATGGTCAAATGCTGGGAGATGCGCTTGGCATGCCTTCCGAGCTGTGGCCGCGTGAGCGGGTTAAGCGCCACTTTGGCTGGATCGACCGCTTCCTCGACGGCCCGGCGGAAAACAGCGCCGCCTGCTATTTCACGGCAGCGCAGTATACCGATGATACCTCGATGGCGCTGGCACTCGCCGACGCGCTGATCGAGGCCGACGGTGAAGTGGTTCCGGAGCTGATTGCCCGCAACGTGATCCGCTGGGTCGATAGTTTTGACGCCTTCAACAAAAACATCCTTGGCCCTAGTTCCAAACTGGCGCTGAGGGAGCAGAAGAAGGGCACGCCGATTAGCAATCTGGAAAACAACGGGGTGACCAACGGCGCGGCAATGCGGGTTTCCCCGTTGGGTTGTGTGCTGCCTTCTGCGCCGTTGGAGCAGTTTTGCCAGCAGGTCTGGCTGGCCTCCAGCCCGACGCATAAATCCGATATCGCGGTTGCCGGTGCGGTGGTGATTGCCTGGGCGGTTGCCAAGGCGGTCGAAGGGGCCAGTTGGGCAGAGATCCGCCTGGCGTTACCGGGGGTGGCAGATTACGCTCAGCGCCGCCAGAGCACCACCTTCAGCGCGTCTTTAGCGGCGCGTATCGAACTGGCCTTCCTGGTAGTCGAACAGGCTGGCGGTACCGAGCAGGCCTCCGAACGGGTCTACCAACTGGTTGGCGCAGGGGTCAGCACCATAGAATCCGTACCGGCCGCGTTGGCGATGGTCGAACTGGCGCAAACCGACCCTACCCGCTGTGCGATCCTGTGCGCCAACCTGGGCGGTGATACCGACACCATCGGCGCGATGGCCACGGCGATCTGCGGTGCCTTGAACGGTATCGACGCGTTCGACGCGGCTATGTTGGCAGAATTGAAGCGGGTGAATCCGCTGGATATCAATCACTACGCGCAGGCCTTTCTCCGTTTCCGCCAGCGCTGGCAGGAGGCTGAATGAGTAACGAAAGACGCGAGTTATTACAGACGCTGACCCAGGGCGGTTGGTATCAACAGTGCCCGGTGACGGTGATTGGCGCAGCGGTGATGGATATGGTGGTGAGCGCCGATGCCTTGCCGGTACGCGGTGGCGACGTGTCGGCCCAGATGCAGGGGCTGCATTTAGGGGGCTGCGCGCTGAATATTGCCGTGGCCCTGCGCCAGTTGGGCATTACCAGCCACAATCTGCTGCCGGTGGGCGAAGGCGTGTGGGCAGAGCGTTTGCGTAGCGAGATGGCGCAGCGCGGCGTGAATTCCGATCTGCAAGTGGGGGGTGAGGATAACGGCTGGTGTCTGGCGCTGGTCGAGCCGGACGGTGAGCGCACCTTTATCTCTATCGATGGCATAGAGAACAAGTGGCAGCCGGAGTGGTTGGCAAACGCGACGCCACAAAGCGGGCTGGTTTACCTTTCCGGTTATCAACTGGGTGCCAGGCAGGGCCACGTGCTGGTGGACTGGCTGTTACGCCTGCCCAAACAGGTTCGCGTCGTGCTGGATATTGGCCCGCGCATTGACGTGATGGCGCAGAGCCTGCTGCAAAGCCTGATCCGCCCAGGGGTGATCTTGACGCTAAACCAGCGAGAAGCCCAGCACCTTGGCATGCAGGAAGATATTGCCGGTTTTTGCCAGCATTTATGGTCAACCACCGGGCAACTGGTGATTGTGCGCTGTGGGGGGGAAGGCGGCTATTACTTTGCCGGGCCGGAGGATCATGGTTGGATTGCCGCTCGCCAGGTCAACGTGGTTGACAGCATCGGTGCTGGCGATAGCCACAGCGCCGGTTTGCTCGCCGGGCTCGCATTGGGCCTGACCGCCCGCCAAAGCATGACGCTAGCCAATAGCATCGCCGGTTACGTGGTATCGCAGGCTGGTGGAGATTGTGCGCCAACCCTGGCTCAGCTCCTGGCCAGTGAGGAGCTCAATCCTCGCTGATAAACTCGTACATGTCGCTGCGGCAGAAGCTTTCGCTGTATTCGATGGGCTTTTTCCGGCTGTCGAACAGCGTTTGCTTGATGATCAGCAGCGGCATGGGGTCTTTCAACTGTAGCGCTTGCAGGGTTTCACCGTCGCTCATGGCGGCGCTGACCTGGCTACGTAGCGATCCCAGCTCCACGTTGTTCAAACGGAAGTAGTCATACAGAGAAACGCCAATATCATCAACGTTGGCTATCGCCTCCGCCACCACATAAGACACCGCCACCGACATGGGGCGCTGATCGATAAAGTGAATACGTTTGAGTTTGTACACCGGCGTATGCTCGGCCAGCGATAGCTTCTCGGCCAGTGCGCTATCCGCCGGGATTTGCTCACGGCTGATCCACATGGTGTCCGGCTTACGGCCTTGCAGCATCACTTCGCGTGAAAAGCCTTTCACATCCGCCAGCGAATAGGCCAGTTTAGGTTGAGCCACGGTATTTTGAATGAAGGTGCCATAGCCCCGCGAGCGGCCGATAATGCCGTCCTGCTCCAGGCAGGCCAGGGCTTTGCGTACCGTAATGCGCGAGATCCCCAGCCGCTCGGTGAAATGGCGCTCACTGGGCAGAAAATCCCCCTGGTTCAATATGCCAAGCTCAATGGCTTGTCGTACCGATTCGTTAAAGCGCAGGTAGAGCGGCATAGCGCCAGCGCTGGTCAGATCTTGTTGCAGTTTGTCCAGCAGGCGCTGGTTGGGATCCGTGATCATCAGATTGCCTCCGGGAAACCTGGGCCTTTAGACCGGGGAGGAAAGGAGGCGGTTTTCAAGCTAACTTCTTTTTGTCTTTTCACTATAACCCCTGTAATTTTGTACATATGAAACGCGCCTACAAATATCGGTTTTATCCAACACAGGATCAGATTGAGTTTTTAGCTCAAACCTTCGGCTGTGTGCGTTTTGTCTACAATTCAGTTCTTCGCTGGCGAACTGATGCGTACCGCGAACGACAGGAGAAGATCGGCTACATTCAGGCCAATGCCCGACTAACCGCCCTAAAAAAAGAGCCTGAATTTACCTGGCTGAATGATGTTTCCTGCGTCCCGTTACAGCAGACTCTTCGCCACCAACAGACCGCCTTTTCTAACTTCTTTGCGGGGCGTGCCAAGTACCCGACATTCAAAAGCAAACACCACAAACAATCTGCTGAATTTACGGCGAATGCCTTTAAATACCGTAACGGCAAGCTGTACATGGCTAAAAACACAACGCCACTCTCTGTTCGCTGGAGTCGTGAACTCCCCTCGACACCTTCAACCGTCACAATTTCCAAAGACGCATCAGGTCGATATTTCGTGTCCTGCTTGTGCGAATTTGAATCAAAATCACTGCCTGTTACCGCAAAAATGACGGGCATTGATATGGGTTTAAAAGATTTGTTCGTCACCGATAGCGGATTTAAAACCGGCAATCCCCGCCACACGGCGAAGTACGCGAAACGTTTAGCGTTGTTACAGCGCCGATTGAGCAAGAAGAAAAAAGGTTCAAGGAACCGTGCTAAAGCAAGATTAAAAGTCGCAAAGCTCCACGCTAAAATTGCTGATTGCCGAATGGACAGCCTGCATAAGTTGTCCCGCAAACTGATAAACGAGAACCAAGTTGTTTGCGTTGAATCCCTGAAAGTGAAAAACATGCTCCGTAATCCCAAACTATCGAAAGCGATATCCGATGCCGGATGGGGTGAATTTGTGCGGCAGCTACAGTACAAGGCGAAAGGGTCTGGACGCTCTGTCGTTGCCATAGATCAGTTTTTCCCGTCCTCAAAACGCTGTAGCTGTTGCGGCTTCACCATGGAAAAAATGCCACTTGATGTTCGTCACTGGCACTGCCCTGAGTGCGGAGCTGACCATGATCGAGATATCAACGCGGCGCGTAATATCAAAGCTGCCGGGCTGGCAGTGTTAGCCCACGGAGAGCCTGTAAATCCTGAATCGCAGCACGCAGCTTAGGTTCGGCTCTGTGAAGTGGGAGTCCTCGCCCTTTAGGGCGGGGAGCAGTCAAAGACGACCGAAATCCTGTAGCCTCAATGCGATAGCTTATTTAAGGTGATTTCGCCGGGCTGTGCAACCGTGTGGAGCAAGATCTGTGGAGATCAAACTCGCTACGTAGGAGCGCTGCATGCTGCGACTGTTTGGATAATCAATGGTGAGCCGTTGTCCACTGTTTCCCCTCACCCCAACCCTCTCCCCAAAAAGGAGAGGGGGCCGGTACGGCGCTATAGTCAGGTATGAGAGACAATCTGTAACACCAACGATCAAGTCAAAACGTAGGGGCGCTTTATGCTGCGCCCGTTGTGGTGTTTACTGCTGGGAAGGTTTGGCGGCGCTGTTCTCCCGTATTTCTTTGACCTGATCGGCGGTGACCGGAGCGGCGTTATTCCCCCAACTGGTGCGCACAAAAGTGGCAATCTGGGCCACCTGCTGGTCGCTCAGACGCCAGCCAAAGTCCGGCATGGTGAGTCCGGTAGGGGCGTCTATAGTCATCGGCGTACGTGAACCATTCAGAATGATGCTGATCACCGAAGCAGGATCTTCCGCCAGCAACGCCGGATTATGGGCCAACTGTGGGAAGGTATTGCGATAACCTTGACCATCGCTGCGGTGGCAGGCGGCGCAGTTGTCCAGATAAGCCTGACCGCCTGGGTTGCCTTGGCCGGTGCTGTAGAGTGCCAGCGGCTGGTTGGCCGTTGGCGTTATTTGCTCATCCCCCGCAGGCAGCGATTTCAGATAAGCGGCGATCGCCTGCAAATCCTCGTCGCTCAGGTGCTGAGTGCTGTCTTGTACCACGTCCACCATGGAGCCAAAGGCGGCAAATCTGTCGCTGTGGCCGGTTTTCAGGAAACGGGTCAGATCTTCCGCGTTCCAACTACCCAGCCCGCTGAGCGCATCACCACGCAGGCTGGCGGCATGCCAACCTTCCAGCGTCCCACCGCTCAGATAGGCGTCATCTGTCTGGTTCAGCGCCTTCTCCTGGAAGCCAATGCCGCGTGGCGTATGGCAACTGCCGCAGTGGCCCAATCCTTGTACCAGATAAGCCCCACGGTTCCATTGTGCGCTTTGGTTAGCGTCTGGCTGATAGGCGCCATCCTCGCGGAAAATGCCGTCCCACATCGCCAACGGCCAGCGCATATTCAGCGGCCACGGAATATCGCTAGCCTTGTTCTGCTGCACCACCGGCGTTACCCGTTGGGTGAAGTAGAGATACAGATCGCGTAAATCCTCATCATTGATTTTGGCGAAAGAGGGATAGGGCATGGCCGGGTAGAGCCGAGTACCATCGCGCCTAATGCCTTTACGCAGGGCGTCGGCAAACGCTTGAAGGTCGTAGGCACCGATCCCGGTGGTTTTGTCTGGGGTGATATTGGTGGAATAGATCGCGCCAACCGGGGTGGTCATCTTCAGCCCACCGGCGAACGCCATGCCACCTGGTGCGGTATGGCAGGCGGCACAGTCACCAACGCGGGCCAGATATTCGCCATGAGCGATTTGCCCAACCTGGTGGGTATCCTCGGCGGCCTGAGCGCTGGCGCTTAATACCAGCAAGGCCAGCAGCGAGGGGGTTAATCCTTTCATCGTCTTCTCCTTGCGTATCAGGCCTGAACCAACGGGCCGGGGTTGTTCAGATACTGATTACGGATCGCTTCCGCTGAATAATAGGCCAGCGCACCGACGATCCCGGTGGGGTTATAAGCCAGGTTCTGCGGGAAGGCGCAGGCACCGGTGACAAACACGTTGGGCACGTCCCAGCATTGCAGGTATTTGTTCACCACGCTGGTTTTTGGGTTGTCGCCGGTGATTGCCCCGCCGGTAGTGTGGGTGGATTGGTACGGGCGCACGTCATAGTGCGAACCGCTGCCCATCACCGAAATCGCCATCTGCTTCGGCTCCATGGCCTTGGCGATGTTCGCCATCTTGCTGGTAATGTGTTGGGTCATCTTGATCTCGTTAGCCTTCCAGTCGAAGGTCATGCGCAGCAGCGGTAGCCCATAGGCATCCCTATAGGTGGGATCGAGATCGAGATAGCAGTCGCGATAGGGCATCACCGAGCCTTCAGAGCCAATGCTCATCGAGTGCGGATAATTATCTTTGATGCCTTGTTTCCAGCCACTGCCCCAGGTGGGCGTTCCTGGCGGTAATGACATCTGTTGGATCGGGCGGCCACCGGTGCGGGTGGCGGAAATATAGGCACCGCCGATAAAGCCCAATTCGCCGTGGTCGAAGTTTTCCGAGTTGAGGTCGTCGATCACCGTGCCTGCGGCTCCGGCTCCGATGAACGGGTTGAAGTGGGTGTCCTTATCGTAAAATAGCGAAATGCCGCTGTTCATCTGATAGGCGTAGTTCTTACCAACGACCCCTTCGCCAGTGACGGGATCATAAGGTTTACCGATGCCGGAGAGCAGCAGCAGACGCACGTTATGCAGCTGAAAGGCGCTGAGGATCACCAGGTCCGCCGGTTGTTCAATCTGCTGGCCCTGGGCGTCGACATAGGTGACACCGGTGGCCTTTTTGCCGCTGCTGTCCAGATTGACCTTGATAACCTGCGACTGGGTGCGCAATTCGAAGTTTTTCCGCTTCATCAGCACCGGCAGAATGGTGGTTTGCGGTGAGGCCTTGGAGTACATAAAACAGCCGAAGCGCTCACAGTAACCGCAGTAGTTACAGGGACCGAGTTGCACACCGTAGGGATTGGTATAAGGCTCCGAGCAGTTGGCTGCTGGAATACTGAACGGGTGATAGCCGAGCGACTCGGCCGCCTTGCCAAACAGCGAACCAGAATAGAGCTGCTTGAGGGGGGCCGTGGGATATTCGCTAGTGCGTGGCCCTTCGAACGGGTTGCCGCCTTTGACGATGTTGCCTTGCAGGTTACCGGCTTTGCCTGCGGTGCCACAGACCTTCTCGAACTTATCGAAGTAAGGCTCCAGCTCGGTGTAACTGAGAGGGTAATCCTGCAACAACATGCCTTCTGGCACCCATTTGTCGCCATACTTTTCCGTCACTGTGGTACGCATTTTCAGATCGGCGGGCAAGGCGCGCCAGTGCATGCCGTTCCAGTGGACGCCAGCACCGCCAACGCCGTTGCCGGGCAAAAAGGATCCAAGCTGACGATAAGGCACGGCAAAATCCGCTGGCGTGTGGCGCACGGTGACGGTTTCATGTGCCATCTCCTGCTCGAGTTTCAGGCGGATGCCATAGGTCAATTCGTCCGCAATCCGTGGATAGGCAAAATCAGGGTAGGTATCGCGCTGCTCACCGCGCTCCAGTGCCAATACGCTCAGGCCGGTTTCGGTCAGTTCCATGCCCATAATGGCACCGGTCCAGCCAAATCCGACAATGACCACGTCTACCGGTGGCTTTTTTATCGTGCTCATTTATGCATTCCTTTTGCTGGAGATACTTACCGGGCCAAGGGGATAAGCCTGATTGGGATGATCGACCCAGTCGGTGTAATCTGCCCGTGCACCAGGGAAACCGATCAGCTTCCATGAGGCCATCGACTGGTTACCGCCGTGCTGTGGATCGGCCAGATAACCCTCTTTGGTGTTTTGCAGCAGTTGGCTGAAAAAGGCTTTGCCGGGCAGGGTTTCGGAGTCCAGCTCACCTTTCTCCAGCGCCGTCAGAATCTGCTCTTGCTGGGCATGATCCAGATCCGCAAAGGCTTTCTGGTACTGCTGCTGGCAGTGCGCATTGAGGCCGCGAATGCCAATCCGATAGGTATCACGCGGAGTCAGTTTGGACTGATAGCCTAATTCAGGGGCCGAAGGGACAAACGGTGGGTGCATATACCACAGGCCGCCGTGACCATAAGGCGTTTCCATCTGCTTATCGATAAAGATCGGCACGCCTTCTTCGACGGCTCCGGGGCCATTGCTATCGCTGGGGAGCAGTCGATCGCAGGCCGCCAGCAGAAAGCGCCATTCCTCGTTATTGAAATAAGCGGGAACATAGTGAGAAGAGATACCCGCCGCCGAGGCTGGCAGGGATGTCATCGTCAGAACGCTGGTACCTCCGGCTGCGGCCAATGGGATTAACGCCAGAGTCTTTTTAAGAAAGCTCCGCCTGGGCGGTATAGAAGGGTGCTGTTGCGACATAGTTCCACCTTGAATATGTTTCACAGAAATGCCCGCGTGCGGATCAGGTACGCACTGCCGCTGTCTTGGGCAGTAACGGGCAGAGGGAGTTGCTTTCCCATGACCAATAACAATTAGCAAGCTACTGGTATGGTGATTCAAGTTTAAGTCTTGGCAGCTAAAACAAACAATAAAGCATCTGTTTCAAAACATTTTCTTCACATTGTTTTTGATTTAGATCATTTCATTAACAATTTGCCTTGACTATTGCCCCTAACAAGCTTTGGCTGATTGGTCTATTCGCTGGATTGAATTGGTCTGTATGATGCGATCTGGCATCGGTATATGCTGCTGTGGAGAACCTGCTTTTGCAGCAACCAGACGGAATACTTTTATGGCGATAAATCAATATGGTCAGCCGGTGGGCGAACCCTTGGCGCAATGGCATGCCTTGCCACGGCCGCAGGCGGTGACGCTGACGGGCAAATTTTGCCGCCTCGCGATGTTGGATGCCGAGCGGGACTTTGCCGCGTTGTTTGCGGCTTACCAGCTAGCGCCAGACGGCCGTGACTGGACTTACCTGATGAGGGAGCGACCGGATAGCCCGCAGGAACTGCGTGCGCATCTGGAAAACCTGCAGGCCAACCCGGCGCTGGTCAATCTGGTGGTGTTCGATTTAGCCACCGATATGCCCGTCGGCACGGTGGCCTTTATGCGGATTGAAGAGGCTAGCGGCGTGTTGGAAATTGGCCACGTCTGCTGGTCACCGCTGATGAAGCAGCGCTCCTGCGCCACCGAGGCGATTTACCTGATGCTGCGCCATACCTTTGACGAGCTGGGTTACCGCCGCTGCGAATGGAAATGCGATAGCCTGAATGCGCCTTCGAGGCAGGCAGCGCAACGCTTTGGGTTCCAATACGAAGGGCGCTTTTTGCAGGCATTGGTCACCAAGGGCCGCAACCGGGATACCGACTGGTTCGCCATGATCGACCAAAACTGGCCCCAGATGCGTAGTGCGTTCGAAGGTTGGCTGGCTGACGAGAATTTTGGTACCGACGGCCAGCAGATACAGCGTTTGCAGGCGTTTATGCCTTGATATGTAGGGGGGCGAACATGTGGATGTTCGCCTCTATGTAGCTTACTGCTCGCTCAGCGCCGCTTTATTTCTTACCTGCTTGGCCTCGAAGCGTGAAATCCACCACCAGGCCAGAGCCGAGAACACCGCGGTCATACAGACGTTGATAAAGAAGGCTTTCATCAGATCGACCCCCGGCGGGAATGCCGATGCCGTCATGCTGACCACAAAGATGGTGATCAGCACCGAAACCACGCCCATTCCGAACTTGCGCGACCCCATGCGGAACTCGCGCGGCGTATCGTCATGCTTCCAGCGGAACACGAAGTAGGCCACCATGATAAAGATCGGCGGCAGCATCGCCGTACCCGCCGTCAGGTTGATCGCGGTGTTCATCATCTGCTGTACCGATTCGGAACCAAAGCCGTTAACCACCAACATCACGAACACGAAGGCAAATTGCCACCATGCAGCACGTACCGGAACGCCATGTTTGTTCAGCTCGGTCGTTTTCTGGCCGTAAACGCCTTTCGGGATCTCGGAGAAGTGGATCTTCACCGGCGCGGAGGTCCACATCATCATCGAACCAAAAATGGCGATAAACAGCACGATGCCCACCAGACGGCCCACCAGCGTTTCGGAAATGCCGAAGTACTTGGCCATTCCGGTGAAGATTTCCACCATGCCGCCTGCGTAGGTCAGGTTTTCACGCGCGACAAACACGTTAACCAGCAGGGAACCGACGGCATACATCCCGCCGATCACCGCACCGGCAATGATAATCACCTTGATAAACGACTTCTGGCCCCCTTTGACGTCATTGAGGTAGGCCGCCGCCGTTTCTGCACCGCCAGCCGCCTGGAAAATCCAACACATGATGCCTAACGTTGCCCAGTTCACCGTCGGCGTCATCGCCTCCAGCGTAATAGGCTGCGCCGGGACGTGATCGCCACTCAGCGCCATCAACGCGCCCAGCACGTAAATCGCAAACAGGGCGAATACCCCATAGGCGACGACTTCGGCAATCTTGCCCAGCCAACTGGCACCCTTGGTGGAAATATGGGTGGTGGCGGCAAACAGTACGATCGAGATGATCGATACCATCACCGGGGAAAAGGCGTATTCGCGGCCCATAATGGCGTACGACGCATAGGCAATCACGTTAGGCAACAGTGATACAAACCAGAAAAGGTTGACGAACCAATACAGGAACGACCCCATATAGGCTGCACGGGTGCCCAGAGGCTGTTTTAACCAATCGTACATCCCCGATTCCGAGTTCTTATTGGCGGACACAAACTCCGCGATAATAAACACAAAGGGAATGAAGTAGACCAGGGTTGCAAACAAAAATACCGGGGCTGAACTCAAGCCCAGTTCAATGTTGTTGTTGACGATATTGCGTACGTTGAACACCGCCGCAAAGGTCATCGACAACAGGGCAAACTTGCCAATCGTGCCACGTAAAGAATCGGACATAGCGTCCTCCGATGAACAACATGAATGATGAACTCAATCTGGATGGAGCGGGAGTGATTTCCCGCCCGGTTCGCTTCATAATCAGCAGGATCACTTGTTCAACATGTAGCCATCCTCAATGGTGACCCGCAGCACCACTTTTCTAACCCGGTTATCGCCGTGGAAGCGGTAGGCCTCCCGATTGTCAAAAATCGCCAGTTGCCCGGCACGTAATTCGCAGGTTTGCCCTGCGCCTTGCAGATATTCGCGGTCGGTTTCATCGCGGTAGGCCTCAACGGGGGTGAGGGCTGATTTCTGCGCGAACTCCACCGTTTCGCCGCCCTCGAGGTAGTAATGGATGGTGAAATAGCGACGGTTGCCTTCAAAGGTCGAGCGATTACAGGTGACGCCGTCTTCAATCATATAGACCAGCGTATCGCCGATGGAGTGCATCACGCCGTCTTTGATATTGGCAATGTTGTCAATGGCTTCCACACAACGGTTCCATTTGCGGCCGTCCCGGTAAACCACTTTGAATTGTTCCAGGTTGTCTAATACGTGCATGGATCAGGCCTCATTGGTGGTTGGAGTGAAGAAGTCATTGGCAAAGTCATGGTTGGCCAGCGCCTGGGCGCTGACGTCACTCGCTTGCAGCGGTATCAGGGTCAGGCCATAGCGGAATGGCGCCATGTAAACCCGGTAGGAGTCGAGGACTTCGCTGCCCCAGGAGTTGGAACCCAGCCCCATCACTTGGTGGTCAAGGTTGAGGGTGATATATCCACTTGGTTGCAGCTCATTGGTATGCTGCGCCTGATGCAGGTTCTGGCTGGTGTACTCCCAGGTGCTGAAATTGATCGGTTGCTGCGGTTTGACCAGCAGACCGGTACCGTGACGATTGGTGAGCGCGGCCCAGCGCACATGCTGGCGGTTACCGTTGTTTTGTGGGAACGGATAGTGCTCGAACATCTCGGCCACCGTGGTCTGGTAGATATCGATCAGGTTGGCTTGCTGGCTGTCCTGATAGTTTTCTTCCGGGCCGCGGCCATAGTAGTTCACCCGATCAAAGCCGCCGTTAATGCCGATATCCAGCCCGATGG
Source organism: Serratia sp. PL7 (assembly GCF_945957435.1). Classification (NCBI taxonomy): domain Bacteria; kingdom Pseudomonadati; phylum Pseudomonadota; class Gammaproteobacteria; order Enterobacterales; family Yersiniaceae; genus Serratia; species Serratia sp. PL7. Next base: position 353,982 of record NZ_CAMFLB010000002.1, on the reverse strand, counting down.
CCGGGATCACGTACGGGTAATCGCCGTAACGCTCGCCGCTGAGTTCCACGTTGAGCTGGCCTTCGGCATTGATCTGGTAGCGGTAGCAGCAGCGCATGCCGAAGTCGAAGACCGGCGGGGCGATGATGCTGGTCACGGTGATTTCAACGCGGCCATTGGCCTGAACGACGTCCAATGTGCGGAAGTGCTCTTGCATGATTTGCAGATGAGCGGGTTCCCACAGGCCCTGATACTCCTGTTTATGGTTATCGATCATCGGCTTGAAGAAGCTTAACGCCGGAGCAGAGGCGATGATTTCTTCCCCGTAGCTCATCCAGGAGGTCAGCTTGCCGTTCACCTTGGAGAAGGTCAGCGTAAAGTCCAGGCCGCTGATGCAGTATGCCAGGCGGCTTTCCGCTACCCGGAGAGGCAGGGCGTTGAGGTTGGTATAGGCTTCTGTTTGTGCAGTGTTCTCTTTGAGCTGGAACTGGTACACCGCGATATCATGATTGGCCGGGCTGTACAGCGTGCTGGAATTCTTGCGCACGGTGAAGTTCACAAAGGCTTCGCGCTCATCCAGTTCAGGCAGTTCAAGGCGGATTTCCCGTGAAGAGTTGGCTGCCAAATCTTTCAGCCGCAGAGACCGCGTTGCCAGCGTTTCCCCTTCTGCGCGGATTTCGGCGGTGAGGGTGTAATCATCCAGATTGGTGAACCACAGCTTGTTCTCGACCAGGAAGGTGCCAAGGTGAGGCTCAAGCGCACGGATTTTCACCGGCGCAATAACCTGCTTGTACTCCTTCAGGCCCGGCCCTGGGGTTTGATCCGGGAAGATCAGCCCGTCCATGCAGAAGTTGTAGTTGTTCGGATAGTCGCCGAAGTCGCCGCCGTATTTGTAAAACGCCAGGCCTTGCTCATCGTGCGCCAGGATGCCGTGATCGCACCACTCCCAAACGTAGTGGCCCTGAATATGATCGTGCTGGTAAAACACGTTCTGATATTCCGTCAGGCCGCCGGGGCCATTGCCCATGGCGTGCGCGTATTCACAGATGATGCGTGGTTTGGCGTGCGGGTGTTCACCAAACTCGTTCATCAACGGCGCACGGGTATACATGGTGGAAATGATATCCACCACCTCGGCGTCGCGGTCTTCTTCGTAGTGCACCAGGCGGGTATCGTCGATGGCCTTGGTGGCATGGTACATCGCATGGATGTTGCAACCGTAACCGGACTCATTGCCCAGCGACCACATCACGATCGACGGATGGTTCTTCTGCGCGTGAACGTGGCGCACGATGCGATCGACGAATACCGTTTCCCAGGCCGGATCGTTGGTGATGCGGCTCAGGTCGCCCACGTTGGCAAAACCGTGGGTTTCGACGTCGGTTTCGGCCATCACGAACAGCCCGTAAATGTCGCACAGCTCATAAAAGCGCGGGTCGTTAGGATAATGGGCGGTACGTACCGAGTTGATATTGTGCTGTTTCATCAGGATCAGATCTTTTTCGACGCGATCCATGCCTACCGCACGGCCTTTCAAATGGTCGTTATCATGGCGGTTGACGCCGTGCAGCATCACATACTGGTTGTTGATGTAGAACAGTCCGTCACGCACCTTGATATCGCGGAACCCGACGCGCTGAGGGATCACTTCCAATACGGTACCGCTTTGGTCTTTAAGCGTGATAAACAGCTGATAGAGATAAGGGTTTTCCGCTGACCACTGGATTGGATTGGCCAGATTGATAGCAAAATGGGTCTGCGTTTGTGCACCTAGGCACTGCTGCGCCAGGAGGTTATCGTTATCAAACAGGGCATACTCGACCACGTAGTCTGCTAGCGGTGCGCCGGACAGGTTTTCGATCTCCAGTGCGCAAGACAGGGTCGCGCTTTGGTAGTCATCGGCAAAATCGGTGCGAACGGTCAGATCCTGCACGTGAACCGGCTCTTTGCCCACCAGATAGACATCGCGAAAGATGCCAGCTGTCCACCACATATCCTGATCTTCAATATAGGTCGAGTCCGCCCACTGCATAACGCGCACGGCGAGCAGGTTTTCCCCGGAGTGCACGTAACCGGAGATATCAAATTCGGCGGTCAGGCGGCTGCCCTTGCTGAAGCCGACATACTGGCCGTTGACGTACACTTCAAAATAGGTCTCGACCCCATCGAATTTGATGATGGTCTGTTTTCCACTCCACTGTTCACCAAGTGTAAAGCTACGCTGGTAAGCACCGGTCGGGTTGTCTGTCGGCACGAAAGGGACATCGATCGGGAAGGGGAAGCCTTCATCGGTGTATTGCAGGATGCCGTGGCCTTCCATTTGCCACATGTTGGGTACCGTGATCTGGCCCCAGTCAGTCATCCTTTGTGAATAAAAGTCTTCGGGCACCAGCAGCGGGTTGGTGAAGTAGTTAAAGCTCCATTGGCCGCTGAGTGCCATAAAGTGGCTGCTGAGGGCGCGCTGAAAGGTTTGGGCACGCTTAAGCGAGTCATATGAGAAGAAGTAGGCGCGGGGGGCCATTCGGTTCTCATGCAGGTGTTGAAAGTTTTCCCAATTATTCACGTCATCTCTCCTGGTCTGAATGCTGTAGTTCGCAGTCTTGGCATGGAATGCGTCAATGCTTGGAATGGATTTTAGTAAAACATTTACTAAAATATAGCCGATGTTTTGTATTGCTTTAACTCGATCACGCTTTATGCCCGATGCGCTGGTGGATCTGTGATCGGGTTAAAGGAATGGCAAATTGGCGTGGTAGGCGAGGAGTAGTGGCAGAAATTGACAGATTCCGAAGTAAAAAACCTCGTAATTATTAGTATTTTTTACTAATAATTAGGTATTTGGATGCGAGATAGGTGCTTTAGCGGGCGCACATACGGCGCCCCTACATGGCGAGAATTGAGTCGTCAGGTTACTTGGTGGTTTCACGCAGTTTTAACTTGCTGGGTACGTAGACCTGCAGCGGCAGGGTGCGGCCATCACGGAATTTCTCCAGCAGCAGGTTGACCCCTTGGATCCCCATCATTTCCGAGTGGATACGCACGGTAGAAAGTGGTGGGAAGGTAAAACGCGCGGTCGGGATATCGTTCACGCTGATCAGGGCGATGTCCTGTGGGATTTTCAACCCCAGCTCATGAATGCTGCGTAACACCCCAATGGCAATGGAGTCTGAGGCGACAAACAGTGCGGAAGGGTAATCCTTGGTTGCCAGCATCTTTTTCGCCAGCTCATAGCCGGAGGCGCTAGAGAAATCGCCACGGTAGATATCTTGCTCGCGGACTACGCCTTTCAGCCGCCCATATTCTACAAAGGCCGCTTCGCGGATATCCGCTTTATTCGGCTCATCGGCACCGCCGATAAAACCGATGCGTTTGGCCCCGTGCTCAATAAAGAAGTCGATGATCTCTTTGCTGATTTTTGTCAGGTCGATATCCACCGAGTCGTATTCGGACCCGGGCTCATTAAAATCAATAAAGCAGATGTTGTCGGTTAACGCCGCTGCCTTACGCAGGATCTCAGGCGCAGGTTTACTGACGATCAGCACACCAGTGATCTTTTTCAGATCCGGCAGTTGGTTGTTTTTGTAGCAGTTGGTGAGTTCAATTCCCAACCTCTCGCACTGGGTTTCGATGCCGTGACGGATGGAAAGGTAGTAAGGATCGTTGATTTCCATCTCTTGCTTATAGCTGTACAGCGCTAGCACGTGATGTTGTACCACCGCGTTAGTCAGATGCTTTTTGGCACTGCTGGTCTTGTATTCCAGCTTTTCGGCAATTTCCAGAATGCGATGCTTGGTCTCTTCTTTGACGTTGAGCGTGGGATCGTCATTCAAAACCCGGGAGACCGTCGCCAATGAAACTCCTGCTTCGGCCGCGATGTCTTTCAGCGTTGCCATATCTATCCTTATCTCACAGCCTGAACGGCAAACTTCGTTATCTGGCATTGTAAGTGATGTCGGCGAACTTTCATTAGTTTTTAGTAAAAAATAAGGGTTGCGGGATTTACGGGTTCACGTTTTATATGCCCGAAGGCCTGAAATCAATACCTTCAGGCCGTGCCGCCAATAATGCCTGGTTGAATAGCTTCTTAAGCTGCTATGATTAACACTCATTAGCTTGATTTCTTTGAATTAATCGACGCGAGAAACTGTATGAAGCCTAAATCTGTCACGCTGAATGACGTCGCCGACTATTCCGGAGTGTCGTATCAAACCGTGTCGCGGGTATTAAATCGTGCTGAACACGTTTCGGGTAAAACCCGCGCGAAGGTCGAGCAAGCAATGGCTGCGTTGAATTACGTACCAAACCGTGTCGCACAGCAACTTGCAGGTAAACAGAGTTTTACGCTAGGGCTGGCGACCACCGAACTAGCGCTGCACGCACCTTCCCAAATCGCTTCGGCAATTAAAACGCAGGCGAACCAGATGGGATTTAACGTGGTGATTTCCATGGTTGAAGATCTTAGCGTTCAGGCCTGTCGCACTGCGATAAATGAGTTGTTGTCGCAGCGGGTGGATGGATTACTGATTAATGTTTCTCTCTGCGCTGAAGATTCTCACGCTATTGAACAAGTTTGTGGCAAGGTGCCTGCGCTGTTTTTGGACGTCGACCCGGATTCTGATGTCTCCAGCATTCTTTTTGATCCCTATGAGGGGGCTCGTCAAGGGGTAGAACATGTCGTTGCTCTTGGGCATCGTGATATAGCACTGATTACCGGGCCGCTGGTCTCGATTTCGGCGCGTTTGCGCTATCAGGGGTGGCTGACTACGTTAGCGGAGTGTCAGTTGAAGCCTTGTTCGGTACTCCATGGCGATTGGAGTGCGGCTTCCGGTTATCAGCTTGCCGGGCAGATCCTGAGCTTGCCGAAACACCCAACGGCGATATTGGTTGCCAACGATCAAATGGCGTTAGGCGTGCTGCGTGCTCTGCAGGAGTATGGGTTGCAAATTCCGGTGCAAATGTCGGTAGTGGGTTACGATGATACTGAAGACAGTGCTTATTATTACCCCCCGCTGACAACCATTAAGCAGGACTTTCGGATGTTGGGGCAGGAAAGCGTTAAACGCCTGGTTCAGTGCCTGGAAGAGCGACATGTGCCTCATGCCGGTTCTTTGCGTTTGACGACCAGTCTGGTGCAAAGGCATACAACGGCGGTTATGAATCAAGAGAAGGTATCGCTGCAAACTTTATCTCAGGAGTTGCTGCGTATCGCACGCCAAATCTCCGCGCTCGAGGGAAAATAGCCGCCAACGCCAGGGATCGGTTGCGATCCCTGAGCTTAATTTGTGACTGACCTCGCTTTCCCAAGGATATTTGCTTTACACCTCTACACGTACTGTTCATTTTATTGTTAATTGTGAGCGTATAACATTTTGGAGGGGAAGCATGAACGCATCTCAAACAGGGAAATCACTCAGCGCTGTTTTATCTCGTCGAGACTGGGAAAATCCTGCCTGTACGCAATACCGTCGCCTACCAGTACACCCGCCATTTCAAAGCTGGCGCAATGAGCAAGATGCCAGAGAAGATAGAGCTTCAGCGCAGTCTGTTTCATTAAATGGGACCTGGAAGTTTAGCTATTTTAGTCAGCCAGAACGGGTGCCGGAGACCTGGCTACAGAGCGATCTGGATAACGCTGATGAAATACAGGTGCCGTCAAACTGGCAATTGGCAGGCTATGACGCACCGATTTATACCAACGTCACCTATCCGATCCCGGTTAACCCACCCTTCGTCCCGGTAGAAAATCCTACAGGATGTTATTCGCTCACATTTAATGTCGATGATGGGTGGCTATCGCAGGGGCAGACCCGGATTATTTTCGACGGTGTCAATTCTGCGTTTTATCTGTGGTGCAATGGTCACTGGGTTGGCTATTCACAAGACAGCCGTTTACCTGCTGAATTCGATCTCAGCGATGTTTTGGTTCCAGGGGAAAACCGGCTGGCGGTGATGGTATTACGCTGGTGCGACGGCAGTTATCTGGAAGATCAGGATATGTGGCGCATGAGCGGGATTTTTCGCGATGTCAGCCTGTTGCATAAACCCGCCACTCATCTGAGCGATATCACTATTACCACGCCATTAAGCGACAGTTTCCGCCGAGGGGAATTGGTGGTAGAGGTGCGAGCTCATCAGCCACAACAACACCGGGTGCAGGTGCAACTGTGGCGTAAAGATGCTCTGATCGCCGAGAAAATGCAGGACTTCGGCAGCGAGATTATCGATGAGCGCGGCGCTTATGATGAGCGCACGACTCTGCGTTTGTCGGTGGATCAACCCGCCTTGTGGAGTGCAGAGACGCCAGCACTGTATCGTGCAGTGGTCAAGTTGCTCTCCCCAACCGGTGAATTGGTGGAGGCTGAAGCCTATGATGTGGGTTTCCGACAGATTGAGATCAGCAACGGCTTGCTAAAGCTTAACGGACAGCCGCTATTGATACGTGGCACCAACCGGCATGAGCACCATCCAGAGCATGGTCAAGTCATGGATGAAGCCACCATGCGTCAGGATATCCTGCTGATGAAGCAGCATAATTTCAACGCTGTGCGCTGTTCCCATTATCCGAACCACCCGCTGTGGTACAAGCTGTGCGATCGCTACGGCCTGTATGTAGTGGATGAGGCTAATATTGAAACCCACGGCATGCAGCCGATGAACCGGCTAAGCAACGATCCGCTCTGGCTACCCGCCATGAGCGAGCGAGTTACGCGCATGGTGCAGCGTGACCGTAACCACGCTTGTATTATCATCTGGTCATTGGGCAATGAATCTGGCCATGGGGGCAACCATGATGCTCTGTACCGCTGGATAAAAAGCGAGGATCCTACCCGTCCGGTACAGTATGAAGGCGGCGGAGCCAACACAGCCGCAACGGATATTATCTGCCCGATGTACGCAAGGGTTGAGCAGGATCAATCCTTCCCAGCGGTACCCAAATGGTCGATCAGCAAGTGGATCGGTTTACCCGACGAACAGCGTCCGCTGATCCTGTGCGAGTACGCCCATGCCATGGGCAATAGCTTTGGCGGTTTTGATCGTTATTGGCAGGCTTTTCGTAAACATCCGCGACTGCAGGGGGGCTTTGTCTGGGACTGGGTCGACCAAGGTCTGACGCGTCTTGCCGATGATGGTCAATCATACTGGGCCTACGGCGGCGACTTCGGTGATACGCCTAATGACCGCCAATTTTGTCTAAACGGGTTGGTATTCCCCGATCGCAGTCCGCACCCGGCACTGTTTGAAGCACAACGTGCCCAGCAGTTTTATCAGTTCCAAATGCTCGAACAGCAGCCGTTAACGATTGAAGTGAACAGTGAGTATTTATTCCGTACCAGCGATAACGAGCGGCTTTATTGGAATGTAGCCTTGGACGGGAAAGCTATTGCACAGGGCGAGGTTGAACTGTCATTAGCGGCGCAGGGTACGCAGAGAATCGTACTGGGTGACATTCCCGAGCTGAAAGAGAGCGGTGAGCTGTGGTTGAACGTGGAGGTTCGCCAAATCAAGGCAACAGCATGGTCTAAAGAACATCATCGTTGTGCCTGGGACCAGTGGCGTTTATCTCGACCATTAACCTTACCAACCGACCACAGTGACGTTCAGGCGCAGTCACCTCGGTTGAACGAGCATAATGACGCTTTCAGCATTGAGTGGGGGACACAGCGCTGGCAGTTCAATCGGCAAACCGGTTTGCTTGAACAGTGGTGGCAGGATGAAAAAGCTGCTCTGTTGACGCCGTTACGCGACAACTTTACCCGCGCACCGCTTGATAATGACATTGGGGTGAGCGATACCACTCACATCGATCCTAATGCATGGGTAGAACGTTGGAAGAGAGCTGGTATGTACGCGCTAGAAACGCGCCTACTGCAATGTGAAGTTGATGCGATTTCCCAAGGCGTGCAGATCCGCACAGCCCATGCTTATACCTACCAAAACAACATCATGTTTATCAGCCGCAAGACCTTTTTGATTAACCGCCTGGGTAAACTGCATATTGATGTCAACGTTGATGTAGCCCATGGAATTCCAGCGCCGGCGCGGATTGGCTTGAGCTGCCAACTTGCGGAGGTTGCTGAACGCGCATCGTGGCTGGGGTTAGGCCCACACGAAAACTACCCTGACCGCCAGCTTTCCGCTCAGCTTGGGCGGTGGACGTTACCGATTTCTGAGCTACATACGCCATACATTTTCCCAACGGAGAATGGATTGCGTTGCAATACTCGGCAACTGAATTTTGGCCACTGGCAGTGGCAGGGGGATTTCCACTTTGGCCTCAGCCAATATGGCCAGCAACAATTGGCTGATACCTCGCATAACCATTTGTTGCGTGCGGAGCAGGGGGTTTGGGTCAATATAGATGGTTTCCATATGGGGGTCGGCGGTGATGACTCATGGAGCCCGAGTGTGCGCCCAGATTTTATCTTGGATGCTGAGCACTATAACTATAAGTTGGTTTGGCAGTACGGCGGATAATACTTATTCATCACAGGATGGATTCTTATTTGCACTTGTTTACCCCAGTCATATGGTTATCTATGTGACTGGGGGAGTGGGTTTAGCACCTTCCCGCAACTCGAGTATTTAAAATACGGAAAAGTATCTATCTCCTACCTGATGAAAATATAAATAATGTCGCGTACTTGAGTATGAACTCAAACGCGCTTGGGTTTTGCACAAGGAGTTCGCATGTACTATTTAAAAAACACTAACTTCTGGATGTTTGGGCTGTTTTTCTTTTTCTACTTCTTCATCATGGGCGCCTATTTTCCGTTTTTCCCTATCTGGTTGCATGACATCAACCAGGTCAGTAAAAGCGATACCGGCATTATCTTTGCCAGCATCTCCTTCTTCTCATTACTGTTTCAGCCGATATTTGGCTTGCTGTCGGATAAGCTGGGGTTGAGAAAACACTTGCTGTGGATAATCACAGGGATGCTGGTGTTGTTTGCGCCGTTCTTTATTTATGTTTTTGGCCCGTTACTACGCACCAATATTTTTTTAGGCTCCATTGCGGGTGGGATTTATCTTGGCTTCATTTATAACGGAGGTGCGCCGGCTATTGAAGCGTATATAGAGAAAGTAAGCCGCCGTAGCTCGTTTGAATTTGGCCGCGCGCGTTTATTTGGCTGTGTGGGCTGGGCGTTGTGTGCCTCTGTGGTTGGCATCATGTTTACCATCAACAACGAATTTGTATTCTGGTTAGGCTCTGGTTGTGCCGTGATACTGGCGATCCTGTTACTTATCGCCAAGCCTGAAACCGGCAGTACCGCCCAGGTTGCTGACAAATTGGGCGCTAACACCAAGCCATTTAATTTACGCTTGGCGTTCGAATTATTGAAAGACTCAAAACTGTGGTTTTTAGCCCTGTACGTGGTAGGCGTTTCCTGTACCTATGATGTGTTTGATCAGCAATTCGCCAACTTTTTCACTTCGTTCTTCTCTTCTACCGATCAAGGAACGCGTGTTTTTGGTTATGTCACCACGATGGGGGAGTTGCTGAATGCCTCAATCATGTTTTTTGCACCGCTCATTGTGAATCGTATCGGTGGAAAAAATGCGCTGTTGCTCGCGGGGCTAATCATGTCTATACGTATTATCGGCTCTTCATTTGCCTCTACGCCGTTAGAAGTGGTTATTCTGAAAACCTTGCATATGTTTGAAATTCCGTTCCTGATCGTCGGCTGTTTTAAATATATCACTTCGGTATTTGAGGTGCGTTTCTCTGCCACTATTTATCTGGTTTGCTTCTGTTTCTTTAAACAATTAGCCATCATGTTTATGTCGGTCTTTGCCGGGAATATGTATGAAAAAGTCGGCTTCCACGGAACCTACCTTATTCTGGGGCTTATTGCGCTAACGTTTACTCTGATATCAGTCTTCACTTTGTCGGGGCGTGGGCCGCTGTCAGCTTTTAAACGTGAACCTGAAGCCGTAAGGGATATGGCATAGTCAACGACAAGGATAATGCGATGATGACGCAACGGGAAAAGTTAGCCAGTGGGTGTTTATACACTGATATGGATGAAGGTATGGCAGAAGAGCGCCTGCGCGGAAAAGAATTGGTTTATGACTTTAATCATACGCGGCCTTCAGAGCGGACAAAACGTGAAGCGCTGATCCAACAACTGATGGGAAGGATTGGCAAGAACTTTTGGATTGAGCCGCCACTGCATGTTGCCTATGGTAGCCAGATCGCTATTGGGGAAAACTTTTATGCCAACTTTAATCTGGTTGTGGTGGACGACGGTAAGGTCCAGATTGGCGATAATGTGATGATTGCACCGAATGTCACGATATCTACCACGGGGCACTCGGTGGATCCTGCGGTGCGTATTACCGGCCAGCAGTTTTCTTTGCCCGTAACCATTGAAGATAATGTCTGGATTGGGAGTGGGGTCATCATTAACCCTGGCGTTACCATTGGTCGTAACAGCGTTATTGGTGCTGGAAGCGTGGTGACCAAGGATGTGCCTGCAGACGTGGTTGCTGCGGGCGTTCCCTGCCGCGTACTAAGACCAATCGGTGAGCACGATCGAGTTTTCTACCATAAAGGGCGGCGTTTCACAGATAGCTCACTATAAAACGGCAAGATAATCTTTTCGCTGCGTAGGGTCGCTGATCTTGCCGGCTTGTTGTTTCATAGGTGATCTGGCTGTGGGGGCAGGCTCAGCTCGGTTAAAGTTTACCCGCCCTTGGGCGGGTAACTAAAGAGCCTTTAAAGATACAAGGGAAGACGCTTACTTCAGCTCGTCAACCATGGTGGTGGCGCGGCCAATGTAGTTTGCTGGCGTCATGGCTTTCAGGCGGGTTTTCTCGTCTTCCGGCAGTTCCAGACTATCGATAAAGGTTTGCATACCGGCCGCATCCACGCGCTTGCCACGGGTCAGCTCTTTGAGCTTCTCATACGGTTTTTCGATGCCGTAGCGGCGCATCACGGTCTGGATCGGCTCGGCCAGCACTTCCCAGTTGTGATCCAGCTCGTCCAGCAGGTGCGCACGGTTCACTTCCAGCTTGCTGATGCCTTTCATGGTGGCCTGATAGGCAATCAGCGCATAGCCCAGGCCCACGCCCAGGTTACGCAGCACCGTGGAGTCCGTCAGGTCACGCTGCCAGCGGGAAACCGGCAGTTTGCTAGCCAGATGGCCCAGCACCGCGTTAGCCAAGCCCAGGTTGCCTTCGGAGTTCTCGAAGTCGATCGGGTTAACCTTGTGCGGCATGGTGGAAGAACCGATCTCACCGGCAATGGTTTTTTGCTTGAAGTGGTTCAGGGCGATGTAACCCCAGATATCACGGTCAAAGTCGATCAGGATGGTGTTGAAACGTGCCACACAGTCGAACAGCTCGGCGATATAGTCATGCGGTTCGATCTGGGTGGTGTACGGGTTCCAGGTCACTCCCAGCGAGGTGACAAATTCTTCGCTGAAGCGGTGCCAGTCCACTTCCGGATAGGCCACGATGTGGGCATTGTAGTTGCCCACCGCGCCGTTGATTTTACCGAGGATCTCAACGCGCTCTAGCTGGCGATATTGACGCTCCATCCGGTAGGCCACGTTGGCAAACTCTTTACCCACGGTAGACGGGGTAGCGGGTTGACCATGGGTACGGGACAGCAGGGGAATATCGCGATATTCCAGCGCCAGCCCTTTGATGGATTCGATGATCTTGCGCCAGTGCGGCAACACCACATCCTGACGCGCGGTATGCAGCATCAGTGCGTGGGACAGGTTGTTGATGTCTTCAGAGGTACAGGCGAAGTGGATAAACTCGGACACGGCGTGCAGAGCGGGTACCGCTTCCACTTTCTCTTTCAGGAAGTATTCCACCGCTTTCACATCGTGGTTGGTGGTGCGCTCGATGGTCTTGATGCGCTGGGCGTCTTCTTCACTGAATTCTGCGACGATCTTATCGAGGTAAGCGTTTGCGTCGGCGTCAAAAGCGGGAACTTCTTTGATCTCTGCGCAAGCGGCCAGTTTTTGCAGCCAACGTACTTCAACCTGCACGCGGAATTTCAGCAAGCCATACTCGCTGAAAATGGTGCGCAGTGCGCTGACTTTATCACCGTAGCGTCCATCAATGGGGGAAACGGCGGTCAGTGAGGATAATTCCATCGGTAGCAACTCCTGGGAAGTTTAACAATGAGCAACGATATTTTGCGCCTGCTTGAGCAGACGATTACGGGAAAACATTAACTGCAGGCGGCTACCGCCAACCTGCTGCCACAGCACGGCGGCACGAATACCGGCGAGCAGGGTGGCACGAACCTTGGCCTGCACCTGCGGATTTTGCAAGATGGCGGGTGAACCTGTTACCTGAATACGCGGCCCTAATGGTGCCACGACATCGACATAGATACCGGCCAGGGCGCTGATGATGGTATCTGAACCCAGTTCATAATGCGCCAACTGACGCTCCAACTGGCTCAAGCGCTCGCCGAGCGTATTCATCGCCGTTTTGTTGGCGTTCAGCTTGCGCTCCAGCACCATCAGGCTGATGGTGTAGCGGGTCAGTTCGGCAGCCGGGCCTTTGTTATTGGCGTTGAGTACGCCAATCAAGGTTTCCAGCCCCATCTTCAGGTTACGCTCTTCGCCGCCGAACACCGCCAGGGTAGAAGGGGGATCCATCTGCAACAGGCTGTTGAGTGAGGTATGGAAGGCTTCGCCATCCATTTGCCCTTCGTGCGCCAACTGCTGTACCAGACGGGCAGCTTGGCTAATCCCGGCCATGGCCAGCGTGATGTCGTAATAATTCTTCGCCACGGTTACTCCTGTATACGCTGTTCAATAATGCCGCCGCCCAGGCAGATATCGCCCTGATAAAACACGGCGGATTGGCCTGGGGTGACGGCTGCGACCGGCTCGTCGAAGCGGACTTCGATGCGCTCGGCATCTAGCGGCGTCACGGTGCAGGGAATATCCTGCTGGCGATAACGGGTTTTAACCGTACAGCGCAGAGGTTGTGTCAACGGCAGGCGATCCACCCAATGCAACTGCTGGGCGATCAGGCCGATAGACATCAGGCGCGGATGTTCGTGGCCTTGAGCGACCACCAGAATATTGTTGGCGACGTCTTTATCAACCACGTACCACGGATCTTCGCTGCTGTCTTTCATACCGCCGATGCCCAAGCCTTTACGCTGGCCGAGGGTGTGGTACATCAAGCCCTGGTGCTCGCCGATGGTTTGGCCGTCGACGCTAACGATTGGGCCTGGCTGTGCTGGCAGATAGCGGCCCAGGAAGTCGCGGAATTTACGCTCGCCGATAAAGCAGATACCGGTGGAGTCTTTTTTCTTGGCGGTAACCAGTTCCAGTTGCTCCGCAATGCGGCGTACCTCTGGCTTTTCCAACTCACCGACCGGGAACAGGCTTTGTGCGACCTGCTCGTGGCTCAGGGTATACAGGAAATAGCTTTGGTCTTTGTTACCGTCGACGCCGCGCAGCAGGCGGCTTTTGCCGTCCACGTCCTGGCGGCGGACATAGTGACCGGTAGCGATAAAATCCGCCCCCAGATCTTCAGCCGCAAACTCCAGGAACGCTTTGAATTTGATTTCTTTATTGCACAAGATATCCGGGTTAGGGGTACGGCCTGCCTTGTACTCTTCAAGGAACAGCTCGAACACGTTATCCCAGTATTCCGCTGCGAAGTTCACCGTATGCAGCTCGATGCCCAGCTTGTCGCAGACGGCTTGCGCATCGGCCAAATCGGTGGCGGCTGAGCAGTATTCCTCGTCGTCGTCTTCTTCCCAGTTCTTCATGAACAACCCAGCGACCTGATAGCCCTGTTGTTGTAACAGATAGGCGGTAACGGAAGAGTCGACGCCGCCGGACATTCCGACGATCACTTTTTTCTGGCTGTTGTCTGACATGGGGATCTCACGAACTTGAACACGTACTGTGCGATAAAAAACAAGCGCAGGATTTTACCACGTTGGCCGCCTGCGCGCACGGCCCTTATTTGCCGTTAAAGCGGCCAGTTAAAGCTGGCAACCAGCGACAACGGGTAGCGTTCCGGCTGCTGATAACAACGGATCGTCTCGGCCACCAGCGGTGAACGCAGGTTTTCAGCTTCCAGGATCTGCTCGGCGGTCAGCCACAGACAGCGGTCGATGTCATCGTCTTGCGGCTCGGTGGGCAGCGGCTGCTCCAGCTCAATCACAAAGCAGAAGCGCAAAAACGGCGTGCGGTCTGGTGCGATCCACTGATGCATCCGCAGGAAAGACTGCGGCGTGGAGCGGATGCCGGTTTCTTCCCACAACTCGCGCTCGGCGGCCTGGACCAGCGTTTCATCCGCTTCGAGATGGCCGGCCGGTTGATTCCACAGGGCTTTACCGTTGATGGTTTCTTCGACCACCAAAAATTTACCGGCGGCATGAACCACGCAGGCAACGGTGACGTGCGGCTTAAACATGGCGGTTCCTTATAGTGAATCGACGGTCTGCCATTCCCCAGGTTGCAAGCTCCCCAGGGAAAGATTGCCCATACTGTAACGAATCAGGCGCAGGGTAGGGAAGCCGATATGTGCCGTCATGCGACGCACCTGGCGGTTTCGGCCCTCGTAGAGCGTGATTTTCAGCCAACTGGTGGGGATGGTCTTGCGTTCGCGGATGGGTGGAGTACGTGGCCATAACCATTCTGGTTCTTCGACCAGCTCCGCTCCGGCGGGCAGGGTTGGCCCATCGGTCAGCGTAACGCCAAGGCGCAATGCAGCCAGATCGCTCTCCTGGGGTTCGCCTTCCACCTGCACATAATAAATCTTACCGGTGCGTTTGCCAGGCTGGGTTAGCTGCGCCTGTAGCTTTCCGTCGTTGGTCAGCACCAGTAAGCCTTCGCTGTCGCGATCGAGCCGCCCGGCGGCATAAACATCGCTGAAAGGAATGAATTTTTTCAGAGTGACGCGGCCGGCTTCGTCGGTAAACTGTGGTAACACATCAAAGGGTTTGTTGAAGATAACCACTCGCCGCGGCGCCTGGGATTTCTGGCGTGCTGCGGGTTTACTGCGGCTGAATCGTTTAACTTGGTGATTTTTAACAGAGAATTTAGTCATGGTCTTTGCGATTTCGAATGTTAAGCGCATTATAGCCTAATCCGTTTCGGATTGGCGCGAGCTGAATATTCAAGTAGTATTGACACGCATCTTACAAAGCATTAACAAAAATTGCGCTTGAAGACAGAAAGGAGAGGTTGATGGAAAGCAAAGTAGTTGTTCCGGCAGAAGGTAAAAAGATTACGGTTGATGCCCAGGGTAAACTGGTTGTTCCGCATAACCCTATCATCCCGTTCATCGAAGGTGACGGTATTGGCGTTGACGTTACTCCTGCCATGATCCACGTGGTGGATGCAGCGGTTAAAAAGGCCTACCACGGCGAACGTAAAATCTCCTGGATGGAAATCTATACCGGTGAAAAATCCACCCACGTTTACGGGAAAGACGTGTGGCTGCCGGAAGAAACACTGGAACTCATTCGTGACTACCGCGTAGCGATCAAAGGCCCACTGACTACGCCAGTGGGTGGCGGTATTCGTTCTCTGAACGTAGCACTGCGCCAGCAGCTCGATCTGTACGTGTGTCTGCGCCCGGTGCGTTATTACCAGGGCACACCAAGCCCGGTTAAGCAGCCTGAGCTGACCGATATGGTGATTTTCCGTGAAAACGCCGAAGACATCTACGCCGGTATCGAATGGAAAGCGGGTTCTGCAGAAGCCGACAAAGTGATCAAGTTCCTGCGTGACGAAATGGGCGTGAAGAAGATCCGTTTCCCAGAGCAGTGCGGTATTGGCGTTAAGCCTTGTTCCGAAGAAGGCACCAAACGCCTGGTTCGTGCGGCCATCGAATATGCGATCACCAACGATCGTGATTCAGTGACGCTGGTTCACAAAGGCAACATCATGAAGTTCACCGAAGGTGCCTTCAAGGATTGGGGCTACGAACTGGCACGTGAAGAGTTCGGTGGTGAACTGATCGACGGCGGCCCATGGCTGAAAATCAAAAACCCGAACACCGGTAAAGAGATCGTGGTTAAAGACGTGATCGCCGACGCCTTCCTGCAACAAATCCTGCTGCGCCCGGCTGAATACGACGTGATCGCCTGTATGAACCTGAACGGTGACTACATCTCCGACGCTCTGGCAGCTCAGGTTGGCGGTATCGGTATTGCCCCTGGTGCCAACATCGGTTCCGACTGTGCGCTGTTTGAAGCTACCCACGGCACTGCACCTAAGTATGCTGGCCAGGACAAAGTGAACCCAGGTTCCATCATCCTGTCCGCTGAGATGATGCTGCGCCATATGGGTTGGTTCGAAGCTGCTGACCTGATCGTTAAAGGCATGGAAGGCGCTATCGCTGCCAAGACCGTGACTTACGACTTCGAACGCCTGATGGATGGTGCTAAACTGCTGAAATGTTCAGAGTTTGGCGACGCTATCGTTAAACACATGTAATCCCGTTTGACTGATAATACTCCACGGTGGCTAATGCTTTCGTGGGGTATTTCCTCCCAGCGAAAGTTCTTCAGTAAAATCCCAGTAATATCCCTCAGTAAAATTGCACAAATAACGAACAATAAATTCACCGCTGCTCACTCCCGTTTGGCGAAATTGTTAACCAATCTTGACCGCGATCGTCATTGTACCGATCGGTTTGTTGTTGGCTCTTGTGGCGCAGTAGGTGCTGCGTATTGATCCCTTGGGCCCGGTATAGGCGTTCGGACAATGAGCGCTGTTCATGGAACGTAGCGGGGGGCGGTCCCCCCATCATAGGGGCTGAGGTTGCCGCTGGCGATTGGGCGGGGCAATATGCTGACCTAGTGAAGCGGTGCATGGACTGGTTGTATGTTGAAGAGTCTTTGGCTACAACTTTACTTTCTAATCGACTAATTGAAGAAGCTAAGTATTGATAATCTACTCATAAACTAGATGGAAAGGAGAAAGGGATATATGACAAATTACATAGGTATATGCAAAAAAGTGCTTTCAGATGGCTCCATAGATCACGCAATCGTTGAAGATACTACAGGAATGCAAATGCCATTTGATCCTAATGAATATCAGCGAAGGGGAATACGACCTCTATTGGCTGATTTGCCAATTTGTGGGAAGCATGAAAAATCAAAGGAAGTTGATGAACAAGATGGCAAATAGAGCATTGCCTCTGCAGCTATAATGCGCTAAATTTCCGAAAGATGCCGGAGTATGCTTTAACAGCTGCTCCGGTTTTTTATTGGTAAGTCCAAAGCCTGCATGGTTCGCCCAGCAGGCTTTTTTATTCCCCCACGCCGGGGAGGTGGAGTATGAAAATGCAGGAGAAAGCAAGCCTTGCGGCCTACCTCTCTTCGGGGTTCCTGGTGTTTGTCGGCAAGGTGGGTATTCCCACTAACCGACATCCTAGTGATCTTGGCGCGAGCAGGGCACGTCGCTGAAATCAACGCTACCGTGGAGTAATTTTATGACCATGCATCGCTATGGCGCCGACGGTGCCAACTTGACTATTTTTGGTATCCCGATTGACGATTTTGGTGATACCGACCCGCCGATCACTATTGAGGACCTGGAACCGCGAGCTGCGCTTAAACGCGGCATTGGGGCCTCATCCGTACGTCTGGACAACAAAACCCGCGCCAAGCGCCTGACAGTAAACTTGATGCCGGGATCCGTCCAGGTTCGCCAACTGCTGGCCGTTGAGAAATCAGGCATTGATGCCACGTTCACATTTTCCCAAAGCGGCACTGATGAATATTTTGCCGGGTTTGATGGTGTGATGGTCAACCGTGGGCCCGCCACGCGAGCGGGGAAAACCAGCGTGTCCGATGAGCAGTTTATTTTTGAATTTGCAGACAGTGAGGAAACCTGATGGGCCGTATTATCGAAACTGAAATTAACGACGTTACCTATAGCGGCGTTACTTCCCCAGCCAAAGACCAGGTGGAGATGCTGCAGATCGCCTCAGGATGCGGTCTGCTCCCGGCCCTGAGTGACAAGGTGACCGATATGGGCCTGACTGCCAGCCTTGCGGCGGTGGACGTAGCCAGCTTTAACCGCCTGAAAACGCTTTGCCTCAGCAATGGTAAGATTTTGCGCCACGCCGATAGCGTGCCTGTGGCTGAAAACCTATTCCAGGACGAGGCGCATAACTACCTCGTGTTGGTGGGACGGGTGCTAAAAGAGAACATCGGCCCTTTTTGGCAGCTCAGCAACAGCGGAGGGGGCGGCGACAGCAACGAAACGGCGGGGAATCAAAAGTAAATTGGTTCCTGTGGAGACCCTGTGCAGGCGTCGGGCAGTTATGCCCGCCCCTGGCTGCATGGTCTGACATGCTCGATGGAACATACTCTATTGAAGATGTGCAGGCCATGCATGATGTGCTGGATGAAGTGATCGAAGCAGCTGAAAGGACGCGAAACAAGCAGCCCGCGTAAGTGGGCCTTTTCTTTGAACGGAGTGACGCTGTGAAGTAGGGGTGGTAGGATGTTTTGATATTTTAAAGGAGGCTGTCATGGTTGTGAAGTGTAAAGGTATTTTCGTTTTTTTTATTTTATTAATCACCCCCTCAATTTTTTCTCTTTCTTTTGCTGAATCCGCTAAGTCATATGAGGCTAATGGGTGGAGCTACACAATTAGTAAAGACATAAATGGAAGGTTGGTATATGAGAACTCAATAAAGCCAGATGGAGGTAATATCATCAGCTTTCTCGGTGTTTATGGAAAGGGAAGCGTGATTCAGGTTCAAGTGAAAGACGGTGTACAGTGTCAGGCTATTTGTGAAAATTTAATTTTCATTGGAAATAAAGAGCCAGTAGCGGTCAAGAGCTACTTTGATGGCGTGTTAACTCTAAGGGTGGATAAACCAACTTTAAATGATATTTTAAATGCGAGTGATTTAAGGGTTTCTATTATTACCAGTTCAGGCGGAAGCAAAACTCTTCGTTTTAATTTGGAAGGAAACCCGTTCAACGGAAATGTGCAGTAAAAAAAACCAAAGCCAAACTTAACTGCATCTTAAAAGTTGGGAACCCAACTGAGTAAGATGCATTTTCATATCTAAATTCTGAGGTCATCAATGGCAGAGACGATCAAGAAAATACTCTCGAAGGTGTGACGGCTGCTGTGATGCCACTTCGGCGGGTATCACTGGCATGTTCATGCGCTCTTTGTAAGCAACGCCGGACGCCGCTAAATCGACGTTAACTCTATCCATTTAGGCTGCCGGGATTGTACGACTGGGACATAGATTCCTCCTGGTTGGGAGGATTATAGCGCGATTACTTGATAGGGGGAGGTGTGTTGTCAGCATTGCGGCGCGGTGCTATCAAAATGGATGGCCCGGAGAGAGCGGCCACCCCGATAACGAAACCGCACATGATCAAACATTCCCAAAGTTTTATCTACTTGTATTCTTTGATTCATTATACAGCATTATAGACCGTTACTATATATTTAAGTAAATTCTCTGTCGTTAATGGTTTTTATCCCGTTTTTTGTTTTAAAGTACATAATAAATTGATTTTTTTCGTCTTATTTGTAATGTTTATAATGCATGCCGATTAATTATATAAGGATTTTATTCATGAGAAGTAAATTAAAAAACTTAGTATTTGTTACAATGTTAACTGCTTTTTGGAGTACAGGTTCAGCGGCCTATCCAACAATGGAGCACTCAGGGGCAGGAACCATAAGTGTTGGTCCGTGGAATTTAGTTGATAATACAAAAACCATTTTTCCTTATTGTATATATCAACGAACAGTAAAGCGTGGCGGTAAAGTTATACGAATTGAAGAAAAAGCCACTTATCAAAGTTTTTTGGTTTGTAGGCAGCCTTAATGTCTAATGATTAGTTCCATAATCCGCGAAGTATATAGTATATATTCGCGGGTTTTTCATTCTTAGTCCAGTAAACTAATCGATTCATAAGTTGTAGCCAAGGTAGGAATAGTCATCTGGATCACAGTCGATGCAAATCCTCGACTGGCCGTAGAACAAAGCGAATATCATTTTTTCCCACTTCGACCTGATGCTGTTTGTGGTCACAATGCGCTGGATTAGCGTGTCATCAATGGTGGCGCTGTACACCTCATAGATCTGATCGCCGTCCAGCAACTCACCATCAATGGCGCGCATGTGAAGGTGGTTTTTAAGGCTGTATTCTGAGCGTAGCGAGGTGCCGTACCGACTTTCCTCTTTCTTCTCCCTCTCGAAGAAGAATCCTGCGTAGTGGCTGCCGTAACTGTCCTTTTCCTAGAGACGCAGATCGGGAGTTTCCAATCGTTCTACGTTGATCCAAATGGGCTATGGCGAACATCTCGGATAATGATAAAAAGTTCGCGTGTGTAGTCACTAGGTCGAATTTTCTCCGCTCACCACCACTATGCTAAATTGGATGGAAATTAACCGCAGGTGTCTATGGCTCTGGACGAAGAGAGATGTGGATCGGTGCGGCAATTCTTGAACTGGTTCGCCATGGTCAGTGAGTTGACAGGATAGCCACCGGGAATGCTATGGAATCAAAACGTAGATCGTTGGCAACACACTTCATAAAGGGGTATGCCGTACAGGCAGCTTAGAAAACCATGTGCGCTAACAACCCGAAATAACGTTTGATTACTTCCGTAGATAATGACTATGAAGGGGCGAGCAACTCGACCTTAGACCATGCGCCCTTATGCTGAAGGAGTCACCGCTGCCAGCACCGTGATCAGCAATGTAGTCTATTCTAATCAGTATCAATAGTGAGTTGTTGAAGGGGACTCATCCCTTTTTAACTCCCGTTGGGCCAGGAGTTTTGATGAAGCTTTTTCTCAAAATATGGCGTGTCAGATTGGCACTTTTTCCGGTTCTGTCGCATTGAAAAGGCTTTATCTTCGTTGCCTGGTTGCGGCTGCTTACTCAACGTGACGGGTTTCGTTAATGTCAGCTTGAAAGCCACGACGCGCAGCGAATATGGTGGTCTTAAACTGGCTTGGCATCGGGTTCTGACATCGCAAATGACAAACGTGGTGCGCCTTTAGCGCCAGAGGTAAAAATGAAGGGGATAATACAGGGTACGATAGGGGTGCTTTTGCTCATGTCTGCCAGCAATAGTGCCTGGGCTGCGGTAGTCTGTTCACCGATGAATGGCTCCCCACGTACCGATAATGTGACTCTGTCTCCTGCAGCGATCTCGGCGGGGAGTGATCTTCCAGTCGGAACGGTGATTTATCAGGGCCGATGGGTGAGTGGTGCTACCGGCTTCTCGGTGATGTCCTGTGACTCGCCGACGGATACCTCAATGTGGCTTAACATTGCGTGGACAGTTGAGCAGGCACCCCTTCCCCTCGCCAACTGGGCGGGTAGTCCTTTCGGTGGCGCTGTCTATCAGACCAGTATCCCAGGGGTAGGAATTGCCATCTCCCGCAATAATAATGGTGATGCAGCCATATTAGGCAAACCTAACTATCAGTTTCCGGCGGATGTGAACAGCCTGGTGACAGGGGGATCCTATAAACCTTTTCTGTCTAACAGAACGATCTATGCAACGTTGATCAAAATTGGCGCTATTAGACCGGGTAGTTACACCCTCAATGCGACGACATTGCCAACTGCCGCACTCTCGGTTGTGAATCCGATAAGTTATCCGGCGACAACCGGGCTTCCCATTAAAGCGTACATTATCAAGTTTCAGGGGCAGTTAACGGTATCGGCCCAGACCTGCACTACGCCAGATGTGAATGTTAATCTGGGGAGTTACGATACGCGGCAATACTTTACCAGGCAGGGGGCAACCACTCCGTGGGTTGATGCTTCGATCACCATGACCAACTGCCCAACCTTTTATGGTTATTATAATGCCGCCAACAGTACATTAATGTTTGACTATGCTATCGGCTCCGGGCAGGTAGCCAACTCAACCAATAATAGTATTGGCGTGCGATTGACCCCGACAACTTCAGTGATTGATGCTGCCAATGGGATTATGGCTATTGATTCTACAGTACCCGGTGCAGCATCGGGGGTGGGGATACAGCTCGGTTGGGGAAATAGCAGCCAAACGCCGTCGCTGTTTAACTTTGCGGCAGAGCAGTCAGTAACGCTACCAAAAGACGGTAGTCCGACAATTCGTGTTCCATTGGCTGCTCGTTATATTCAAACCGCTTCTGGGACTTCGCCAGGCAAGGCGAACGGCAAAGTCACGTTTACGATTAACTATTACTGATTAATGAAATACCCTACGGGTAAGCGGAGCTATCGATGTATCGCTGCCAAAACCCCTTAGTGTTGTACCTTTCTTTTATATATCAATGGGCTTCTTGTTTTTCTTATATGGCGTTTCAGTGCGGTTAGAACAATTAAGAAATGCGTTTTTTCATATAAGAATTATGTATAACTTATTGATTAATATGTCTATAAGTGATTTTCCCTGCGTTTTATACTACTTCACTCAGAATATTCCGCATTCAGCGGTAATATTTATTCCAACAGCAAGGCAGTATGCAGTACCAGACGGATGGTTCGTGATAGGTAAGGGATAAAGGTTCGCTGAAATGGCTTTCAACAAGGAACTGTCGTTCATTGATATCTTGTGAATGTTTCTTGTCTTCATTTAATTTGATAGCGCCAGTTATTGTCCTGCATTTCAAATGCTGTGTGATTGCCGATATATGCTCGCCATATTTATAGAGTTATGTATTGCAAAAATATATCCACCCTCCGTGGGTAACCTAATAGTTTAATGACGCAAGGTAAATAGGAATAAATATGAAAAACTTAACAATCGTAGCTTCTCTGGTTGCAGTATTTGGTTCAGTGGGTCTGGCTCAGGCTGCTTCTACCGGTACCATCACCTTCAACGGTGAACTGACCGCCAACACCTGTGATGTCGTAGTCGATGGCCAGACTGCAGACGCCACTGTCGTGCTGCCAACCGTCGGCACCAACCAGTTGAACGGCGCGACCCAAACCGCCGGTGAAACAGGTTTCGTGATGGCACTGAATAACTGCTCAGGCACACTGCAGACTGCCTCCGCCTTCTTTGAAGCGGGTGCTTCGGTAGATTCCGTGACTGGTCGCCTGAAAAACCTGACCGGTACAGCGTCCAACGTCAGTCTGCAACTGCTGGATGCGTCCAGTGCGTCTCAGGCGGTGATCCAGGCAGGTAACGCGAACCAGGTGACCAACACCACGTATAAAGATGTTACCAGCGGTAGCGCTACTCTGCCTTATGCAGTGCGTTATTATGCTGAAGGAGCCACTACTGCTGGCACCGTGATCAGCAATGTAGTCTATTCTATTCAATATCAATAATCAGTTTTCGAAGGGGGAGTCGTCCCCCTTCTTATCTTCCGTTGGGTCAGGGGGTTTTTATGAAACTTTTTCCTCTCAATATTGCGCGTCAGGTTGGCACTTTTGCAGCGATTGCCCTATTCAGCAGCAGTAGCCTCGCCAGCGTGGTACTCAGCGGTACACGGGTGATTTATCCATCGGACGCCAAAGAAGTCAGCGTCAAAATCAATAATGTCGGCCCCTCGCCGGTACTGCTGCAGAGCTGGATAGATAATGGTGATCCCAACGCCAAACCTGCGGCTATCAAAGTTCCCTTTGTACTGACTCCACCGATGAACCGGGTGGAGCAGGGTAAAGGCCAGACACTGCGTATCAGCTATGCTGGCGGAAGCTTGCCAATGGATAAGGAATCAGTGTTCTGGCTGAATGTGCTGGAAGTGCCGGCCAAGAGCGAAGCCAAAACGAGCGAAAACCGTCTGCAAATGGCTTTCCGCACCCGGATCAAGCTGTTCTATCGCCCTGCGGGCCTGCAAGGCAATGCCAATGATGCTTATAAAACCGTCACCTGGAATACGCAAGGCGGTAAAGTACAGGCAACTAACCCCACGCCGTTTTATGTCAATTTTGTGAACCTGTCAGTCAATGGCAAAAAACTCGACAACGCCATGGTGGCACCACGCTCAAGCATGGTGCTGAATCTGGCTGGAAATGGGGGCAACAAAATCACTGGAAGTGTTGTTAATGACTATGGCGCGGTCAACGCCTTCGATGCTGTAATAAAGTAACATGCTAATATATATCAGTATTATTATTTTAAAGTCGTAGTGCTTGACCCGGTATCAAGCTCTTGAGGCGGCGGGATGTCAAAATTTTGCGCTACGCTATCCGGGAGCTATTCGCCTCTTTGGTGGTAGTGGCGCTATAGATTTTTGTGGCGGTAAGCGTCAATGCGGTAACTGAAAATGCGCCGCAAACCAGCGCCAAGAGCCTGGAGTTCGACTCGTCTTTTTTGAATGTTGATGATGTACAGTCGATCTATCTCAGCCGTTTCGCCGAAGGTGCCTCCAGGTTGCCCGGAATTTACAAAACCGCGCTGTATGTTAATGGTCAACTGATCCGTAATACCGATATTGAATTCAAGTCTTGGGCCGATAAGTCGGTCTATCCCTGCCTGACCAGCGACATTAATAAAAATATTGCGTACAACTTTTCTCCGCTGAAACTCTTCCGCACGGTGGTATAAAAAACGAGCCACATTCACCCTTGGTAGCTCTGTAATCATCATCTGAAGCTGTATCTATCCATGAGACTGGTAGTATGTGTCGTTCTAGACCCTAATTTTGGGGTGGTTATTAACTAATTGATTTTAAAATAAATTAATGGCGTGAGTGAAAAAAGGTTTTCCAGAGGATTTCAAAGGTTATTGTTTAAGTAACAGAGAATTAGCGCTAGGATGTAACAGTTCACTGCCGTACAGGCAGCTTAGAAACATCGCTAACGTGAACTGGGCAGCATTCGATCGTTCACTGCCGTACAGGCAGCTTAGAAAAAGCACATCATCAGGATCGACAATTTCACGGCGTTCACTGCCGTACAGGCAGCTTAGAAAACCTTACCATCCCCGCACACGATAGCTTCAATGTTCACTGCCGTACAGGCAGCTTAGAAAATACCAGAGCAATCGATAGAGTATGCCTCTCTGTTCACTGCCGTACAGGCAGCTTAGAAAAGCAGACCTCGAGTGAGTGAACTCAACCACCTGTTCACTGCCGTACAGGCAGCTTAGAAATTGATGCCACCGTCATCTTTCAGAATGTCCAGGTTCACTGCCGTACAGGCAGCTTAGAAATGAAGCAGCTCCACCGATGCCACCAGACAATCGTTCACGGCCGTACAGGCAGCTTAGAAATTTCCCGTTTCTGCGAATCCAGCCCCGATTTTGTTCACTGCCGTACGGGCAGCTTAGAAAAGCCAGCGCGAGCCGGTTTTGAACTTGCGGCAGTTCATTGGCGCACCGCCAACTTTCACCCCAAGATTGTTTTTATTATTAAGCTAACTGATATAAATGATTCATAATTTGTATCTATCTCTATGATTCATCATCAATATAAATTAGATGAAAATCTAACATCAATCACTCTATACAGTGAGCCTATTATGTTAAAACAACAATATCGCGTTGGCATCTGTCATAGGTAATCACGTCTTGGATGACTTTATGGCATAAAGCAGGGATGTTTTCATTTAATGCAAAATCAATTTTCGCCTTCTGATCTAAAAACCATCCTGCATTCAAAGCGTGCGAATCTTTACTACCTGCAGCATTGTCGGATCCTAGTCAACGGCGGCAGGGTGGAATACGTTACGGATGAAGGTAAGCAATCCTTGTATTGGAACATCCCGATCGCTAATACCACAGCTGTAATGTTGGGGACGGGAACTTCTGTTACTCAAGCGGCAATGCGTGAGTTTGCTAAAGCCGGGGTGCTGGTTGGATTCTGTGGCGGCGGTGGTACACCTTTATTTGCCGCCAATGAAGTGGAGGTGGATGTCTCGTGGTTAACCTCGCAAAGTGAATATCGCCCCACGGAATATTTACAGCATTGGGTCAGCTTCTGGTTTGATGATGATAAGCGCCTGGCTGCGGCAATTGCTTTTCAGCAACAGCGTATCGCTCAGATCCGCACTCACTGGCTTTCTTCACGTATGCAGCGCGAGCAAGGATTCAATATTGACGCGGCACGGCTTAATCCAGTGTTAGACAGCTTTATGCAACGTTTATCTTCCTGCCAAAATAGCAATGATGTCCTGGTGCAAGAGGCCGTTATGACCAAGGCGCTCTATAAACTGGCGGCCAATGGTGTGAATTACGGCGAGTTTAGCAGAGCTAAGCGCGGTGGTGGGGTCGATACCGCTAACCGGTTTTTGGACCATGGCAATTATCTGGCGTATGGGCTTGCTGCTACAGCGGCTTGGGTCATTGGTTTGCCACATGGATTGTCGATACTGCATGGTAAAACCCGACGCGGTGGCCTGGTATTTGATATCGCCGATCTGATTAAGGACGCTTTGATTCTACCGCAGGCTTTTATTGCCGCTATGGCAGGGGAAGACGAGCAGGAATTTCGCCAACGCTGCCTGCGCGGGTTTCAACAAGCGGATGCGCTGGATGTGATGATTGATACGCTGAAAGAAACGGCGGAAAGTCTATCTCAGGTGGGCAAGTGAATATTTTGCTGATTGCACAGTGCAATAAAAATGCATTAGTAGAAACTCGCCGCATTTTAGATCAGTTCGCGGAACGCAAAGGTGATAGAACCTGGCAAACGGCTATAACCCTGGAAGGGCTGAATACGCTAAGAAAACTGCTGCGTAAAACCGCCAGGCGCAATACTGCGGTGGCTTGTCACTGGATAAAAGGCGGTAATCAGACCGAACTTCTATGGATCGTGGGCAATCTCCGGCGTTTTAACTCCGAGGGTTCGGTGCCGACCAATACTACCGAGCGCGATGTCCTCCGCAGCCAGGATGAAAATAGCTGGCATAGCGTAGAAGCGATTGCGTTGATGGCTGGGATTGCCGGGCTTTTTCATGATTTCGGTAAGGCTAATTTCTTATTCCAGAATGGATTACGTGGCAAAGGGAAACATTTCCAACCCTATCGGCATGAATGGGTTTCATTGAGACTGTTTTGTGCCTGGGTAGGAGAACGTAGCGATAAACAATGGATAACGGCGTTAGCGGCGATCGACGAGAGCGATGAAAACCAGATGATAACCGCGCTGGTAAAGGACTCCGTTGACGCTTTTATCAATCCATTTCTCTCTTTGCCTCCGCTGGCAACAACCATTGCCTGGTTGATTGTCTCTCATCACCGTTTGCCTGCTTACCCTAACAGGGATCAGGAAAGTGGGAGCCCGCCAGAGTTAAAGGATATGGATGGCTGGTTAACAACACAATTGGTTGCAGAGTGGAACTCCACGAACAGCCTAATTGAAGGTTGGACAACGGAAGAACACTATGCGGTATGGGATTTCCCGCATGGCACGCCAATGCGCAGTGCTATCTGGCGTGAAAAAGCACGCAAATTTGCCCAACGCGCGTTGCAATTACCCTCATTGATGCAATTTGCTGTATTGGAACAACGTTTCACCAGCCATATGGCGCGTTTAGTGCTGATGTTGGCAGATCATCATTATTCATCTTTAGCGCCGACGGCAGGTTGGCAAGATGCTGATTATCAAGCGTATGCCAATACCGATCGCCTAACCGGTGGATTGAAGCAACAACTGGATGAGCACAATATCGGTGTGGGGCAGAACGCGTTGTTATTGGGGCGAAGTTTACCGCATATCCGCGCCACATTACCGGCAATCACGCGTCATAAAGGTTTCAAACAGCGAAGTAAGACAGAGCAGTTCCGTTGGCAGGACAAAGCTTATGATCTTGCGTGTGCCGCGCGTGAACGATCGGTTAAGCAAGGTTTCTTTGGCGTTAACATGGCTTCTACGGGCTGCGGCAAAACGTTTGCTAATGCGCGAATTATGTATGGCTTGGCCGATGAAAAGTCAGGCTGCCGCTTTTCTGTTGCCTTAGGGCTTCGCACTTTAACCTTGCAAACCGGCGATGCTCTTAAAACCAGATTAATGTTGGATGATGACGATCTAGCCGTATTAGTGGGTTCTGCTGCGGTGCGGGAACTGCATCAACTCAATAATGATAAAGCTGAACTGCGTGGTACAGGCAGTGCCTCGGCAGAGGAGCTGTTCGCCGAACATCACTATGTCAGCTACGGTGGCAGTCTGGACGATGGGCGCTTAAGCCGTTGGTTGCAAGGTAGTGGCAACTTGCACAAGCTATTGAGTGCACCGGTATTAGTGACCACTATCGACCATCTGATTGGTGCGACCGAGGGTGTGCGCGGGGGCAAGCAAATTGCACCGATGTTGCGCCTTATGACTGCCGATCTGGTGTTGGATGAACCGGACGATTTTGATATTGCCGATCTTCCCGCGTTATGCCGCCTGGTCAACTGGGCTGGAATGTTAGGTTCCCGCGTGCTGCTTTCTTCCGCCACTTTACCGCCTGCGCTGGTTCAGGCGTTGTTTAATGCATATAAAGCGGGCCGTGCTGATTATATGCAAGTGTGCGGCCAGCCTGATTCGCCATTAAATATCTGTTGTGCCTGGTTTGATGAGAACGATGCCATCCCGCACGATATACAAGGTGCGAAAGATTTTAAAGCTGCGCATGAGGCGTTTGTCGCTCAGCGAGTGGCAAAACTGCAAAACATCGCGGTATTGCGCCGTGCACAGTTGATTGCGGTGCAATCGACAAACCAGCAGAAAAGTACGGTACTGGATAGCGTGGCGGAAACACTATCGGTCGCCATGAGGCAATTACATACGCTTCATCATCAAGAACATCCCGAGGGTAAAACCGTGTCGTTGGGGGTGATCCGCATGGCAAATATTAATCCTTTGGTGGCGGTAGCTCAGCGGTTATTGCGCATGCCTGCGCCAGAGAATACTCGAATTCATTATTGTGTTTATCACAGCCAACATCCATTGGCGATGCGTTCACACATCGAGCGGCGATTGGACGAAACCCTGACGCGTTATTGCGAAACGGCGCTGTGGCAAATCACAGAAATAAAACAGGCATTGGCGAATTATCCAGAACAGCATCACCTGTTTGTGGTGCTGGCGACATCCGTTGCCGAGGTAGGTAGGGATCATGATTACGATTGGGCCATTGCCGAACCGAGTTCAATGCGTTCGTTGATCCAATTGGCAGGGCGTATTCAGCGCCACCGGCAGAAGCCTTGTACGTCGCCGAATCTGCATATTCTGCAAAAAAACGTGAGGGCGTTACAGGGTAACAAACCGGCTTATTATCGGCCAGGGTTTGAGTCTGAGAAATACCGGCTACAACTCAATAGCCACGATCTGGCGGAGATTTTGCAGCCCGCGCAATATGAAACGATTAGTGCAATTCCCCGAGTACAGGAATCTTTGAAACTGAGAGCTCACGATAATTTGGTCGATCTGGAGCATGCCTGTTTACGCAGCGTATTACAGGGGCGACAGGATCTTGAGGGCAAATATTACGCTGCGCTCTGGTGGCGCAAACAGGCCACCTGGTGCGCAGAACAGCAACGAGTGAGCCCGTTTCGGCAATCTACTGAGGAAGAACCGCATTATCTGTGGATGGAAGATGAAGTGGATAGGCCGCGCTTTAAATTCCCAGATATTGTCCCTGGCCAGTGGAAGCCCAGCGATAACTTTCGCGAGATTGAAGTGGTTTTCGCCGAAGGGATTGGCGCATGGATCACGGAGGACTACCCCACAATTTACCAAGGGCTGGCCGATATGCTGGAGATGGAACTACCCGAGGTGAGCCAGAAATTCGGTGAGATAAACCTACGAAAAAACAAGGCAGATCAATGGCATTTCCACCCGTTGTTAGGGGTGTTTGGCGCACTCGAATGAATAATCTAATAACATTGAGGTAAGGAGGCGTATGAGTCAGAACGGATTAACCGCTTTAATTGTTGAATATATCGCCAGTCGAAAACAGCCCAAGTTGGAGGCGCTTGAGAAAGAGACGGCAAAAAAACTGGCTGTGCTGACTGATTCCGAAGAGATCGCAGTTGTTAAACAAACGGCATTAGAGCAGCGGCAGGAGCTAGAGAAAAACTATGCACCACGCAATTGGCTGACCGATGCTGCTAGCCGTGCCGGGCAAATCAGCTTGGTGACACATGCGCTGAAATTCACTCACAGCGATGCCAAGGGCAGCAGTATTTTCAGTTCGGGTTCGCTTGAGCAGACAACGAATACTCTTTCTACCTCCTCATTATCGCAACCTGCTGTTGATGCGGTCGGCAACGCGGCGGCATTGGACGTGGCAAAATTGCTACAGTTGGAATATGAAGGTGAGTCACTGATCGCCTGCTTGGGTCGCGACAACACTGTGCCGCTGGCGGAATTGGCAGAAAATCCTCAACAACTGGAACAGTGGGTAGCAGGGTTCAAGCAGGTATTAACCGATAAACATCTCTCTTCTCACACTTTTGCCAAGCAGATCTATTTCCCGATAGGGCCGGGCGAATACCATTTACTGAGTCCGTTGTTCTCTTCCTCGCTGGCTCATGCAATGCACAGCCGAATCAGCGAAGCGCGCTTTAGCGATGCCTCCAAAGAGATATACCAAGCCTTCAAAACTGGTGATTGGCACCCTGATCCCCGTGTGATTTATCCCAAAACGGCAGTGGTAAATATGGGGGGGACCAAGCCGCAAAATATCTCCTACCTTAACAGCGTACGCGGTGGCCGAGCTTGGTTACTGCCTTGCGCTGCGCCGATATGGCAAAGCCAGAATAAGCCGCCGTTGAACCAGAACTCTATTTTCCAAGAGCGTAAAGCATTCTCGGCTATGGCGAGAGACGCTGTGTGGCAGTTGAAACAATACCTGCGCAGCCTTAATCCGCAGGATCGAAATGTAGAGATCCGCCAGCAGCGTGCTGCCTTCGTGGATGAGATTGTCGATACTTTGTTTAGCTATGTGGCCGGTATCCAAAACAGGGAAGATTGGCAATGCTGGAGCATGGAAGAAGGGTGCCAGCTCTCGCGTGCTCAGCAGTTGTGGCTCGATCCATGGCGGATTAAACAGGATGAAGATTTTCAGTTCGAGCGTGAAGGTGGGGATTGGAAAAAGCAAATCGCTATCGACTTCGGCGTTTGGCTAAATCACCAGTTAAAAACTGAAGAGATGAGGTTTAGCGAGGTTGAACGCCGTGAATGGTCAACCACGTCTTTGTTTAAACGTCGCCTGCGTGAGTTTGAGCAAGAGTTTAAGGAGGACTTCGCATGAGCGCGCTGATCGTATTACGTCACGTTCGGGTGGAGAACGCCAATGCCATCGCCGGGCTGACCTATGGTTTTCCTGCTATCACTCACTTTCTCGGCTACAGCCATGCATTATCCCGCAAATTGCAGCAGAGCCATGGTTTAACCTTGGCAAACTGCGGTGTGGTCTGCCATCAGCAGCAGCTCCATGCGTATTCATCCGGCCGTGATTATGCTTTTGCCTTGACACGCAACCCATTGACGAAAGAGGCGAAAACGGCAGCGTTCAACGAGGAAGGGCGGATGCATATCACGGTTTCGTTATTGATGGAGTGCCACGGCACCATCGTTAACGGCGATCAAGGCGCTAAAGCGTTGGAAGCGCACCTTGCCGAGGTGTGTCCAACCCAGCGCTTGGCCGGCGGCGTGATCACCGACATTGGCGCGATTAAGGTGATGGGGACTCCTGACAAACCAGAAGATCTGCGTAAGCTGATGCGCCGTTTGTTACCCGGATTTGCTTTGCTCGATCGTTCTGAGTTACTGACCAGTCATTATCAAACGTTGCGCGAGAGTAACCCACAGGCGGATCTAATTGACGCATGGCTAGACTTTGCGGCGCTGAAATATCAGGCGCAGGATGAACAAAATCCTCAATGGTGCTACCAGCCAAAACCTGCTGCTGGTTATCTGGTGCCGCTTCAGACTGGGTATCGTGCGATCTCTCAACTCTATGCACCGGGTGAAGTCGAGAAATCACGTGATCCAACAACGCCTTTTCGTTTTGCCGAGCCTGTCTATGGTATTGGCGAGTGGCGCAGTCTTCACCGCATTACCGATCTGAATCAGTTGTTATGGCAATACCATCATCAAGGCGATGACTACCTCTGCCGCAGTGCGGTGCCGGTCATCACGGAAGACTACCAATTTAACGAAGAAGATTAACTTAAAGGATTATTTATATGGCTACTGTAAAGACTGCATCTGTCCTGGCTTTCGAACGTAAATTGGCAAACTCCGATGCCATCATGTTTGCTGGTAACTGGCAACAACCTGAATGGACGCCGATTGCGATTCAAGAGAAAGCGGTGCGTGGCACGATTTCCAATCGTTTGAAAAATGCGATTGCCAGCGATCCGGCTAAACTGGATGCCGAAATCCAAAAGCCCAACTTGCAGCGTGTGGATGTCGCAGCATTGCCGTTCGACACTGATACCTTGAAAGTCAGCTTTACCCTGCGTGTGTTGGGTAATTTATCGCAACCTTCGGTATGTAACGATCAAGATTACCAAACCGAATTGGCGAAGGTGATCCAAGGTTATATCAAAGAGCATGGGTTTAAAGAACTGGCCGGGCGTTATGCTGAGAATCTGGCAAATGGTCGCTTCCTATGGCGCAACCGCGTTGGTGCCGATGAGATTGCTATTACCGTTAAGGGGAAGGAGAAAACCTGGCAATTCAACGCTAGTGATTACAGCTTGCGTACGTTTAGCCAGCCGAAAGGCGATTTAGCGGAGTTGGCCAAGGAAATTGAGCAAGGCTTGGCAGGGGAAAGCTTTGCATTCTTTAGCGTGGAAGCCTGCGTGCGATTGGGCAAAGGACAAGAGATTTTCCCATCGCAGGAACTGGTGCTAGATAGCAACAGTAAGAAAAGTAAGGTGCTTTATCACGTGGATGATATTGCTGCCATGCACTCGCAGAAAATCGGTAATGCGTTGCGTACCGTCGATAGTTGGTACCCCGATGCGAGTGAGTTGGCGTTAGGGCCAATTGCGGTGGAACCCTATGGTTCAGTGACCAGCAGGGGGCAAGCCTATCGTCAGCCGAAACAAAAAATGGATTTTTATACACTGTTGGATAACTGGGTGACTAAAGGGAAGGTGCCAGAAGTCGAACAACAACACTATGTCATGGCCATACTGATCCGTGGCGGCGTATTTGGCGAGAAAGGCGAATAAAGGGGCGACGTATGGATCATTACCTCGAGATTCGTGTGCTGCCGGATCCGGAGTTTTCAACGACGGAATTACTGGAAGCACTCTTTGCCAAGTTGCATAGGGCATTAGGTAGTGCTGGGCAGGGAAAAATAGGCATCAGTTTCCCCTCTGCCGGTAAAACACTGGGCGATAGGTTACGGCTACATGGCACTCTAGCGGTGCTCACTGCCTTTGAGACTTTACCTTGGCGTAAAGGATTACGGGATTACACGGAATGTGGCGAAATTCTGCCGATACCCGCCAATGTAAAATATCGTACAGTGCGACGAGTGCAGCTCAAAAGCAGCGCCGAGAGATTACGTCGTCGCTCTGTTCGCAAGGGATGGGTAACTGAAGAAGAGGCTCGTCTGCGTATTCCTGATGCCGTTGAGAAACGCTCAGCATTGCCATTTATTCGTTTAAAAAGTCTATCCAGCGAGCAAACCTTTTTGTTGTTTATCGAACAAGGCAAGATTTGCGATAACGCAACAGAGGGGGTATTTAGTGCTTATGGTCTAAGCGCAACGGCAACCATCCCGTGGTTTTAACCCTAATTTAATGACTGATTCTAACCTATTGATTTTAAAGGTTGGCGTCAGTCATGTTTAGAAAAGGGTTTTTGGGTGGGGTGGCGGGATTCTATTTTATTAACAGTTAGTTACCGTTAGCATGTAACAGTTCACTGCCGTATAGGCAGCTTAGAAAAATTGATTGCTGCCCGGAAGAGTTGTATTCAGGTTCACTGCCGTATAGGCAGCTTAGAAAGAAAGCTGTATTTGCTGATGTTCCCCAGTGCCGTTCACTGCCGTATAGGCAGCTTAGAAACTGGAAATGGACGAACGGCCAACGTTCCATGAAGTTCACTGCCGTATAGGCAGCTTAGAAAAGATTCCCTAATGCCAAAGCAGAGATGCAATCGTTCACTGCCGTATAGGCAGCTTAGAAATTTAGCTGTAACGAGAAACACAGAATGCCGCTGTTCACTGCCGTATAGGCAGCTTAGAAAAGGAGCGAGGAAGATATATCCGCGCCGACTGCGTTCACTGCCGTATAGGCAGCTTAGAAAATCAGACCCTAGCCGAAGGCCCGAAACCCGCGGTTCACTGCCGTATAGGCAGCTTAGAAACGTTAGCATGGCAAGCTGTAGAGCTACAAACTGTTCACTGCCGTATAGGCAGCTTAGAAACTGAATGGCGGTATTTCCATACTGGATGGTAAGTTCACTGCCGTATAGGCAGCTTAGAAATTGCTAACATATCTATGTTGGCTAAAAACCGTGTTCACTGCCGTATAGGCAGCTTAGAAGGGTTTACCCCTGAGAAAGTTAGAGCGGCTTTCGCTCACTACCGCACAGGTAGCTTAAACATTAATCTGGAGAGGGAGGCGCGTTGAAGGTCTCAATCTTCGCGTTTACGGAAATAATGTCCACAGTGGGGGCAGATCAGCGTGACGTTTTTTTTCACCTTACTGCGATTTTGCGGCGAACTTTTTGCGCATTCAGGGCAGGTGACATCAACGGGGGCGTCACCGAATAGCTTAAAAGCATCAAAGAAAGACATCTTTTTCACCGGGTAGAGGTAGGAGGAGTTCAGTGTACCTTTATCGCTCGGTGATAGCTCCACATAGATTGGTAAACCACTGGTAGAGACGTAGCCAGCTGCGCGCTAAAAAGGGAGTAACAAGTGGGGAGAAGGGGCGAGGGGGAAGAAAAAAGCCCCGCAAAAAATGAGGGGCAAACACAACAACACCAGGGAAATCGTTGATAACTAATCTGCTATTACTATATGTTTTTTGAGACGAGAGTTCATCAATAAATTGCTGCATTATTGCAACATTATAGTTAATTAATTTGTATGCATTTGGCTTTATTCATACGTTTTGTGAATTTGTTCGTTATTTGTGAGCAATAAGTCCGCATGCTGGTTATTTTTTGTTGAATTTATGCCTTTTGGGGTGATTTCTTGCTCCATTACCCCCTCCCAAACAGAATGTGACTTGAATCACATTGGGCTGATCCCCTATATTCCCCACCCATAGCGATGTTGTCGTATTGCGATGCAGCGGCGCAGAGAGTTTTACATTTATCCGGAGTTGTTGATGGAGTTAACTACGCTTTTGCTTTACGTGATTGCCGTCAGTGCGGTGATGGTAACGCCTGGCCCTTCCATGCTGTTGGCACTAAACAATGGTGCAATCCACGGTATGCGTATTGCCAGTTACGGTTTCCTGGGGGCGGTATTGGCCGATCTGTTGCTGATCGGCGCTGTCGGTTGCGGACTAGGGGCGTTGTTGCAGGCCTCTGAGCAGTTGTTTGCCGTAGTGAAGTGGGGCGGTGCGTTATATCTGGTCTACCTGGCCTGGGTGCTGTGGCGAGCGCCGGTAAAAGCTTTGGCGGTAAGCGCTAGCGCCGCCGCGGCGACCGGGAAAACGGCATTCCTGCGCTCCCTGATGGTCGGTTTGTCCAACCCTAAGGGCCTGCTGTTTTTCTCGGCCTTTCTGCCGCAGTTTATTCAGCCAGAAAAGCCGATCGCCATGCAATACCTGATCCTGGCTTTGGTCAGCGCAATGATCGACTGCGTGATGATGACGATCTACGCTTACGGCGGCCGCCATGCGATGCGTAAATTCTCGGCGAACGTGATGCGCTGGGTGAACCGTAGCTGTGCCGGCATGCTTGGCGTGTTGGCCGTAGGTGTTGCGCTTTATCGGCGTAGCGATGTGAGCTAGAGCCGGTCGGTTGAATCAGCGGGCGCAGCATGCTGCGCCGCTACTTGGCGAAAATGACTACAGTTTCAGGGAGCTAACCAGCTCCCTTTTTAATAGGTGACTGCCTGTGTTAGCAAAAGAGGAAAGCTTAGGCATATTACCTACTGACGGATCTGCAGATAACTCGCAGGCCGCATTGTTCCACCTCATAGCGGTATAGTTCGCATCTGATTGGTAGTAGTGCTGATAGATGTGAAATATATGCACCACGGTAGTCACCGTTAATATAATCACCAGCGCAATTAAAACGTAAGTGATTTTAACTTTGCTCAGAAAATTCTTTTTGTTTTTACAGGGCAATTCAGGTTCACCCTGATTAATTGCGATCTCTTCAATGGCGACGTCATTGGCTATTCTTAACCCTACTTTTGGTATGGTTTCTATGATGTTTTTATCAATCCCCATGCTCTTGATGATCCGCCGTAGCGTGCTCAGGCATTGGTTGAGATTATTATTGCTGGCCTGTAGACCGTAATCATCCC
Source organism: Serratia sp. PL7 (assembly GCF_945957435.1). Lineage (NCBI taxonomy): Bacteria > Pseudomonadati > Pseudomonadota > Gammaproteobacteria > Enterobacterales > Yersiniaceae > Serratia > Serratia sp. PL7. The sequence continues at coordinate 317,682 of NZ_CAMFLB010000002.1, read as the reverse complement.
ACACTCTTTGCAGAAGCACTTCTCTCTCAATAATTTCTCCTTTATTTTTAATAAGAAAGGAGAAAAGTCGAGCTGCAGATGAGGAAATGGTGACGATTTCTTCTTGAAGTTCCTGATGATAAAAACCGACGCTATTCGGGCAGAAAAGGACATCTCCTTCGATGAGATATTGGGGCTTTGTCATGCTGATTCACTCCATGTCAGACAGTATAATTAACTTAATTAACGTTAATCCTAAGTCTCATAATATTGTTTTTTTGGCGGTAGAGCAAGAAAGAAACAATATAAAATATAGTGGAATCAGCAAATTTCAGTTTAAAATCCGCTCTAATTTATCACGGTAGTTATTAATATTAAGTAAATGCCCTGTAAAATATTAAACGCTATTTAATAAAAATTAAGATCGCTAACTTACTGATAATTTTGCTAAACAAAGGCTCTAACTAGTCCGACCTGTAAGAATCAGCCTAGTTAGAAAAATGTATCAACTTAAGTAGCAGATTTGTGCAGAGGTGGCGTTGAATTAAACCCCAATTCGATCGCGCAGGGTGTAGTAGGCAGCGCCTATGGCGGTGAAGGGGATTTGCAGGTTACGGCCGCCAAAGAATGGCAGGTGTGGCAGTTTGGCAAAGGCGTCAAAACGCTCTGCATCGCCACGCATCAGCTCTGCTATCAGCTTGCCTGCCAGATGAGTGCAAGTCACGCCGTGCCCGCTGTAGCCCTGCATGTAGTAGACATTGTTTTCCAACCGGCCAAACTGCGGCATGCGCGATAGCGTCAGCAAGAAATTACCTGTCCAGCGGTAATCAATGCGTACGCCTTTTAGCTGCGGGAAAGTTTTCAGCAGCTTAGGGCGGATCAGGTTATCGATATCATCCGGATCGCGGGCGCCATAGACCACGCCACCGCCGTACAGCAGCCGGTTATCGCCGGTTAAACGGTAATAATCCAGCAGGTAATTGCAATCTTCCACGCAATAGTTTTGCGGGATCAGTGAGGCTGCCACTTCTGGAGCCAAGGGCTCGGTGGTGACCACTTGAGTCCCGCACGGCATACTGCGTTTGGCCAACCTTGGCTCCAGTTTATCGCCCAGATAGGCATTTCCGGCTACGATCACGTAACGAGCAGTGACTTGGCCGTTGGCGGTGCTGACCAACGCTGGCTCTCCGTGACGGATATTGGTGACTGCGGACTGTTCGAAGATCCGTCCTCCTTGCAGGCGAATGGCCTCGGCCTCGCCCAACGCCAGGTTGAGTGGATGGATATGGCCGCCGCTGTGATCGAGTAACGCGCCAACGTAACGATCACTGCTGACCTCCTGGCGGATACGGTCGGCATCCAGCAGTTCGAGTTGCGTATTGCCGTAACGTTCCCAGTGCTGTTTTTGTTCGATCAGCGCGTGGTACTGTTTATTGTTCAGCGCGGCGAAGATCCCGCCGGGGCGATAGTCACAGTCAATGGCATAGCGCTTGATACGGCTGCGGATAATCTCTGCGCCTTCAAACATCATGCTACCAAGCAGCTTGGCGCTTTCTGCACCGTAACGGCTTTCGATCACGTCGATGTCGCGGCTGTAGGAGTTGACCAGTTGGCCACCGTTGCGGCCGCTAGCACCAAAGCCGATGCGGGCAGACTCCAGCACCACTACGTTATAACCGGCTTCAACCAGAAACAGCGCCGATGACAGGCCGGTATAGCCGCCCCCCACGATACAGACGTCACAGTCGATCGATTCATTCAACTGCGGATAAGGCTGATGGTCATTGGCCGTTGCCGCATAGTAGCTTTTTACGTGTTCAGTCATCATCAAATCCTTATTCCAGTGAAATCCAGGTGGTTTTCAGTTCGGTAAATTTATCCAGCGCATGCAGCGACTTATCACGGCCGTTACCGCTTTGCTTGTAGCCGCCGAACGGTACGGTCATATCGCCATCGTTATAGTTGTTGACGAACACGGTGCCTGCTTTCAACTGGCGGGCCATGCGGTGTGCCCGTGACAAATCGCGGGTCCAGACGGCAGCGCCAAGCCCGTATTCGCTGTCGTTGGCCAATGTGAGTGCCTGTTGCTCACCGTTGAAGGTCGTGACGGCCAAGACAGGGCCAAAAATCTCGTCCCGTGCGACGTGCATCGCGTTATCCACCTGGGTGAGAATGGTGGGGCCGAGATAGCCGTGATGATCGCCTTGCGCATGGGCACGTCCATCAAGGAACAGCGAGGCCCCCTGGCTCAAACCCTGTTCGATATAGCTGGTGACTTTTTCACAGTGTTGTTGGTCGATCAGCGTACCCATGAGCGTTTGCGGATCGAGCGGGTTGCCCGGTGCGAAGACCGCTGCATGGCGTTGCAATGCCTGTAAAAAGGCCTGCTGAATACTTTCCTCTACCAGCAGCCGCGTACCGGCAATGCACACCTGCCCCTGGTTATAGAAGATCCCGGCCGCCGCTCCCTGCGCCGCCTTATCCAGGTCTGGGCAGTCGGCGAAGATAATGTTGGCACTCTTGCCACCGGCCTCCAGCCACACGCGTTTCATGTTGGATTCACCGGCGTACTTCATCAACTGCTTGGCTACCTGGGTAGAGCCGGTAAAGGCGAGAGCATCCACGTCGTTATGCAGTGCCAACGCTTTGCCAGCATCGTGGCCGAAACCAGGAATAATGTTCAGGACGCCATCCGGTAATCCTGCCTGCTGTGCCAAAGCGCCAAGATAAACCGCCGTAAGCGGTGATTTTTCCGAGGGTTTCAGCACTACGCTGTTCCCGGCCGCCAGCGCCGGGCCTAACTTCCAGCAGGCTAACAGCAGCGGAAAGTTCCACGGCACGATGGCACCCACCACGCCGATTGGCTCCCGCTGGATCAGGGCGAGCGCATCATGGCCGGTTGGGGCAATTTCGCCATACACCTTGTCTATGGCTTCGGCATACCAGCGGATACAGCGGATCGCCCCTGGAATATCATCGCGCAGGCTATGGCGGATGGGTTTGCCGGTATCTAACGTTTCCAACAACGCTAATTGCTCGCTGTGCTCTTCCATCAGGTTAGCGAGTTTGAACAATGTTGCCTTGCGTTTGGCTGGGGAGGCTTGCGACCAGTCGCCGCGTTCAAACACCTCGCGCGCCGCCTTGACGGCCAAATCGATATCGATGTGGCTGCCACGGGCCATTTGTACCAGTTCGCGAACCCCGGCAGGATCCTGAACGCTAAAGGTTTCCCCTTCGGCTGCCGGGAGGTAGCGGCCATTGATAAACAACCGGTTTTCAATCTTCAGGGCCTGTGCCCGTTGTTGCCAATATTCCAGGTGGTGGAAGTCCATACCTTGCTCCGTTAATCAGAATGTCGTCGGCGTATGTGCGCTGATAATTCGGCAAATGCGCGCCGAAGTGTTGCTGAAACTATGGGGGATCGCGGTGTTGATGGCGTAGCTCTGGCCTGCCCGTAGGTGATAGCTTTGCCCGTTGACCTGCAGCATCACTTCACCTTCCAGCAGGGTGCCAATCTCCTCCCCCTGATGTTTGAGCCGCTCACCGGTAGTGGTGCCCGGATCATAGGTTTCGATCATCATTGCCAGGGTGCGGTTAGGGTCACCGTTGTGGATCAGCTTCATCGAAACTCCCTGGCTGCCGATTTCGATCAGATGGTCATGATCGATCACGATCTGCGGCTCATGCGGCTGTTCCGGTTCGGTAAAGAAAGCCGATAGCGACAGCCCATACACTGTCAGCAGCTTTTGCAGCGTACTGATGGCCGGGCTGACCTTGTCCTGTTCAATGGTACTGATGGCGCTGTGCGTCAAGCCAGACAGTTCGGCTACCCGGCGCTGCGATAGCCCTAACTGCTGGCGGATCTGTGATAAGCGTTTCCCCGGTGCCAAGCTGACGTCGCTCATAGGCGTTTTTCCTTTTGGTAGTGCTGGCAGGCGTTAATAAATCCCTCAAACAGCAGGCGGGACAGGGCATATTCATCGCTGTTCCATTCAGGATGCCACTGCACCCCTAAGGCAAAGGGTTGATCGCGAATGCTGAGGGCTTCCACCAGGCCGTCGGCGGCATAGGCTTCAACACGCACGCTGGGACCGAGGGTTCTGGCTCCTTGGCCGTGCAGGGAGTTCACCCAGAATCGGTGGCAATCCGGCAGCAGCTGCGCCAGCAATCCCCCGTCTTGCACGGTAACTTCATGAGCAGGGGCATATTGCTGTTCCAGCGGCAGATCGTGATCTTCACGGTGCTCGAGCAGCTCGGGTTGTTCATATAAACGACGGTGTAGCGTGCCTTGAGTCGCGACCACCAGCTCTTGCATACCGCGGCAAATGGCGAAAAGGGGAATGCGCCTGCTCAGTGCCAAGCCGATCAGCGCCAGGCTCAATTCATCGCGCCCAGGATCGGCGTCAGGCTCATCGCCGTTTTCACCATAAAGGTGCGGCTGCACATTACTGGGGCTACCCGGCAGCAGGATGCCGTCGAGGTGGGGTAGCAACTCTGCCAGCATTTCCGGCTCTGCCAGCGCGTGCGGCAGGGCGATCGGTAATCCTCCAGCAGCTAACACCGCATTTAGGTACTTTTCTTGCAAGGTCTGGGTGAGGTGCTGGTTTAACCTATACCTGCACATCACGACGCCGACGATTGGTCTGTTAAATATATTGCCCATGCTATCCCCTACAGGTTGTTCGAAATTATGACCGATAAGCCGTTTAATCGCCTTTTTTGTTCAATATTCACTAAATCTAGCAGTCGAATGGCCAATATTCAAACCAAAATTAACACTTGCAAAACATTTTTGTTGCATCTATGTTTCATTGGTGGACATTATATTGAGCAAGATGGTCAAAACATCGAAGCCAGTAAGTGTGAGAACCACAGACCAAACACAACGGCGGGTGAAACATGCAAACCAACATCGTAGAAGTCGAAAACTTTGTGCAACACAATGAAGAAAGGCGAAGTAGCACGTTCCAGCGCGAAGTGAAGAAGTATCTGGAACGTTATCCGTTAACCCAGCATATCGACGTGCTGCTGACCGATCTCAACGGCAGCTTCCGTGGCAAGCGCATCCCGGTAAGCGGGCTGGGTAAACTGGAGAAGGGCTGTTACTTCCCGGCCTCGGTGTTCGCGATGGATATTCTTGGCAACGTGGTGGAAGAAGCGGGGTTGGGGCAGGAATTGGGTGAGCCGGACCATATTTGTGTACCGGTAGCCGGAACCCTGACGCCATCGGCGGCCGATCCGCAATATCTGGGCCAGGTACTGCTCACCATGCTGGATGAAGATGGTACTCCCTTTGACGTTGAACCGCGCAATGTGCTGAACCGAGTGTGGCAGCGTTTGCGTCAGCGCGGGTTATTCCCCGTAGTAGCGGTAGAGTTGGAGTTCTATCTCATCGATCGCCAGCGCGATCCGGAAGGTTATTTGCAACCCCCTTGCGCCCCAGGCACCCAGGAGCGTAACACCCAGAGCCAGGTTTATTCGGTGGACAACCTCAACCACTTTGCCGACGTGCTGAGCGAGATCGACGAACTGGCCCGCCTGCAAGGGCTGCCGGCCGACGGCGCGGTAGCGGAAGCGTCACCGGGCCAGTTTGAGGTTAACCTGCATCACACCAATGATGTGTTACAGGCCTGTGACCATGCTCTGGCGTTAAAGCGGCTGATACGCATGGTGGCAGAGAAGCACCATATGCATGCAACCTTTATGGCCAAGCCTTACGAGGAACATGCGGGCAGCGGTATGCATGTGCATATCAGCATGCTGGACAAGCAGGGTAACAACGTCTTTGCCGATGCGGATGGTGAAGACTCCACGCTGTTGAAGCAGGCGCTGGCTGGCATGATCGCCTTGATGCCTGCCTCGATGGCGCTGCTGGCACCCAACGTCAACGCTTACCGCCGCTTCCAGGCGGGGATGTATGTTCCCACCCAGGCATCCTGGGGCCATAACAACCGCACCGTAGCGCTACGTATTCCCTGTGGCGATCGCGACAACCACCGCGTGGAGTATCGCGTGGCGGGGGCCGATGCCAACCCATATCTGGTGATGGCAACCATTCTGGCCGGGATTGTCTACGGCCTCGACACTCAGTTACCGCTGCTTGAGCCAGTCACCGGCAACGGGCTGGAGCAAGAGGGGTTGCCGTTCCCGATCCGCCAGAGTGATGCGCTGTATGAGTTCGAACATCAGCCGGTGCTCAATGCGCTGCTGGGCGAACGTTTCAGCCACGTCTATCTGGCCTGTAAGACCGATGAGCTGGAGCAGTTTGAGCGGCTGATCACCGAAACCGAAATCGAGTGGATGCTGAAAAACGCCTGACGTCCTCAGCCCGATCCTACCGCGCGCCGGCGCATTCCCGCGGGCTACCTGTGGCCTGGCGAAGCCGTGCGCGACGGTGATGACTTCTTCCAACTTGGCGTACAGGACGCCGGTGAGGAATAACCCAATGACGATAAGTGCCATCGACGATAATGGCGCGGGCAAACCGCAACTGCGCAAGACATTGAAACTGTGGCAAGTGGTGATGATGGGCCTGGCCTATCTGACGCCAATGACGGTGTTTGACACCTTCGGTATCGTTTCTGGCGTGACGGACGGGCACGTTCCGGCGTCTTACCTGTTGGCATTGGCCGGGGTGCTGTTTACCGCCATCAGCTATGGCAAGCTGGTGCGCCAGTTCCCGACCTCGGGCTCGGCTTACACTTACGCGCAAAAGGCTATCAACCCGCATGTGGGTTTCCTGGTTGGCTGGTCATCGCTGCTGGATTACCTGTTTTTGCCGATGATCAATACACTATTGGCCAAAATCTATCTTACGGCGCTGTTCCCAGAGGTCCCGCCGTGGATCTGGGTGGTCGGCTTTGTGATCCTGATCACCGCCATCAACCTGAAAAGCGTCAGCCTGGTAGCAAACTTCAACACCCTGTTTGTAGTGGCGCAGGTAGCGATTATTGTGGTGTTTATCTTCCTGGTGGTGCGGGGGTTGCACAATGGCGAAGGGGTTGGCCAGGTGTGGAGTCTGCAACCTTTTATCAGTGAAAACGCTCATCTATTGCCTATCATTACTGGCGCCACCATCCTGTGCTTTTCGTTTCTGGGTTTTGACGCCGTCACTACGCTGTGTGAAGAAACGCCTGATGCCGCCCGTGTGATCCCACGCGCTATCTTCCTTACCGCACTCTATGGCGGTGTGATCTTTATCGCCGTATCGTTCTTTATTCAGCTGTTTTTCCCAACACTTGAGCGTTTCAAACAGCCAGATGCGGCACTGCCGGAAATCGCGCTGTATGTGGGCGGCAAGCTGTTCCAGTCCATCTTCCTGTGTGTCACCTTTATCAACACCCTGGCTTCAGGCCTGGCTTCCCATGCCAGCGTGTCCAGGCTGCTGTATGTGATGGGGCGCGACAATGTGTTCCCGGAAAAATTCTTTGGTTACGTGCATCCTAAATGGCGCACTCCAGCGCTTAACGTGCTGCTGGTTGGTTTGGTGGCGTTATCGGCATTATCCTTCGATTTGGTGACGGCGACCGCCCTGATCAACTTTGGCGCGCTGGTGGCCTTTACCTTCGTCAACCTTTCGGTGATCAGTCACTTCTATATTCGTCAAGGGCGCAACAAGAGCTGGAAAGACCGCTTCCATTACCTGATTTTGCCGCTGGTGGGAGCGCTGACGGTAGGGATCTTGTGGCTGAACCTGGAAAAAAGTTCCTTGACCATGGGGCTGTTGTGGGCGGCGCTCGGGTTTGGCTATCTTGCCTATCTTACCCGTCGTTTCCGCCAGCCTCCTCCGCAGTTGGAGCGCCAGCCTCAGCAGTAAAGGTATGGGCGCAGCGTTGCGCCCTTTCTTTTTCCCCAGTAGGGCAGTAGAGTAAAAAACCGCACAAAAATAACCAATTGGATCCTACGCTAATGCCTCCGTTGTCTGCTTCCCATAAAGCCACCTTGCTCGGCCTGCTGGCCATTGTGTTATGGAGCAGCGTGGTTGGCCTGATCCGCAGCGTCAGTGAAGGGCTGGGGCCGGTCGGCGGGGCGGCGATGATCTACAGCGTAGGCACGCTGTTTCTGCTGGTGGTGATGGGTGTCCCCAAACTGCGTGAGTTCCGCCGTTCCTATCTGATCCTCGGCAGCCTGCTGTTTGTGCTGTATGAGATTTGCCTCTCGCTGTCGTTGGGCTTTGCCAGCAACCGCACTCAGGCTATTGAGTTGGGGATGATCAACTATCTTTGGCCCTGCTTTACCGTGTTGATGGCCATCCTGTTCAATGGACAAAAGGCCAAATGGTGGGTGGTGCCTGGTTTGTTGCTTTCCCTGTTTGGGATTGGCTGGATCATGAGTGGCAGCGGCGGTTGGTCACCGGCGCAAATGCTGGCCAACGTGCGCAGCAATCCGTTGAGTTACGGGCTGGCATTCAGTGGTGCGGTGATTTGGGCCATCTATTGCAACGTGACCAAGAGGATCGCCCAAGGCAAAAACGCGGTGGTGCTGTTTATCTCCCTGACCGCGCTGGCGCTGTGGCTGATTTATCCTTTCAGTAATGAAAGCGGCATGAACTTTAGCCTGCCGGTTGTGGTGGCGTTGCTGTGCGTGGGGACGGCGATGGGGGCTGGCTATGCAGCTTGGAACGTCGGGATCCTGCATGGCAATATGACGCTGCTGGCGACCGTATCTTACTTTACCCCGGTGTTGTCATCGGTATTTGCCGCCGTGGTACTCAGCACCGCGCTGACCCTCAACTTCTGGCAGGGGGTGATGATGGTAACGCTAGGATCGCTGATTTGCTGGTGGGCGACTCGCGGCAACTGAGGCCTGTTTTTTACCTGCGCAGGCGGCAGAATAATGAATTTCGAGCTAATCTCAAGGTAAGTGTTCTGCCAGAAGGAACGGGGAAATGAGAAAAGATATTCAATTTATTCAGCAACCAGCGCTTAATGGCCACAGTTTCAGCACCGGCGATATCGTCCGACTGACCACCGCTAACCTGCCGCATGAATACCAGTTGGATGTGATGATCCTGCGCCGTGACGACAAGCTGATCCATGGCTCGGTAGTCGTGGCCTCGCCGAAAATCGATATCCCGGTCAGCCAATGGGAAATTGCCACGGGTGATGAGGTGGTGTTCCGGCAAGAGAACATTGCCAAAGCTGTGCCCGGAGCTCGCTGAAAAAACCAACTGGTTAGCCATATAAGGGGGCGTATGCTGCCCCTGCCTGCCACTAAGCCGACATAAGCGTCGGCTTTTTTACGCGATTTTTAACCCCTGGTTAAAAGTTGGTGTTGAACACAAAGACACCAAAAATCGTCGTTTGAAATTTATCGATATGATGAAAATCACATCAAAAATGTTTTGCACTGCAATTTATTTTAAAAAATGAGAACGCAATCGATTACGTAATAGTAAAATGCCTAACTGGATCACAGATTATTACAGCGAGAGCTTTCTATAATGCGCACGGCAACCGGCAATAGGTAACCGTTTGTTTACAGCAGGCGTCGCCAGACTCATATCATTCTAACGGGCAGGGAATGGCCCACTCAGCATGTGGTAATAAAATGAAGAAAATAGCTCTCGCAGCAGGTGTGCTTCTCTCCGCGTCTTTCAGCCCCGCTTCCATGGCTGCAGAAAGCAAAGACAGCCAGTATCTTTCAGACTGGTGGCATCAGAGTGTCAACGTAGTAGGCAGCTACCATACCCGCTTCGGGCCGCAGCTGAACAATGACGTGTATCTGGAGTATGAAGCCTTTGCCAAGAAAGACTGGCTGGATTTCTATGGCTACGTGGACGTGCCAAAGTTCTTCGGCACCGGTAACACGCCAAACCGTGGTATCTGGGATAAAGGCTCACCGCTGTTTATGGAGATCGAGCCACGCTTCTCCATCGACAAACTGACCGGCACCAACCTGGGCTTTGGGCCGTTCAAAGAGTGGTATTTTGCCAACAACTACATTTACGACATGGGGCGTAACAACGCCTCCCGTCAAAGCACCTGGTATATGGGGCTAGGCACCGATATCGATACCGGTCTGCCGATGAGCCTGTCGATGAACATTTATGCCAAATACCAATGGCAGAACTATGGTGCATCCAACGAGAACAGCTGGGACGGCTATCGCTTCAAGGTGAAATACTTTGTGCCGTTGACCGAAATGTGGGGTGGCAACCTGAGCTATATCGGTTTCACCAACTTTGACTTTGACTCCGATCTGGGCAGCGACAACTTCGTAGTGGATGGCCGCCAGGCGCGTACCAGCAACTCTATCGCCTCCAGCCACATTTTAGCGCTGAACTACGATCACTGGCATTACTCCTTCGTGGCACGTTACTTCCATAACGGTGGTCAATGGAATGATGGGGTGGATATCGGTACGCCGCAGGGGCCAATCAAGTCCACCGGCTGGGGTTACTACCTGGTTGCCGGTTATAACTTCTGATTTTCCGTGGTATCAGAAACAGGAAACCCCGCACTGGCGGGGTTTTTTTATCATTATTTCAGGTAATTTTCTGCGGGTAAATGTTTAACCGGCATAACCAATTTGCCCTTGATAACGTAGCACTCATTATCGATCCACTTGAGGATTTGCTCACGGCTGACACCTTCAAATTGTGCATAGCGATAAATATCACCATTGAAGTGCAGCTGGATGTACTCCATCAGCGTCATGTGCATGGATATAACTCCTAAACGCCCAGAAATAGCGGTTTTGCCAAGCTGAGTGGTTGAGGTTTTCAAGGCCTAAAGGTAAATTATTTGCAACAAAACAGCAACAAAAAACGCTAAAAAGCGGCGTTACTATAGTAAAAAGTAGTAAAAGAATTCCCGCACGGGACGGCGGGAAATTGAGTACTATCATTTATCGATGACATAAGATGGGTTTTGAGGTGCAACGAAAAAGAGCTGGTTTACTCATTTTTGTGGCCCACTAAAATTACTGGATGGCTTATTTCGTCGCAAGAAAAATTTACGGCATTTACTCGGTTATCATGAGTAGTTTTGCGCGTAAACAATTTTTTGTCTGATGACCACGATCCATTTTTTTAATAGCTGGTGTGAATGATATGTCGGGCAGTGACCTGCTGATGAGGCAAAGGGGGCTAGGCGGGCTCAGCATGCGGCTCCCCTCTATAGCACGGTGAACCTTTACGCGTGGGCGCTGATGCTCTTTTTGAAAGTAAGTACCCGGCTACGGCTGGCGATCAGATCGACCTGGTAACCGCGGAAATACAGACAAAACCGATTCAGGCTGGGCCCATCGTTGCTTTCAACCAATATCCGCCCATCCCCCAGCGAACTCAGGGTGCCGGTTTGCGCTGCGGGGCCGACCCCGATGTGGATCTGGTTGCCGCAAATTTCGAACGCGGTGCGGTATTGTGGATGATACCAGTGCCCTTGAACCTGTTTTAGGCAAGCCGTTTCACTAGCCACCGGCAGAAAGCGGCGTGCAACGTGGCCAACTTCACCTTCTACGGCTTCACCCGTCCACTTAAGGCGCATTGGCTGATGGGCCGAGAGGGATACCGCATAACCATCTCCACTTTGATACAGTGGTTCGTTGGTGCCCAGATAAGCCACGTTGCCCCCTTTAACCTCCAACCAGTATGGTTCCGCCCGGGTGGCGTAGATGCCATCTGGGATCGCTGTGCTGCGTTGGGGCAGCGGTTCATTCAGCAGCGCCGCCATCACCTGTAAAATAATGGCAAAGCTGTCACAATCTTCACGGTTGGCGACCAGCAGGGCACCGGCTTGCCGGTCCGGCGCCAGCAGAAAATAGGTCTTGTAGCCTGCATGAGAACCGCCATGGCCCAGCAAAGTCTGGCTGCCAAGCGGCGTTTGTGCCAGCCCTAGTCCGTAATGGCTGATTTGGCCCTGGCTGAGCTTACGTGGGGCACTTAGCTGCGTCAGAACCCCTTTGCCAGGGCCGCTATTGGCCAGCAGGCATTGCAACCAGCGGGTGAGGGCGTTGGCGCTCCCCGTCAGGCTGCCAGAGGCGGAGAGATGCAAACCAGCACTGGTTTGCTGCCAACCTTTGGCCGAGTGCCAATAGCCCGGAGCCAGCCCAGGCACCACATCAAACCAGCCTTCGGGAGCTTGTAGCTGCACGTCCAGAGGGCGGGCCAGATGCTGCTGAACCAGAGCATCAAAAGCGTAGCCTTTCGTCTTCAATGCTGCCTCTACCAGACGGTAACCGGTATTGGTGTAGGTGATCTCACTGCCTGCGGGGTAGTTGAGCCGGGTTAAACCATGGATAAACTCCATCACCGGTTGGGCTTCACTGACGGTGTTGCTCGAGACGCCAAGCAGCCCCAGCGTTTGCCGAATATCGGGTAGCCCGCTGGTCATGTCCAAAGCCTGTCCTACCGTCACCTCCGCCAGTTGTCCCTGCAATTCTGGCAGTAGACTGCCAAGGCGATCGTCAAGCCGCAGGGCGTTGTCGGTGGCATTGAGCGCCAGCGCGGCAAAAATATGTTTGGTGATCGAGGCATAGCGCACCACGGTATCGGTAGTGAAAGGATCGCGCCGTGCCAGATCGGCCAGCCCTGCACATACCACCGCCTGGGTCGTATCAGTATCAAACAGGGTGATAGCCCCACCGGGTTGGCCTGCGGTTTGCCAGCCTGCCAACAGTTGAGCGGCGGCTGCCTGTGCGGCGCGCCAGTTTAGCGGGGTGTCAGACATAGTTTCCTCCTGAGATAACGAACGCCACACATCGCCGTGGCCGACTACACACGAGTGTCTACCGCAGCCAGGATAAAGAAGTGGATGGCGGGTATGGCAAGGGTGGTCTTTCAATCCCTGATCTCTGGCTTGCAACGGGTTGGCATGGGATGAAAGAGGCCCAATTGTGGCGCAAGGAAAAAGTCACGGGCCGCTGTTTTGTGCGCTGTTCAGACCAGTGGGCAACCTTTCCATCAAAATTGGGATGCAGTGCTCAAATCATCATGGAAGGGCGTGAAAGACAGGAGGGGATAATGGTGAGGGCAAGGTCAACTCCGGCGCAATAGCGGCACCGGAGTTGTGGCGGATTAGCGTTGTTGTTCGCCCCAGGCCAGCATGCTTTCTATCATCTGCTGCAACAGGCGTTGTAAAGGTGCAGCACGGACGGCATCAAATTCGAATGTCTGCTCGGACATATAGTTCACTTGCGCTAACTCCAACTGTACCGCGTGCTGGTGTTCCTGCGGTTGACCATAGGCACGGGTAATGTAGCCCCCTTTAAAGCGCCCGTTCAGCACGTGGCTGAACTGTTGTTGTTGCTGACAACAGGTGACCAGCCTGTCACTCAGTGAAGCAGGGCAGCTTTCACCACCGTTAGTGCCGAGGTTGAGATCGGGTAGCTTACCGTCGAACAGGCGTGGTATCACAGAGGCGATCGAGTGGGCGTCAAACAGTAAAGCGTAACCGTGTTGGGCTGTTAGCCGTGTCAGCTCATTCTGTAGTTGCTGATGGTAGGGCTGCCAGATGTTTTGCAGATATCCGGCCCGTTCTTGGTCAGAAGGGGCGGCGTCCGGTAGAAAACTGGGGCGACCATCGAACAACACATCAGGAAACAGACCGGTGGTGGCAGTGGTATAGAGCGGTTTGTCATCTGCTGGGCGGTTGAGGTCAATCACCAGGCGCGAATAGTTACCCACCAGAATGCTGGCACCCATGGCACGGGCAAAATCGTACAGCCGTGGGATATGCCAGTCGGTGTCTTGCAGGGGGCGGGCCTCATCGGTCAGCCCTTTCTCAACCGCTGGCGTCAAGCGGGTACCGGCATGGGGAATACTGATCAACAGCGGCAGTTGGCCGCTCTGGAACTCGAAAGGATCGCAAATCATTAACGGACTTCTCCTCGGAAAATCACCGTGCAGGGCAGTTGACCGCCCAACCAGTAAGCCAGCTCTGCCGGGCGTGCCAGCGGCCAGTGAACAAAATCGGCCACTTTGCCCACTTCCAGCGAGCCGTGGGTTTCCTGCAGGCCCAAAGCCTTGGCGGCATGCAGCGTTACGCCTGCCAGCGCTTCTTCCGGCGTAAGACGGAACAGGGTGCAAGCCATATTAATCATCAGACGCAGCGATAGCGCGGGTGAGGTGCCAGGGTTGGCATCGCTGGCAATAGCCATCGCTACGCCGTGCTTGCGGAACAGCTCAACCGGTGGGCACTGCGTTTCACGTAACAGGTAGTAGGCACCTGGCAACAGCACCGCCACGGTTCCGGCTGCCGCCATCGCTATGGCATCTTGTTCGGTGGCATATTCCAGGTGATCGGCGGAAAGGGCATGATGCCGTGCCGCCAATGCGCTACCGCCGAGCGCTGAAAGCTGCTCCGCGTGCAGTTTTATCGGCAGGCCAGCAAGCTCAGCGGACGCGAAAACTCTCTCAACCTGCTCAGGGGAAAAGGCCAAGTGTTCGCAAAACGCATCCACTGCATCTGCCAGGCCAGCTGCTGCGGCTTCAGGGATGATGGTATTGCACACCAGGTCAATATAGTCGTCGCTGCGTCCGGCATATTCCGGTGGCAGGGCATGAGCGGCCAGGCAGGTAGTTTTCACTTCGACTGGCAATTTTTCTGCCAGACGACGCGCGACACGTAGCATTTTCAACTCGCTTGCTAGCGTTAAGCCATAGCCGGATTTGATTTCTACGCAGGTGACACCCTCAGCCAGCAATGGCCGCAGGCGGAACAGTGCTTGTTCCAGCAACAACTCTTCTTGTGCATCGCGCGTGGCCTTGACCGTGGAGATAATGCCCCCGCCCTGAGCAGCAATTTCTGCGTAGCTTACCCCGTTCAAACGTTGTTCAAACTCACCACTGCGGTTGCCGCCAAACACCAGGTGCGTGTGGCAATCCACCAGGCCGGGGGTGATGATGCCACCGTCAAGCTTCACCGTTTTGGTCGCGGCCAAGGCAGGCATGGCGGCCTGTTCACCCATCCAGACAATCTTGCCTGCGCGTACGGCGATCGCGCCGTTGCTGATGATGTGATACTTGCCGTCACGCATGGTGACGATATCGGCCCCGTGCCACAGGCTGTCGCAGTGGATCTCAGACGTCATGGTGTTCCCGCTCCCACATGGTTGTATATACAATTAAAAACAACCTAGCGCATTCGCCGGTCTGCGACAAGAGAGGGGATAAAAATTTGTTACCAAGATGTGATGAAACGCGAAAAAGGCAGGGATTAGCGTCACTGGACCCAACCAATGGGGCGCATGCTGCGCCCCATTGGTAACACGTTTGGTCTAACTCAAACCTGATTGGTAAAACGGCCAAACAGTTGATAGCGGCTGCCTGGATAGAGCAGGCGGGCGGAGGTTACCACCATTTTGCCAGACCAGGTGCGCCGATGGATCAGCAGGCCCGGTTCGTGGTCTTCCAATTGCAGCAGTTCGCGCTCTTGCTTGGTTGGCACGACGGCTTCGACAATATGTTCACCTGCGGTCAACGGGGCGGATTGGGTCAGGTAAATATAGGGCGTGACCCGATCGAAATCCTGCTTCATATAATCCGGGGCCGCCAGCGGGTTGACGCAGCGATCTTCCACCTGCACCGGCACGTCATTTTCATAATGCACAATCTGCGAGTAGAACAACTGCTGACCCGGCAGGATCCCCAATGCCGTCGCTTCCTCTGCGCTGGCCGGGCGGGCGGTCAACTGCAAAATTTTACTGCTGTGGCGGTGCCCACGGGCGGCGATCTCGTCGGCGATATTATGCACTTCCAGCAACGCGGTGTGTGCCTTGGCCTCGGCCACGAAGGTGCCTACACCCTGCATGCGGATCAAAAAGCCCTCGCTGGTCAATTCACGCAAGGCCCGGTTGATGGTCATGCGGCTGACGCCCAGCTCGCTGACCAGTTCACTTTCCGAGGGGACGCGTTGGTGCGGCTGCCAGTGACCCGCACGGATTTGGCTTACGATGGCCTGTTTGACCCGTTGATAGATCGGGGCGGGGGTCTCGCTCATTGCTGCAGCCAACTGCAACACGGTCTGTTGATCTACCACGACGTTAACCTCGTCAAATAAAAAAATAATAACACCAGTTTACTGTTGATGTTGAAGATATGTATATGTATATACAAGTAAGCGTCCGTTCACCAGATGAATGAAACTGGTTTACAAATTTTTTACCTGCGCGGCGTGACAGTCGTGCGTTCTTAGCCGTTACACCTACTTTGGAATACTGCTATGCCTGCTTATTTTGCCTCTCGCGCACTGCTTCCGACCGGTTGGGCCCATAACGTACGGCTCGAAGTTGATGCTCACGGTCAATTGGTCCAAGTGACCCCCAATGCCGACCCTGACGGTTGTCTGCGGCTGCACGGTGACGTGGTGCCGGGCATGCCGAACCTGCACTCTCATGCCTTCCAGCGCGCGATGGCCGGGCTGGCAGAGGTAGCGGGCAACCCACAAGATAGCTTCTGGACCTGGCGCGATCTGATGTATCGCCTGGTTCAGCGATTAACCCCGGAGCAGGTTGGTGTTATCGCCCGTCAACTGTATATCGAAATGCTCAAGGGCGGCTACACCCAGGTTGCCGAGTTCCATTATCTGCATCACACACCGGAAGGAAAAGCCTATGCCGACCGGGGCGAGATGACCGGGCGCCTCAGCGAGGCCGCGCTTCAGGCTGGCATTGGCATGACCCTATTGCCGGTGCTCTACAGTTACGCCGGGTTTGGTGCCCAGCCTGCGCAAGTGGGACAACGGCGCTTCATTCAGAGTGCAGAGAGCTACCTCGAACAGCAACAGGTGATAGCTCGCCAACTGGCAGGTCAGCCATTGCAGAATCAGGGATTATGTTTCCATTCGCTGCGGGCGGTTGAACTGGGGCAGATGCAGCAGATCCTGGCGGCATCTGACCAGGCGTTGCCGGTACATATTCATATCGCCGAGCAGCAAAAAGAGGTTAACGACTGCCTGGCCTGGAGCGGTCAACGCCCGGTGGCCTGGCTGTATGAACATTTGCCGGTGGATAGCCGCTGGTGTCTGGTGCATGCCACTCATCTGGATCGTGAAGAGCTTGAGCAACTGGCTCGCAGCAAAGCGGTAGCCGGATTATGCCCGACCACCGAGGCCAATCTCGGTGACGGCATTTTCCCAGGCGACAGTTACCTGCATCACCAGGGGCGCTGGGGGATCGGTTCGGACAGCCACGTTTCCCTAAACGTGGTGGAAGAGTTACGTTGGTTTGAGTATGGGCAGCGGCTGCGCGATCAACGCCGTAACCGCCTGACCACGCCGGAGCAACCCGCCGTAGCCGACGTGCTTTATCAACAGGCATTACGGGGCGGTGCTCAGGCCTGTGGTACGGCAATTGGCAAGCTGGCGGTAGGCTATCGTGCGGACTGGCTGGTGTTGGATGGTGACGACCCGTATCTGGCATCTGCGCCTGATGCATCTATCCTCAACCGCTGGTTGTTTGCCGGGGGCAAAGAGCAAATCCGCGACGTATTTGTTGCTGGTCGGCAGGTGATTGAGCAGGGGCGTCACGCGTTACAACAGCAAAGCAGCGCTGAGTTCCTACAGGTACTGAAAACGTTCCAACAGGAGGCATGATGAAACTGAACCGTTTCGATTTTGCCGAACTGCCGGTCAGCCCATGGCGTAATGGCGGAGGAGAAACCCGTGAAATTACCTGCCAACCGCCGGGTAACGCCGAATTCGGCTGGCGCGCCAGCATTGCTACCATCGCGCAGGACGGGCCTTTCTCGGCCTTTAACGGTATTGACCGTTCCATCACTTTGCTAGAAGGCGATGGCGTACATTTGTACAGCGAAGGACTGATCGATCACCAGCTGCAGCGCATCGGTGAGCCGTTTGCCTTCTCTGGGGATGTGGCGCTAGAGGCCAGATTATTAGGCGGCAGCAGCCAGGATTTCAACATCATGACGCGGCGTGGCCACTACCAGGCGCAGGTGCAACGCATTGCTGAGACCATCGGGCTGTCGTTACAACATGCCGGAGTGTTGTATGTGTTGCGAGGGGAATGGCAGTTGCCGGATGGAAGCTTGCTGGGCGCACGCCAGGGATGCTGGTGGCTACCAGGGGATGGTCCGCTGCGGCTGGTGGCTCAGGGCAATGATGCTCAGGTCTTATGGGCAGATATCGTGCCTGCCACGCTGTTGTAGGGGCGCTGTAGGCCGCGTCCGCGTATTCTTTGTCACCAATCTGGACTATTCCGATTACTCAGCCAAGGCTGACGTGAGAAGATAGCATCTAGAGAGGCCGGGCTTGCATACCTTGGGCTCTTACAGGATCGCCAACCACTTCGGTTGGCGATTCACTTTCCCTCTTTCAGCATGTTGATCGCCGCAGCGATCAGGATGCGCTGCTCAATATCGTGACTTTCCGCCAGATGCTGCGCCAACTGCCTGGAAAGGCTCCCCACCGACAATTCCTCGCCGCGATGACGTAACTGCATCACGCTGTCGCCAATCAATCGGGCAACCTCATCCCATACTGGTTTGATCTCCTGTTCCGAGAACTTCATCGCTAACCTCGGCTGGGTGATTTTTGCTCAATGTAGCAGTTGCCAACCGGTAGCGCTACCCGTCAGGCCATAGAGAAAATAAAACCGGAAGTATAAAAATTATCCCATCAGTGTTTCTTCTGGTTTTTATATTCAATACTGGATTGGTCAATTCAACGAGAGGGGCGCAACCATGAAACTGGTCGAACAATTAGCGGCTTATTATCAACTTAGCCGACATGCCGAAGTGAACAATCGCTGGTGCCGTTGGTGGCTACCGCAGGGGGAAGCCCGGATGGCCTATTTGCGAGAGCTGTTTGAGCCAGTGGCCAAAGCGCCTCCTACCCGAGCGGGAGAGGCGGCTAACAAAATGCAGGATTAACCGAAGACGATAGCCGCCCAGCGCAATAACAGCAGGGCCAGACAGATCAGCACCAGGATCACAAACATTTTCCAGTGTTTGGTACGCATACGCTTGGTTGGCAATTCGGGGTTCCTTATTTTCCTTTAGACGCAGAGATACCAACTACCCAGAGCGATAAGGGTGATGGCTATAAAGGTGATGATTTTCAGTAAATCACTGAGGGTGTCATCGGGATCTTGCTCTGCCTGGTTCATTTTACTGCCCTGGCAGGTTGGCTGCCATTGAGGACGTCTTGATCCACAGTATGAATGCTGCACTGCGATACGCCCAGAACTTTACCGTAAAGTCAGGTAAAAAGCAGGGGCTGCGAGCCTGCGCGACAACGTGATGGATGCAGACGTGAGGGAATACGGTGTAATATTGCCTGAGCACCTGTGACTCAATCAATAAAGGTAAAGCAATGGCCATTCCTGAAAAGTATGAAAATGTAGAACGTTGGGCGTTTGGTGATACCGAACAGCAGGCGGATGAGTTGGTGAAGCTGGTGCTGGATGGGGTCAAGACCGCCACCTGCTCCAATCTGGATGGCGAAGGGATCCCACAGCCTGGCGATGTCTTTGTGGTGGTGGACGGCAAGAACGAGCCAGTGTGCGCCATTGAGCTGACGAAAGTGGATATGAGCACCTATGAACAGGTGGATGCGGCTCATGCCTTGGCGGAAGGTGAAGGCGATCGCTCGCTGGATTACTGGCGCAAAGAGCACAAACGCTTCTTTGAAGAGTATGAACTGTTCTCACCGGATATGACGTTGGTGTTGATGCATTTCAAGGTTATCGAAAAGTTCTGAGTGATGTCACTGCCTGAAGTGCCCTACGTGTGTCAATGGGCGACGCCAGAGCTGGCTGCCAATCTGATTGCCGGGCGTGCTACGTTGGCGGATGATGCCAACTGGGTGCAGAGCGGGGCGGCTAGTCCGGCGGAATATGTCGAGTGGGCCAACCACGTGTGCGGTATGGCCTGTCTGAAAATGGTGCTGACGCACCGGGACGGTACGGCACCGCCATTGCTGGAGCTGGCACGCCGCAGCTTGCCTTACGGGGCCTATGTGCGTGACGGAGAACGGATCAAGGGGCTGATTTATGCGCCCTTTGTGAAGTTTGTGCGTGAACAGTTTGCGCTAACGGCAGAGGTGCGAGTCAATCTCGATGAACATCAGTTGCCGCCGCTATTGGAGCAACACCGCTATTTTATCGCCTCGGTGCATCCGAGTATCCGGCAACCAGCGATACAGCCGCCAGCGCGGGGTGGGCATCTGGTGCTGGTGTTCGCTGCGGATCGGCATAGTGTCACCTTTCATAATCCTTCCGGTGATAGCCTCGCCAGCCGTCAGAAGGTGACAATGTCACTGGCAGATTTCGGCCGTTTCTTTGCCGGGCGCGGTATCGTCATCGCATAAAACAACGTGCCGTGCCCAATGGGAACACGGCGCGTCCTTTCTCCTGAATCTCTCTACTCCAGCCGCATCACCCAGGCATCCGCATGTCGATCGTAATGCTGTTTGTACAGCAGCGACTGCTGGCCATCCAGCATGGCCGGAATACTGGTGTGCTCGTCCCAACCGTCCAGTTGCATGCACAGGTCGGGGTCTGATTTACAGGGGATCGCCAGGGTGCTTTTCCCTTCGGCGTGTTCAGATGCTGACGTTAAATGCGCGTCATCAACCTCGAAGCTGCCTATTTTCACGACGGTTTTGCCCATTGGAACTCCTTGCTGAAGCTAGTGGTATGAGGTGTGACCAGTTGCGACCACCCACTAAGCATAGACAAACAGGCGAAAAAGTCACAAAAAAAGTAGTTATCGGCCCACCGGACACTGCTCGTAACACTAGACCCAGCCGTTAATACTGACTTAATTGCCACGATAAATATTAACGTTTCTCACTATCGCACTCCTTAACAATTTTAAAGTCGAGGTATGGCGAGTTTTTCTGGAGTAAAATTTGTTAATGATATGAAAAATGGTTTTTTATCCTTATTTTATTAAAGGCAGATAAATTCCGCTTAAGCTAAACTTATTAATCTATATTTAACCACGAAAGCCTGTGTCATCAGGTTTTTGCCGCCAGGGTTCGCTAGCAAAAAAACAGAACCCGGTTTGAGCGTCGTCCTTTGGCAGTTTTTGGCAGTATGTGAGTCCACCAGAGAATTTCCATACGCAACCTGGTTGCATGAATACACATCGGTGTAAGTTGTTATTGGGAGTTATCATGGGCGAAAAAAAGAGTTTATTACTGGCCTTGCTGGCTGCTGCGACCTTGTCATTGGCTTCAGGTGTGCAGGCTGCGGGGACTTTGACAGGGCAAGTTGGCATTCAGTTGACGATCGGTAGCGGATGTACCGTGGGTAACGGCGGTGCAACCGGCGGTGCCAACCAATGGGGGACCTTGAACTTTGGCAGTTACTCCGATCTGACCAGCGTGATCAACGGTACGGTATTTGGTGCCAATGGTTCCAGCGCGGTCACCATCACCTGCAGCACTGGCCTGAGCCCAACGCTGTCGCTCAATGGCGGGCTGGCGGCAACGGGCGCGCTGCGTGCCATGAGTTCCGGCGGCGACACCATTCCTTATCGCCTCTATTCTGATAGTGCGCGTACCACGGAAATCGCCATTAATACGCCGATTGCCTTGACGACGGGCACGACCGCACAAAACATCCCGATTTATGGCCGCGTATTACCTGGCGACCAGCTCAGTACCACACCAACCGCAGGGACTTACAACGATACCGTAGTTGCCACGCTTTCCTGGTAAGGCTGTTATTCCGTCGGGGGCGAATCAGCCCCTGGCTGGTTTTCTATACGGGAAGGAACGAGCATGGGGATCAAGGTATTGCTGCTGTTGCCAGCGATCTTGTCGCAGTCTTTACTGCTCAACATTCCCTTAGGTCAGGCGGCGACGATCGGCATTGCAGCCACGTTGCTGCCCGCCTGTGAAGCGGGAACGACAACGTCGGGCAATACCAGCTTTGGCACGATGAATTTCGGCACTTTTGCCGCTGTGAACACTGTGATCAACGCGACCAGCGCCCAGTTGGCGGGCTCAATCCGTGTCAAATGCGTCAGTGGTCTGAGTTATAAAATCTTGCTGGATGGGGGCAGCAGTGGCGTGGTCACGAATCGCAAAATGGTGAATACCAACAATAGCTCGATTAGCGTGCAGTACAACCTTTACACCAACCAACCCGGGGGGACGATTTGGGATAACACCACCGGGCTAAGTGACACCGGCAACGGAGCCGATCAATGGCACACCGTCTATGGCCGTGTTCCGGCGCAAACCACACCGGCTGCCGGTGTTTATCTGGATACGGTGAATGTCACCGTGTCCTGGTAGCGGGGGGCATTGATGCGCCATGTCTCCTTGATCCTGCTACCGTTGATGATGTGCGGTGCGCTACGTGCTGCCACGCCAACCACCACGACCTTTACCGTGGCGGCAACCCTGACCAACGGCTGTGCTTTTGGCAGCTCATTTTCCAGCCCTACCTCCAACCTTGGCACCATCAATTTCGGCTCCATGACGACTATTACCAGTAATGTCGATACCGTGAGTACCGCCGGTGCCGGTTCGGTGGTGGTGACCTGTACGCCGGGAACGACGGTCACCATTGCTATGGATTACGGGACTCACGGTGGCAGCGCCACCCGGCGTTTCATGCAAAACACCGCCAATAGCGACACTCTGGGTTATCAGCTGTTTCGCGATGCCAACCGTAGTCAGGTCTGGGGCAATGGCGCATTGGTGATGTCTATCCCCAGTTTTCCCAGTACCACACAAACTTACCCGGTTTATGCCCGGTTATACGCCGTGACCACACTGCCTTCGGCAGGAACTTATACCGATACGGTCACCGTAACATTAACTTATTGAATCATCAGGATATGAGCTATGTCGACCTTGTTTACCCGCATTATCAGCGCTGTAGTACTGAGTTACACCCTGTGTGCTTCAATCACGGCACAAGCCGCCAGCTCGGTGCTGGTTTGGCCGGTATATCAAATCATTGAGTCCGATCAGAACGGCTCTGCATTATGGCTGGAAAATCGCGGGGCAGAGCCCGTTTCTCTCCAGGTGCGGGTGCTGGCATGGAAACAGGAAAATTTTAATGAGCGCTATGCCGATCAGAATAATGTGGTCGCCAGTCCACCTTTTGCTACCGTACCGCCGGGGCAACGCCAACTGATCAGGTTGATCCGCAATACACCGGTACCGGCCAATACCGAGCAGGCCTACCGCATCATCGTTGATGAAATCCCGTCGCCGATCAGTGGCGCTGCCGGGGGGCAAAGTAAAGCGGTGGTCGGGCTGCAGTTACAGATGCGCTATCTGCTGCCGCTGTTTATGGATGGTGCTGGCTTGTGGACCAACGAACGTAGCGATATCAAACGCGATGCTGCCACAGCGACGCGTCCAGTGCTGCAATGGCGCACGGTCAATGACGGCGGGAAAACCTATTTGCAGGTTCGTAATAGCGGCATTGTGCATGCGCGGCTGAGTAATGTGTTCTGGTCAGAGAAAGGCAACCAACAGCAGGGCGTGAAAACCATGATCGCGGGCTTTATGGGCTACGTCTTGCCAGGGCAGTCAATGCGCTGGCCGGTTCCTGCCGGGGTTAGTCCTGGTGTGCAACTCAATGCGCAAATTGCCGATAACACCAAACCCATCGTCATTCCGCGCGGCGAATAGCGGCAGGAAGCGCGACGAATGCCGATCCGAGCCATTATTCGCCCCGGTCATCAGTATCCGCTGTATTGCCGGGGCGGTCTGTGCCTGCTATGCCTGAGTACCTTCTGCGTTCAGGCGCAGGAGTACTCATCATTGCCCGATGCCCCGCGTGCGGCACCGGTGATCACCAATGCAATGTTCTACCTGACCCTGGTCGTCAATGGCCAGAGCGACGGCCAGGTGGTACCTGTGACCTATCGGGAAAATGCGTATTACGTGGAGGCCGGCGTGCTGGCAAAGAACCACGTACGGACCAATGGCCAGCAAGGGTTGATTAAGGTCGAGGAGTTGCCAGGGGTGAAGGTGAAATATGATTCTGCCGCCCAGCAGCTGATTTTCCAGGTACCGGATGCCTGGCTGCCAAAACAGGACGTCGGCGGCGGCAACCTGATGAATTACACGGTGGCGCAAAGCAGCACAGGTCTGCTGCTAAACTACGATTCCTATTATACCGATCCCCACGAAGGCTCCAGATCGGTTGCCACCTGGATGGAGCAGCGTTTGTTCAGCAACCTGGGGTTTATCAGTAATACCGGGACCTATCGCTACAATATCGACACCGTATCGGGCGAGGGCGGCAGTGCCGTACAAGACCGCTATCTGCGCTACGATACGTTCTGGCGTTATAGCGATGAACAAGATCTGATCAGCTATCAGCTTGGGGATTTTGTCAGTAACTCGCTAACCTGGAGTAATTCGGCCCGCATGGGGGGATTACGCATCAGCCGCAATTTTGCCCTGCGCCCGGATCTGGTGACCTATCCGCTGTTGCAATATAGCGGTACCGCAGCGGTCCCCAGCACTGTGGATTTATTTCTCAACGGCTTTAAGGCCAGCAGCAATAACCTGAACTCCGGGCCGTTTACCCTCACCAATGTGCCTTACATCAACGGGGCCGGTGAAGCGACGATCGTTACCACCGATGCGGTCGGGCGCCAGGTATCAACCACGGTGCCGTTTTATGTATCCAACACCCTGCTGCGTAAAAACCTGAGCGACTTTGATGTGTCACTCGGCGCGGTGCGCCAGAATTATGGCATCTCTAATGGCGATTATTCAGATGCAGCCTTCAGCGGAATTTACCGCTACGGGCTGAGTAACTATTTGACACTTTCTGGGCACAGCGAGGCCACGCAAGGGCTGGCGCTCGGCGGGTTAGGGGCCGATATTGCGGTGGGAACCTGGGGGATGCTAAGCCTGTCTGGTAGCCAGAGCAAAGCCAACCATCCGCCGGTGGCGACCAGCAACGTGGTGAACGACCAGATTGTCCGGCCGAATACGCCAGGTATGCCTGATCCCAATCAGGAAATTGATAATCCGCTGGGCACCAACGTGACGGACAAAAAAGACGGTAGCCAGTACACGTTGGGCTACTCCTATAATTCGACGTTATTTAGCTTTTCGGCACAGCGGGCCTCGCGCACCGTGGGTTACCAGGATCTCACGTCTTACACCAGCAATACCCGCCTGAGCCGTCAATCCGATCAGGCCACCTTCAGTGCTTCGCCGTTTGGTTCAAGTAATGGCACTTTGGGCTTGGGCTATTACGACGTACAGGCCTATGACAACTCGCATACCCGCCTGGTGAACCTCTCTTACAGCCGTGCCTTGTGGGGCCAGAGCAGCATGTTTGTCTCACTCAACAAAACGTTGGGGGATAACGGTTACAGTGCGCAGCTGCAATTTATTATTCCACTGGGCAGTGATGTCAGCCTCAATGCGGGGTTAGCACGTAACAATACTGGGCATTATCAGCAGCAGGTGGGGGCAAGCAAGGCCGCTCCCACGGATGGCGGCATGGGCTGGAACCTGGCTTACAGCGGCGGTGGCGATGCCTATCAACAGGCCGATGCCACCTGGAAAACCCGTTATGCCACGCTGCAAGGCGGCATCTTCGGCCCACAAGGGGAATATACCAACTGGGCAGACCTGAGCGGCTCAGTGGTGTTCATGGCCAACTCCTGGTTCCTGTCGGACAAGATCAACGACGCGTTTATCGTGGTGGATACTGACAGTTACGCCGGGGTTTCGGTACTGTACGAGAATCAGAAGATGGGCACCACCGACAGCAACGGACATCTGCTGATCTCGTCGATCAGTTCGTACTATCCGGCCAAGGTCGAGATCGACACGCTGCCGTTACCGGCGGACGTGGTGGCCAATCAGGTCAACAATCGCATTGCCGTTAAGCAAGGCAGCGGGATGGTGGTGAAATTCCCGGTACAAAAAGTCCTCTCGGCCAATATCACGTTGCATGACGCCGTCGGGCAACCGCTGAAACTGGGCACGTTGGTCACGGAACAAACCACGCAACAAACCACCGTTGTCGGCTATGACGGGCTGGTGTACTTCTCGCATTTACAACCCCATGGCCAGTTAAGTATCCAGCGGGAGGATCGCTCGGTATGCCGTGTGGGCTTCGACCTGAACCCTAATTATCACAGCATTGAACAGGTCGGGCCGCTGGTCTGCCAAGGCAGTGCTGAAGAGAAGAAATCATGATTATGCTATTACGATGGATGCGAGCAGGATTGGCATTGATGCTGTTGGTGGGTTTTATTCCATCAGGAAGGGCGGGCTGCACGGCTACTCCCACCAACGGTTCGCTGGGCACGCAAAACTCCTTTGCGGTCAGCAGCGCCCCATTGGTCACCTCCGTAAGTAGCGGGCTGACCTGTACTGGCGGGTTGCTCAATATTGGCGGTACCAATACCATTACCGCCACCATCGGCACGACGTTGCACCCTGTCAGCACCCAGCCACGTTTATTCAGCGCGGCTACCGGCCAGTATTTGCCTTATAGCCTGTGCCAGGATGGTGGCTGCAGTACGCTTTATAATCAGGGCAGCGTTATTACCTGGAGCAATACCACCGCGTTGGGTTTACTCGGTTTGTTCACCGGGCCAAACAGTACGCTGCCGATTTTTATTCGACCGCAAATGAACTCTAATCTGGCTGCCGGCACTTATACCGACACCATCCCGATTACCTGGTCCTGGAGCATCTGCTCAATTGCGGTAGGCAATCTGCTTTGTCTCCCTGATACCGGTAGTATAACGAGCGGTTCCAATATTAATCTGTCGCTCGTCATCACCAACTACTGCTATATCGACAGCGCGCCGAACGTCGGTTTTGGGACTGCGGCCTTGCCGTCTGGCCTCACCGCGGTTGTTGCCAATACCATCAGCGTACGTTGTACCCTAAATGCCAGCTATTCTGTCAATCTGACCAGCAGCGTCGCCAGTTCGGGGCAATATCGGCAAATGGCGTCTACGGTAAACGGCACCACCAGCTATATTCAGTATCAGCTGTTCAAGGGGGATAGCACCGTTTGGACCGCCGCCACCAATAGCAACGCGACGGGCACGGGCACCTCGCAATCCTTCCCCTATACTGCTTCGGTTAATCTCTCGCAAAATAACCAGCCAGCAGGGAGTTATAGTGACACTGTAACGGTGACCGTGGCCTATTAAATGTTATTGATGGAAATCCAACACTCCATCACGCACCAGTTCGCGGGGCAGGCTGTTTTTAATCCGGCTGCCGATCAGTTTGGCCAGCCCTAGCGGCTGATGCTGATAAGTGACGATACACTCATTGCTTTGTGGGGGTTGCGAGGGGTAGAGATCGCGGCCATGAAACCACTCCTGGGCCAGCGCCGCATCAAGCTCAAACGTCTGTGGGTTGCCACTGGCAGCCAAGGCGATCACCGCCTCATGCTGCCAGCGGAACCCTTTTGGGAAGCGTTCCGCCAACTTAAGGCCAATGCGTGAAAAACGCACTTTGCTGACTAAAGGTTCCAGCGCGGCGGGGAACAGCCAGATTTCTTTATCCCGCGCCCATAATTTACTGGTTTCATCCCAGGTTAAGCCAGAAGCTGCGGCAGCCTGTGCCACCAGTGCGGACTCCTGGGCCGAGAGCGGGGTGAAGGGGAACTTACCCAGTTTATAGCTCGGTTTGGCCAGGGCCGGAACACTGTGATTTTTACGCAGCCGGGCGACAAAGAAGCCTTCACTGTCATAAATCTGCGGGAATACGTGCAGGAAGCCTTCTGGGGTGAGGGCAAGCTGTGCCTGTGGGAACAGATCGTCCAGTGGCTCTACGCTGACGGCATCGCCGTAGGTGGCCAACAGTTGATGCACCACTTGCTGATTTTCCTGAGCATTCAACGTGCAGGTGGAGTAAACCATCACGCCGCCGGGTGCCAGGGCGTGGAAGGCGCTGTCGATCAGTTCCCACTGGGTTTGCGCGATGCTCGCTACGCTTTCTGGTGACCAGTTGCTCATGGCATCCGGATCTTTACGCACCACGCCCTCACCAGAGCAGGGCGCATCCAGCAGGATGGCGTCAAAGTTTTCCGGTAAGGCGGCGCCAAACACCCGGCCGTCGAAATGGGTCAGCGCCGTATTTTTGACGCCGCAGCGGCTGATGTTGGCGTGTAATACCTTGACCCGACTAGCCGAATATTCATTGGCGACAATGCCGCCCTGATTGCCCATCAACGCGGCGATCTGGGTGGTTTTGGAACCCGGCGCGGCGGCGACATCCAGCACCCGGTGCGGGGTCTCACGCCCGGCAAACAGGGCGCTCACCGGCAGCATGGAGCTGGCTTCCTGAATGTAGAACAGGCCGCTTAGATGCTCCGCCGCGCTACCCAGCCGTAATGCTTCGTCCTCGCGCTCGATCCAAAAGCCTTCTGAGCACCAGGGGATGGGTTCCAGCCGCCAGTCGTAGTCTTTTACCAGCGCCAGAAAGTCGGCAACGCTGATTTTCAGCGTGTTGACCCGCAGGCTACGCCGCAAGGGTTGTTGGCAAATAGCGATGAAGTCATCCATGGATAAATGGTCAGGCATGATGGCGCGAGTCGCGTCGAGAAACGCAGGAGGCAAAAAAGCAGGGGCAGGTTTAGCCACAGGGAGCTCTCAGGGCGGAAAAAAATCGAAGGGGCTAGTTTACCATAAACTGCCTGCCTGAGAATACCGGCAAGTTACGGTCAATGAGATGGATGACAAAGCAGCAATGATAGGGATTATTCAGGTGGCGGCAGCTTCGGTACGGTGAACTCGGCAGGGTTCAGAACATTGAACCCTGCCGATAGCTATCAGTTATCCCTAGGGATGGCGGTGCCCCATTCGCGCCAATCTTTCGGCTCTTCCGCATTCAGCAGGAAGTGTTTGTTCGGCGTGGCTTTAGGGGCCAATGGAATGCTTGGTGGGGTGGCAAAGGCAATACCACCGCGAATAAACTGCTGGAAGGTACCGCTCTTTATCACACCGCCCGTCAGGCCAAACTGCAGGTTATAGCCAGAGGCCAGCCAGAAGACGCTGTTGTTACGCACCAGATGCTGGTATTTCTTGCTGACGCGCAGTGAGACGTGAACACGATCTGACATCGCCCCCAGATAGAAACCGGTCACGGTACCCACCTCAATGCCACGGAACAGGATCGGCGTGCCGATTTGCAGCGAACCGGTTTCTGCGGCGTCCAGGATCACGCTCAGCCCATCCAGGTAGCGGGAGTCGGTAATGCTGGCTTCCTGTAGCTCAAAAGTGCGCATTGAGCCGCCGTGGCCAGGTTCCACGTTGATATAGGGCTGCAAGAGGGAGTCCAGATTATTGACCCCCGCGGCAGAAATCTCCGGTGACACGATGGCGAAACGGCTGCCGAGACGGGCAAAGGTTTTCACATACTCTGGGTACAATACTGCTTTTGCCAGCACCTCGTTACGCTCCGGTGCCAGTTTCAGAGATTCAAGCTGGCCGATATCAATGCCCAGATAGCGTATTGGCATGCCAGGGGACAGTTTGCTGGCATCATAGGTGCGTAGCGTGATCTGGCTACCCACGGCGCGAGCGGCAGTTTCGGAGGCGTACAGCACGCGTTTGGCCCCTTTATCCAGCGTAACGCCCTGCAGGTTATCAAAGCTGATGGCGCCTTTCAGCGCGCGGTTGAGCGGAGAAGCCTGCACCGTGAGGCCGCTGCCGTTCAATTGCACCTTGGCACCACCTTCCGCCCAGAAAATGCTTTCGCTGGTTAACAGCTTGCGGTATTCCGGGCTGATATAGACCTCAACGTCAAACTCGTTGGCTTTGGGCCGTACGTTGACAATCTCACCCACCTGGAACTTGCGGTATAACACCACCGAGCCGGCTTGCACATCTGGCAGGCTGGCAGCGGTAAGCGTCAAGGTCGGCAGGGGGTTGTTGCCGACGATGCCCTCGGCGGCTTTTTCCGCGTTGCTGTACAGCGGATACTGAGCGTCCGGTTCGCCTTTACCTCCAGGGATCAGGCGTACGCCGCCGTCCAGCCACTCCTGGGCGCTGGCACCCAACACCTGCACGCCGTCCAGCCCGAATTTGACATCCACACGGCTGTTGACCACGAATTTACTGTCTTTATGCAGCAAACTGCGGTGTTGAGGTTCGATCGCCGCCGTAAAGGTTACGCCGCTGTCGGTCAGGGTTCGTGTCAGGATCTGGCCAATCTTGATGCCATGCACGATTAACGGTTGCCCGACGTCGATGCCGTAGCTTTGCGGGGCATTCAAGGTGACCGTTACCACGCCAGGCTGTTGCAGCAGCGTTTTACTGCTGTCCAACACGGTAAAGTGCTGCTGGGGGTCTCCGTCACCCGGCACCAATTCCAGGGTGTTGCCGGTCAACAGCTGGCTTAGCTTGGCGTCGTTAAGGCTGATTTTTGGGCTGCGCATCTCAATGCGCGTGCCGCTACGCATCAGATCGACCACCGAAGGATCGATGGTGAGTTCGCCGGTTACCTTACTATCCTGTTGCAGAGCCAGGCGAGTCAAGGTGCCGACCTGCAATCCTTGATACATCAGCGGTGTGTGCCCCTCGCTAAGGCTGTTGCCGTCGGGCAGGTCCAGCGTGATATTCACCCCGCGTTGGCTGCGGGCCAGGTCCGGATACAGCGTATAGTTTTGATCGGCTTTGGCCTGCTTGCCGTCGAGCGGGGAATCAAAGGCTATCGCACCATTTACCAGCGCTGCCAGGCTTTCCATCTGCACGCTGGCACCGGACAGGCTGAAATCGCCTTTAAAACCGGAAACGTTCCAGAAGCGGGTGTTATCCTTCACCAGATTGGCAAAGCGGCGGTCGATCAGCACGTCGATGATCACGCCCTTGTTACCTGGCGAAATAGTGTAGTCGTAAACTTTACCAACAGGGATTTTGCGATAATAGACCAGCGAGCCAGTGTTCAGGGAACCGAGGTCGTCTGCTTGCAGGTGGATCATCAGCTCACCGGTGTTCAGACGGTATTTCGGCTGCGTGTCCAACGCGGTGAAGTGGGTTTGTGGCTTGCCCCGGCCCGGCATCATGCCGATGTAGTTACCCCCTACCAGCGCATCCAGGCCGGAAACCCCGGCCAATGAGGCTTTAGGGGTTACCAGCCAAAATTGTGTGCCTTCCCGCAGTGAGTCTTCCAGATCGCTCTTGATACTGGCTTCAACCACGATACTACGCAGATCCTTGCTCAGCGAAATGCTTTGCACGGTACCCACCTCCACACCCTGGTAACGTACCGGCGTGCGGCCAGCGACAATACCTGCCGCAGACTGGAAGTCTATGGTGACGCTATTGCCGCTCTCCTGGTAATTGGTATAGACCAGCCACCCGGCAATCAGCAGGGCGATAAACGGCAGTAACCAGAATGGCGAGATACGGCGCTTGTTTTTGACCCGCGCCTCAGTCGGCGTATTCGGCGTTTCCTGTTGCATGTGCATCCCAAATCAATCGGCTGTCCAGCCACTGTACGGCAAGGATAGTTAAAATAACCGCAGACCCAAAGTAAAAAGCTGCTGGCCCCATAGTAAAAGATAACAGTTGGTCGCGATTGATCAGCGACATCATCAACGAGATCACGAACAGATCGAGCATCGACCAGCGGCCAACCCAGGTGACCAGCCGGAGCAGCCGGATACGGGTTTTGAGGCTGTGCGACGTTTTGAAATGAATGCTGAACAGCAGCACCAGCAGGACGATCACCTTGGTAAAGGGCACCAGGACACTGGCGATAAATACGATGGCGGCGATCGGCATATTACCCGAGTTGGCCAGCGAAACGACGCCGCTGAAAATGGTATCTTCCATACGCGCGCCGTTGGCGTAAACCACCGAAATCGGCAGCAGGTTGGCGGGGATCAGCAACACGATGGCGGCAATCAGCGCGGCCCAGGTTTTTTGCAGGCTGTAAGGTTGGCGATGGCACATCGGCACATGACAGCGGGGGCAGCGGCCACGCTCATCCTGAAAACCGGTAAAATGGCAGGCCAGGCAGACGTGTAACGCCTCTGGTTTACCCTCTGGCTGTTCCTGCGGATAGTAGCGTTCCCACATCTGCTCCAGGTTCATGTGGATCAGCGTCAGCAGGCTGAGCAGGGTCAATGCCAGATAGGCAATCAGGGCGCTGCCGGGGTGAATATCTGCATATTCCTTGACCTTGATCGCCGCGACCACCATACCGATCAGGTAAATATCGAGCATGATCCACTCTTTCAGACGCTCCAGCATCAGCAACACAGGCCGCAGGTTCATGCCGAGCGCATGGCCAAACCACAGATACAGCAATGACAGTGATAGCGTCAGCGGCGCGCCGATGGTGCAGAAGGCGACCATACTGGCAGTAAATGGATCACCCTGGCTGCTCATTTGCCAGATGCCTTCCAACAGGCTAGCGTTAATCTTCGTGCCGAGCAGGCGAATGCTGATCAACGGCTCGCTAAAGGCAAAGGGCATCAGCAACAGCATGGTGACGGCTACGGCGGTCAGGCGAGTCATTGACCAGTCGCGGCCATTCACCACCTTGGCGTTGCAGCGTGGGCAGTAGGCGGCCTGATTGCGGGTTAACGACGGCAACGTGAACAGCAAATCGCATTCACAACAGCGTTGGTGGCGAGCCTTGGAGAGCGGGCCGGTAATGGCGAGTATCTTCATCATGAGTGCTGTTTGGCGACCTGAGGTCTACTTAGCGTAGCTGGAAAACCAACCCGTCAATGCCATCAACCGGTAAAAAGGGATTGGCATCGCAGGTTACAAATGATTTTTAGACGGCAAACATACCCTGTTGTACCGTGTTTTGTGAAGCAACAGATGATTAACCTTGTGGCTATACGCATTTAATGCTTATTTTATAGGGGTTAAGTCTGGGCTATTTGAGTATTTGAACGGTTAATCATGACTAAAGAATCATTCTACGCGGAATTAAAACGCGATTTGAGCGCATTGCTGGATGGGGAAGATAATTTTATCGCCGCATTGTCTAACGCCAGTGCGCTACTCAATGAGCGTCTTGATGACGTAAACTGGGTCGGTTTTTACCTGATGGAAGGCCATCAACTGGTGCTAGGCCCGTTCCAAGGCAAGATTGCCTGCGTGCGGATCCCGTTGGGTAAGGGCGTGTGCGGTACGGCAGCGGCGCAGAACCAGGTGCAGCGCGTTGGCGATGTTCATGCATTTCCTGGACATATCGCCTGCGATGCCGCCAGCAACGCGGAAATTGTGTTGCCGTTAGAGGTCAGTGGTCAGGTCATCGGTGTTCTGGATATCGACAGCACAGTTTATCAACGCTTCGATGAACAGGACGAAATCGGCCTGAAAGCAGTGGTGGCGGGGCTTTGCGCACGGCTGGCACAGAGCAATTTTGCGAAATATGTCACTGTAGCGGCAAGTTGATCTACGGTTAACGTGGCATTTAGCGATGGCGTCATTATAATGACGCCTGTTCATGCCTGCGGCTTGTTGGCAACCCGTTGTAATCAGGAAATTTCATGGAAAATCAACACAAGTTGAACACAGTTAAAGAAGTCATTGCTTTTCTTGCCGAGCGTTTCCCGCTCTGCTTTAGCGCCGAAGGCGAAGCACGCCCGCTGAAAATCGGTATTTTTCAGGATCTGGTAGAACGTGTACAAGGGGAAGAGAACCTCAGCAAAACTCAGCTGCGTTCAGCTTTGCGCCTGTATACCTCAAGCTGGCGTTACCTGTACGGTGTCAAAGTTGGCGCCCAGCGTGTAGACCTGGACGGTAACCCGTGCGGTGAGCTGGAACAGCAGCATGTCGATCATGCTCGTCAGCAGCTTGAAGAGGCCAAAGCGCGAGTTCAGGCGCAACGTGCCGAACAGAATGCCAAAAAACGTGAAGCTGCTGGTGAGTCTGCCACTGCCGAGCCTCGTCGTCCGCGTCCTGCCGGCAAAAAGCCAGCCGTACGTCGTGAAGGCGGAGCCGCAGCAGAGAACCGCAAGCCGCGCACACAACAAGCACGCCCACAGCAAGCTCGTGAACCTCGTGTAGCCAAAGAGGCCAGCCAGCCGCGTCATGTGCCAGTCACAGACATCTCAAAACTGCAAATTGGCCAGGAAATCAAAGTCAGAGCAGGTCAGAGCGCGATGGACGCAACCGTACTCGAAATCGCTAAAGATGGCGTTCGTGTACAGCTCTCCTCCGGTCTGGCGATGATTGTGCGCGCAGAACACTTGCAGTTCTGATACGGAGGCCAACCAAGGCATGAACAAATTTGTCAGATTAACCGCAGTTGCGGCTTTGCTGTGGGCCGGTGTCAGTTACGGAGCGGATACAGCCAACATCCGCATCGATCAACTGCCCAAGCTTGAGCAGGAAGCTGAACATGCAACCGTGAGTGAGCGCGTAACCTCGCGCTTCACTCGCTCTCATTATCGCCAGTTTGCTCTGGATGCGGATTTTTCAGGCAAGATCTTCGATCGTTACCTGAATATGCTGGACTACAGCCACAATGTGCTGCTGGCCTCCGACGTCGCGCAATTTGCCGACAAACGCAGCACGCTGGGTGAAGAGCTGAAATCCGGCAAACTGGTTACGCCTTATGCGCTGTTCAATCTGGCGCAAAAACGCCGCTTTGAGCGCTATCAGTATGCGCTGTCACTGCTCGACAAGCCGATGAACTTCACCGGCAATGACACCATTGACGTAGACCGCAGCAAAGCGCCGTGGCCGAAAGATAAGGCCGAACTGGATCGCCTGTGGGATGCCAAGGTCAAATACGATCAGTTGAACCTGAAGCTGACCGGCAAAACGGATAAAGAGATCCGTGACACATTGACCAAGCGTTATCAGTTTGCGATCAAACGCCTGACGCAAAGCAACAGCGAAGACGTGTTCTCGCTGATCATGACTGCGTTTGCCCACGAAATCGATCCGCATACCAACTACCTGTCGCCACGCAATACCGAACAGTTCAATACCGAGATGAGTCTCTCGCTGGAAGGGATTGGTGCCGTGTTGCAGATGGATGATGATTACACCGTGATCAACTCCATGGTGGCAGGCGGCCCGGCAGCCAAGAGCAAGGCGATCGCCGTGGGCGACCGTATTGTCGGCGTTGGCCAGGCAGGCAAACCGATGGTGGATGTGATCGGCTGGCGTCTTGACGACGTCGTCTCGCAGATCAAAGGGCCGAAGGGTAGCAAGGTTCGCCTGGAGATCCTGCCGGCAGGTAAAGGCACCAAAACCCGTATTGTTACGCTGACTCGTGAGCGTATCCGTCTAGAAGATCGCGCAGTCAAAATGACGATCAAGACCGTCGGCAAGCAGAAGGTCGCGGTGATGGACATCCCTGGCTTCTACGTCGGCCTGACCGATGACGTAAAAGTCCAGCTGCAAAAAATGGCCAAGCAGAATGTCGACAGTCTGATTATCGATCTGCGCGGCAACGGCGGCGGAGCATTGACCGAGGCGGTATCGCTTTCCGGTCTGTTTATCCCAAGTGGCCCAGTTGTTCAGGTGCGTGATAACAACGGCAAGATCCGTGAAGATGCGGATAACGACGGCGTTGTCTACTACAAAGGCCCGCTGGTGGTGCTGGTTGACCGCTTCAGCGCCTCCGCTTCTGAGATCTTTGCTGCGGCAATGCAAGACTATGGCCGTGCGCTGATCGTGGGCGAGCCTACCTTCGGTAAAGGCACGGTGCAGCAATACCGTTCACTGAACCGGATTTACGATCAGATGCTGCGCCCTGAATGGCCCGCGCTGGGCTCTGTCCAGTACACCATCCAGAAGTTCTACCGCGTTGACGGTGGCAGCACCCAGCGTAAAGGCGTCACACCAGATATTCTGATGCCAACGGGGATCGATCCGGCAGAAACCGGCGAGAGCTTCGAAGATAACGCCATGCCGTGGGATAGCATCAATGCAGCTGCCTACACCAAAACCGGTGATTTGAAGCCGTTTGAACCGCAACTGCTTAAAGACCATGCGCAGCGTATCGCCAAGGATCCCGAGTTCCAATACATCGCGCAGGATATTGCCCATTACAAGGCGTTGAAAGACAAGCGCAACATCGTTTCTCTTAATCTGGCTATCCGTGAGAAAGAGAACCATGACGATGATGCTACGCGCCTGAACCGTATTAATGAGCGCCTGGAGCGTGAGGGTAAGAAACCGCTGAAGTCCCTGGAAGATCTGCCAAAGGACTACAAGGAGCCGGATCCGTATCTGGATGAAACGGTCAAGATCGCGCTGGATCTGGCCAATAACGAAAAGCAGCAGCCATCGCAACAGACGGCCGCCGCCAAGTAAGTTATTTGCGGATTTAACGTTATCGAGCGCACCTACGGGTGCGCTTTTTTTTCGCTATACTCGCACTAAAATTTCTGTTGGGGTCTCCACTCTGTGCTCCGAGATCGTTTACACTTTGTAAAACCCTTGTTTCTTCGTGACTTTGTAAAGTTACGTATTTTTAGTGGCTTAATGGCCTGCCAATCTTGAAATTGTGACCAATGCCCATAAGATCTGGGTATCTGAGGTCGCCTTTTGTTAACAAATAACGAGGAAGTAAACATTCTATGATGCGTATAGCTTTGTTCCTGCTCACCAACCTGGCGGTGATGTTGGTTTTCGGGCTGGTGCTTAGCCTGACAGGGATCCAATCCAGTAGCGTTCAGGGCCTGATGATCATGGCCGGTCTGTTCGGTTTTGGCGGTGCATTTGTTTCACTGCTGATGTCCAAATGGATGGCGCTGCGCTCCGTCGGTGGGGAAGTGATTGAACAGCCGCGTAACGAAACCGAACGCTGGCTGTTGGACACGGTGCGTCGCCAATCGCAGCAGGCGGGTATCGCCATGCCGCAGGTGGCTATCTACCAAGCGCCTGACATTAACGCCTTTGCAACCGGCGCACGCCGCGATGCATCGCTAGTGGCGGTTAGTACCGGTTTGCTGCAAAGCATGAGCCGTGATGAGGCGGAAGCGGTTATCGCCCACGAAATCAGCCACGTTGCCAATGGCGACATGGTGACCATGACGCTAATCCAAGGGGTGGTGAACACCTTCGTGATCTTCGTGTCTCGCCTGATTGCTCAGGTGGCCGCCGGTTTCCTCGGTAACCGTGATGGGGAAGGCGAAGGTAACGGCAACCCGATGATTTACTTCGGTGTTTCGATGGTGTTGGAGCTGGTATTTGGTATTCTGGCCAGTATTATCACCATGTGGTTCTCACGTCATCGTGAATTCCACGCCGATGCGGGTTCAGCCAAACTGGTTGGCCGTGAGAAGATGATCGCTGCGCTGCAGCGCTTGAAAACCAGCTATGAACCGCAGGAAGCGGGCACCCTGATGGCTTTCTGCATCAACGGCAAATCCAAGTCGTTCAGCGAGCTGTTTATGTCGCACCCGCCGTTGGACAAGCGTATCGAAGCGCTGCGTTCCGGCCAGTATCTGAAATAACCCTGTATCAAGCAAAAACCCCGGCGAGCCGGGGTTTTTGCTATTCAAACGGGCGCAGTGCTCGATAAGCTATTTACCGGGTTCAGCGAGGTTCGCACGGGGTTGAGTGATGCGCAGGCAGCTCACCACGGCAGCGACGCTGGCGAAAGCTCCCGCCAATACCAATGAAGCGTGTGTGCCGCTGGTGGGGAACAGGTTGAACATTAATGCCACCAGTGCCGCGCCGGAGGTTTGCCCCAACAGACGCGCAGTACCAAGCATGCCACTGGCTCCGCCACTGCGGTGGCGTGGAGCGGCAGAAATAATGGTATGGTTGTTGGGCGACTGGAATAACCCAAAGCCCGCACCGCAAAGCACCATGCGCCAGATGATATCCAGATCCGTCGGGTTATGTGGCAACAGTGCCAGCAGGAACAAACCGAGCGCGAAGGTCGCCAAACCAATCCCTCCCAGTAACCCCGCATGAACACGCTCCACCAGGCGGCCTGCAATCGGTGCCATCACGATAATGGCCAACGGCCAGGGCGTTAACAGCAAACCCGTCGCCACCTCGTCACGGCCCAGAGAGGCCTGCAGGAAGAAGGGCAACGACACCATAGCCAACATCTGGGCGGCAAAAGAGCAGATCGAGGTGCCCATCGACAGCGCAAAAATAGGGATGCGCAGCAGATCCACCGGCAGTAAAGGGGATGTCTGCCGCAACTGACGGCGCACAAAGAAGTAACCGATCACCAGCAATGCCGCGATTTCAGCGGCAATCAGCAGCAGACTTTGCCCCTGGGCAAAACCGCTAATGGCGGTGATCAGTAGACCAAACGTCAGGGCATTCATCAGCGCACTGGTGGGGTCAAAGCGCTGATTGCTGCTTTTCTGGCTATTAGCCGGCAGATATTTCATTCCCAGCATCAGTGCGACGATGCCGATCGGCAGATTGATGGCAAACAGCCACTGCCAGGAGGCCACGGATAAAATGGCGGCGGCGACCGTGGGCCCAGCGGCGGAAGAGAAGGCTACGATCAGCGAGTTTATTCCGATGCCACGGCCAAGAAAGCGTTGCGGATAGATAATGCGGATCAGTGCGGTATTGACGCTCATAATCGCCGCGGCACCAAACCCTTGCAGCACGCGTGCAATCGTCAGTGTTAATAGCGAATCGGACAGTGCGCAGAATAATGAAGTAATGCTGAATACCAGCAGACCAGCCTGATAGATACGGCGATAGCCAATCAGATCGCCCAAGGATGCCAGCGATAGCAACGAGATGGTGATCGCCAACTGATAGGCATTGACCACCCAGATCGAGCTGGCCGGGCTGGCGTTGAGATCGCGGGCGATGGTCGGCAAGGCCACGTTGGCGATAGCTCCGTCAAGTACTGAAACGGTAATGCCCAGCGCAATGGCCAGGATCGCTCCGTAGCGTTGCGGGACGGGTAAGCCGTCGGAATTAGCAAGCGTTGTCATGGAGATGGTTACTAAACAGAGGGAATATTACAATGCTAATCATATTTCCCGCCGAATGCACCCGCCGTTTCTGTGCTAAATGTAAAAGCAGTGGGATGTCTGCCGCTAATCGCATCAATAATGGCGAATATTGCGCAACTTCCATTGCATGGGGTGAAATGTTCCGATTATACTGAAACTCTTGTTCAAATTTCCTAAAACAAAAATAGTTAAGTTAAGGTATTAACCATGGCTAACGCAGATCTAGACAAACAACCGGATTCCGTTTCATCAGTGCTGAAAGTGTTTGGCATCCTGCAGGCACTGGGTGATGAGCGTGAGATCGGCATTACCGAGCTTTCACAGCGGGTAATGATGTCCAAAAGTACCGTTTACCGTTTCCTGCAAACCATGAAGTCGCTGGGTTATGTCTCACAGGAAGGGGAGTCGGAGAAATATTCGCTGACCCTCAAGCTGTTTGAACTGGGTGCCAAATCGCTGCAAAACGTCGATTTGATCCGCAGTGCGGACATCCAGATGCGTGAGCTGTCTAACCAGACGCGTGAGACCATCCACCTGGGGGCGCTGGATGAAGACAGCATCGTCTATATCCACAAAATCGACTCCATGTATAACCTGCGTATGTATTCACGCATCGGTCGCCGCAACCCGCTACACAGCACCGCGATTGGTAAAGTCCTGCTAGCCTGGCGCGATCGCGGCGAAGTGGAAGAAATCCTGTCCCACGTCGAGTTTACCCGCAGCACTCCGCACACCATCGCCAGCGCCGCTGAATTACTGCCGCTGTTGGATAAGGTCCGTGAGCAGGGGTTTGGCGAAGATATCGAAGAACAGGAAGAAGGCTTGCGCTGCATCGCGGTGCCAGTATTTGACCGTTTTGGCGTGGTGATCGCGGGCTTGAGCATCTCCTTCCCGACCATCCGCTTCTCTGAAGAAGGCAAAGAGGGCTACGTGGCGCAGTTGCACACCGCCGCTCGTCTGATTTCAGCGCAAATGGGTTATCACGACTACCCGTTTTAAGTTTGCCGCAGTTGTAGGGGGCCGAACATAGCTTCGCCCCTACGCTTTCCCTCCCAGCTTTTGTTATCTCTCTCGGTTTATAAAATCCCACTGCTC
The DNA here is from genome assembly GCF_945957435.1 of Serratia sp. PL7. Classification (NCBI taxonomy): domain Bacteria; kingdom Pseudomonadati; phylum Pseudomonadota; class Gammaproteobacteria; order Enterobacterales; family Yersiniaceae; genus Serratia; species Serratia sp. PL7. Next base: position 277,818 of record NZ_CAMFLB010000002.1, on the reverse strand, counting down.
TGCTATCGGCCCATCTTGCACTCTTTGAACAAGTGACGTGGAACACCGGCAATAGCTGGGCGAATAGCAAAGAGGTCGCCAGAATCAGGGTATTCAGCCAGTTCAGAGCGCGTCATGGCAAAGCGCGCCGTAGTGATGAATAAGGTTTCCAAACCTTCCCCGCCAAAGCAGCAACTGGTGGGGCGCGGCACGGGCATGGCGACGCACTCGCCCAGGCTGCCGTTACGGTCGTAGCGCAGCAAACATCCTCCGTTGAACATACAGACCCACAATCCACCGGCTCGATCCAGGGCAATACCATCGGGACGTCCAAGTCCTGCCGGGGTTTCGGCGAAGCGCATTACGGCCTCCAGTTCCCCGTTGGGAGTGTATGCGGCCCGAAATATTGAACGTGCGATGGAATCGACAAAGAACAGCGTGTGGCCATCTTCCGACCAGGCCAGGCCATTAGGCAGCGCGATATTCCTCTGGATGGTTTGGGCGTTCAGTTCACTGTCATAGCGGTACAGCGCTCCGGCCTCACGGTTCGGCCCCTCGTGCATCAGGCCGGTAATAAAGCGTCCTTGCGGATCGCAGGCCCCGTCGTTGAACCGATAGCAGCCTTTGTTATGGACAGCGGTAGAGTGCGTGCGGACCACGCCTTCCTTGGGATCCAGAATGGCAACCCGCGTATCTTCGGTGAAGATCAGATTGCCTCTATCCGTAAGGGCCAAGGCACCGATGCGCGCCGTCGATTGATAGACGGATGCCACTCGTGCTTGCGGGGTCATGACGTTAATCTTGCCACCAGAGATATCGACGAAGTACAAAAGGCGGTTGTCTTTATCCCAGACTGGACTCTCGCCAAGGTCGGTACGGACTTCGGCGATCTTGTGCAGACGACACTCGTCACACATCGCCAAACTCCTTGATGCGCGGCCAATTGTGGGCGACATCCTCCACGCTGGCACACTCAATTCGCGACAGATCCGTAGGATAGGTTACGCCGGGGTTTTCACAAAAGCGGGTTGCAGTGAACTGACCGTTGCTGGCGCGCAGGATAACGCCTGTGTCCTGACATAACGAGCTGGCCAGATACAGCAAGCCCGGCACCACCCACTCGGGTTTTAGGTCTGTGGGTGGCTGTGTGATCCCCCACATACGGGTCTTGGCTACTGGAGAGATGGCGTTGACCAGAATGCCGTCCGGTTTTCCTTCCATACTCAGGGCATTCATGATGCCCACTTGGGCCATCTTGCCAGCGGCGTAGGCCGTCAGGCCTGGCTGCGCGTAGCGTTGATACATGGCACGGTCAGAGGTTGTCAGCACGATCCGTGGTGATGGGGAAAGCTTGAGATGCGCCCAGGCGTGCTTGCTCAACCAGATCGGCGTACGCACGTTGATGCCAAGGGAGCGCTCAAGGAATTCCTCTTCCTGTGTCTCAATGGGCTGATAGCCGACCCAACCCGCGTTGTGGATCAGGATATCCAGCGCGCCGAATTGCTCGATGGCCAGCGCTACGAGTTGTTGGCAGCCATCCTCGTTATCCAGGCGCCCGCTGTGGGTGATGAACGATCCACCGTCGACCTGCAAGGCATGTATCGCCTCGCTCATCACGTCTGGGTCAGCCCCGTCTCCGGTAAGGCTGGTTCCCAGGTCGCTAACGATTACCCGTGCGCCACGCTCCAAGAGGGCCTTGGCGTAAGCTTTCCCAAGTCCCCGGCCACCGCCAGTGACAATCGCTACCTTGTCTTTGAACGGCTCGTTTAAGCGTCGATCTGTCATCATGTACCTCCGTTTGGCAATAGCACGATGATGGAGCGACCGCTCCTGAGTGTAAAATATCTTATTTGTACCGAAACAAGACTTATCAGGTTTCAATCAAGGGCGAGATGCCATGGCATCTCGCACCTCATCGATCAGTTTGTCTCGAATAGGACAAGGCGAGTGCGGGTTCCAAGCCATCAGAAATTCCACATTCCGCAGTGCATCTGGTGCATTGACCTGGATTGGCCGGAATACCACGTCTTTGCGACCCTCCTGCGCCAACGACGCGGGCAACAGTGCAACGCCGAAGCCGCTGGCCACCAAAGCAACCAGAGTTTGCAGCTGACGCGCCTGTTGAGCAATGCATGGTATGAACCCTGCTGCTGCGCAAAGCTGAACCAGCTGGTCATGGAAGCCCTGGCCCAGGTGCCGTGGTGACGATACGAAGGCGTCATCTCGCAGTGCGGCCAGTGGAATGATCTCATGGCACGCGAGAGGGTGTGTGGCTGGCAGGCTAATCATGATGGGTTCTCGCAGAATGGACTCGAAGCGCAGCTCCGGAGCCGTCCTACCCGGTGACCTCATGAAACCGAGCTCGGCGCGGCCATGTTCCAGTGCCTCGACCTGTTCTTGAGTCGTGGCCTCACGCATCGTGAAGGAGATGGCGGGGAATGCAGAGCGGAAGCGCTGCAATGCGCCTAGCAATGCGTCATAGGGGGCGATATTAATGAAGGTTAACGTGAGATGGCCTTCGATGCCTTGCGCTACTCGCCTGGTCTGTTCGACGCCTTCATCAAGCAGGCGCAACACCTTTCTTGCCGTTGCCAGAAAGTCGGTTCCAGCAGGCGTGAGCGACACGCTGCGATTGGTGCGTTCAAACAGGGGTGCGCCGATCTCATGCTCCAACCGACGAATTGCCTGACTCAACGGGGGTTGTGCCATATGCAGCCGTTGTGCTGCGCGATTGAAGTGTAATTCCTCGGCGACGGCGATGAACTGATGTAGCAGGCGCGTTTCAATCATAATGGGCTCCACGGATCCTATTTGCTACACACTAATACTAATGAGATATCATTGGCAGTCATGACGAAAAAAAACCGGCGCTTGGGCACCGGTTCAGTTTGCGGATCAGTCTAGTATTACCGGTGAGCCAGTTCCGTTTCGTCTTCGCTGTCCATAATGGCTTTGTCGGTCTGCTTCATCAGTTGGCTGGTGACGGTACCTGCGGTCATCGAACCACTAACGTTCAGCGCGGTACGGCCCATGTCGATCAACGGTTCAACCGAAATCAGCAGGGCGACCAGGGTCACCGGCAGGCCCATCGCTGGTAGCACAATCAGCGCAGCAAAGGTCGCGCCGCCGCCCACACCGGCAACACCGGCTGAACTGACGGTAACAATGCCGACCAGCGTTGCGATCCACAGTGGATCCAGCGGGTTGATACCCACGGTTGGCGCAACCATCACCGCCAGCATTGCCGGGTAGAGACCCGCGCAACCGTTCTGACCAATAGTGGCACCAAAGGACGCTGAGAAGCTGGCAATCGACTCCGGCACGCCCAGACGGCGAGTCTGCGCTTCGACGTTCAGCGGGATGCTGGCAGCGCTGGAACGGCTGGTGAAGGCAAAGGTCAGCACCGGCCACGCCTTGCGGAAGAATTTCAGCGGGTTAACGCCGGTTAAGCTCAGCAGCAGACCGTGAACCACGAACATGATCGCCAGACCAAGGTAAGAGGCAACCACAAAGCTGCCCAGCTTGATAATGTCGTGGATATTGGAGCCAGCAACGACCTTGGTCATCAACGCCAGTACGCCGTAAGGAGTCAGCTTCATCACCAGACGGACCAGCTTCATCACCCAGGCTTGCAGGGTATCGATAGCTACCAGCACGCGCTGGCCTTTCGGTTGGTCATCTTTAAGCAGTTGCAGAGAAGCCACACCGAGGAAGGCAGCGAAAATCACCACGCTGATGATTGACGTTGGGTTAGCCCCGGTCAGATCGGCAAACGGATTTTTCGGCACAAATGACAGGATCAATTGTGGCACACTCAGATCGGCCACTTTACCCGCGTAGTTGGTTTCAATCGCCGACAAACGAGCCGTTTCTTGTGTGCCCTGGACCAGACCCTCTGCGGTCAACCCGAACAGGTTGGTGACCAATACGCCCACCAGTGCGGCAATCAGCGTGGTAAACAGCAGGGTACCAATGGTCAGGAAGCTGATTTTGCCCAGTGAAGAAGCGTTATGCAACTTGGCTACCGCGCTCAGGATAGAGGCGAAAACCAGCGGCATCACGATCATTTGCAGCAGCTGTACATAGCCGTTACCGACGATGTTAAACCAGCCGATGGACTCTTTCAGCACCGGGTTGTCCGAGCCGTATACCAGTTGCAGTGCCAAACCGAACACCACACCCAGTGCCAGGCCAACCAGCACTTTTTTAGCCAGGCTCCATTGCCTATGGCGAGTTTGCGCCAACAGCAAAAGGAGGGCGGCAAAAACCAGCACGTTTAATACGAGCGGTAGATTCATCCCCAGTTTCTCCAATCTTGTTTTCTTATAATAAAAGGTGCCACGCACCGATGTAATGCGATGTAAATATCCTAACAGTTTGCGGTGCAGCGCACTTATATCCAAAAAGAATTTAATATAACTTTTGGCTTAAAATCGGTGATGTAATGAGCGGGAAGGTGGAAAAATAGGCGTTATTTTGTGATCACAGTCTAATATTTTTTATTTGCTCAAAATAGGACTGCACCGGAAGAGTGTAATCCCCTTGCCAGTAAATGGCGAAAGCCACCAGGCATAGACACAGCACCCGCTCCAGCTGGTTGCCTTTTTGTGAATTCAATATTGGCAAGCAGAAACGCCAGCGGCAGGGCCAAAGCAACGGCACGCCGGCCGGGGTGAGCATATCGGCCAGCAGGTGGCTGAAATACCCGATAATCATGGCATGCAGCACGTCTGCGGGGATAGGCCAACCGCGCGGCACTTCTAGCTGAAATAGCCACATGCCGCCGACGATCGCCAGCAGGCTATGGGTGAAACCACGGTGGCCAAAGGCGCGTGAGATCGGGATTGCGATCCAACGCAGGCGCTGGCCCAAGATGGATTTAGGGTGATCGATATCGGGTAGCAGTGACGTCAGCAGCGCGGCAGGAATGATGTGCCACCAATCGCCAGCGGCGAGCACGGGAGTCACCTCCGCTTTCTTGGCAAAGATCGCGCAGGCAACTGAAAATATGAGATGTCCTTCCGCGGTCATGTTGCTATATTCCGGCTACTAAACTGTTAATTTATCCAGTATATGGGAATTTTTACAGTTACGGAAGCGGTTACCCTGTAACGAGCTGTTAATTTTACGCCGTTTTACAAAGGGTTGAAACGGCGTGCTTGACGGGTAAGTTATACAGCTAGGCTCGTAATGTAGGGACGCTGCAATGCTGCGTTCGCTCAACTTCGCGGGAAGATAATGTCGCAACCGGCCTGCGCCAGCCCAATCGCAATGCCTTGTCCCAGGCCGATATTGCAGCCGGTGAACAGCGCCACTTTTCCCGTTAAGTCGAAGGAATTCAGAATGATAGTATTTCTCTCTAGCCGTGAGGGAAGAAAGCACCGGGCTTACGACGGCTACTGCGTGGCAGTGACAGTGTCACCGATTCGCCCGGTGTTTTCTTTATGCGATTAGCATAATTTGAATGGGATGTTAATTCAATAAAAATGAAATTACGTTTTGTTTTTTTGGAGGAAGGGCACCGGCAGGACCGATGCCGTCAAGGTCAGGCCAGGTGGGCGGCGGTCAACTGCTCGAGGCTTTGCAACTTAAGGTCAGCCAAGGCCCAGCGCGGATCCTGGCTGTATTCGTGCGCAGGGATCACGATCGATTTCATACGCGCCGCTTTGGTGGCAATCATACCGTTGAAGGAGTCTTCCAGAGTAATGCAGTGCTGTGGATCGCTGCCCAGGCGTTCGGCGGCGATCAGATAGACTTCCGGGTGAGGTTTGCTGTAGGGCAGGTATTCGGCCGAAACCAACTGATCGAAATAGCTCTCCAGATCGAACATCTTCAGCACCTGCTGCTGCATATGTAGCGGAGAGGCGGAGGCCAGCCCAATATTCAAATCCAGGCTACGGCACAGTTCCAGCGCTTGTTGCACCCCAGGCAGCAACGGGCGCTTTTCCCGTACCAACTCGATGGCCCGCTCGATAATGCGGCCAGCGACTTCCTCCTGAGAGGGGCCTTGCCACGGCATGGCCTGGAACCACATCCGCACCACCAGATCGATGCGTAAACCTAGCGTATCCGGAAGTTTGTGACGGTCAGACAGATCCAGCCCCAATGAGCTGAAAATGTCCATTTCCGCCTGTAACCATAGGGGTTCAGAGTCGATCAGTAGACCGTCCATATCAAAAATTGCGCTTGCTATGCGTTGCGAATAAGCCATTAACAATTAACTCCTGCAGCACCAGTAAAGGAAAATGTTTTCGCCACTCTATCATTTTTGTTCAGGCACCTGCACCCTTCGGGCCGGGGGGGTTATCTCAAAGTGCTGGATCTCACTGGATTCAGACTGGAAGACGAAGAAAACGGTGGGCGAGTTTCATTAACTACAGGTAGACTTAGCGCAACAACGGTTACGTCGCTTACAAGGGGAACACATGACGTATCAACAGGCTGGGCGCGTTGCCATCTTGAAACGCATTTTCGGATGGGTCGTTTTCATCCCGGCGTTACTTTCAACGCTGGTTTCACTGCTGGGTTTTGTTTATCAACACAGTGAGAAGTCCAGAGGGATCAACGCCGTGATGCTGGATTTTGTCCACGTTATGGTCGACATGGTGCGGTTCAATACGCCATTCCTGAATATTTTCTGGTACAACTCACCGGTACCGGACGTGGATAAGAGCCTGTTTAGCGGCGCTAATCTGATGTTTATCATTATCTATTTCCTGATTTTTGTCGGCCTGGCATTGCAGACTTCCGGTGCGCGCATGTCGCGTCAGGTGAAGTTTATCCGTGAGGGACTGGAAGATCAGATGATCCTCGAACAGGCCAAGGGCAGCGAAGGGCACACGCGTGAGCAATTGGAAGAGCGGGTGACGTTGCCGCACCACACCATCTTGCTGCAATACTTCCCGCTGTATATCTTGCCGGTGGTGATCGCCGTGGTGGCTTATTTCGTGCTCAAGCTGCTAGGGCAAATGGCCGGAGTGGCCTAGATCTGAAATTAAAGGGCGGCACCAATGTGCCACCCTTTATATTACAGCGTTTCTGGATGGAGCAACTTGTCGATGGCCCGTTGTGCCATGACCAGATGCTGCCCGCCAAACAGGTTGCTGCGGTTGAGCAGGTAATAAAGCTGATACAGCGGCTGACGTTCGATAAACCCGGCCTCCAGCGGCCACACGCTCTGATAGCCGTCATAAATCTGGGCGGGCAAATCGGGATAAAGCGGCAGCATCGCCAAATCACACTCTCTGTCGCCCCAGTAACAGGCTGGATCAAACAGCAAAGGCCCATCGGCGGCCTGAGCACAGTTGGCAGGCCACAAATCGCCGTGCAGCAGGGAGGGCTGTGGCTGATGGTTTTGCAAGCGTAGGTACACCACGTCGATAATTTCGTCGATATCACCGAAGGTCATGCCCTTTTCCGCTGCCAGCTGTAGCTGCCAGCCTATGCGTTGCTCGGCAAAAAATTCCGCCCAGCGGCGTTGCCAGGCGTTGGGCTGCGGCGTGGTGGAAAGATGGTTATCGAAGTCGAGGCCGAACTGCGGTTGTTCGCTCCATTGGTGCAGGCGGGCCAGCTGTTGGCCGAGACAGTGCGCCCCGTGCGCATCCAGCGGCTTAAGGAGTTGATACTCCAGCAGCAGGAAACTGTAATCGCGATCGCTGCCAACCCCATACACTTCGGGGACACGCACGGTCTTGCTGCGCGCCAACAGCGCCAGTTGGTCTGCCTCTGCGGTGAATATCGGCAGCATTTCGCGGGCATCACATTTAACAAACACCTCGCTGTCACCGTAACTCACGCGCCACGCCGGGTGGATTTCACCCCCGGGCAGTTCAGTCCTTTCGCGGATTTCTGCGCTGCCAAGATGTTCACTTAACAGACGGCTAACGGCTTGCCACATAGTAATCCCCTTCTGTGTTGCCTGCGATTTCATTAGGTTAGCGTCTTTCCTGCGGCGAAAACACGATGTGGCGCACAGCTGCGCCATCTATTGACGAAAATATCATCGCCGCGTGTCTGGTCAAAGTATATACGCTATTGATTAATTTAAGTACGTCTCAGCTTGCAACTTGGCAAAAGGTCGACGATGTTTAGACGTTACTTTCAAACCAATCAATTTTCACGGGAGTGGGCAATGGAGCCGAGTCAGCAGTGGCAGCGCGGTGAGTTTCGTATCAACAGTGATAAAAGCGAGTTGGACCTGGCTGTCACCCACGCTTTTTTGGCGACTACCAGTTGGGCGCAGGGGATCTCGTTGGCAACGGTGCAGCAGTCGATCGATAACAGCCTGTGTTTTGGCCTTTATCATCAGCGCCAGCAGATTGGTTTTGCCCGGCTGGTGACGGACTACTCCACGTTCGGCTATTTGTGTGACGTGTTCGTCATCCCCGAGTTTACGCGGCAGGGGCTGGCCAAATGGTTGATGGCCTGCATGCTGGAGCATCCGGTGTTACAACGCTTGCGGCGCATTATGTTGGTGACCAGCAGTGCCCCGGGGCTGTATCAACAGGTAGGCTATCAGCCGGTCAATAAGCAGGACTTTGTCTGGCAGATCGCACGGCCCGATATTTATCAGCAGCAATAAATGGGCGCCGCATGCGGCGCCTACGGGTTGGTTTTAACTACGGTGATTTCGTGACGTTGCACGGGTTTGAAGTGGCTATAGAGCAGGGCGATGACAAACAGCAGCGCCTGCACGATCACGATGCACGGCCCGGTTGCGCCGTCGATATGAAAGCTGATCAGAGTGCCCAGCACGCAGGAAAAAACCGAAGCGACGGTGGCGACGATCAGCATCCGGTTGAAACTGCGGCACAGGGTGAATGCAATGATCCCCGGTGCGATCAGCATCGCAATCACCAGGATCACTCCCACCGCCTGTAGCGAGGCCACAATGGTTAACGCTAGCAGGCACAGTAAGCCGTAGTGCAGTAACTTCACTGGCAGACCAATGACGCGCGCATGGTTCGGATCGAAACAGTAGAGCATAAAGTCCTGGCGCTTGAGCAGCACGATCGCCAGCGTGATCCCGGCGATCCACAATGTTTGCTGCAGTTCACCGTCGGTGATCCCCAGCATATTGCCGAACAGGATATGGCTGAGGTGTTGATCGGTATCTATGCGGGCAAACAGCACCAGCCCAAAGGCAAACATGCCCGAGAATACGATCCCCATCACCGTATCCTCCTTTACCCGGCTGTGTTCTTTCAGATAACCCGTCGCGACCGCGCAGAAAATGCCGGAAAGAAATGCGCCAATCGCCAGCGGAATACTGAACACAAAGGCCAGCACGATGCCGGGAAGCACAGCGTGAGAAATGGCATCTCCCATCAGTGACCAGCCCTTCAACACCAGATAACAAGACAGCACGGCGCAGACGACACCGGTGACGATAGCCGCGATGATGGCGCGCTGCATAAAGGGATAGGCAAACGGCTCAGAGAACCATTGCAACAGGAGTTCCATCAGTTGCCCTCCGGAGAATTGCCACGGGTGACGCGGCGTTTTGAGGCTAACAGCCCGTGCTTCGGTGCGAACAGGAAGGCCGCCAGGAACACCAGCGTTTGCAACGTGACGATCACGCCGCCGGTTGCCCCGTCGACGAAGAAACTAAGATAGGCACCCAGGCCGCTGGTCAAGGCGCCGATCGCGATGGCGATAATCACCAGCCGACCAAAACGGTCGGTCAGCAGATAGGCGGTAGCGCCGGGAGTGATCACCATGGCGATCACCAGAATGGCGCCGACGGTTTGCAGTGCGGCCACGGTACAAGCGCTCAGCAGGGTAAAGAACAGGATCTTCAACTTTAATGGCGAAAGCCCGATCGATACCGCGTGGTTCTCGTCGAAAAATACCGCCAGCAGGTCTTTCCACACCAGGCATAAGATCAGTAACGAAACGCCGATAATAATCTCCACCTGTAACACGTCTTCATCTGCGATACCGAGAATATTGCCGAAGATGATCGACTGCACGTTCACCGAGGTGGGATTGAGTGAAATAATCAACAGGCCGACGGCGAAAAAGGTGGAGAAAATAAAGCCGATAATCGCATCCTCACGCAGGCGGGTAACGTGGCGTACCAACGTCATCGCCAGCGCGGCCAACATACCAGTGAAAAATGCACCGGCTGCATAGGGCAGGCCAAGGGCATAGGCACCGGCCACGCCAGGCACCACGGAGTGGGAAAGCGCATCCCCCATCAACGACCAGCCTTTCAGCATCAGATACGCCGACAGAAAAGCGCAGGCCGCACCGACGATGGCGCTGACCCACATCGCCTTGACCATGTAGTTGTAGTTGAACGGCTGTAGCAGGAGTTCGAGCATCAGGGATTATTCTCCTTTTGCTGACTTTGCGCTGGAGGATCGCTCTTGGTATGGCCATAAAACACCGCAGGGCGTTCGTCATCGGTTAATACGGTCACGGTGCGGGGATCGTTGTCATCGTGCAAATCGGGCCCGGAGAGGTTGATATGGCGCAATACACCACCGAATGCCAGTTCCAGATTGCTTTGCGTGAACGTGGTCTCGAGCGGGCCGGCGGCCAGCACGGTACGGTTAATCAGGATCACCCGATCGCAAAACTCCGGCACGCTGCCAAGGTTGTGGGTCGATACCAGGATCAGGTGTCCCTCATCGCGCAGCGAACGTAACAGCTCGATAATGGCGTTCTCGGTTTTGACATCCACGCCGGTAAAAGGCTCATCAAGCAGTAGCACCGTTCCCTGCTGAGCCAGGGCACGGGCCAGGAATACACGTTTTTTTTGCCCGCCGGAAAGCTCGCCGATCTGTCGGCTACGCAGCTCACTCAGGCCAACGCGCTCCAAGGCCTTATCGACCCGTAGCCGGTCTTCCTTGGTAGGAATGCGCAAGAAGTTCATTTTGCCGTAGCGGCCCATCATCACCACGTCTTCCACCAGCACCGGGAAGTTCCAGTCAACTTCTTCGGTTTGCGGCACGTAGGCGATAATATTTTTCTTCAGCGCGGCGACAACCGGTTGCCCGCTCAGCATCACTTGGCCAGATGTCGGTTTTACCAGGCCCATGATGCTTTTGAAGAGGGTCGATTTTCCGCTGCCGTTAACCCCCACCAGCGCACAGATCGAACCACCGCTAAGGGTAAAACTGGCGTTATGGATCGCCGTATGGCCGTTGTTATAGGTGACCGATACGTCATCCACGCTGAGCTCAGGGCGGATAAAGGTCTCTGCACTCATTGATTGAATCCTTTGGCGATGGTCTGCACGGTGGCATTGAGCAGATCGATATAGGTGGGCACCGGCCCGTCGGCGGCAGACAGCGAATCGACGTACAGCACGCCGCCGTATTGTGCGCCGGTTTCTTTGGCCACCTGCTTGGCAGGTTTATCCGAAATGGTGCTTTCGCTGAACACCACCGGAATGTGGTTGGCCCGCACGGTATCAATCACCCGGCGCACCTGCTGCGGTGAACCCTGTTCGTCTGCGTTGATCGGCCACAGATAGACTTCTTGCAGTTGATAATCTTTGGCGAGATAGCTAAAGGCACCTTCGCTGGTTACCAGCCAGCGCTGGGCTGACGGAATACGCGACAAACGCTCGCGTAGCGGGGCATCCAGCGCCGCGATTTTTTCAGCGTAGGCTTTGGCATTGCGGTTATAGGTTTCCGCGTTATCAGGATCGTGCTGTACCAGCGCTTTGCGGATGTTCTCGATGTAGATCAGCGCATTGCTTGGCGACATCCAGGCATGGGGGTTTGGATTACCGTTATACGGGCCTTCGTGGATCGGTAGCGGGGTGATCCCCTCGGTCACTACGGCGGCGGGCACTTGTTTGATATTTTCGAAGAAACGTTGGAACCAGCGCTCCAGGTTCATTCCGTTCCATAAAATCAGATCGGCGTGCTGTGCCTTAACGATATCGCGCGGCGTGGGCTGATAGTCGTGGATTTCCGCCCCAGGCTTGGTGATGGACTCTACCACGGCGGCGTCGCCTGCCACGTTCTGGGCGATATCCTGGATAATGGTGAAGGTTGTCACCACGCGCAGTTTGTCCTTTGCCAAAGCCGGTTGGCTCACAACAATAACGCTGAGGCATACGCAGAGCAGGGCAAGGGGGCGAAAGTGGGACAAGCTAAAACGACGACGAGTAAATACGTTGTTTTTCATTGGCATGATGACGTCTCCTGATTCAAATGAAAATGATTATCAATATCAATTGAGCGGAAGTCAAGCATCACCCAGCTTTGCCAAGGGGTTAGTTTGTTGTTAATGAAATAGTACCGCCGTGTGAGTTATAACATTTTATGTATCGGGATGTAACCGCTTAAAGTAGTCACTGCCAGTGACTATCTCGACCTCGGGTTTTGCCCCCAATGCCACCTCGCCCAACCCCTGTGCCAACTGTTTTACATCTTCTTGATTTAATGGCGTTGTTAGCGAAAAACTGTTGATCCCCAGCTCATGGGGTACGCCATTGCTGTCGCTGAGCATGGTGGAAAAACCGGCCAGCGTCATTTGTCCGGTTAATTTGGCTAAATCGGTTAAGCTCTGTTCCGGATAGGTGAAAGACACCACAAATCCTATGGACGAAGATTGACTCATAAATCACCTCTTGGTATATGGATAGCCTGAGAATAGACCAAAAAAGTTATGCAGGTATCCTTACCAGTTGTATATGCTACGCAACTCATTGAAAGGAGTGAGGGATTCTGTGAAAACAAAAATAGGTTGCCTGATGGCAATCGTACTATTAGCCGGTTGTGCGAAAGATCCGCAAACAACCGGCAACCAGACAGGCAGTGGCACTTCGGGCGGTTGGCTAAAAACCCCACCGCAAACATCAAGCAACCGTACCGGTACACCGGTCGCTTATAACGATTATATCCGTCAGGCCGCCAGCAACTATGGCGTCGATGAAACGCTGATTAAGGCGATCATTCAGGTGGAGTCCGGGTTTAACCCGAATGTGGTCAGCACCTCGAATGCCGTGGGGCTTATGCAGCTGAAAGCCTCAACCGCTGGACGTGATGCTTACCGTATGAAGGGAAAGAACGGACAGCCAAGTTCACGTGAGTTGAAGGATCCGGCGGTCAATATTGATCTGGGAACAGCCTATATCAATATTCTTCAAAGCCAGCAGCTAGCCGGGATCACTAATCCACAAACGTTACGTTATGCCACCATCGTTTCCTATGTGAATGGGGCTGGCGCGATGTTACGGACCTTCTCATCAGATAAACGTGTGGCGGTAAACCGCATCAATCAGATGAGCCCGGACGAGTTTTATCAGCATATCCAGAAGAAGCACCCGGCACCGCAAGCGCCGCGTTACTTGTGGAAGGTTACCACCGCTTATCAAGCGATGGCCTACTAGCCTAAGATTGTCTACGGCTGGCCTCGCTAAGGGGCCGGTTTTGCTATTTCTTGCCGGTAAAAATGTGCTACACATCCCATTTCCGCTGTTCTCCCGCCTTTTGAACTAAAAAACCGCACAAATTGTTAATTTTACATTAACAAAGAAAACTTTACGTTCAATCAAATAGTTACCGGTAACATTGCTGCCAAAGCTCACATTCTGACCTTCAAAAAATAAACAATTACGTAACAATATATGTTTAAACTCCGTATAGACCGCGAGGTTGAGGTTAAATAGTTGTGATTTTTTTTGGAAGGAATGTGCTATGTCGAACGATAAAACCAACAACTCCCGGCGTGATTTCTTGCTGAAGTCGATGACGCTGATCCCCGCAGCCGTTATCGGTGGCAGCGGTGTGAGTGCCCTGACGGCGGCCACACCGGTGCTTGCCGCTAGCGATACTCCCAAGCAGACTGACTATCAACCTACTTTCTTTACCCCCGAAGAGTGGGCCTTTGTTCAGGCGGCGGTTGCGCGTTTGATCCCTGCGGACGAGCGCGGCCCGGGCGCTTTGGAAGCCGGCGTGCCGGAGTTTATCGATCGGCAGATGAATACGCCTTATGCCACCGGTTCAATCTGGTACATGCAAGGGCCGTTCAATCCCGATGTCGCACCGGAAATGGGTTATCAACTACCGTTGGTGCCGAAACAGATTTATAACCTCGGTATCAGCGATGCGGATGCCTACAGCAAGAAAACGACAGGTAAAGTATTCGCCGAGCTGGATGGCGCACAACAGGATGCGCTGTTGCAGAAGTTCGAATCCGGTGAGGCCGATTTTGCGCAACTGCCTGCCAAGCTGTTCTTCTCTTATCTATTACAAAATACCCGTGAAGGTTTTTTCAGCGATCCGATCCATGGCGGTAACAAAGAAATGGTGGGATGGAAGCTGATTAATTTTCCGGGCGCACGCGCTGACTTTATGGACTGGGTTGAGCGAGGGGAACGTTATCCCTTCCCACCGGTATCGATTCGTGGGGAGAGAGGATAATTATGGCAACGGTAATGAAGAAGCAGGATGTGGTGATCGTCGGTTTTGGTTGGGTTGGTGCCATTATGGCCAAGGAGTTGACCGAGGCCGGGCTGAACGTGGTGGCGCTTGAGCGTGGCCCGATGCGCGATACCTACCCAGACGGCTCCTACCCGCAGGTGATCGATGAGCTGACCTATAATATCCGCCGTAAGCTGTTCCAGGACCTTTCCAAAAGTACGGTGACCATCCGTCACAACAGCAGCCAAACCGCAGTGCCTTATCGGCAGTTGGCGGCTTTCCTGCCAGGCACCGGCGTGGGGGGAGCGGGTCTGCACTGGTCTGGCGTGCATTTCCGTATCGATCCTATCGAGCTGCGTATGCGCAGCCATTATGAAGAGCGCTACGGCAAAAGTTTTATTCCAAAAGACATGACGATCCAGGATTTTGGGGTGAGCTACGACGAGCTGGAGCCGTTCTTCGATAAGGCCGAGAAGGTATTCGGCACCTCAGGCACTGCCTGGTCGGTGAAGGGGCAGTTGGTGGGTAAAGACAAAGGCGGAAACCCCTTTGCGCCAGACCGTTCCGACCATTTCCCACTGCCAGCGCAGAAGAACACCTTCTCCGCGCAGCTGTTTGAAAAGGCGGCGCGTGAAGTGGGTTATCACCCTTACAATCTGCCCTCTGCCAATACCTCAGATTCCTATACCAATCCCTATGGCGCGCAGATGGGTCCTTGCAACTTCTGCGGTTACTGCAGCGGTTATGCCTGCTACATGTATTCCAAGGCCTCGCCAAACGTCAATATCCTGCCAGCACTGCGCATGGAGAAGCGCTTTGAGCTGCGTACCAATGCCAACGTGCTGAAGGTTAACCTGACCGCCGACAAAAGCCGGGCGACCGGGGTCAACTATATCGATGCCCAGGGGCGCGAGATTGAACAACCTGCCGATCTGGTGATCCTCGGAGCCTTCCAGTTCCACAATGTGCACCTGATGCTGCTCTCCGGCATTGGCAAACCTTACGACCCACAGACCGGTGAAGGGGTGGTTGGGCGTAATTTTGCCTACCAGAACATGACTACCATCAAGGCGTTCTTCGATAAGGATGTCCACACCAACCCGTTTATCGGCGCTGGCGGCAACGGCGTCGGTGTGGATGATTTTAACGCGGATAACTTTGACCACGGCAAAGAAGGCTTTGTCGGTGGCTCACCATTCTGGGTTAACCAGGCGGGTACCAAACCGATCTCCGGCCTGCCGACGCCTCCTGGCACTCCAGCCTGGGGCAGCAAGTGGAAAGCCGCGGTGGCGGATGCTTATACGCACCATGTCTCTATGGATGCGCATGGCGCGCACCAGTCTTATCGTAGCAATTACCTCGATCTCGATCCGACCTATAAAAACGTCTTTGGTCAACCTCTGCTACGGATGACCTTCGACTGGCAGGAAAACGACATCAAGATGGCGCAGTTTATGTTTAACAAGATGGCTCCGATTGCCAAGGCGATGAACCCGAAACTGATTTCCGGCAGCCCGAAAAATGCCAACAGCCATTTCGATACCACCAGCTATCAAACTACGCACATGAACGGCGGTGCGGTGATGGGAGAAGATCCCAAGACCAGCGCGGTAAACCGTTATCTGCAAAGCTGGGACGTGCATAACGTGTTCTCGATCGGCGCATCGGCCTTCCCGCAGGGGCTAGGCTACAATCCGACCGGCACCGTTGCCGCGTTGGCCTACTGGTCTGCCCGTGCCATTCGCGAGCAGTATCTGAAAAACCCAGGCCCATTGGTGCAGGCATGAGGAGGCGAGTGATGAAAGCTTTGGTTCCCGCACTGGTTCTCAGTGCACTGAGTTTTTCCGTTTTGGCGCAGGACGCGGCGGTCAGCAGCGAATTGCTCAAACGGGGTGAATATCTGGCACGTGCCGGTGACTGTGTGGCCTGTCATACCAATGGTAAAGACGGCGTGCCCTTTGCGGGTGGTTTGGCGATGGAAACGCCGATTGGCACTCTCTATTCCACCAACATCACCCCGGACAAAACTACCGGGATTGGCGATTACAGTTTTGAAGATTTCGACAATGCGGTACGTAAAGGTGTCGCCAAGAACGGCAGCACTCTGTACCCGGCGATGCCTTATCCTTCTTTTGCGCTGGTAAAAGAGGAGGATATGCGTGCCATGTACGCCTATTTCATGCACGGCGTGCAACCCGTCGAACAAGTGAACAAAGACTCCGATATTCCCTGGCCGCTGTCCATGCGTTGGCCATTGCACATCTGGCGTTCGATGTTTGCACCCACGCCTGCCGATTTCGCGGCAAACGCTAACGCCGATCCGGTTATCGAACGTGGTCGCTATCTGGTCGAAGGCCTTGGGCACTGTGGGGCATGCCATACGCCGCGTAGCCTGACCATGCAAGAGAAAGCATTGAGCAACACGGAAGGGGATGACTACCTGTCTGGCAGTAACGCGCCGATCGACGGTTGGGTGGCATCCAGCCTGCGTGGCGATAATAAAGATGGCCTAGGCACCTGGAGCGAGAGTGAACTGACCGAGTTCCTGAAAACCGGCCGCAACGATAAGTCTGTGGTTTTTGGTGGCATGAGCGACGTGATCGAACATAGCCTGCAATATCTCAGCGATGAGGATTTGACCGCGATCGCCCGCTATCTGAAAACCTTACCGCCGAAAGACGGTAAACAGCAGGCCGCACCGGTTGAAGACAGCGTTGCCAAAGATTTGTGGCGTGGTAACGACAGTAAGCCCGGAGCCGCGCTGTACGTCGATAACTGTGCCGCTTGTCATCGTACCGATGGTGTTGGTTACAAGCGCGCCTTCCCGGCGCTGAAGGGCAACCCGGTGGTGCAGACCGAAGACGCGACTTCGCTGATCCACATTGTGTTGGTCGGCAATACCACGCCAGCGGTGAAGGGAGCAGTTTCCAATCTCACCATGCCGCCGTTTGGCTGGCGCTTGAACGACCAGCAGGTGGCGGACGTGGTGAACTTTATCCGTTCGAGCTGGGGGAACAATGCCAAGGCCATCAGTGCCTCCGATGTGGCTGACGTGCGTAAGGATCGTTCAATAATCCGCGATGAGAAGGCGATGGGCAGTTCTGCTGTCCCAGAGCCAGCGCCGCTGGGTGCCAAGTAAGCTTCCCAAGGGCCTCGTTCGAGGCCCTTTAATCGTCTTAATTATCCTTAAATAAATTAGATTTGTTAATCATTTCAGGGTGATTGATTTTTGATCACCTTTATCGGTGTGTTCCTAGGGTTTTAAGCTATTTTATCTGAGTATTTTACCTTTTCGCGAGATGTTTAACTTCATATTTCATATATGTCATTGTTATTGATTAGGTTGTTGTGGGTTTTTTAGGTGGTGAATAAAAATTTCATTAATGTTATTAATGTTAATCGTAAGGGAGAATTGAAATTAAAGGGAGGTTAGGGGCGTGATGGTAATAGTTTTATTGATAGTAGTGTACGTTTCCGTCGCTTTTGAGGTCGATAGGCGTAAGCGTATCTGTATTAGTCTTGGTAAAAAATATACCTACAGAAAGCGCATCAAGTTCAAAAGGAAATGTGTAAGGTTAATCGATACGCTGCTTTTCCGAACATGATAAGTTGCGGTTTACCCTATTTGACCAAAAAGCAGATTTCTTCAGGTGAAATGCCCCGGAAAAGTGGGGCATTTTAGATTGATGACCAAGAAGCCGCAGCTATTTGACACCGCCAATGCCTGTTAACAGTTTGCACCGTTATCGATCTCGTCAGAATCTCGATCTACTACCCGTGAGCAGACCCACGCTTTTGTGATCCCGTCTATAAAAAGTGTCAAATCCGCTGTATCCATTCAGCGGCTGCTTTAGTATGGTCTTTGTAATTGAGCATTCGTCAAAGGACATTGCCATGGAAAAAATCGACCTGCATATGCATTCCAACTACAGCGATGATGCAGACTTCCCGGTTGAGACGGTGATTGCACGCTGCATGGCCAACGGCATCAGTACGTTGGCGGTGACCGACCATAATAATGCCAATTCGGTGCCGGAGGCCAAGGCGCTGGCATCGTCCAGCCTCAATGTCCTGTCCGGTATCGAGATCGACTGCACCTTCGCTGGGCGTAACTTCCACCTGTTGGGTTACGGGTTTACCCCCAGCAATGACTTTGTGGAAATCTATAATAATTTCAGTGCCATTCAACGGGAACTGACGCCGCTAAAGTTTGCCAAGCTGCGCGGGTTGAAATTCCATCTGGATGAGCAACGTCTGGAGCAGGTATGCGGTGGCGCTATCCCGCAGGAAGAGCAGATGGGTGAAGTGATACTCGACGATCCGCGTAATGACGGGCATCCGTTGCTGATGCCTTATCGGCCCGGGGGGGAAAGGGCCGATATGCCACTAATCAATTTCTATTGGGACTTTTTTGGCCCAGGAAAGGTGTGCTATATGCCGGTCACCTATCCCGCTATGAGCCGCATGGTGGAGGTGATCCGCCATAACGGGGGAATACCGATCCTGGCACATATCGGTGCCAACGTTAAACAGGACCATACCCAAGTCATCGATGAAATGTTGAAGATTGGTGTGATGGGGGTAGAGGTGTTCTCAAGCTATCATTCACCCGAATTGGCTAGCCAGCTGTATGAGTTTACCGTGGGCCGCTCGGCGTTTGTTACCTGCGGCAGTGACTTCCACGGGCGTAACAAGCCAAAAATAGAAGTAGGGCAATGTGCTTACGGCCCGCAGCATATTGGTGAAATACGCCGGTTTGTCGCCGCCGCCAGCGCCTAGGCATTGTTCCATTCCATATGGCTCGTGGGCGGCATCGGCTGCTCACGAAGCGTGCAGTTAACCGCCGAAATATAGACCATTCCAGAGATTTTCTTTATCCTTTGCCGTCCTTTTATCAGGTAGGTGAATTTCTCTCGCCATTAATATCCTGTTTTATATAAACATTCTACGGAGAAGGGAGTTTCCGTCGGGCGCAATCGTTGGCGCTGTAGATTAAGGTAAGCTGTCTCATGAGTACGATTTCTCCAGAACATGGCAGGGTGGCCATTGCCCAAGCTGCCAAATGGAACAAGACCGACACCGTCTGGATGTTCGGGCTTTACGCCACGGCCGTGGGTGCCGGCACCCTGTTTCTGCCGATCAATGCCGGTCTGAATGGCCCGCTGGTGCTGCTATTGATGGCACTGTTCGCTTTCCCTCTGACCTATTTACCCCATCTGGCGCTAACCCGCTTTGTCCTTTCCGGCTCCAGCCGTGATGGCAACATTCAGGACGTGGTGGTCGAGCATTTCGGCGTGTTAGCCGGCAAGATCATTATGGTGCTGTACCTGATGGCGTTTTTCCCCATCGTGCTGGTCTACAGTATTTCCATCACCAACGCGTTGGACAGCTTCCTGACTCACCAATTTCACTTCAACCCGGTACCCCGTATCTGGCTGAGTTTGGCGGTAGTGGTGGTGCTCAATCTGGTGCTGTTGCGCGGAAAGGATACTATTGTGGCCGCGATGGGCGTTCTGGTATTCCCATTGCTGGTGTTTCTGATGGGGATTTCGCTGTATCTGGTACCCACCTGGCAGACCGAGAACTTTGTCAGTGGTTTGGCCAACACGCAATTTGACAGCCCCGACCTGTGGCATTCGCTGTGGTTGGCGGTCCCGGTGATGGTATTTTCCTTTAGCCATGCGCCGATCATTTCGTCGTTCGCGTCCACCCAGAACAGCTTATATGGCGACAAGGCCGAGCGCCGTTGTGCGCGGATCATGCGTTACAGCTACCTGCTGATTTGCGTCACCGTGCTGTTCTTCGTGTTCAGTTGCGTACTGAGCCTTTCGCACCAGGAGATGGAGCAGGCGAAAGCGCAGAACATCACGGTGTTGACCACTCTGGCCAACAAGTTTTCCAATCCGCTGATTGCCTATCTTGGGCCGGTGATGGCGATGTTGGCGATGGCAAAGTCCTATCTTGGCACGTCTCTAGGCGTAACCGAAGGCGCAACCAGCCTGATTGATGGGCTAACCCGCGCCGTTGGCAAGCCGTTAAATGCCAGGACGACTCATCGTATCTCCGGCGTGGTGCTGTTCTTGCTCACCTGGGCGGCCACCGTCTGGAATCCTAGCGCCTTGCATATCATTGAAACCATCAGCGGTCCGCTGATTGCGGTGATCCTGTTTATTCTGCCGATGTATGCGGTGCGCGCGGTTCCGGCTATGCGCCGTTATCGTGCCTTGAGTAATGTCTTTGTACTTGTGATGGGGTTGATTGCACTTTCCGCTTTGGTTTACGGGTTGGCATAGCGATCAAATTGGCCCCGCGACTGCGGGGCCGGTTGGGTTAGGTCATTGGCACATAGGTAGAGATCAGCTCCAACACGCCGTTGATAATAAACTGTACGCCCATACACACCAGCAGGAAGCCCATCAGGCGGGAAATGGCCTCAATACCGCTTTCGCCAACCAGTTTCATGATCGCCGTGGAGCTACGTAAACAGACCCACAGAATGATCGCTATCGACAGGAAAATGGCCACCGGCGCGGCCAGCAGCACCCAGTGGGCAAAGCCCAGGGTATTTTCATTGACGCTGGATGCGGTGCTGATGATCATGGCGATAGTACCCGGCCCAGCGGTACTTGGCATGGCCAGTGGGACAAAGGCGATATTGGCCGAGGTTTTCTTGCGCAATTCTCTGCTTTTGGTTTCTACCTCCGGTGTTTCATCGGCACTTTGCTGTGGGAACAACATGCGAAAACCGATAAAGGCGACAATCAAACCCCCGGCGATCCGCAGCCCGGGGATGGAGATCCCAAAGGTGCTCATGACAAGTTGACCGGCATAGAACGCCACCGTCATGATGCAGAACACATAGACCGAAGCCATCAGCGACTGATGGTTGCGCTCTTCGTTGGTCATATTTCCCGACAGACCAAGCAGCAGCGCCACGGTGGTCAGCGGGTTGGCCAGTGGCAACAGTAGGGCTATCCCCAGCCCGATGGCCTGAAACAACTGCAGAATACTCGACATAAAACAAACCCCAGCAAGAGAATGAAATGGGGGCGCAGTCACTACGCCCAAAAAGTATTGTGACTACCAGCGTCAGACCAGACGCTCAATTTTTCTGTGTCGCCATACCAGCCTATAAAACGTTGTCTGCAATGCCAGCATTGTCAAATAGGCGATAGGGAACGCCATCCATACCCCCTCTAATCCAAAGTGATTGCTGAGCAGATAGGCCGCTGGCAACTGTACGGCCACGATGCAGAGAATGGAGATCGTCACCGGCACCAACACCACGCCGCTGGCGCGCATGATGCCGCCGACAATCGCCTGGAAACCAAATACCAGCATGCTCCACAGCATGATATGCAATAAATGCTCTGCTTCTGCCAATACCACCGGGCTGGTCAGGAACAAACCCAGCAGCCAATGTGACAGCAGGTAGACCAGAATAATCAACGAGCCGGTCAGCCAGAGGTTGATATATAGCCCGGTGCGCAAGATAGGAGCAATGCGCTCGGTTTTGCCAGCGCCGATGGCCTGAGCGCCTAAAATAGAGGCGGTGATGGCAATCGACAGGGCAGGGAATTGCACATAGTTTACGATCTGTGTCACTGCGCCGTAGGCTGCCGTGGCATCCGAACCGTGGCGATTGACCAGCGTCAGGATGATCAACTCAGAGATAGAAATTACCACCATTTGTAAACCGGTGGGCAGGCCAATACGTAATACTTTGCGTAGCACCACCGTATCCAGCTTGAGCGCGGCCAGCATGGCCCGGTCGGGGGCCAATACGTGTTTTTTGCGGCGCAGACGCAATGTCAGATACAACATTGCCAGTGCGTTACCGACCATACCCGCCAGAGCCGCGCTCTGTATGCCCATTGGGGCAAAGCCCAGCCAGCCACGGATCAGGGCAGGAGTGAGCAGCAAGCCAACGATGGTAGACAGCAGCAGGGCCAAGAGTGGTGAGACCGTGTCACTGACGCCGCGCAGCAACTGGGTGAACAACACAAATACCAGCAATAACGGCATAATCAGCATCATGATGCGGGCGTAAGAGACCGCTTCTTCCAGCACGTCCGCTGGCGTGCCTAGCGCTTGTAGCGCCTGGCGGGCAAACAGACTGCCAAATACTGCCGCCAGTAAGCCAAGCGACACGCCCAGCATCAAGGCCGTACCGGCAATGGTTTTCACTTTTTCCGGTTCATTCGCGCCCCATGCCTGCCCAATCAGCACCGAGGCACCGGCACCAACGCCAATCACCAGTGAGATAAAGAAGAACACCACCGGGAACATACCAGAGATGGCGGCCAGCGCATGGGTGCCGAGCATCTGGCCGATATAGATGCCGTTTAGCGTGCCTGAAAATCCTTGCAGGAAGTTGGACAGCACCATGGGCACCAAAAAGATCAGATAGATGCGCCAAAGCGGTGGCTGCTTGTGCTGCGGAAGGGTTTGCATTTAATCGTTTTTCCTGCGCCTAAAGGCCTGTAACGAGCACTAACGGTGCTCATAAATAACGTTATTGTAGCTGACAACCAGTGCGTTCAGCGGGGGAACGCATCGCGAGTCATCCAGGCCAGATGCGCCTGGATATCGGCAGGCCATTGCGCAATTCGCTCGGCAAACAGCTTGCCGTCGTGGCCAAACAGTGCGCGCGTGGCTTCTTCATAGCCCGGTAAAGAGCCGGCGATGGCGCTCATAAAGCGATAGCCGTTCTCTTTGATACGGCGTTCATTATCCTGCTCGACCGTGGTGCGCCTGGCTTCATCAACCAGACGACGTAGCGCAGCAGAAGCACCACCGCGCTGTTGTGCCAGCCATTCCCAATGACGGGGCAGGAGGGTCACTTCGCGGGCCACTACGCCGAGTTTGGGCCGACCAACCGAGGGTTGAGTTGTCGGTTCTGCATCAAGCTCAGCGACACCGCCATCAGGCTGGGGCCAAACGTAACCTGCTGGCCAAGGGTAATCCACCTGGGAGCCGGTGGCATCATCAAACACTAACAGCCCCCCGGCAGTGAGATCCATCGCAGCAAGCGCCTGAGCGACATCGGCATAAGACCCGGCAGCCACTCGTTGATGCTGCAAGAAAGCGGTGCAGCTCGGCGTATTGAGGGTTTTCATATTTTTATATCCGGGTTAAATTATTTTACCCGGGTAATTTGACCGAGTCATCGTGGTAAGTCAAGTGCGATCAATTATGCAGCAGGGTATCTGGCTAGTGTATCTGCCGCATCATCTGCTTTTGTACCGGCACCTTGTTGAACTCAGTTAACCGGGGTTTTTTGCTTCCCATTGCCGTCACCTTTGCTAACATCTACCCATTACTTACCTATGAGAATGGGATATGAGGAAGCTATTGGCTATTGGCGTAATGACCAGCGTGGTGATGCTTTTGGGGTGTGGTGAGGAAACCGCATCGGATAAGGTTAGGAAATTTATAGAAACAAAAGATACAGGGTTGCTCTCGAAATCAAAGACATCGATGTGTACTGATGAGTGGTTAAAGAGTGCTCACTTTATTGATGGGAATTTATTACCGACCACCAACGATTACTATCAAGTCAGTAAATATTTATATGGGAAAATAAAGTATAGCATTGTTTCTGAAAAAAAGTTGGTGACTCATATATTGTTACTGTCAAAGTGACATACCCTAAAGCAATTAGAGATGCCAAATCATTCATTTGGGCCGAAAGCGAATATGCAGATGAACGAGATAAAAAAAATTTAGATAATCTCAATGCATTATATGAGAGTGGTGGGTTGAAAGATTTGGAGTTCGAGGAAGAAGTTGGTGAGTGGATAGTTCTGAATGATGGAATCGATCCAAAACTATCAGAAGGCGCAGTTAAAGCGTGTTCTGCATCGAAAAGTTAGAGAAGTCTCACTAAGTTAAGAGCCCACTCCACTGGTGGGCTTTTTGCTATCTGCCTTATCACCAAGCAATTTTAACCGGAGCGGAGATCATCTCTTGGATGATGAACCCGAACTTGTGCGCCGTTCCGTTCACGATTGACTCCGTCGTGTTGCATCCACCTTTGAAGATTTCTTCCTGGCCGGTCTGGTTGTCGTGATAACGCAATTCGACTAGATAGCGGAAGACAGGAACAGGTGCCGAGGTGTTGACCATCTCATACTTGCCAGTCTTGCGGTTTTGCGGGAGAACCTCGTTTGTTACCGGCATGTGCTCGGCATCGAGGTTCACCACACGCCGGACTACGAAGCCGGGGCTGATTTTGTGACGTGCTTTGATGGCGATGTGGTGTTTTGGCGGCAGGTCGATAACCCAATATTCGTTGGCTACAAAGGCTCACAGCCTGCCCATGTTGGCCTGATTGCATAGCAGAGGTGAGGGCTGTGGCGTACGGATGGATACAGTGATGATTATCGAAAGGGCTTTCACTAGAGTGGAGTATTTCCAATATGCCGTTGATTGAGACTCAGCGATTCCTAGGAACGCCAAAAGAACGAGACGAGGTGCCAAACGGCACTTTTTTTTATACCTGGTTATCAGAACATAACCTGCACCAGGACATCTGCATTCGTGTTAATGGCGTTGCCCTAAAAGACGATGACTAACTCAACTTTGAACTGAAAGAAACGGATCACGTTGTCGTCTATTGACCAGCCGAAAGGCGTTATCGGCGACATCCTGAGCTCTATTTTTAAAGTGATTGGCCAAGTGTTCTCGTTCCTCATGCCGAAGCCAAGCATTCCTAATGCCGCGGGCGCCGCTGAAGAGTCCCCGAATAACAGCTTAACCGGGCAGACGAACACTGCACGGTTAGGAGCATCATTCTCGTTGCTGTTGATGGCGAGTACGTCATTCGCAGATTGCGCCTGGTTCCAGTGCGGTGTTTGGAGTATATCGATGGGTCAGGGAATGTGACGATTGTCGATGATGAAGATTTTGGAGATGATCGAGTGGTCGAGGTGTTTGGCGTGGTCACGTATGCGCTGAACGATATGCACACGAGCGAGTTTGACGATCTGGTGGCGTGAGTTGTTCATTAAGTAACAGCTAGAAGTCGCGTAAACCATGATGTTAGAATGGTCAGTCCGTTATCGCGTCACACCATGGGTACATTTGGAATCGTGTACATATGAGTGTACATATTTGGCAGAGTGAAGCTGAATAGCGTAGGTAACATCATGTAAGTAAACGATATTGTATTTCTATATGTGATCTGTCGTGTGGGTCACCACTGTAGATAAGGAATTATGAATGCCTGTTATTACTCTTCCTGACGGAAGTCAGCGTCAATACGACCATGCCGTTTCCCCGATGGATGTTGCCCGTGATATCGGCCCTGGCCTTGCCAAAGCCTGTATCGCCGGCCGCGTTAACGGTGAACTGGTCGATGCCAACGATGTCATCGAATCCGATGCACAGTTGGCCATCATTACCATCAAAGATGCCGAAGGCCTGGAAATCATGCGCCACTCCTGTGCGCACCTGCTGGGTCATGCGATCAAACAGTTGTGGCCTGACACCAAAATGGCCATTGGCCCGGTGATCGACAACGGTTTTTACTATGATGTTGACCTCGACCATACCCTGACGCAGGAAGATCTGGATCTGCTGGAGAAGCGGATGCATGAATTGGCCGACAAAGATTATGACGTCATCAAGAAAACAGTGAGCTGGCAGGAAGCCCGCGACACCTTCGCAGCCCGTGGCGAAAGCTACAAGGTGTCGATTCTGGATGAAAATATCAGCCATGACGATCGCCCTGGCCTGTATCATCACGAAGAATACGTGGATATGTGCCGTGGCCCGCACGTGCCGAATATGCGTTTCTGCCACCATTTCAAACTGCAGAAAACCTCCGGTGCCTACTGGCGTGGCGACAGCAAAAACAAAATGCTGCAACGTATCTACGGTACCGCCTGGGCAGACAAGAAGCAGTTGAACGCCTATCTGCAGCGCCTGGAAGAGGCGGCCAAGCGTGACCACCGCAAGATCGGCAAGCAGCTCGACCTGTATCATATGCAGGAAGAAGCCCCTGGCATGGTGTTCTGGCATAACGACGGCTGGACCATCTTCCGTGAACTGGAAGCCTTTGTGCGCATGAAGCTCAAAGAACACCAGTATCAGGAGGTGAAAGGGCCGTTCATGATGGACCGTGTGCTGTGGGAAAAAACCGGCCACTGGGAAAACTACAAAGATGCCATGTTCACCACGTCTTCAGAGAACCGTGAATATTGCATCAAGCCGATGAACTGCCCGGGCCACGTGCAGATCTTCAACCAGGGCCTGAAGTCTTACCGTGACCTGCCGCTGCGTATGGGCGAGTTCGGTAGCTGCCACCGTAACGAGCCATCCGGTTCGCTGCATGGCCTGATGCGTGTACGTGGTTTCACCCAGGACGATGCCCATATCTTCTGTACCGAAGATCAGGTGCGTTCCGAAGTGAACGACTGCATCAAAATGGTCTACGATATGTACGGTGTCTTTGGCTTCGAAAAGATTGTGGTGAAACTGTCCACCCGTCCAGAGAAGCGCATCGGGACTGACGAAATGTGGACTCGAGCCGAAAACGATCTGGCCGCTGCGCTGACTGAAAACGGGATTCCGTTTGAATATCAGCCGGGTGAGGGCGCTTTCTACGGACCAAAAATTGAATTTACCTTGCATGATTGTTTGGATCGCGCATGGCAATGTGGTACCGTGCAACTCGATTTCTTCTTACCGGGCCGTTTAGGCGCGTCGTATGTTGGCGAAAACAACGAACGCGTGGTACCGGTAATGATACACCGTGCTATTCTTGGCTCCATGGAGCGCTTCATCGGTATCCTTACCGAAGAATATGCCGGTTTCTACCCAACCTGGATTGCTCCAGTGCAGGTAGTGGTGATGAATATCACCGACAGCCAGTCTGATTACGTCCAGCAATTGACCAAAAAACTGCAAGATGCAGGCATTCGGGCAAAAGCGGACTTGAGAAACGAGAAGATTGGCTTTAAAATTCGCGAACATACTTTACGAC
Source organism: Serratia sp. PL7 (assembly GCF_945957435.1). NCBI lineage: Bacteria > Pseudomonadati > Pseudomonadota > Gammaproteobacteria > Enterobacterales > Yersiniaceae > Serratia > Serratia sp. PL7. Next base: position 250,467 of record NZ_CAMFLB010000002.1, on the reverse strand, counting down.
GGGTTCCATACATGTTGGTGTGCGGTGATAAAGAGGTCGAATCAGGCAAAGTTGCCGTTCGTACCCGCCGTGGCAAAGACCTGGGGAGCCTGGACGTACAAGAAGTCGTAGACAAGCTGCTACATGAGATACGCAGCCGAAGTCTTCATCAACTGGAGGAATAAAGTATTAAAGGCGGAAAACGAGTTCAACCGGCGCGTCCAAATCGCATTAACAAAGAAATTCGCGCGCAAGAAGTTCGCCTAACCGGCGTCGATGGCGAGCAGATTGGTATTGTCAGTCTGAATGAAGCTCTTGAAAAAGCTGAGGAAGCGGGTGTTGATTTAGTAGAGATCAGCCCAAATGCCGAACCGCCAGTTTGCCGGATCATGGATTACGGCAAATTCCTCTACGAGAAGAGCAAGTCGACCAAAGAACAGAAGAAGAAGCAAAAAGTTATCCAGGTTAAGGAAATCAAATTCCGTCCTGGCACCGATGATGGCGACTATCAGGTCAAACTACGCAACCTGATTCGCTTTCTGGAAGACGGCGATAAAGCCAAGATCACCCTGCGTTTCCGTGGGCGTGAAATGGCGCACCAGCAGATCGGTATGGAAGTGCTTAACCGCGTCCGTAAAGACCTGTGTGAAGATATTGATCTGGCAGTGGTCGAATCCTTCCCAACAAGGATCGAAGGCCGTCAGATGATTATGGTGCTCGCACCCAAGAAGAAACAGTAAGGCTTCCAAGTAATCGAACCCACGCCGTGCAAGCGTGCGTGGGTTTTATTCGCCTCACTGATTCGTTGTTTAACAATGCGAAGTGGATTTAATTAACATGCCAAAGATTAAAACTGTACGTGGTGCAGCCAAGCGCTTCAAAAAGACCGGCAGCGGTGGTTTTAAGCGCAAACATGCTAACCTGCGTCATATTCTGACCAAAAAAGCAACCAAGCGTAAACGTCATCTGCGTCCGAAAGGCATGGTGTCTAAAAACGATCTGGTCCTGGTTATCGCGTGCCTGCCGTACGCATAAGCCACATTTTTTGAATCTAGAATAAGACTTTAGGAGAGAGCATATGGCTCGCGTAAAACGTGGTGTAATTGCACGCGCACGTCACAAGAAAATACTGAAACAAGCGAAAGGTTACTACGGTGCCCGTTCGCGCGTTTATCGTGTTGCCTTCCAGGCAGTAATCAAAGCAGGTCAGTATGCTTACCGTGACCGTCGTCAACGTAAGCGTCAGTTCCGTCAGCTGTGGATTGCACGTATCAACGCAGCTGCTCGTCAGAACGGCTTGTCTTACAGCAAATTCATTAACGGCTTGAAAAAAGCTTCTATTGAAATTGACCGTAAGATCCTGGCTGACATCGCAGTATTCGACAAAGTGGCCTTTGGCGCACTGGTTGAAAAAGCGAAAGCAGCACTGGCGTAAGCTGGTTGAAAAGAGGGAGCTTGCTCCCTCTTTTACTGTTTGTTCCCAATACAGATATTGACTTTTATCGGCTGGCGCTATCACACTGGTTGCCAATCCATCGACAAGGTACTACCAACATGCACGCTGTTATTTTCCGCTTCTTTTTTTACTTTAGCGCCTGACTTCAGGAGGCTTTGCGCGTAAGAAAAGAAACGGAAAGTAGCGCCTAAGCCTCCCAAGTGGAGGCTTTTTTGTTTTTGGCCACCTTCTGCGCCTTTTGGGCCTGCGGCACTTGCTTGGCTACGGCTTGAAATTCTTTGAAGATCAACCAAAGGCGTGTTGGAATAATAGATAACAATTACTTAGGGCCACAAGGCCAGAGGAAGAGGAAAGCAATGTCACATCTCGCAGAGCTGGTTGCCAACGCCAAGGCAGCCGTAGAAGATGCCCAAGATGTTGCCGCGTTAGATTTGGTACGCGTCGAATATTTTGGCAAGAAAGGTCATTTTACCTTACAGATGCAGTCCCTGCGTGAAGTGCCAGCGGAAGATCGCCCGGCAGCCGGGGCGGTGATCAACCAGGCAAAACAGGAAGTTCAGGATGCGCTAAACGCGCGTAAGAACGCGTTGGAGTCTGCGGTGCTGAACGCCCGCCTGGCGGCAGAGACCATCGACGTCTCTCTGCCGGGGCGTCGCCTGGAGAACGGTGGCCTGCACCCAGTCACTCGCACCATCGATCGTATCGAAACCTTCTTTGGCGAACTGGGCTTCTCGGTAGAGACCGGCCCGGAAATCGAAGACGATTACCATAACTTCGACGCGCTGAATATCCCAGGGCATCACCCGGCCCGTGCCGATCACGATACCTTCTGGTTTGACGCGACGCGCCTGCTGCGTACCCAAACTTCTGGCGTGCAGATCCGCACAATGAAGAACCAGCAACCACCGATCCGTATCATCGCGCCGGGCCGTGTCTATCGTAACGACTACGATCAGACACATACGCCGATGTTCCACCAGATGGAAGGGCTGATCGTCGACAAGGACATCAGCTTCACCAACCTGAAAGGGACGCTGCACGATTTCCTGAACAACTTCTTTGAAGAAGACCTGCAGGTTCGTTTCCGTCCTTCCTATTTCCCGTTCACCGAACCTTCTGCCGAAGTGGATGTAATGGGCAAAAACGGTAAGTGGCTGGAAGTGTTGGGTTGCGGCATGGTGCACCCGAACGTACTGCGCAACGTGGGTATCGATCCGGAAATCTATTCCGGTTTTGCCTTCGGTATGGGTATGGAGCGCCTGACGATGCTGCGTTACGGCGTCACCGATCTGCGTGCGTTCTTCGAAAACGATCTGCGTTTCCTCAAACAGTTTAAGTAAGGCGGGAATATCACATGAAATTCAGTGAACTCTGGTTGCGCGAGTGGGTAAACCCGGCCATCAGCAGCGAAGCATTATCCGATCAAATCACCATGGCTGGCCTGGAAGTAGACGGCGTTGAGCCGGTGGCTGGCGTATTCAACGGTGTGGTCGTGGGCCACGTGGTGGAGTGCGGTCAACACCCGAACGCCGACAAACTGCGCGTAACCAAAGTCGATGTGGGCGGTGAGCGTCTGTTAGACATCGTTTGTGGTGCGCCAAATTGCCGTGCTGGCCTGAAAGTCGCCGTTGCTACCGTCGGTGCCGTACTGCCAGGTGATTTTAAAATCAAAGCCGCCAAGCTGCGTGGCGAGCCTTCTGAAGGCATGCTGTGTTCGTTCTCCGAACTGGCGATTTCAGACGATCATGACGGCATCATTGAGCTGCCTGCAGATGCGCCGATCGGCACCGATATCCGTGACTATCTGCAACTGAACGATAGCGCGATCGAAATCAGCGTTACGCCGAACCGTGCCGATTGCCTGGGTATCATTGGTGTCGCGCGCGACGTTGCCGTGCTGAACCAACTGCCGCTGACCGAGCCGGATATGAGCCCGGTTGCTGCCACCATCACCGACACCCTGCCAATCCGTGTAGAAGCCCCTCAGGCGTGCCCACGTTATCTTGGCCGCGTAGTGAAAGGCATCAACGTGAAGGCACCTTCACCACTGTGGATGCGTGAGAAGCTGCGCCGTGCCGGTATTCGCTCGATTGATGCCGTGGTCGACGTCACCAACTACGTGCTGATGGAGCTGGGCCAACCGATGCACGCCTTTGACCTCAATCGTATTGAGGGCGGTATTGTGGTGCGTATGGCCCACGAAGGTGAAACGCTGCGCCTGCTGGATGGCAACGAAGCCAAACTGCAGGCAGACACCCTGGTGATTGCCGATCAGCAAAAAGCGCTGGCCATGGGCGGCATCTTTGGTGGTGAGCACTCTGGCGTGAATGACGAAACCCAGGATGTGCTGCTGGAATGCGCCTTCTTCAGCCCGCTGTCGATTACTGGCCGTGCTCGTCGTCATGGTCTGCATACCGATGCTTCACATCGTTACGAGCGTGGCGTAGATCCGGCACTGCAACATAAAGCGATGGAGCGTGCTACACGCCTGCTGATCGACATCTGCGGTGGTCAGGCTGGCCCAATCATTGACGTTAGCGATGAAAGCACCTTACCTAAGCGTGCCACCATTGCGTTGCGCCGTGAAAAGCTGGATCGTCTGATTGGCCACGTAGTGCCAAGCGAGCAGGTGAGCGATATTCTGCGTCGCCTGGGTTGCCAGGTTACCGAGCAGGGCGACAACTGGTTGGCGGTGGCGCCAAGCTGGCGTTTCGATATGGAGATCGAAGAAGATTTGGTGGAAGAAGTGGCCCGTGTCTATGGCTACAACAACATCCCGGATGTGCCAGTGCGCGCCGATCTGGTGATGACCAAACACCGTGAATCCGATCTGACCCTGAAGCGCGTGAAGACCATGTTGGTCGATCATGGCTATCAGGAAGCAATTACTTACAGTTTTGTCGACCCGAAAGTGCAAGCGTTGCTGCACCCAGGTGAAGAAGCCCTGATCCTGCCAAGCCCTATCTCGGTAGAGATGTCTGCCATGCGTCTGTCACTGTGGACAGGCCTGCTTTCGGCGGTGGTTTATAACCAGAATCGCCAGCAAACTCGGGTGCGCCTGTTTGAAAGCGGCCTGCGCTTTGTCCCTGATACTGCGGCAAATCTGGGTATCCGTCAGGATGTCATGCTGGCCGGCGTAATTGCTGGGCATACCCATGATGAGCATTGGGATCTGGCAAGAAAGCCGGTGGACTTCTATGATTTGAAAGGGGATCTGGAATCGGTATTGGAGCTGACCGGTAAATTATCCGAAATTCAGTTCAAGGCAGAGTCCAATCCCGCCCTGCATCCTGGGCAAAGTGCGGCCATTTATTTACACGGCGAACGTGTCGGTTTCATCGGTGTGGTTCACCCAGAACTTGAACGTAAACTGGATCTTAACGGCCGTACTGTGGTATTTGAATTGGAGTGGAACAAGCTCGCAAGCCGCGCCGTGCCTCAGGCCCGTGAGGTTTCTCGCTTCCCTGCAAACCGCCGCGATATCGCCGTTGTAGTGGCTGAAAACGTCGCCGCAGAAGATATTTTGGCAGAGTGTAAGAAAGTTGGCGCAAATCAGGTAGTTGGCGTAAACTTGTTTGATGTGTACCGTGGCAAGGGCGTAGCTGAGGGTTATAAGAGCCTGGCTATCAGTCTGGTGTTGCAGGATACCGCCCGTACACTGGAAGAAGAGGAGATTGCCGCTACCGTTGCAAAATGTGTAGAGGCTCTAAAACAGCGATTCCAAGCATCCTTGAGGGATTGAACCTATGGCGCTTACTAAAGCTGAAATGTCAGAACACCTGTTTGAGAAGCTAGGGCTTAGCAAACGGGATGCCAAAGACCTGGTAGAACTGTTCTTTGAAGAGGTCCGTCGAGCTCTGGAGAACGGAGAACAGGTCAAGCTGTCTGGTTTTGGCAATTTTGATTTGCGAGACAAGAACCAACGTCCGGGACGCAACCCGAAAACCGGTGAGGACATTCCGATTACGGCGCGCCGCGTGGTCACTTTCCGTCCGGGACAGAAACTGAAAAGCCGGGTGGAGAACGCCAGCCCGAAAGAGTAGGTTATACAACGCCAAAAAGGCCGCGCAAGCGGCCTTTTTCTTTGGGCGGTTTACCAACCTCACAGGTCGGCGCTGCATGCTGTTCCCGTCTATTACCACCATTACCTCGATGACCGGCGGTCGGTGCCAGCCGCTGCTTTCACCACCATTCGTTCACTCAGTCCTTCCCCTAAACGTCCGAACCTCCTACTATTTGCTGCAAGACGTTATTTTCAGGTCGTTATCCTGGCCAGTAGGGAAGTTGTGTAGTTATGCCGAGCAGTCAGACCTTCACTTTGTTACAACAGTATCAACACCGTCGCGATAAACGCTATTTGACCTGGCTGACGCTGGGCGTCGTACTAGCGTTCGCCTTCAGCCTGAGCGCCGGGGATCTGTGGATCTGGCCTGCGCAGTGGTTGAGTGAACCTGCACAGCTGTTTGTCTGGCAATTGCGTCTGCCACGAGCGCTGGCGGTGATGCTGGTGGGGGCAAGCCTGGCGGTGGCGGGGGCGGCGATGCAGGCCCTGTTTGAGAACCCGCTGGCAGAACCTGGGCTGCTTGGCGTATCCAACGGTGCCGGAGTGGCGCTGGTGCTGACGGTGCTGTTCGGCAACGGCCTGCTGCCGGTGGCGCTGATGAGCATGAACGCCATCGCAGGCGCCCTGGTGATGACCTCCCTGTTGCTGATTTTTGCCCGCCGTCGTAGGTTGAGCAACGCACGTTTGCTGCTGGTAGGAGTCGCACTGGGGATTGTGTGCAGCGCGATTATGACTTGGGCCGTGTATTTCAGTTCGAGCCTCGACCTGCGGCAGCTAATGTACTGGATGATGGGCGGTTTCGGCGGGGTGGATTGGCGGCAGAAATGGCTACTGTTAGCCTTGTTGCCGGCGCTGCTGTGGCTATGCGCGCAAGGCAAGGCGCTGAACTTGATGGCGCTTGGCGAGATGCAGGCCCGGCAGTTGGGCCTTTCCCTGCACATATGGCGTAATCTGCTGGTGCTGGCCATCGGCTGGCTGGTGGGAACCAGCGTGGCCTTGGCGGGTGTGATTGGCTTTATCGGCCTGGTGATCCCGCATATTTTGCGCCTCAGCGGTTTGACCAACCAACGTTATCTGTTACCTGGCTGCGCGCTGGCGGGCGCGGGCGTGCTGTTAGTGGCTGACGTGGTGGCGCGGATTGCGCTGTTTTCGGCAGAATTACCCATCGGCGTGGTTACTGCAACGCTGGGAGCCCCTCTTTTTATCTGGTTACTGGCCCGGACAAAAAGCGTAAGGTAAACCGGCTGCCGGTAATGACCGGCGGCGTTTTTTGTGCACAGAAAACCTCCAGCTAGGCTGGAGGTTCCGTAAAGCTTTCAGCTTTGAGCCAGTTATAAAAACCCCTTTTGATTTGTTAAAACAGTTTGCGGTCTGGCAACTGCAAAGGTTCAACAAGAAATCAAAAGGGGGTCCCTATGAGGGACGAAAAGAGCTTAGCGCACACGCGATGGAACTGTAAATATCACATAGTATTTGCGCCGAAGTACCGAAGAAAGGTGTTCTACGGGGAAAAGCGTAAAGCGATTGGCAGTATCTTAAGAAAGCTGTGCGAATGGAAAAACGTGAATATTCTGGAAGCGGAATGTTGTGTGGATCACATCCATATGCTTCTGGAAATCCCGCCCAAGATGAGTGTGTCGGGCTTTATGGGATACCTGAAGGGAAAGAGTAGCCTGATGCTTTATGAGCAGTTTGGCGATTTGAAGTTCAAATACCGTAACAGGGAGTTCTGGTGCCGAGGGTATTACGTTGATACGGTTGGTAAAAATACAGCCAGGATACAAGAATACATAAAGCACCAACTGGAAGAGGATAAAATGGGTGAGCAGTTGTCGATCCCCTATCCGGGTAGCCCGTTTACGGGCAGTAAGTAATCCATAAATGCAAATGTCAGCTCGCAATGCGCCTGTTAGGGCGCGGCTGGCAACAGAGCCTTATAGGCGCATATGAAAAACCTCCGGCTATGCCGGAGGATATTTATTTCTGTATCACCTGCAAATAAAACCAAAGGAAAACATCTGATGAGCAACCCCATTTATGCCATTCCCCTGCAAACCATTGAGAACCAATCTACCACACTGAACGCCTATGCCGGCAAAGTACTGCTGGTGGTCAACGTAGCGTCGGAATGCGGCCTGACCAAGCAATACGAAGGTCTGGAAAAACTTTATGAAACCTGGCGTGGGCAGGGTTTTGCGGTGTTGGGCTTCCCCTCCAATGAGTTTCTTGGTCAGGAGCCGGGCAGTAATGAAGAGATCCTGGCGTTTTGCCGGGGCACCTTTGGCGTCCAATTCCCGATGTTTGCCAAAATTGAAGTCAATGGTGAGGGCCGTCATCCGCTGTATCGGGAACTGATTGCCGCACAGCCACAGGCCGTCGCACCAGAAGGCAGTGGTTTCCTGGAGCGGATGAGCAGCAAAGGCCGCGCGCCGAAGCACACTGGCGATATCCTGTGGAACTTTGAGAAATTCTTGATTGGCCGTGATGGTACGGTGATCCAACGCTTCTCACCGGATATGACGCCAGAAGACCCACAGGTGTCCGAGGCCATCAAACAGGCTTTGGCCAAGTAAAGGAGCGAACAGAGCCATGCTGCAACTGAGTGAGGTGGGGGTAGAAGGGCGATTAGTGCCGTTTTCTGGGCAGATCGCCGCTGGGTTGCAGGTGCACCTGATCGGCCCAAACGGCGCGGGTAAGAGTACGCTGTTGGCCAGATTGGCGGGTATGCTGCCAGGGCTTGGCGAAGTTCGGCTGTCTGGGCGTTTGCTGGAAGCGTATGCGGGAAATGAACTGGCAAGGCACCGGGCTTATCTGTGCCAGCAGCAGCCTCCGGTTGCGCTGATGCCGGTATTTCAATATCTCGCCTTACATCAGCCCGCCGGGGCGGACGAAAGCGAGCTGGAAAAAACCATCCTGTATTTGGCACGTAGCCTAAAGCTGACGGATAAATTATCCCGCATGTTGACTCAACTCTCCGGGGGCGAATGGCAACGGGTGCGACTGGCCGCAGTGTTGTTACAGGTTTGGCCAACGGTTAACCCAATAAGCCAATTACTGCTGCTTGATGAACCGACCAACAGCCTGGATGTGGCGCAAAAGGTGGCGCTGGATCGCCTGTTGCGTGAATTTTGCCAAAGTGGCCGCAGCGCACTGGTCTGTGCTCACGATCTCAATCATACCTTGCAACAGGCCGATCGGGTCTGGTTGCTGCAATCCGGACGGTTGGTCGCCGAGGGGGGCACCCACGAGGTAATGGAGCCGGGGTTATTATCCAAGGTTTATGACGTGGATTTTCATCTGCAGGCGGTAGGGGAACAGCGCTGGATTATGACCAAAACGGCCTAGCGATGTTTAGCTGCTATTTTAACCGATTAAATGGAGGTTAAACGAAAAGTATACGTGCTCGATATAATTACCCTGCAAGGGCGCAAATTCTCACGTTAATCTCACAAAATAAGATGGAAAATCCACGATTACCTGCTACGCTGATCGGGTTGAAAAAAAATAAGTAAAAAAATATAACTGCATAACTCAATGATTATGCAACTAATTATTGGTTCCTTGATGAAGAAGTTTTACAGAAGGTTTCCTGATAATAATTTCTCCCTTAAGGTTTAGTTAAGCTTGCCCAAGTACATTGGCAGTTAATCCACCAGTGATCATTCTTTGCGACGTTTACTATTCGTTAAATGTAAAAGTCTTACAGTGGCTTAAAGAAAATCTAGACGTTTGGGGTTTAATTATGGATCAATTCCTGCCTTTTTCACGCCCGGCAATTGGGGATGAAGAAATTGCGGCGGTAGAAAAGGTGTTGCGTTCTGGCTGGATCACCACCGGGCCGCAAAATCAGCAGTTGGAAAGCGAGTTTTGCCGAACTTTCGGCTGCAAGCATGCGGTTGCCGTCTGCTCTGCAACGGCGGGGATGCACATCACTCTGATGGCTCTGGATATCGGGCCAGGGGATGAAGTCATTACCCCTTCACAAACCTGGGTTTCCACCCTCAACATGATCGAATTGCTTGGCGCTACGCCGGTGATGATCGATGTTGACCGGGACACTTTGATGGTCAGTGCAGCCGATGTTGAGGCGGCCATCACCCCACGTACCAAAGCGATTATTCCCGTTCACTATGCGGGCGCACCATTACCGATGGATGAACTGCGCGCCGTGGCTGAACGCCACAACCTCCCCCTGATTGAAGATGCGGCTCACGCCGTAGGCACCCGTTTCAATGGTGAATGGGTGGGCGCGCGTGGTACTGCCATTTTCTCTTTCCACGCCATCAAAAACCTGACCTGTGCTGAAGGCGGCCTGATCGCGACCGATGACGATGAACTGGCCGATCGCGTCCGCTGCCTGAAGTTCCACGGCCTGGGTGTTGACGCTTTTGACCGCCAACTGCAGGGGCGTAAGCCGCAGGCAGAAGTGGTTGAACCTGGCTACAAATACAACCTGTCAGATATTCATGCGGCGATCGCTGTGGTGCAGCTGGCGCGTTTGCCAGAGTTGAACGCCCGGCGCAAGGTGCTGGCGGAACGTTACCTGGCCGCGCTGCAAGATTCGCCTTTCCAGCCGTTGGGGTTACCAGATTATCCGCACGATCACGCCTGGCACCTGTTTATGGTGCGTGTTGATGAACAACGTTGCGGCATTGGGCGCGATCAACTGATGGAACGGCTGAAAGAAGTTGGGGTCGGCACCGGTCTGCATTTCCGCGCCGCCCATACGCAAAAATTCTACCGCGAACGTTACCCACAGCTGTCACTGCCCAATACCGAATGGAACTCGGCACGCCTGTGCACTTTACCGCTGTTCCCAGATATGACCGAAGCCGATGTCGATCGCGTGGTCAATGCCTTGTCTTCCGTATTGGAGTCTTCCCGTGTCTCGCGCTGAACCTATTAGCAAAGTTTCGGTGGTGATCCCGGTGTACAACGAGCAGGAGAGTTTACCTGCCTTGTTGGAGCGCACCACCGCCGCCTGTAAACAACTATTGCAACCTTACGAAATTATTCTGATTGATGATGGCAGCAGCGACAACTCTGCCGCCATGCTGACCGCCGCGGCGGAACAGCCTGATAGCTGCATTATTGCCGTGCTGCTGAACCGTAACTACGGCCAGCATTCCGCCATCATGGCGGGCTTCAATCAGGTCAGTGGCGATCTGGTGATCACCCTGGATGCCGATTTGCAAAACCCGCCGGAGGAAATTCCCCGTCTGGTCAGCGTCGCGGAAGAGGGTTATGACGTGGTGGGTACCGTGCGTGCCAACCGTCAGGACTCCTGGTTCCGCAAGACGGCCTCCCGCATGATCAATATGATGATCCAGCGCGCGACCGGTAAATCCATGGGCGACTATGGATGCATGCTGCGTGCCTATCGTCGCCATATCATCGAAGCGATGCTGCATTGCCATGAGCGCAGTACCTTTATTCCGATCCTGGCCAACACCTTTGCTCGCCGTACCACGGAGATCGAGGTGCGTCACGCTGAACGCGAGTTCGGTGACTCCAAATATAGCCTGATGAAGCTGATCAACCTGATGTATGACCTGATCACCTGCCTGACCACCACGCCGCTGCGTCTGCTTAGCGTGATAGGAAGCGTGATTGCACTGTCGGGCTTCGTGCTGGCGGTGTTGTTGATCGTGCTGCGCTTGGTCTTGGGGCCAGAATGGGCGGCAGGCGGAGTCTTCACGCTGTTTGCAGTGTTATTCACCTTTATCGGTGCACAGTTTGTCGGTATGGGATTGTTAGGGGAGTACATCGGCCGGATTTATAACGACGTCCGTGCTCGTCCCCGCTATTTTGTCCAGAAAGTGGTCGGCGCCAAGCCAACCCAAAATACTCAGGAAGAAGAATGATGAAAGCTATTGTATTTGCTTACCATGATATCGGCTGCGCAGGCTTGAAAGCGCTGACAGAAGCGGGTTATGACGTACAGGCCGTATTTACCCATACCGATGATCCAGGTGAAAACAACTTCTTCTCTTCCGTTGCTCGCCAGGGTGCTGAACTGGAGCTGCCGGTGTATGCACCGGAAGATGTCAATCATCCGCTGTGGGTTGAGCGTATCCGTGAGCTACAGCCGGATATCATTTTCTCTTTCTACTACCGCAATATGTTGAGCGATGAGATCCTGTCTCTGGCTCCCAAAGGTGGTTTTAACCTGCATGGTTCACTGTTGCCACGCTACCGTGGCCGCGCGCCGATCAACTGGGCGCTGGTGAACGGCGAAACCGAAACCGGTGCCACGCTGCACAAGATGGTTAAACGTCCGGATGCCGGTGATATCGTAGGTCAGCATAAAGTGGCGATTTCCGATCAGGACACCGCACTGACGCTGCACAAAAAAGTGTTGGAAGCGGCGCAGATCGTCTTGAAAGAACAACTGCCGAAACTGAAAAACGGTACGGCCAGCCTGACGGTGCAAAACGAAGCGGATGCCAGCTATTTTGGCCGCCGTACCGCTGCTGATGGTGAGATCCAGTGGCACAAGTCTGCTCATGAAATCAACAACCTGGTGCGAGCTGTCACCGAACCTTATCCGGGCGCATTCAGCTATCTGGGGCAGCGCAAGGTGATCGTTTGGCGCGCACGCGTTCTGGATACCGCGCATGATAAGCAGCCAGGCACGGTGCTGAGCACCACCCCACTGGTAATTGCCTGTGGTGAAGGTGCGCTGGAAATCGTGGCTGGCCAGAGTGAGTCTGGTTTGTATGTGCAAGGCAGCCGCCTGGCAGCGGAAATGGGCATGGTGAGCGACGTACGTCTGGCTGCCAAACCAAGCTCTGTGATGAAGCGCCGGACCCGCGTGCTGATCCTGGGTGTCAATGGCTTTATCGGCAACCATCTCACCGAACGTCTGCTGCGCGAAGACCGCTACGATATCTACGGTCTGGATATCGGCTCTGACGCCATCAGCCGCTTCCTGGATAACCCGCGCTTCCACTTTGTGGAAGGGGATATCAGCATTCATTCCGAGTGGATCGAGTATCACATCAAGAAGTGCGACGTGGTACTGCCGCTGGTGGCAATCGCCACACCGATCGAATACACCCGTAATCCGCTGCGCGTGTTCGAGTTGGATTTCGAAGAAAACCTGAAAATCGTCCGCGACTGTGTGAAATACAACAAACGCATCATCTTCCCGTCCACTTCAGAAGTTTATGGCATGTGTGACGATAAAGAGTTTGATGAGGACACCTCGCGCCTGATCGTCGGGCCAATCAATAAACAGCGCTGGATCTATTCGGTCTCCAAACAGCTGTTGGACCGGGTTATCTGGGCTTACGGGGCCAAAGAAGGCCTGAAGTTCACGCTGTTCCGTCCGTTTAACTGGATGGGGCCACGCCTGGATAACCTGGATGCGGCACGTATCGGCTCATCGCGTGCAATCACCCAGTTGATCCTGAATCTGGTCGAAGGCTCACCGATCAAGCTGGTGGACGGTGGGGCGCAGAAACGTTGCTTTACCGATATCAACGACGGTATTGAAGCGCTGTATCGCATTATTGAAAACCGCGATGGCCAATGTGATGGTCAGATCGTCAACATCGGCAACCCAACCAACGAAGCCAGTATTCGTGAGCTGGCGGAAATGCTGTTGGCCAGCTTCAATGAACATCCGCTGCGCGGCAATTTCCCGCCGTTTGCCGGTTTCAAGGACGTGGAAAGCAGCAGCTACTACGGCAAAGGGTATCAGGACGTTGAGCACCGTACGCCAAGCATCAAGAACGCGCGCCGCCTGCTGGGCTGGCAGCCGACGATCGCCATGCAGCAAACCGTTGCCGAAACTCTGGACTACTTCCTGCGTACCACGGTAAAGGAAGGTGATGGTGCATGAGGAAGGTCGGCCTGCGAGTTGATGTAGACACCTTTAGCGGTACCCGTGAAGGGGTGCCGCGCCTGCTGGAACTGTTTGCCAAGTACGATATTCAGGCCAGCTTCTTCTTCAGCGTCGGGCCGGACAACATGGGGCGCCACTTGTGGCGCCTGCTTCGTCCCCAATTCCTGCTGAAAATGCTACGTTCCAAGGCCGCCTCCCTGTACGGCTGGGATATCCTGCTGGCGGGGACCGCGTGGCCTGGGAGGAATATTTCCCGATCTTTGGGGCCGTTGATGAAACGCACGTTGGAGATGGGCCACGAAGTGGGTTTGCATGCCTGGGATCATCAAGGGTGGCAGGCCAAGGTGGGGAAGTGGTCCAAACCCGAGTTGACGCACCAGGTTCAGTTGGGCGTTGATGCGCTGTCAAACGCGATCGGTCAACCGGTCCGATTTTCGGCGGTGGCGGGGTGGCGTGCCGATCAGCGCGTCGTGGAGGTTAAGCAAGGTTTTAGTTTCGAGTATAACAGTGATTGCCGTGGCACCCACCCGTTCCGTCCGCTATTAGAGAATGGCCAACCGGGCACGGTGCAAATCCCCGTGACTCTTCCAACCTTTGATGAGGTGATTGGTCGTGAGACCAGCATGGCGGATTTCAATGATTATATTTTGCGAGCGATAGAAAACGATCGTGGGGTGCCTGTGTACACCATACATACCGAGGTGGAAGGCATGTCGCAGTCGGCCATGTTCGAACAACTGTTACAGCGTGCAAAACAGCAAGGCATCGAGTTCTGCCCGCTGAGTGCATTGCTGCCCCAAGATGTGTCATCACTGCCGTTAGGCCGCATTACTCGCGCACCATTTCCTGGCCGAGAAGGCTGGTTGGGTTATCAAACCGAAGTTGGGGGAGAAAAGGTTTCATGAAAGCGTTGAAAGGATCCTGGGCCATTGTATTAGCCATTTTTTTTGCCCTGGTGTATCTGCTGCCGGTGAATGGGCGGCTGCTATGGCAGCCGGATGAAACCCGCTACGCCGAAATTAGCCGTGAAATGCTGGCGCGCGGAGATTGGATAGTGCCTAACCTGCTAGGCCTGCGCTATTTTGAAAAACCGGTTGCCGGTTACTGGTTTAACAACATTAGCCAGTGGTTGTTCGGCGATAGTAACTTTGCCGTGCGCTTTGGCTCGATATTCAGCACGGGTCTGACTGCCTTACTGGTCTTTGCTCTGGCCTGGCTGATGTGGAAAAATGCGCGTCGTGCCTATCTGGCGGTGCTGATCTTCCTGTCGATGGTGCTGGTATTCAGTATCGGCACTTACAGCGTGCTCGATCCGATGATCTCGCTGTGGCTGACGGCAGCCATGGTCAGTTATTACCTGACGCTGAAAGCCTCCACCGCCAAAGGTAAGCTGGGTGCCTATGTGTTGCTCGGGCTGGCCTGTGGTATGGGCTTTATGACCAAAGGCTTCCTGGCGCTGGCGGTGCCGGTGATTGCCGTTATCCCCATTGTTATTCAGCAGCGTAAGGTCAAAGATCTGTTCTGCTATGGGCCAGTGGCGATTGTGGTGGCGGTACTGCTCAGCCTGCCGTGGGCGCTGGCGGTGGCCCAACGAGAGCCGGACTATTGGAACTACTTCTTCTGGGTGGAGCATATTCAGCGCTTTGCCGAAGACAATGCCCAGCATAAGGCACCTTTTTGGTATTACATCCCGATCCTGATCGCTGCGGTACTGCCGTGGTTGGGGTTATTGCCAGGTTCCCTGCTCAAGGGATGGCGTGAGCGTGTGCAGCGCCCGGAGCTGTTTTTCCTGTTGAGCTGGGTGGTGATGCCGCTGATCTTCTTCAGCATCGCCAAAGGCAAGTTGCCTACCTATATTCTGCCTTGCATGGCGCCGTTGGCACTGCTGATGGCTGCTTACGCCGAGGATTGCGCGGGGCAGTTACGTACTCGGGTATTCAAGATGAATGCCGTGCTAAATGGCCTGTTTGGGCTAATTGGCATTATCGCGTTGTTGCTCATCGGCTCAGGTGTGTTACCTAAAGTGCATCTGTTTACCGCCGATGAGTGGCCGAAAATCGTGCTCGGCCTGATTGCCTTTGGTGGTTGGCTGCTGTTTGCCGTGATTTCCGCTCGTGATAACGCGAAACGCTGGACCTGGGCGGCCGCTTGCCCGCTGCTGCTTTGTCTGTTGATCGGTTACGCTATTCCGCAACAGGTGATCGACTCCAAGCAGCCGCAAAACTTCATTCGTGAGAATATAGCTACGCTCAGCCAGAGCCAGTTTGTGCTGGCCGATCGCGTGGGTATCGCCGCAGGCCTGGCCTGGGAACTGAAACGCAGCGATGTGCTGATGTACGGTGAAAAAGGCGAGCTTACTTATGGCTTGGCGTATCCCGATGCGCGCGGCCACTATATCAGCGAAGAAGATTTTGCTGGCTGGTTGGCTGAGGCTCGCAAACAAGGGGATGTGTCACTGATCATGCAACTCTCCCGTGGTGAGCACGTGCCGACAGATTTGCCAACGCCAGACAGCGTTGTCGAGATGCATCGCATGGCATTGGTATGGTACAAGCAGCAGCCATGATGGCGTATTTATTGGTGATCCTGGTTAGCCTGTTCACCTGTGCGGGGCAGCTGTGTCAGAAGCAGGCTGCCCTTACCTGGCAACAGGCTGGCGAGCGGCGGCGGGCTTTAACGCTGCGCTGGTTGGCGCTGGCAGTATTGTTATTGGGGCTGGGCATGCTGGTGTGGTTAAATGTATTGCAGCGCCTGCCGCTCAGCTTGGCCTATCCGATGCTGAGCCTCAACTTTGTCCTGGTGACGCTGGCGGCACGCTGGCTGTTTAACGAGCCGACCACGGTACGCCACTGGTGCGGCGTGGCGTCGATTATGCTGGGGATCCTGATGATGAGTCTGCAATCATGAAAGGTTATCTTTGGGGGGCGGGCAGCGTTCTGTTAGTCACGTTGGCCCAGCTGTTGATGAAATGGGGGATGGGGCAGATCCCGCTGTTGTCCTTTGCCGATGTTACCTGGCCGTTACTCAACCAGTATGGAATGGCCTTGCTGGCGGTGGCCGCCGGGATTTTCGGCTATGGATTATCAATGCTGTGCTGGTTCTTTGCGCTTCATTACCTGCCGCTGAACCGGGCTTATCCGCTGTTGAGCGTCAGTTATGCGCTGGTTTACCTGGCGGCGGTGATCCTGCCCTGGTTTAATGAATCGGCCACCTTGCTCAAAACGCTGGGGACAGTGTTTATTCTGTTCGGCGTCTGGTTGATTAATAGCCATCGGGCGGAAAAAAACCGTTAATAGCGGAAAAAACGCTGTCGATTCGAATATCTCACGCACAAAGCTTGCCTTTTTATTATCTTGGGCGATAAATTAACGCCAAACAGCATTCTCCTTACCTGGAGTGGCGTGGTGAAATACCGCAGGCGGTTGATCCGGTTCGGTGTTCAAGTGAAAGGTAAAATGCGATGCGTGTGTGGTTTCTATTAGCCAGTTTAATTCTCGCCGGTTGCAGCAGCCATGCGCCACCGCCGAGTGGCCGTTTGTCCGATTCCATTGTGGTGGTAGCGCAATTGAACGAGCAACTGCGTCAATGGTATGGCACTCCGTATCGCTACGGCGGGCTGGATCGCGGCGGTGTTGACTGTTCCGGCTTTGTCTATCGCACCTTCAGCGATCGTTTTGATATGCAATTACCGCGCTCCACGGCGCAGCAAACCGGGCTGGGGACCAAAGTCTCGCGCGACGAGCTGATGCCGGGCGATCTGGTGTTCTTTAAAACCGGCAGCGGAGAGAATGGCCTGCATGTGGGGATCTACGATACCAACGACGAGTTTATTCATGCCTCGACCAGCAAAGGCGTGACGCGTTCTTCACTCAACAACGTTTACTGGCGCAAGGTGTACTGGCAGGCGCGCCGGATTTAACGACCCAAACCCCCTATCTGGTGTATTATGGCAGCACTGCATGATGAGGTGACTGCCATGAATTCCTTACGTTTATTGATTTCTGATTCCTACGATCCCTGGTTTAATCTGGCGGTAGAAGAGTGCATCTTCCGCGAAATGACCACGCAAAAAATCCTCTTCCTGTGGCGTAATGCCGAAACCGTGGTAATTGGCCAGTCGCAGAACCCGTGGAAAGAATGCAATACCCGGCGGATGGAACAGGATGGCATTCGTCTGGCACGGCGCAGCAGCGGCGGCGGGGCGGTGTTTCACGACCTGGGCAATACCTGCTTTACCTTTATGGCCGGTAAGCCCGGCTACGATAAAACCGTTTCTACCGGCATTATTTTGGCGGCGCTGAAACAGCTTGGGATTGATGCATCGGCTTCCGGGCGTAACGATCTGGTGGTTGAAACGGCCGATGGAATGCGCAAAATTTCCGGTTCAGCCTATCGAGAAACCCAGGATCGTGGCTTTCATCACGGTACGCTATTGTTGAATGCCGATCTCAATCGCCTGGCGGATTATCTCAATCCCGATCCGAAAAAATTGCAGGCGAAAGGCATCACTTCTGTACGTTCCAGGGTCGCTAACCTGGCCGAGTTTGTGCCAGAAATCGACCATCAGCAGGTTTGTGACGCCGTTATTCAGGCTTTCTTCGCCCATTATGGTGAAACGGCACAGCCGGAAGTGATCTCCCCGGATGTCTTCCCTGACCTGCCTGATTTTGCCCAGCAATTTGCCAAGCAGAGCAGTTGGGAATGGAATTTTGGCAAAGCGCCAGCGTTTAGCCACTTGCTGAATGAACGATTTACCTGGGGTGGGGTGGATATCTTTTTTGACGTCGAGAAGGGCGCGATTGTACGCGCGCAGATATTCACCGACAGCCTCAACCCTGCGCCATTACAGACTTTGGCCGAAAAGCTGGTGGGATGTGCCTATCGCAGCGAGGCGTTGGCAGACTGTTGTGCACAGCTGGTAGCGCAATATCCACAGCAGGAGAGCGAGCTTAGTGAGTTGCAGCGTTGGTTGTTGGAAACCATTAAGTAGTGCTGTGTGGTAAATAAGTTAGGAATTTTATTAATGAAATCAGGTGGTCACCGCATCACCTGATCGTTGAACATAAAAAATAACTCACACATTGCATAAAGCTTTTAATGTGTAACGATAGATGCCGCAAATATAATTATCGCACCTGACTGCCTGAACAAAAAAACATCGCTAAAGCTATCAATTACTTGGCAACGCCTAGCTAATCACATTACTATTTATGAACTATCCCCGAGGGATTGATCGGTATAACTTATTGTTATACGATGGTTTGCACGCCATTAAGCCTCTGGCATTAAAATGAATATTCAATCTGACGTTGATTTTATTAGTCAGTACGTCTTCTTGCCGATTTACGCCATGACGGGAAGATTGCTGGCGGTGGAACTTCTCACCCGTTTTACTGGCTCGGGCGACAATCTGGCGATGCCTACGGAGATCGGCCTGCGGTTATTAACCCCAGAACAAAGGATTGAGTTATTCAACGACCAACTCACGCTGGCTGAAAAGCACGCGTCATGGTTTGTTGCCAGCGGGGTGACATTGACCATTAATATCGAAGAAACGGTTGTCGATTGGTTACTTGGCAGCGAGACATGTCGTCAGCGAGTGCAGCAGTTGCCGTTTATTGCTTTTGAAATTAATGAGAGTTTTCCCAACCTTTCCGCGGGGAAAGACAACGGAAAAATCCGCTTGTTAAGTTCCTACTTTTCGCTTTGGCTCGATGGTTTCGGTTCTGGCAAAGCGACGTTGACCGCGTTGTACGATGGTTTATTTGATTTTGTGAAGATCGACAAACGCTTTTATTGGCAATTGGTTACCCAACAGGGATATGACCTGGTTATCGATTCACTGCTTAAGAATATCAATCAACTTTGTAAGGGAGTTATTGTTTGCGGCATTGAGAAACATGAGTATTTCAATAAACTGACTAACACCGGTGTTTTAGGGCTACAGGGGTTTTTATGGCCTGCCATCAGTGTGGATAATCTGCGGTCTCTACGCAGGATTGCTGAAGAGTTCGATAATAATAGCTGATTTTTACTTACATACCGGGGTAAATAGTGGACTGGATGATTTTTACCGTGATCCCAGTACTGATAATTATTGTCGCTTTATCATTGATAAAGCACTTTAGCCATGCGCGTAGTAGGTCATTAAAAGACTCACGCCGCAGGCGCTAAATAACCAAGCTGCAGCTTTTTAGTCTACCGCGCCCCTGCAGGTTATCGGCCAGGGGCGAATCCCTTGTAAATCCTCCGTGTTAATCCGCACCTCCAGGCTCTACACTAAGCGTTACGGAGGGCCTATGCCGCAATTTGAAAACGCTTATTACCAACAACTGCCCGGTTTTTATACCGCACTGCAGCCGACGCCGCTTAAAGCGGCCCGTTTACTGTATTACAGCCAGCCACTGGCTCAGGAACTGGGGTTGGACGCAAGCTGGTTTACCCCGGAGAAAACGCCAATCTGGGCAGGGGAAACCCTGTTGCCCGGCATGCAGCCTTTGGCGCAGGTTTACAGCGGCCATCAGTTTGGTTCCTGGGCGGGTCAGTTGGGAGATGGCCGGGGGATCCTGCTGGGCGAACAGCGGCTTGTGGACGGCCGCAGTATGGACTGGCATCTGAAAGGGGCTGGGTTAACGCCATATTCACGCATGGGCGATGGGCGGGCGGTGCTACGCTCGGTGATCCGTGAATTCCTGGCCTCCGAGGCGCTATACCATCTGGGGATCCCGACGACGCGGGCCCTGACAATTGTCACCAGCGAACATCCTGTGTTCCGTGAACAACCGGAGCGCGGGGCAATGCTGCTGCGGGTGGCGGAAAGCCATGTCCGCTTTGGGCATTTCGAACATTTCTATTACCGCCAACAGTCGGAGCAGGTCAGGCAATTGGCGGACTTCGTTATTGCTCGCCATTGGTCGCAATGGGTTGATGAGCAGGATCGCTATCTGCTGTGGTTTACCGATGTGGTGGAACGCACCGCTCGTATGATTGCCCATTGGCAGTGTGTGGGGTTTGCCCACGGCGTGATGAATACCGACAATATGTCGATCCTCGGCCTGACGATGGATTATGGACCTTATGGCTTCCTTGATGACTACCGGCCCGATTATATCTGCAACCACTCCGATCATCAGGGTCGTTATGCGTTCGATAACCAGCCTGCCGTGGGGTTATGGAACCTGAATCGATTGGCACAAACGCTATCCAGTTTGCTGAGTGCCGAGCAGTTACAGCAGGCACTGGCCGCCTATGAACCGGCGCTGATGCAGGCTTATGGTGAGCAAATGCGTGCCAAACTGGGCTTGTTTACCCAGTCAAAACAGGATAACGATCTGCTGACCGGCTTATTGAGCCTGATGGCGCAAGAGGGACGTGACTACACTCGCACCTTCCGCTTATTGAGCGCCGTTGAGCAGCAGCAGGCGCAAACGCCATTGCGTGATGACTTTATCGATCGCGGCGCCTTTGACGGTTGGTATCAAAAGTATCGCCAGCGCTTACAGCTTGAGCAGGTGAGTGATGCCGAGCGCCAGCAAGCGATGAAGCTGGCGAATCCTAAACTGATTTTGCGTAATTATCTGGCGCAGCAGGCTATCGAAGCGGCAGAGCAGGACGATGTCAGCAAGTTGGCGCGTTTGCACCAGGCGTTACTGCAACCTTTCGCCGACGATGCTCAGTATGACGATCTGGCGGCCTTGCCACCGGATTGGGGCAAGCATCTGGAAATTTCCTGTTCGAGCTGAATGTAGCAAGCCCTCCATGGCTTACCGTTACTGACGTAAAAACACCTGCGGCAGTGCGGTCTCCGGGTGGGCGGCGACACCGAGATCTGCCTGATACCAACGTGTCAGGATATCTGTCTGCAATACCTGCTGTGGGGTACCGGAAGCGACCAGGCGGCCCTGATGCAACAACAGAATACGATCGGCATACAGCGCGGCCAGATTAAGATCGTGCAATACGCAACAGACCGCCAACGGCTGCTGACGCGTCAGGGAGCGCAGCAGGCGTAAGGTATGCTGTTGATGATACAGATCGAGCGCCGAGGTGGGTTCATCAAGGAATAACCAGGATGGTGCGGGTTGCGGCTGCCACAACTGCACCAATACTCTGGCCAGTTGCACCCGCTGCTGTTCCCCGCCGGAAAGCTGGCGGTAATCACGTTGAGCCAGGCTGGTGCAATCGGTCTGCTCCATCACCTGTTGGATCGCCCGTTTGGCATCGCGCCCGCTATGCGGAGAACGCCCCATAGCGATCACTTCCTCCACGGTAAACGGAAAGGCCAGTTCGCTGTGTTGACGCATTACCGCCCGGACCTTGGCCAACTGCTGTGGTTGCCATTGCTCAAGCGGTTTATCTTGCAGGCGGCACTCGCCACAGTCTGCTGCCAGATAACCGGTAAGTAAGCGAAGCAAGGTCGACTTCCCCGCGCCGTTGGGGCCGATAATCGCCACCATTTCACCGCTGGCAATGCTGAGGGAGACATCGGTGATCAGCCTGCGATCCCCCAGGTTGTAACGCAATTGCCGTGCTGTCAGCTTTGATGAATCATCCACCGGTGCGCTCCCGCTGGCGCATCACCAGCCACAGAAAATAGGGACCACCGATCAGGCTGGTCATCAGGCCTACCGGCATTTCTGCCGGAGCGACCAGCGTACGTGCCAGCGTATCGCTCACCAACAGCAGGCAGGCACCGCCGAGGGCAGAGGCTGGCAACAACCAGCGGTGATCGCCCCCAAGCCGCATACGCACCAGGTGGGGTACCACCAGGCCAATAAAGCCGATCACGCCACTCATCGCTACGGCAGCCCCAATCAGCAGAGCGCTCAACAGTAGCAACTGCAGCTTGGCGCGTTGCACATTAACTCCAAGGTAATGTGCTTCTTCATCACCTAGCTGTAGCAGATTCAAACGACGAGCCTGTAACAGCGTCAGCAATGCGGCTGGCAGGATCAGCGAAGCGGACACCACCAGGGTAGGCCACTGTGACTGGCTAAGGCTGCCCATCATCCAGAGTGAAAACTGACGTAATTGCTGGTCGCTACTGAGGTACGACAGCACGCCAATCGCCGCCATGCACAGCGCATTGATGGCGATACCCGCCAACAACAGCCGCGACAGGCTGCCGTGCCCGCTGCGGCTGATGCCGTAGATCAGTATCGAAACCAGCAGGCTGCCAAGAAACGCCGCCAGCATATGGCTGTATAGCGCGATGAGCGGGGGCAGGGCCAGCGGCATGACGATCACCAGGGCCACGAACAGTGCGCCGCCGCTGCTGATCCCCAACAGGCTGGGATCGGCCAAGGGGTTGCGGAACAGCCCCTGCATCACCGCGCCGGAAACCGCCAACGCGCATCCGATCACTACGGCCAATAGCACGCGAGGCAGGCGTATATTCAGCCAGATATGCCAGGAGGCATCGCTGAGAGGAGCCTGCCACAAGGTGCGAAATGATAGTGTCAACGCCCCCAGGTTAGCGGCCCCAAGCACCAGGATCGTCAGCAGGATCAGCAGGCTGCCGATCGCCAGGCGGGGTGAGGTTCGGCAACGCATTACTTTTGCTCCGCCGCTTTACGCAACAGGCCCAGCGCCTGCGGCGTTTCCAGACCAAAACCGAGCAGCGCCATATCATCAACGATCAGCACGCGGCGGTTTTTCCCCGCCGGTGTCAGAGCCATGCCGGGCAACAGCCACAGGTTTCCCTGGCCACCGATGGAGCGAACGCCATCGGTAGTCACCAACAGCAAGTCTGGTGCGCTGGCAATCACGCCCTCTTGCGAGAGCGGGCGGTAACGGCTGAAACCTTGCATCGCGTTTTTCAACCCAGCCGCTCTGATAATGGCATCTGCCGCGGTTTGCTGGCCCGCGGCCATGGGGGTAATACCCCCGTGACTCATCACGAACAGTACTTTCACCGGCAGCGGCGTATTGGCTACCGCTGCCAACTGTTGCTGATAGCGTTCGGCCAACTGCTTGCCTTGGCTACTGCGATTGATGGCATC
This sequence comes from Serratia sp. PL7, assembly GCF_945957435.1. Taxonomy (NCBI): domain Bacteria; kingdom Pseudomonadati; phylum Pseudomonadota; class Gammaproteobacteria; order Enterobacterales; family Yersiniaceae; genus Serratia; species Serratia sp. PL7. The sequence continues at coordinate 227,119 of NZ_CAMFLB010000002.1, read as the reverse complement.
GGCTATCACGCTGATTTTTTCAGGCACCGCCTGCACGGTGGTATCCCCAGGGACACGCACCACCTTCACGCCACTGTCTTCCAATTGCTTGAGCACCAACGCTGGCTCTGCCAACTCGGTAGTCAGGATCAGAGTGGGTTTCAGCGCCAGAATACCTTCGGCATTCAGCTGGCGCATATAGCCTACGTCGGGCAATTTCTGCACCGCAGCAGGGTGCAAACTGGTACTGTCTCGTGCCACAACCTCATCGCCCGCGCCTAGTGCGAAGGCAATTTCGGTCACGTCACCGCCTATAGAGACAATCCTTTCGGCCGCAACGGCAACCAATGGAAACGCCAGCGCAACACACAGCGCCAGGCGACGGGCCAATGAAGCTATCATGCGGCGACTTCCTTCGGTTCAAGTGCAGCAACCTGTTCACGCCACTGCAACTGCTCCGGTTGGCCTTCGGTACGTTGCCCGTAGAGTTGGGCGATCTGGGTGCCATCGGCGGCAAATAGCTCCAGGCTGGTGACCATGCCATCTTTGGTTGGTTTGCGTGTGATCCAGCTTTCGGCGATCGCCCCTTCAATCAGGTGCAGGGTAAAGTGGCGGTTGAAGATGTTGATCCAGCCGTCCTGCGGCATCAGACGTTCGATCTGGCCGGTAAAGATCTGCACGCAGCCCCGGTTGCCGACGAAGATCATGATTTCGTTTTGCGCAGTCTTGGCGGCTTCCAGGATCTCTGTCAGTGCGCTGTTGTCCACGCGATAGGCAAGATCGTTACCCACGGCGCGGAAGGCCTGCTGACGGGTCAGATTATTACGGCTTAGCAGTTGGAAGAACTGGTGGACGTCGGTCATGGCACGCCAGTCGGCATCGATTTTGGCGGTATCCGGCGCGCTGTTATTCTCTTTAATCTCGACCGGTTGCAGCTCCAGTGCCGAGTTTTCCGCAGTCTGATGGCGCTCGACCAGGGCGAACCAGGCGGCGAGATCGGTTTCGTCGGTGGTGTACACCTTATGCAGCGCATCGCCTTGATGATCAAAGAACTGGATGCTGTGGCGCACGCCACGCTTGTTGGTTTCACTCAGGGCAAAAACGCTGGCCCATTGGTTGAGGAACAGGCGCAAATCCAGCTCGCGCGGGTTGAGGATCAGCCCAGCATGGCCATTGAGGTGCTGATTCTGATAACGCCCAACTTGCTCGTGTACCGCATAGCTGTTACGCGTGATGGACTTGGTGACGCCAACCTGTTCCAGTTCGGTCAGCAGCGTACGGGCATCGGCTTGCAGGCGACGAGCATCGTGGCCGACGCGGGCATGGGTCAGTTCGGCTTCGCTGATACCCAACAGCTCGGCCAGATCGCGGGCATATTTACCTGGGTGATCAATTTTCGCCTGCTCATAACGTTGGTATAGGGTCTCGCTCATTATTTTTCTTCCTGTGCTTGTGGGGGGAGGAGCGGGCAAAAACGGCCTGCCCGCTGTGGTTCAATGGGTTACCACTGATAGCTGACCAGCAGTTTGGCGTTACGACCGTCCTGCGGAATGCCCTGTGGTGAGTAATATTCTTTATCGAAGGCGTTCCCCAGGACCACGGTAGTGGTGACGCCCTGCAGGTCTTCGCGGCCTTTATAGCTTAGGTAGAAATCGTTCACGCCATACCCGGCCTGTTTGGTGTAGCCGGTAGCCACGTTATGCGCACTCTGTGCAAAGGTTCCGACCCAGCCAGTGGATAAACCGGTCTCGGCAATAGGAATATCCAACACGCTGGTGACCGTATCCGGGTTGACACTGGGGAGCCAGTCACCCGTAGTTTCATCTTTTCCACGTGTGCGGTTGTAGGCCAGATCCAAACCGAACCACCGGGTTTTATAGTTCAGCGAGGTATCCCATCCCCAAATCTTGGCGCGAGCGATATTGGTTGAGAAGGTGGTACAACTGATGCAGTACATGCCACGTGGGCCACGGCCTAACTCCATGGTGACACCGGTAGTGATATAATCCCTGGCTTTGGTATCGAAGTAGCTGGCCTTGAATTGCAGGCTGTCGTCGGCCATTAACAGATCGTCAAAGCGTAAGCCGAAACCGTATTCCTGCGTGGCGTTGGTTTCTGGCTTCAGATTTGGGTTCGGCACCCAATAGTTGGTGATCGTGGTTGGCCCCATCGGGATCGAGAAGTGCTTGGAGTCGTTGTACATCTCACCCATGGTCGGTGCGCGGAATGCCTGAGCATAGGAGGCAAACATCATCAACCAATCAGTAGGGGTAACGCTCATCGCACCACGGGATGACCACTTGTTGGCGTTGACGTCGTCATAACCGTCGCTAGAGCCTTTGAAATTGTCATAACGCGTCCCGGCCAGGAAAGAGACAGGCAAGTCGCGCAGCGTGATCTCATCTTGCAGCCAGCCGGAAGCGAAGTTGATCTTGGCCTGTGGGAAGCTTTCTGTTGCGCCCCCCGGCGTCTGTTCCTGCCGGTAGGCTTCGCTACCATAGGTGAACAGGTGTGAAGCGAAGCTGTCGGCGAACAGGCGGGTACGGTTTTCCAGCTTGCCACCTTTGGTGGTTTGTTTGCGAGCTTCATCTGCGCTGCCGTCCGTATGCGCATTGATCTCTACTTCGGAGTAATAAATCTTGGCATCGGCATCCAGCCAATCTTGGCCTGTAGGTTTGAGCTTATAACCGAGCTGTGCGTCACGCTGAATCGTAGAACGGTCAGTTAACACATTACTGCTTGAAACATCAGGCGTTTGCGGATTTTTGGGTTCTTGTGCCCGGTTATTGTAATAGCGCAGGTTACCGCTCAGGGACTGGTTGTCATCAATGGCCCAGGCGCCTTTGGCCAGAACGTTGCTGATGGTCTCATCGTTCGGTGCATTAAAGCCATCGCCTTGGCGAATATTGCCGACATCGCGAGTGCCGAAAGAGATCAAACCATCGAGATCGTCAGTTTTACCGTAAGCGCTGGCACCCATGCCAAGGCTATGATCGCCGCTAGTTGCCGTGCCGAACACGCGGTAGCCGGTGTCATGACCGGGCAAAAGCAGATCGGCGGCATCAACGGTTTCATAGGAGATAACTCCACCTAATGCGCCACTGCCGTACAACAGTGCTGACGGGCCACGCACTACTTCAATACGTTTTACCAATCCAGGATCCAGGAAGGTGCCATTGATATGGCCGGTATCGGTTCCCTGACGAATACCATCAACCAGGATCAGCACACCACGGCGATCGTAACCCCGCATCATGATGTCTTGCCCATTGCTCCGGCCGGTACCGGTCACGGTAACCCCAGGCACATGACGCAGCATATCGCCGGCGGTGGTGGCGGTTTGGCTCTGAGGGCTGTTGCCGTCGATCACCGTCACCATCATCGGCGCTTCAAAACTGCTGCGCTGATTACCGGTGGCGACCACGGTCATGGCCTCATCTCTGTTTTTTTCTTGTGCCTTGGTGGCAGCGGAAACACTGGTGTCGGTCTGAGCAAAAACCACCGTAGGCAAAGCGCAGGCAATGGCCAGGCTTAATGCGGATAAACGCAGCCGGGAGGCAAAAATGGCAGGCATGTGCAACTCTCCGTATGACTCAACATATCAATAGATTTGCTGGCTGCCTGGATCGCAAGATCGGGGTGGCTGGCGTTAAAAGGAACTAAGACGTTATTTGGTTAAGATCAATTTTCCCGCTTTGGTTTGGCGAAGTTGATAGCGTTGTCCTTGATGGATGATCACCGCCAGCCCATCCGTGCCCAGTAGTTCGGCACTGTCGAAGCAGGGCGGTAAAGCGGCAGGAGCACTGCCGTCAGGAGTAACCAAAGCGTTGTTGGACTGTTGGCAATTATTGAGATTGTCCATAAATTCAACCGGTAAATGGTAATTAGTATCAAATTGATAATCATTATCATGTGAACAAAAGGTTACATCAAGGGAAATTTTCTTACCGATGGAACCTTTTTGTCGTCATGCTTACCGGAGCTAGATTGATTGCGATCAATTTGCTGATAAAACGGCTATTTCAACAGGGTTTCGATACGGCCGAACAGGCGCTCAGGTTTGGTGATGGGGGCAAAGCGTGTGATGCGCTCGCCATCGGCGGTGAGCAGGAATTTGGTGAAGTTCCACTTGATACGTTGGCTGCCTAACAGACCGGGAGCACGGCGTTTTAACTCGCTGAACAGGGGATGCGCCTGCGCGCCGTTGACGTCGATCTTGCTGAACAGCGGAAAGCTGACGCCATAGTTGAGAGTGCAGAAGTTGGCAATCTCCAGCGGGTTGCCTGGCTCCTGTCCGCCAAACTGATTGCAGGGGAAGCCCAGCACCATCAACCCTCGTGAGCGATAATACTGCCACAGCTTTTCCAAGCCTGCATACTGCGGGGTAAAGCCACACTTGCTGGCGGTATTGACCACCAGGTAGGCTCGCGCCGGAAAGTCGGCCAGCGTTTTATGTTCCCCTTGCAGGGTGATACAGGGAATGGACAGCAGTGAATGGTTCACAGAAGGGCTCCAGATCGGTTTAGCTCGGATGTTTGGCCAGTATAGCTGAATGACATAAATCTATCGCGTAGAACACTAACTAAATAATTCGGCTAAGATGTTGTGCATACGGTCATTCAGTATTGAAATGAACAGTTTCATGTTATAAAAACACTGTTTCCACGAACAGTAAAAAATCAGAATGAGAGATATTTTCCAATATAAACAATGCATTGCACTCAAGTCTTTTTATATTAAGAGAACATTTAAATTAAGAAAATAATATATGAAATAATTCTTTTTTTCATTAAAAGACATTGACACTTGAGTTTTTCAATGTTTATCATCTTATTCATGGTCAATGTTCTTTAAATAGGGATTATATGAAAGGGAATAAAGGAAGTGTTCTTTTATTGACTTTAATTGGTATGGCATCTTTTATCACCCATGCAGAGACACCAAGGGAGAATGTGAGTGCAGAACCGGTTAAATCAATTTTAAAAATTGATGACTTTCTTCCGGAAAAGAAACGCTGGTCATTTGGAGTCGGGGTAAACATCATAAATGATAGCTCTGATGGAACCTATTCCGGGGTTTATATAAATCAAATCAGCCCAGGTCAATATGTTATAGACCGTACCTCATTACCGTATAGGAGGGAAAAAAATGGTGTGTCAGGATATTTTTCAGGAATGTATGGGTTGACGCGCCAGCTTTCATTATCAGCAACTGCAAATGGGCAATGGGTCAATACTAAATTTTCATTGGAAAATAATGATGGTTCAACTAAAAATGAGTACAGGTTTAATGGGATAGGGGTTGGGCTAAGTTACCAGTTTTATAGACTGTCAGATTATACGGTTTTGTTTTCTGGTGCAAATTTTAAACATGGATCGCTACAAAGTTACGTTCTTGGTTCTTCTCTCAGTTGGATATACGATCCTCTGGTACTTAATCTATCATTAGGTTATCTCGATGGTATTTCGAAGGAGAGGTTTACTAACGACTATAAAGTATACACTATGTCGGGGAAAGTTGTCTTTGCTATAAATCCTGAAGTTAATTTAAATTGGGGGTTTTCTAAGGATGCCATAAACGCATATAGTTATATTTCTAGCCAGAAAGAGTGGAGCAGTAAAACATCCTTATTAGCTGGCACTACGGTGAACTTGGCTGAAAATGCTATTGCTAGCGTTGGTGTTAAAGGCGGGGTAGGTAATAACAAAGGATCTGTTATATCTCTTGGTTTGAATTATCGAATGTGAATAGGTGTCAACTTTTACCCTGTCAGAATGTTATAAATTTATTTCGCATAGTATTCCAATATCCTATCTAACGCGTTCAGTATCGTAATAAACATTTAATGCATAAGGGTTGCGTATGATGAAGATAAAACAGGCTTTATTTCTTTGCGCTTTAGGTTATTACTCTGTTTTTAGTGTGAATGTGTGCGCTGAAAATAAAATTGAATTTTTTGATCAGGATAAATACCGTAAGTTAGAGGCGCTGGGATATCATTCGTTCTCACCATTAAATATAGAGGAGTTAGATAATACCAAAGGTAAGGTTGGACCTCTGGTTATTGGTGCCATTGGGGCGGCAGGAGGTGCTGCTGGGTCAATTGGTATTGACTTCTCAAATGGAGCGCAAATAAATTGGGGGAATGCAGCCACTGCGGCCGTCGGTGGTTTTGTAACCGGTGCTTCGGGTGGGTTAATGGGCGCTACGGTGTCAGGGGCGGCTGCCAGTGCGGCTTTAGGTGTAAGTGCTATGGGGGCGACTAATGCGGCGATTGGTGGTGGCGCTGGGAGCGGGTCATGTTCTAGCAGTTGTCATAAGAAGAAGTAATATGAATATATTCAGCATAGGATTTCTTATCATGGCAACATATTGTCACTTTATTACAGGCGCTATAATATTTATCAATGTAAAGAAACATGTAATGCTGTTCTCATCATTGATACTGCTTTTGTCAGGGTTAATCAGTGGTTATGTTGTTTTTACCTCGCTTTACTCCCTTTTGATTATTTTAATGGCTGTTGTTATCCACTGGCTTTCTAAAAATAAAATCATAAAAGGAGTTAAAAATATGGGTGTTATGTATGTAAATTTATCTGCACTACCCACTATTGTTTACCTGGCTAAATGGATAGGTTCATGATTTGGAGTAGAATCGAAAGGGTTCACTAGTAATAATGTTAACATGACATTTATTGGGGGAGCAATTGAAGAGATGGATAGTGAATATTATATATTGGCTCATGCTTTTTAGCGGTTGTCAAACGAATGTGGAAGCAACCTATCTTTACACTAAATTCCGCGGGGGTAATAAACAACTATATGATAACACCTGCGGGGTGGCATCCTTTGAGTTTATTTTAAGGCAGTATTATAGTATTGGTGCATCAGAACTAATGTTGATAAATAAAATAGGTGTTAAGCCTGAGTATTCACTCTTGGATATTAGCATGCAATCAAAAATAATGGGGCTGGATACAATAGGCGTTAAAATCACATCAAAACAATTAAGACAACTTCACTCACCAGCCATTCTATACATAAATAGATTTGTAAAAAAGCACTTTGTGGTTTTTCATGGGGTGGCTAATGGCGTCATTCAAATATACGATCCTGCTTGGGGGTATATTAACTACTCATTTCCACAGTTCGAAAGTTATTGGCTTGGAGATGAGCAGTTCGGTCGCGCGCTGCTTTTTCTCGATGATATTAACATCAATATCAACGAAAGCCTGATCTACCAAAAAGTCGTTTTGATAGAGTGATCACAATGCTTGATAAATCCTATGGTCAACTGTTGTATGGCGACCGCAGCAGCAAATGAGAGCCAGCAGGCCAAAAGCATGCTGGCTAAAATAATCAGAAACGGGTATCTACCGCGTCGGCCAGCATAGCCAGCAACTGCTCGCTGTCCGACCAGCTCAGGCAAGGGTCGGTAATGGATTGGCCGTAGGTTAATGATTGGCCAGCCACGATCTTCTGCGTGCCTTCCACCAGGAAGCTTTCGGCCATCACGCCAGCGACGGCCACGGAGCCTGCACGGATCTGTTGGCAGACGTTTTCCGCCACTTCCAACTGGCGGCGATGCAATTTCTGACAATTACCGTGGCTGAAGTCGATCACCAGTTGTTCAGGTAAATCAAACTCGCGCAAGCTATCACAGGCGGCTACCACATCGGTCGCGTGATAGTTTGGCGTCTTGCCGCCGCGCATGATGATATGGCCATAAGGGTTGCCGCTGGTCTGGTAAATGGTCATCTGGCCGGTTTTGTCTGGCGACAGGAACATATGACCGGCGCGTGCAGCACGGATGGCATCAATGGCGATGCGGGTATTGCCGTCGGTTCCATTTTTGAAACCAACCGGGCAAGAGAGCGCCGAGGCCATTTCACGGTGGATCTGGCTTTCGGTGGTGCGAGCGCCAATCGCGCCCCAGCTGATCAAGTCGGCAATATACTGGCCGATCACCATATCCAGGAACTCGGTCGCCGTTGGCAGGCCAAGCTGGTTCACTGACAATAGCAGCTTGCGCGCCATCTCAATGCCACGGTTGACCTGATAGCTGCCGTCCAGGTCGGGATCGGAAATCAAGCCTTTCCAGCCCACCACGGTGCGCGGTTTTTCAAAATAGGTGCGCATCACGATTTCCAGACGGTCCTGATAGCGCTCGCGCAGTACGTTAAGGCGGGTGGCATAGTCCATCGCCGCATCCAGATCGTGAATGGAGCAGGGGCCAATCACTACCAACAGGCGTTTATCTTCGCCAGTTAGGATTTTTTCGATACGTTTACGTGACGCTGTCACGTTATCGGCTACCGATGCTGAGATCGGCAACTTCTCTGCCAACGCCTGAGGCGTGACCAAGCTGTCGATGCGCGCGGTCCGCAGTTCATCTGTTTTGTGCATGATTGTCTCTAAAACTTGTTCTTCGCGACGGCAGGAATACCGGGAAGTGATGGCGATCACAATAACGCAAAAACCGCTGAATTCAACCGTAGAGATTGTGATCTGCTGATTAAAACCGGTAAAAAAGCACAAAAGAGGGGCATAGACGACTATCCGCCAGCCCCTACTATCAGAACATCCGCCGGCTCATACCGAGGATATCGAGGATCTTGGTGGAGATCTCCTCCACCGAATAGTTGGTGGTATTGAGATAGCGGATCTGATTTTTGCGAAACAGCGCTTCTACTTCGGCAACTTCCATCCTGCATTGGCGCGGGGAAGAGTAACGGCTGTTTTCGCGGCGTTCTTCGCGGATCGCCGTTAACCGCTCAGGGTTAATGGTCAACCCAAATAACTTATGTTGAAACGGTTTTAACGCGGCGGGTAGCTGCAAATTATCCATATCATCGGCGGTAAACGGATAGTTGGCCGCGCGGATACCAAATTGCATCGCCAGATACAGGCTGGTGGGGGTTTTACCACAGCGGGATACGCCGAGCAGGATCACCTGCGCCTGATCGAGATTGCGCAGCGATATCCCATCATCATGGGCCAGGGTGTATTCAATGGCCGCGATCCGGGCGTCATACTTACCCAGGTTGTTTTCGGTGAGCCCGTGGGTGCGATTAGGCACCGGTGTTGGATCCACCGCTAATTCACCCTGTAGCGGGCCGACCAGGGCTTGCACGATATCCTGGCAGAACCCTTCACTTTGGGTGATCACCTGGCGCACTTCCGGCGAGATAATCGAATAGAACACCAGTGGACGCACCCCGGTCTGCTGGTAAATATCATTGATCTGTTGGCATACGCCCCGCGCACGCGCTTCGGTTTCCACAAAAGGTAGAGTGAAAGTGGTGGCCTTGACGGGAAACTGTGACAGCACCGCATGCCCCAATACTTCGGCGGTAATGGCCGTGCCATCCGAGATATAAAAAACGCTTCTTTCCACCCATAACTCCTTAATGCCTGAAACGACTGATAGCAACATCATGGTCTGCATATCCATATATGGTAAAGAGGGGGATAGAAATTTTGTGACGCTGGGAATAATTTGCGGCAATTTGATTTTTTTAGTAAAATATAATTTCATTTTTTATAAAATGGCGAGTGCTATTTTAACTACCTACCTCGACGCAAGTTGGCGCTATTTTCGTCAAAAAAATCACTAAAAGTACGGGTATTTAAGAAAAAGTTTAAATAATACATAATTTGTTGAATTGTAAGCTTTTAGCCAGTTAGGGAACGATCCCTAATAAAATTGTGCCTGCTGGAATTCTGTTAATTGCTATTTTCTTCATTGGCTTGATCGATTCACCTGTCCATTGTCTATGGATCATTGTGCTAGTGTGGGTGGGTGCCGTTTTTTGCGGTACGAGTCAAAAATCCGTCAATACCCTACTGATAGCAATAAGGATTGTCTCGATGTCTAACAATGGCCCAGACTTGCGTAATGTGCTTTGGTACAACCAGCTTGGCATGCACGACGTTGACCGTGTCGGCGGCAAAAATGCCTCCCTCGGTGAAATGATCACCAATCTCTCCGATTTGGGCGTGGCCGTACCCAACGGTTTTGCCACCACCGCCCAGGCATTTAACGATTTTCTTGAGCAAAGTGGGGTTAACCAGCGCATTTACCAACTGCTGGATCAGACTGACGTTGACGATATTGCCCAACTGTCCAAGGCCGGTGCGCAAATTCGCCAATGGGTGATCGATACGCCTTTCCACGCGGAATTTGAGCGTGAAATTACGCTGGCGTACCAGCAACTGTCCGAGGGTGAAAGCGAAGCCTCCTTCGCCGTGCGTTCTTCCGCCACGGCTGAAGATATGCCAGACGCCTCGTTTGCCGGCCAGCAGGAAACCTTCCTCAACGTGCAGGGCATTGATGCGGTGATGGTGGCGATCAAACACGTCTTCGCCTCCCTGTTTAACGACCGGGCCATCTCTTATCGTGTGCATCAGGGTTACGATCACCGTGGCGTGGCGCTTTCCGCCGGTGTACAGCGCATGGTGCGCTCCGACCTGGCTTCCTCTGGGGTCATGTTTACCATCGATACCGAGTCCGGCTTTGATCAGGTGGTGTTTATTACCTCGGCGTTCGGCCTGGGGGAAATGGTGGTGCAAGGGGCGGTCAACCCGGATGAGTTTTATGTCCATAAACCGACGCTGCTGAAGGGCAATCCGGCCATTGTGCGCCGCAACCTTGGCTCGAAAAAAATCCGCATGGTGTACGCACCTTCACAGGATCACGGCAAGCAGGTACGTATCGAAGATGTACCAGAAGAGCAACGCAATCGTTTCTCTTTGACCGATGATGAAGTCCAGGCACTGGCGCATCAGGCGTTGCTGATCGAAAAACACTATGGCCGCCCGATGGATATCGAGTGGGCCAAAGACGGTCATACTGGCAAGCTGCTGATAGTCCAGGCGCGGCCAGAAACCGTGCGTTCCAATGAGCAGGTGATGGAGCGCTACCAACTGAACGGTAACAGCACCGTGCTGGTGGAAGGCCGAGCCATAGGTCATCGCATTGGGGCCGGCCCGGTGAAGGTCATCCACAATATCAGCGAAATGGATCGCATTGAACCGGGTGACGTGTTGGTCACCGATATGACCGACCCGGATTGGGAACCGATCATGAAGAAGGCGGCTGCGATCGTAACCAACCGTGGCGGGCGTACCTGCCATGCGGCGATCATTGCCCGTGAACTGGGGATCCCTGCCGTTGTAGGCTGTGGCCACGCGACGGATCTGCTGAAAGAAGGGCAGAAAGTCACCGTCTCCTGTGCCGAAGGCGACACCGGCTTTGTCTACAGCGACATGCTGGAATTCAGCGTTCAAAGCTCGGAAGTCACTGAACTGCCAGAGCTCCCGTTGAAGATCATGATGAACGTCGGTAACCCAGACCGCGCGTTCGACTTCGCTCGCTTGCCAAATGAAGGTGTGGGGCTGGCCCGGTTGGAGTTTATTATCAACCGCATGATCGGCGTACACCCGCGTGCCCTGTTGGAGTTCGATCAGCAAACCCCAGAGCTGCAGGCAGAAATCAAGACGCTGATGTTGGGCTATGACGATCCGGTCGAGTTCTATGTCGGTCGCTTGACCGAAGGGATCGCGACGTTGGGCGCGGCATTCTGGCCGAAGCGCGTGATCGTGCGCCTTTCCGATTTCAAATCTAACGAATACGCCAACCTGGTCGGCGGCGAGAAATATGAGCCGCACGAAGAAAACCCGATGTTAGGATTCCGTGGCGCGGGTCGTTACGTGGCGGACAGCTTCCGCGACTGCTTCGCCATGGAATGTGCCGCGATGAAGCGGGTACGTAATGAAATGGGCTTGACCAACGTTGAGGTGATGGTGCCGTTTGTGCGTACCGTGGCTCAGGCGGAGGCCGTGGTGGCAGAGTTGGGGCGTCAGGGCCTCAAGCGCGGCGAGAACGGGCTGAAAGTGATCATGATGTGTGAGATCCCGTCCAACGCCTTGCTGGCCGATCAGTTCCTTGAGCACTTTGATGGCTTCTCTATCGGCTCCAACGATATGACGCAGCTCACGCTGGGGCTGGATCGCGATTCCGGTGTGGTTTCAGAACTGTTTGACGAACGCAATGAGGCGGTCAAGGCGCTGCTTTCCATGGCGATCCAGGCGGCCAAGCGTCACGGCAAATATGTCGGCATCTGTGGGCAAGGCCCGTCAGACCATGCAGACTTTGCCGAGTGGCTGATGGATCAGGGGATTGATAGCCTGTCGCTTAACCCGGATACCGTGGTGCAGACCTGGGTTAATTTGTCACAAAGAAAGTAAACCTGAATAACAACGTCTATTGAAAACATAAAACCGCCGGTTAATCCTGGCGGTTTTTTATATGAGCGGGTTATTTTGCATAAAAAAAAGCCCATCAAAAGACGGGCAAAGACTACACACAGCAATTCAGTGATTCGGGGTAACTCTGTTAGGTGACTTGGCTGGAAAACGATGCATGGAAAGCAATGATTTTCAGCAAGATAGAGTTTTATACTAGGCAGTTATCTGGCGCGCGTCATTAAGAATCGTCCCAATAAAACAGCCTGGAATGTACGGGTTCATTGCAAGAACAGGTATTTGAATGGCATCTATTATGGCAATAGGTGAGTCAGCAGAATAATTATCGGGGACGATGCGGCGGGAAAAGAGAATATTTAGGTTAATCGCCTGCCCAATGGATGAGCAGGCGATGCCGGGATCACAGCTGTTCTAAATCTTTGGCGACTTCTTCCAGATCGGTAGTGGGTTCCGGGGCTTCGTTTACCCAGGCGCTAAGCAACCGATAAGAGACCGCCAGCACGACTGGGCCGATAAACAGGCCAATCATCCCGAAGGCCAGCAGGCCACCGATAACGCCTGACAAGATCAGAATCAACGGCAGGTCGGCACCCATGCGGATTAGCGCCGGGCGCAGGAAGTTATCCAAAGTTCCGACCACACAGCTCCACACCAATAGCACTGTGCCCCAGGTGGTGTCACCGGTCCAATACAACCAGATAATAGCCGGGATCAGCACCAGCAATGGTCCCAGTTGGGCCACGCAGAAAACGAACATCAGTACGCTAAGCAAGGTGGCGGCAGGAATGCCCGCAACGGCCAAGCCAATGCCACCCAATATGGATTGCACCAACGCCGTAACCACCACGCCCAACGCTACCGCACGGATCGCTTGCCCGGCCAGTAACACGGCCGCATCGCCCCTGTTGGAAGCAAGGCGCACGGCAAAATGGCGGATCGCCATACCGACCTGCTCACCGCGGGCATACAGCAAGGCGCTGAACAGTAACATCAGCGTACAGTGCATCAGGAAACGGCCAATATGCGCCGCCTGAGCAACAAACCAGGTAGCAGTTTGGCCGAAGTAAGGCTGTATTTTGGCTATCAAGGCGTTGCCACCGGTGTTCACCAGCAGGTGATAGCTGCTATAAAGTTTTTGCCCAATTAGCGGGGTAGAGCGTAGCCATTCCAATTGTGGCGCGTGGATTTGGCCCGGTGCGTTGACCCAAGCCACGACTGGCGCACTGTTATCCACCACGCTACTAACCAGCAGGGCAATAGGTAGTACGAACAGCAAGAGCAGCAGGATGGTCATCACCAACACGGCCAGAGACCGCCGGCCCCACAGCAAATGCTGTAGCTTAATCAACACTGGCCAGGTGGCGATCACCACCATGGATGCCCAGGCAAAGCCCAAAATAAACGGTTGAACGACCCAAAAGCTGGCAACGATCAAAATGGCGATAAACAGCACGCCAAAAATTATCGTCGGTAAATCGTAGCGGCGTTGCGGTTGTGTCATGAATGCGTTTTCATCCTAGTGAGTTAATTCCTTGGTACCCTTTTATCATGGAGCATTTTTGGCAACTTTCACAGCTAAGCGCACATTTTCCTGCGAATTTTAGTCTGGGGTACAGACTTTCATTGATTAGTGGGATTAATAAGTTATGTGGGGGAACAGATTTGCGGCTAGGAGGGCAGACCACCCAGGGATCTGGCTGGTCGCTTATCGCTATAATCAGGGCGCGGGTTGACAGTAGTTTATTGGCCGTAATAGGCTTTGGCTCCGTGCTTACGTAAGTAATGTTTGTCTAACAGCGTGGCTTGCATTACGGGGATCTGTGGGCTGAGTTGCTGGGTAAACAGATTCATATAGGCGATTTCCTCCAGAACGACTGCATTATGCACTGCGCTGGCCGCATCTGTTCCCCAGCTAAAGGGGCCATGGCTGTTGACCAGAACTGCCGGGATCTCATTAGGGTTGATGCCGAGCTGTTGAAAGGTCTCGATAATGACCTTACCGGTTTCATGCTCGTATTCGCCAGCAATCTCCTCATCCTGCAGCAGACGGGTGCAGGGTATGGTGCCATAGAAGTAGTCGGCGTGGGTGGTGCCTAATGCCGAAAGCGACTTTCCCGCCTGCGCCCAGATGGTGGCATGGCGGGAATGGGTGTGGACGATGCCGCCAATGTCGGGGAAGGCCTGATACAGAGCAAGATGAGTTGCCGTATCCGAAGAGGGCTTTTTATTTCCCTCGACGATTTTGCCGCTCGCCAGTTCAACCACCACCATATCTTCTATCTGCATAGTGCTGTATTCCACCCCTGAGGGCTTAATCACCATTAACCCGCTTTGGCGATCGATACCGCTGACATTTCCCCAGGTAAATGTCACTAATTGATGTTTGGGCAATAATAAATTTGCCTCAAAAACCTGCCGTTTTAATTCCTGTAACATGAGTTACCTCGTGAGATATCTGTTGGGCGGTGGGGAGTATCACCAATTTTTTCTCTGCGCACTCGGGTAAAGACGCTAGCGTCAATAAAGCTTGAGTACCTGGCGAATAATATTATTTTTCTCAGGTTAAAATACTGCGCTTGCCAATAGGAATAAAGCGCACAGCATTGGAGTGGAAAGTAAATGGTTATATTTGGGCGAAATCGGTCACATTCGGGCGTTGATTTTGTGCCTGATTGTGACCGTTTGTTTTTGGTAATGGCTTTCTATAATGTCTAATGCTCTTTTTTATGTGATTTTAGTCACAATTAAAGTGTCTTGTGTTCTGTTTTGTTGCAATTTATTGTTAATAAAATCACATAATAATGAGTGGAAAAGTCAGGGAAAGAGTTTCTTGAATTGAGTCACTTTCATGCCAGCTAAAAAATATCATTATAGCGTTAAGCCAATCTCGGGATTTTTAGAGGGATAACATGTTACAAGCTGAACGTTATAAGCTCATTTGTACGCACGTACACCAACAGGGTTCTGCTTTGGTAACTGAGTTATCCGTGGTCTGTCAGGTATCGCCTGAGACGATCCGCCGCGATTTGCGGGTATTAGCGAAGAACAAGAAGCTAATCCGCAGCTTTGGCGGAGCCGTGGCGCTGGATGTACATGAAGTACCAGTGATTGACTCCTGGGAGCGCACTGCGGTGTCAAACAGTGTCGATCAGGCGGAGAGCTTTCGCAAAAGAACGGAAGAACACCCTGATATCAAGATGAAAATAGCCAAATCTGCCCTGCAGTTTATCCATCCGGGCGACTGCATTCTGCTGGATAACAGCAGTACCTGCTGGTTTTTGGCACGGCAGATCCCGGATATTGAGATTACGGTAGTCACCAACTCGGTCAAAATCATTCAGGCCTTGGCCTGTCGCGATAAGATCCGTGTGATAGGCATCGGTGGTGAATACTCAAGAAGGCATGATGACTTTCATGGCCCAGTGGCCGAAAGCGCGCTGAGAAATTTTCAGATCAATACCTTTTTCTTCTCGTGCCAAGGGTTAAATCAGGAACACGGTATTCGCGATGGCAATGAAATCAATGCCAGATTAAAACAGGTCATGTTGCAGGTGTCGGCGAAAAAGATTTTGCTGGCCGGTTCCAGCAAGTTTGAACAATATTCCTTTTGTAAAATATGCATGTTGGATGAAGTAGATATTCTGATCACCAATAAACTCGTTTCATCTAAATACCGCGGGGATAATCCGAGGTTGGAAATTATTGAAGCTCATAAGTAAGCTGTTTTTAAGAAAATGACGGTCGCGAATAAATAACTATTGTACGCCGCAGGAAAATAATACTCACATCCGCGTAAGATTAAATATTTAAGTGAAGATAATATTAACCCCTCCTTTCTTAACGAAGGGCCTGCACGTGGCTATGGGGTGGGCTGCGCGCTGACGTTCAACATCTTTCTGGACAAATGGCAGGCTCTACGCGCCATGGATCGTAATCGGGCCAAGCAGCATTCGCTGGCCAGCAGTGAGGAGAAATAATGCGTAATCATCCATTAGGGATTTATGAGAAAGCGTTGCCAAAGCAAACCAGTTGGCTTGAGAAGCTGGTGCTGGCCAAAGCCTGTGGTTTTGATTTTGTCGAAATGTCGATTGATGAGAGTGATGAACGTCTGGCTCGCCTGGACTGGAGCGAGGACGAACGGATGGCGATCGTTCAGGCCATGCAGCAGACCGGTATTCGCATCCCGACGCTGTGTCTCTCGGCGCACCGGCGTTTCCCGTTTGGCAGCCGCGATAGCGCCACCCGCGAGCGGGCCAGGGCTATCATGGTCAAGGCGATAAAACTGGCGCAGGACTTGGGTATTCGCACCATTCAACTGGCGGGTTACGATGTCTATTACGAACCGCAAGACAGCGAAACGATAGCGCATTTTGAAGCCTCGCTGGCCTGGGCAGTGGCACTGGCTGCCGGGGCGCAGGTGATGTGTGCGGTAGAGATAATGGATACGCCTTTTATCAACGCCATCAGCAAGTGGAAAGTGCTGGCAGACAAGATCAACTCACCTTGGTTTACCGTTTACCCGGATATCGGCAACCTGACCGCCTGGGGCAATGATGTGGACAGTGAACTGAGTTGCGGCATCGATCAGATCGCGGCAATTCACCTGAAGGATACTTATCCGGTCACTGCGGATGCGCCGGGGCAGTTCCGCGATGTGCCTTTTGGTGACGGATGCGTGGACTTTGTCGGGCTGTTCACAACCCTGCAGCGGCTCAACTATCGTGGTACCTTTCTGATCGAAATGTGGACAGAAAAGTCGCCGCAACCCATGTTGGATATCATTCATGCGCGTCAGTGGATCGAAGAACAGATGCGCCTTGCGGGCTGGCAGGATGAGCGTTCATCCATGATCATTCCTGGGGAGCCAGTATTAAACTAAGCGCGGTGGAATAACCGCCAGAGTTTCCTCTTCCTAAAGCGCAGCCATCGGCTGCGCTATCATTTTTCCCGCCAAATAATGCCAAATTCAGGATGTACAAGCGGCAAAACACCCGCCATTATGAGGTAGATAGCGATGATGCAGGGGCGAGTAACGCCCCTTGCGGTTATCGTGATAATAAAAGACAGGGGAGGGCCAGTTCCGGGCCCGATTAAGCAATTAAGAGCAGACAGAGTCAAACAAGCGAATGATCCCACAAATTTCTCAGGCATCCGGCCTCGTTCAACGGGTGCTGGACTTTTTGGCCGCGTTAAAACAGAGCGGATTCAACGGCGATACCGCCACTAGCTATGCCGATCGGCTGACGATGGCGACGGATAACAGCATTTACCAGCTGTTGCCTGATGCGGTGGTGTTTCCTCGCTCAACCGCCGACGTGGCGCTGATCGCCCGGTTGGCCGACGAAGAACGCTTCAAGGCGCTGACCTTCAGCCCGCGCGGTGGCGGCACAGGCACCAATGGGCAGGCACTTAATACCGGCATTGTGGTTGATATGTCGCGCTACATGAACCGCATTCTGGACATCAACGTCGAGCAGGGCTGGGTACGGGTAGAAGCGGGGGTGATTAAAGACCAGCTCAACCAGTATTTAAGGCCATTCGGTTATTTCTTTGCGCCGGAGCTTTCTACCAGCAACCGCGCTACTCTTGGCGGTATGATCAATACCGACGCGTCTGGCCAAGGTTCGCTGGTGTACGGCAAAACCTCAGACCACGTGTTGGGGCTGCGGGCGGTATTGCTGGGGGGCGAAATGATCGACACCCGCGTCATGCCGACGCCGCTGGCGGAAACGATTGCTCAGGAAGATACGCCAGAGGGGCGGATCTACCACACCGTGCTGAACCGATGCCGCGAGCAACGGGCGTTGATCCTGGAAAAATTCCCCAAGCTTAACCGTTTCCTCACCGGCTACGATCTGCGCCACGTGCTGAGCGACGATCTGCAAACTTTCGATCTGACCCGCATTCTTACCGGTGCCGAAGGGACCTTGGCCTTTATCACCGAAGCGCGGCTGGATATCACGCCGTTGCCGAAGGTGCGGCGGCTGGTAAACGTCAAATATGACTCTTTCGATTCAGCCTTGCGCAATGCCCCCTTTATGGTGGAAGCCAAGGCGCTGTCGGTGGAAACCATCGATTCCAAGGTGCTGAATCTGGCCCGCGAAGATATCGTCTGGCACTTGGTCAGCGAACTGATCACCAACGTGCCGGATAAAGAGATGCTCGGGTTGAACATCGTTGAGTTTGCCGGTGACGATAAGGAACTGATCGACGGCCAGATGGAAGCGCTGTGCGAGCGTCTGGATGACTTGATCTCCGAACAGCAGGCTGGCGTGATCGGTTATCAGATTTGCGGCGATTTGAGCGGCATTGAGCGCATCTATAATATGC
Source organism: Serratia sp. PL7 (assembly GCF_945957435.1). Taxonomy (NCBI): domain Bacteria; kingdom Pseudomonadati; phylum Pseudomonadota; class Gammaproteobacteria; order Enterobacterales; family Yersiniaceae; genus Serratia; species Serratia sp. PL7. Next base: position 208,543 of record NZ_CAMFLB010000002.1, on the reverse strand, counting down.
GCAAAAAGGCGGTTGGGTTGCTGGGTAACGCCAAAGGGCAAGCCAAACCCATTCCGTTTGCCGAAGATACCTGCGTGCCGCCGCAGCACCTGGCCGACTACATCACCGAGTTCCGCCAACTGTTGGATAGCCATAATCTGAGCTACGGTATGTTCGGCCACGTTGATGCTGGAGTACTGCACGTGCGCCCGGCATTAGATATGTGCGATCCCCAGCAAGAAGTGCTGATGAAGCAGATCTCTGACCAGGTGGTGGCATTAACCGCGAAGTACGGTGGCCTGCTGTGGGGGGAACACGGAAAGGGCTTCCGGGCGGAGTATAGCCCAGCGTTCTTCGGCGAAGAACTTTACGAAGAACTGCGCCGTATCAAGGCCGCGTTTGACCCGCTCAATCGACTCAACCCGGGTAAAATCTGCCCGCCGCTGGGTGTTGATGCCGTGATGATGAAAGTCGATGCGGTGAAACGCGGTACGTTTGATCGCCGCATTCCCATCGATGTCCGCACCTCGTTCCGTGGCGCGATGGAGTGTAACGGCAACGGACTGTGTTTCAACTTTGATGTCCACAGCCCGATGTGCCCATCGATGAAGATCACCGCGAATCGGATCCATTCGCCGAAAGGCCGTGCGGCACTGGTGCGGGAATGGTTACGGTTATTGGCAGAGCAGGGCGTGGATCCCGTCGCGCTGGAAAAGCAGTTGCCGCAGCAGCGCCTCAGCTTCCGCACTCTGGTTGAGAAAACCCGTAATAGCTGGCATGCAGGCAAGGGCGAGTATGACTTCTCTCATGAAGTCAAAGAAGCGATGTCTGGCTGCCTGGCCTGTAAAGCCTGTTCGACCCAGTGCCCGATCAAGATCGACGTGCCGGGCTTCCGTTCGCGCTTCCTGCAGCTTTATCACACCCGTTATCTGCGCCCAATGCGCGACTATGTGGTCGCTGGTGTCGAGAGCTATACCCCGTTGATGGCCAAAGCGCCGAAGGTGTTCAACTTCTTCTTCAAGCAGCCATGGGTGCGCGAACTGAGCCGCAGCAGCATCGGTATGGTGGATTTACCGCTGCTATCCAGCCCAACGTTACGCCAACAGCTGTCGGGCCATAGCGCGTTCAGCATGACGCTTGAACAGTTGGAAGCATTGAGCGAAAGCCAGCGCGAACAGCATGTGCTGGTGGTACAGGATCCGTTTACCAGCTATTACGATGCCCAGGTCGTGGCAGATTTTGTACGGCTGGTGGAAAAGCTGGGCTACAAGCCGGTGCTGTTGCCTTTCTCACCGAACGGTAAGGCACAGCATATCAAAGGCTTCCTGACGCGCTTTGCCAAAACGGCGCGCAAGACCGCGGACTTCCTTAACCGGGTAGCCAAACTGGGGATGCCGATGGTGGGTGTCGATCCGGCGCTGGTGCTGTGTTATCGCGACGAGTATCAAGAAATTCTCGGGGCCGAACGGGGGAGTTTCCAGGTGCAACTGGTCCATGAATGGCTGCAAAAGTTGTTGGCAGAACGTGCGGAACAGCCTGCCACCGGGGAAGCGTGGTATCTGTTTGGTCACTGCACCGAAACCACCGCATTACCGGCCAGTACCCAGCAGTGGGCTGCCATCTTTGCCCGTTTTGGCGCCAAGTTGGAAAACATCAGCGTCGGTTGCTGTGGCATGGCGGGCACTTACGGTCACGAAGCCAAGAATCTGCAAAATTCCCTGGGTATTTATGAGCTATCATGGCATCAGGCGCTACAACGTTTGCCAAGGCAACGCTGTCTGGCGACCGGTTATTCTTGCCGCAGCCAGGTAAAACGCATTGAAGGCAATGGCGTGCGGCATCCATTACAGGCACTTCTGGAGATGATTGCGTGAAGCTGTGGAAACGTGAAACAACGCTGGAACAACTCAACCAAAGCGGCGAAGGATGCATGGTGGCCCATGTGGGTATTCAGTTCACCCGTTTGGAAGATGACTATTTAGAAGCAGTGATGCCCGTCGATCACCGTACGACCCAGCCGTTTGGCCTGCTACATGGAGGGGCTTCGGTGGTGCTGGCCGAGTCGATGGGGTCCATGGCCGGTTATCTGTGCACCGAAGGGGAGCAAAAGGTGGTGGGGTTGGAGATTAACGCCAACCACCTGCGTGCGGTATTTAAAGGGCAGGTGCGCGGGGTTTGTCGCGCGTTGCATGCTGGCCGCCGCAATCAGGTCTGGCAGATCGAGATCTTCGACGATCGAGATCGCCTGTGCTGTACCTCACGGCTGACCACGGCGGTATTGGAATAGAGGCCCCCTCACTCCAACCCTCTCCCACAGGGAGAGGGAGCTGTTGGCCTCTGCTTTTTTGGAAGTAAGGAGGTCATCTCAGCAAACGCGAACGCCCCCTCATCCAAAGTGCGTCAGCGAATTTCAGTTGCACTCGATCGGTCCCCTTGCCCTGTGGGAGAGGGGCCAGCTTTATAACTGGAAGGGTACCCGTTTCACAAAATCCTTCTGAAAAGCGGTAGCCTTGTCCCAGCCGCCTTCCATCGAATATTTCTGGCAAATCAGCGTTAGCGTATGCCGGGCAAAATGATAGCACTGTACGCGGAACAGCTGACAGCGCTGTGGGTTGTTGATCTCGACGATCAGCCGGTTATGCAGTTTGCTCAGCGCATGCAGGTAACTCTCGTCATCGCCATTTTCCAGGCATAAATTCGCCATGCCAAGGCTGACGCCGTTGTAACGCTTCAGATGATTGATGTTGCATTCCGGCCGCTGTAGCGCCGCTTCCGCCATATAGAAATCCACCGTGGCATCACGGATGTTGAACTTGTATTCATCAATTTTGCTCAGCAGCCACGCATTCATCGAGATAGCCATAGGTCCACGCCCAATTAAAGCTTAATGATAATCATTATCATATTTGCAGCTGTGGCGATGATCAATGCTCCCCGCAGTTTTTTTTCTGTTGTGGGTCTTTTGACCGCCACGGGCTAAAAATACGCGAGCGACTAGACTTAAAGCAGGGAAAGGCATTTTTCAGACAGACAAAATGCAGAAATAGGTATTTTCTATGAATGTTTAAAACAGACGACTTATCCGGTGTTATAACCTTATCGGGGCTGCGGGATAAGCCGTACAAGATATGATTAATTGCTATGAATTCAGAGGGATAAAAATTATCCCCGTGTCTATTCTGCCTGGATGCGCCATCGATTTATCGTGTTGCCGAGCGTAAATCCGGGCGTTTGGTAAATACCCCCGCAAAACAAACGGTTGAAGTGATAATCATTATCACTAACATGGGCGGTAAGCCAGATCGGCTGTAGTAAAACACGAATGTGAGGTAGGCCATATGCATACGGAAGATGTTGGTACTTTTTCCTTGGCAGACAACGTCTGGCAAGGCATTTCGCTGAGCGACAGCGCGGTGAAGCAGATAATCAGACTCATGCAGCAGGATGCTCAGGTGAAAGGGCTGCAACTCGGCGTCAAACAATCGGGTTGTGCGGGCTTTGCCTATGTACTGGATTTGACCCGCGAACCGGCCAGCGACGATCTGTTGTTCGAACGTGACGGGGCCAAGCTGTTCGTGCCGCTCAAAGCGATGCCGTTTATCGATGGCACCACGGTAGATTTTGTTCGGGAAGGGCTGAATCAGATGTTCAAATTTAATAACCCTAAAGCTCAGAACGCCTGCGGGTGCGGTGAGAGCTTTGGCGTTTAAGCGATGCAATCAACATGACACGAAGCAACGTAGAAGCAGCGAAAGATGTACCGGCTTGGGTCAGCGAAGGTCGCTACAAGGAAGGATTCTTTACCCAACTGGCCACCGATGAGTTGGCCAAAGGTATCAACGAAGAGGTGGTACGCGCCATTTCGGCCAAGCGTAACGAACCCGAGTGGATGCTGGAATTCCGCCTGGAGGCTTACCGTGCCTGGCTGCAAATGGAAGAGCCACACTGGCTTAAAGCCCACTATGACAAGCTGAACTATCAGGATTACAGCTACTATTCAGCGCCGTCCTGCGGCAGCTGTGATGACTCCTGCGGTTCTCAGCCTGGGGCTGAGCAGCAGCCTGGCGCCAGTACGGAAAACGGCTACCTGACCAGCGAGGTTGAACTGGCGTTTAATCAGTTGGGTGTCCCGGTGCGTGAAGGTAGCGAAGTGGCGGTAGACGCCATTTTCGACTCGGTTTCCGTCGCGACCACTTACCGTGAAAAGCTGGCGGAGAGTGGGGTGATCTTCTGCTCGTTCGGTGAGGCCATTCACGACCATCCAGACTTGGTACGTAAGTATCTGGGCCGAGTGGTGCCGCATAACGACAACTTCTTTGCCGCACTAAACGCTGCGGTGGCTTCCGACGGCACCTTCGTCTACGTGCCGAAGGGCGTACGCTGCCCAATGGAGCTTTCCACCTATTTCCGTATTAACGCTGCGAAAACCGGCCAGTTTGAACGCACCATTCTGATTGCCGATGAAGGCAGCTACGTCAGCTATATCGAAGGCTGCTCAGCGCCGGTACGCGACAGCTATCAACTGCACGCGGCGGTGGTAGAAGTTATCCTGCATAAAGACGCCGAAGTGAAGTATTCCACGGTGCAAAACTGGTTCTCCGGCGGCGGAGAAAGCAAGGGCGGCATTCTTAACTTCGTCACCAAGCGTGCGCTGTGTGAAGGCTCTGGGTCCAAAATGTCGTGGACACAGTCGGAAACCGGCTCGGCCATCACCTGGAAATACCCAAGCGTGATCTTGCAGGGCGACAACTCGATCGGTGAGTTTTTCTCGGTGGCGCTGACCAGCGGCTACCAACAGGCGGATACCGGCACCAAGATGATCCACATTGGTAAAAACACCAGGTCGACCATTATTGCCAAAGGGATCTCCGCCGGGCACAGCCAAAATACCTATCGTGGGCTGGTGAAAATCCTGCCTGGGGCGGAAAACGCCCGTAACTTTACCCAGTGCGATTCGATGCTGATCGGGCCCAACAGCGGGGCGCATACCTTCCCTTATGTGGAAACGCGCAATAACAGCGCCCAGCTTGAGCATGAGGCTACCACCTCGAAGATTGGTGACGACCAACTGTTCTACTGCCTGCAACGAGGCATCAGCGAAGATAACGCTATCTCAATGATCGTCAATGGTTTCTGTAAGGACGTGTTCTCCGAGCTGCCGCTGGAGTTTGCCGTGGAGGCACAGAAGTTACTGGCTATCAGCCTGGAACACAGCGTCGGTTAAGCACCCGTATTTATAGCGCAGCAGCGCGATCAGAGGACACAGCATGTTAAGTATCAAGAATTTGCACGTCAGCGCCGAAGGTAATGAGATCCTCAAGGGGCTGAGCCTGGATATCAAACCCGGCGAAGTGCACGCCATTATGGGGCCCAACGGCTCTGGCAAAAGCACGCTTTCGGCCACGTTGGCTGGCCGGGAAGAGTATGAGGTCACCGCTGGGGAAGTGACGTTTAAAGGTAAAGATCTGCTGGAGCTGGCTCCTGAGGATCGGGCTGGTGAGGGCGTGTTCCTGGCATTCCAGTATCCGGTAGAGATCCCCGGCGTCAGCAACCATTTCTTCCTGCAGACCTCGGTGAATGCGGTGCGTAATTACCGCGGCCAAGAGGCGCTGGATCGCTTCGACTTCGCCGACTTTATCGAACAGAAGATCGAGTTGCTGAATATGCCAGCGGATCTGTTGACCCGTTCGGTCAACGTCGGTTTTTCCGGCGGCGAGAAGAAGCGCAACGACATCCTGCAAATGGCCGCGCTGGAGCCGGAGCTGTGCATTCTGGATGAAACGGACTCCGGGTTGGATATCGATGCCCTGAAGATCGTCGCCAACGGCGTCAATTCGCTGCGTGACGGCAAGCGCGCCTTTATTATTGTCACCCACTATCAGCGTATTCTCGATTACATCAAACCGGATTACGTTCACGTGCTTTCCCAGGGGCGCATAGTGAAATCCGGTGATTTCTCATTGGTGAAACAGTTGGAGGAGCAGGGCTATGGCTGGCTTTCCGACCAACAGTAGTTCACAGGCACTACAGCAGATGTACAGCCTGTTCGAAGCTCGCGGCGGCGAGCGTTCTGCGCATGCGTTAGCGCATTGGCAGCAGGCTTTGCGCCAAGGCTGGCCGACTCGCAAGCAGGAAAACTGGAAATATACTCCGTTGGAAGGCTTGCTGGAGCAGCAGTTTCTGGAGCCAGTGGACAACGTGCTCAGTGCGGAGCAGCGTGACAAGTTGGCGTTGAAGATCGATGCGTATCGCCTGGTGTTTGTCGATGGGCGCTTATGTTCACAACTGAGCGATGAGGATCTTGGCGACTACCGCTTGACCAGGGTGGCCTATGATGCGCCACTCACGCTGCCGGATCCGATCCAGCCTGAAATTTTCCTGCATTTGACAGAAAGCCTGGCACAGGAAACCAGCGTGATTAGCCTGGCGGCTGGCACAGATCCGGTTAAACCCCTTTATCTGTTGCATATCAGCACCGGTCGCGAGCAGCCCGGTGAAGTGAATACGTTGCATCACCGGCATCATCTGGAGATTGCTAGTGGCGCACGAGCTTCGGTCATCGAACACTACACCAGCGTTAGCGCTGCGGCCCACTTTACCGGTGCGCGCCTGACCGTGACAGTGGGTGATAATGCCGAGCTGCATCATTGCAAACTGGCGTTTGAGAGCCAGGCCAGTTATCACTTTGCCCATAACGACCTGCTGGTTGGCCGCGATGCGCGGGTTAAAAGCGACAGCTTCCTGCTCGGGGCGGGGCTGACACGCCACCACACCAGTGCGCAGTTAAACGGTGAGGGGAGCAATCTGGTCATCAATAGCCTGGTGCTGCCGGTAGGTAAAGAGGTATGCGATACCCGTACCTATCTGGAACACAACAAAGGCTACTGCGAAAGCCGCCAACTGCACAAAACGGTGGTCAGCGATCGAGCCAAAGCGGTGTTTAACGGCATGATCAAGGTCGCGCAACACGCGATCAAAACCGACGGACAAATGAACAACCACAACCTGTTGTTGGGCAAGGTGGCGGAGGTAGATACCAAACCGCAGTTGGAAATCTACGCCGATGATGTCAAATGTAGCCACGGTGCCACCGTGGGCCGGATCGATGAAGAGCAACTGTTCTATCTGCAATCGCGCGGTATTGATAAGCACGCGGCGCAGCAGATGATCATCTTTGCCTTTGCCGCTGAACTGACGGAGGGCATTGCCGACCCGGTCATACGGGAGTTGGTGCTGGCACGTATCGCCGATCGTTTACCCCAGGAGGCGGCATGAGTTATCCCCTGGAACGGATACGTAGTGATTTTCCCCTGCTGGCTCGGGAGGTCAATGGGCAACCGTTGGCTTATCTGGACAGTGCTGCGAGCGCGCAGAAACCGCAGAGCGTGATTGACAGCGAACTGGATTTCTACCGTCACGGTTATGCCGCGGTTCACCGCGGCATTCATACGCTGAGCGCCGAAGCTACCCAGCAGATGGAGGGCGTGCGTGAGCAAGTGGCGCGCTTTATCAACGCGGGTTCTGCAGAAGAAATCGTGTTCGTCAAAGGTACCACCGAAGGCATTAATCTGGTAGCTAACAGCTTTGGCCGCCATTTGCTGACGGCGGGCGATAGCATCATCATCACCGAGATGGAGCACCACGCCAACATTGTGCCGTGGCAAATGCTGGCACAGGAGCGAGGCATCACGCTGCGTGTTTGGCCATTGCAGCCAGACGGCACCTTGGATCTGGCACAACTGCCGGGCCTGATCGACGCCTCCACCAAGCTGTTGGCGATCACCCAGGTATCGAACGTGCTCGGAACCGTCAACCCACTGCATGAGATCGTTCCCGTGGCCAAAGCGGCTGGGCTGAAGGTGCTGGTGGATGGCGCTCAGGCGGTGATGCACCAGCGTATCGATGTCCAGGTGCTTGACTGCGATTTCTATGTGTTCTCCGGCCACAAGCTATACGGGCCAAGCGGTATCGGTATTCTGTATGGCAAGCAAGCGTTATTGGAACAGATGCCACCGTGGGAAGGCGGCGGTGCAATGATCCAACGGGTCAGCTTGTCGGAGGGCACGACCTTTGCAACGCCTCCCTGGCGTTTTGAGGCTGGTTCGCCCAATACTGCGGGCATGATGGGGCTAGGGGCGGCCATCGACTATGTCGAGGCTCTGGGGCTGGAAAACATCCACGATTACGAGCAGTCTTTAATGCGCTACGCATTGGATGGATTGCAGCAAGTGCCAACGCTGAAGATCTATGGCCCCGCACAGCGTGCCGGCGTGATTGCCTTTAACCTGGGTGAACACCATGCCTACGATGTGGGCAGTTTCCTGGATCAATACGGCATTGCGATCCGAACCGGACACCACTGCGCCATGCCGCTGATGGAATTCTACCGGGTGCCAAGTATGTGCCGTGCCTCGCTGGCGTTGTACAATACCCGCCAGGAAGTGGATCGGCTGGTCGCCGGTTTGCAGCGCATCCACAGCTTGTTAGGCTAATCATTAAAGGGAGCCCCATGGCGCATTTGCCGGACAAAGATAAATTGGTGCGTAATTTTTCCCGCTGCCTGAACTGGGAAGAGAAGTACCTGTACGTAATCGAGCTGGGAAGCCAGTTGCCAGCGCTGGATGAAAGCGAGCGGCAGGCAGCCAACCTGATTTCTGGCTGTCAAAGCCAGGTCTGGATCGTGATGAGCAACAATGCGCAAGGGCGTGTTGAGTTTCATGGTGATAGCGATGCCGCCATCGTCAAGGGGTTGCTGGCGGTGGTGTTTATTGTTTATCACCAGCTTACGCCGCAGCAAATTCTCGATCTGGATGTACGTCCATTCTTCGGCGAACTGGCCTTGAGCCAACATCTGACGCCTTCCCGTTCTCAAGGTTTGGAAGCGATGATCCGCGCTATTCGCAGTAAAGCGGCCCAGCTCGCCTGACCGGGCACCCAAGGCTTATTGATGACAGGTTATGTCAATGAGCCTTTACAATTCCTGCCAAGCTCCGCCTGTTTTCCGCAAATCATAGCTATTTCAGTCAGTTACTCGTTGACGATGCATTGACAATTCCTGTGTTTGATTACGTTATAACATGTTGATTTTTTACAATTTATTGCCTTTGACTCGGTTCTTGCTAATATCGAACGAGCATTTATCTTATTTACCTGCTGGCCAGCGACCGCTAGCCTTGCAATGAACCGTAAAATCAATAGGGATAAGAATGAAACGTGCGTTGACTCTAATGGGCGTGTTATTCGCCACCGTACTGACCGGCACCCAGGTCGCCAGTGCGAACGAATACCCATTGCCGCCGCCAGGCAGCCGTCTGATTGGTGAGAATACGATTTACAACGTGCCAAACGATGGCCGTTCGCTGGAAGCCATTGCGGCTGACTACAAGATTGGGCTGTTGGGCATGCTGGAAGCTAACCCGGGGACCGATCCCTATCTGCCTAAACCGGGGTCGGCGCTGACGATCCCGACACAGATGCTGCTGCCGGATACCCCACGTGAAGGAATTGTGGTCAATCTGGCAGAACTGCGCTTGTACTATTACCCGAAAGGGGAAGATAAGGTGATTGTCTATCCGATCGGTATTGGCCAGACCGGTATGAATACACCGTTGAAGGTGACCTCGGTCAGCCAGAAGATCCCGAATCCAACCTGGACACCCACCGCCAACATCCGCAAGCGCTACCAGTCACAGGGTGTGACTCTGCCTGCGGTAATACCGGCTGGGCCAGAGAATCCGATGGGGCTGTTTGCCATGCGTCTGGCCATGGGGCACGGTGAATACCTGATCCACGGCACCAATGCCAACTTTGGTATCGGGATGCGCGTGAGCTCGGGCTGTATCCGCCTGCGCCCGGACGATATCGAAGCGTTGTTCAACCAGGTGCCACAAGGCACCAGAGTGCAAATCGTCAATGAACCGGTGAAGGTCTCCGTGGAGCCAGACGGCAAACGCTATGTAGAAGTACATCAGCCATTGTCTAGAGTGGCCAGTGACGATCCCCAGACCATGCCTATCACGCTTTCTAAAAATCAGAAAGCCTTTGCTGCCGATCCACAAACCGATAAGGCAATGCTCGACAGCGCCATCGTACGGCGTTCAGGTATGCCGGTGCTGGTCAGTGCAGGGCAAGAGCCTTCTGAGGTCGCTACGCCGCCTACAGCGCTTCCTGGTGAGGGAGCTGACACCTCTGGCGAGTCTGGGGCACCGATTAGCTCGGTGAACTGAGTTCCTGCATTGTGTAAGGGCGTGGTATACCCCTTGTGTCACCAATCTGAAGCCTGGCGTTGAGCCGGGCTTTTTTTTGCCTGTAAGGGGGGCTAATGAGAGGCAAAAAAAACGGTGCACAATGTGCACCGTTTTCAATAACCGAAGCTAACTTACTTTTTGTAAGCGTGTGCTTGGTTGTCCAGACGCTGGTTAGCGCGCGCTGCGTCGTCTTTAGCTGCTTGAACGTCAGAACGGATTGCGTTCACGTCGTTGCTCAGCTGATCAACTTTAGCGTTCAGAGTCTGAACGTCAGAAGACAGTTGATCGATTTTAGCGTTGCTTGAGCAGCCAGCCAGCATAGTAGAAGCCAGGATTACCGCGCCCAGTACCAGTTTAGTACGATTCATTATAACACCCTCTAGATTGAGTTAATCTCCATGTAGCGTTACAAGTATTACACAAACTTTTTTCGAAAGAGAATAAATTTTTTGTATTAAGGCCCTTTATTTTGATCGTTCGCTCAAACTTGCATCTTGTTTTGCAAAATAGTTAAAAAATCGAAGGAAAACAGCCTGATTCTATGGGACAACTCTCAAATGAAATTGGCGAAATAAACCGCTTTAATGGTTGCGTTTTTCTGAAAGTGCGGTATTGCAGATAAAAAAAACGCCGCTTAGCGGCGTTTGGGTCACAGATTTGTTGTCACGTTTATTATTACAGCACGTGAACCGAGGCAGTATTGGTGGTGCCGCTTGGTACCAGAGCACCAGAAACCATCACCACGACGTCGCCTTTCTGTGCCAGGCCGCTCGCCAAAGCAACTTCTTTACCAATGCGGTAGAAGTCGTCGGTAGAAGCGATTTCTTTGACCATCTGAGTGGTGATACCTTTGCTCAGGATCAACTGACGAGCAGTGACTTCGTTAGTCGTCAGCGCCAGGATCACGGCGTTAGGGAAGTACTTACGCACGGATTTGGCCGACTTGCCGCCGCTGGTAGCCACCACGATCAGTGGTGCGTCCAGTTTTTCGGCAGTTTCTACCGCACCGCGGCACACCGCTTCAGTAATACGCAGTTTACGGTTGTCGTTCAGGGTGTCGATACGGCTAGGCATCACGCGGTCGGTACGTTCGCAGATGGTTGCCATGATGGTGACGGCTTCCAGCGGGTATTTACCCTTGGCGCTTTCACCAGACAGCATCACCGCATCGGTACCGTCCAGGATGGCGTTGGCAACGTCACCAGCTTCTGCACGGGTAGGGCGCGGGTTCTTGATCATAGAATCCAGCATCTGGGTAGCGGTGATAACCACTTTGCGTGCGCGGTTACACTTCTCGATCATCATCTTCTGCGCGAAGATCACTTCTTCTACCGGGATTTCAACACCCAGATCGCCACGGGCAACCATGATGCCGTCAGATGCTTCGAGGATCTCGTCGAAGTTGTTCAGGCCTTCCTGGTTTTCGATCTTGGAGATGATCTGAATGTTTTCGCCGCCATGAGCCTTCAGGTGCTCACGGATTTCCAGCACGTCGGAACGCTTACGGATAAAGGAAGCCGCAACGAAGTCTACGCCTTGCTCACAACCGAAGATCAGATCACGTTTGTCTTTTTCGGCCAGCGCTGGCAGCTGAATGGAAACACCTGGCAGGTTAACGCCTTTGTTTTCGCCCAGATCGCCGCTGTTCAGTACCTTACAGATCACTTCGCTTTCGGTAACCGCAGTCACTTCCATACCGATCAGGCCGTCATCCACCAGTACGGTGTTGCCAATTTTCAGGTCGGCAGCAAAGCCAGGGTAGGTCACCGCAACGCGCTCTTTGTTACCGATAACGCTCTGGTCGGTGGTGAAGGTGAAGGTCTGGCCTGCAACCAGGGCTGCATCAACGCCGCCTTCCAGCTTCATGGTACGGATTTCCGGGCCTTTGGTATCGAGCAGGATACCGGCGTTTATACCGGTTTTGGCAATGACCGCACGCATGTTCTTGATGCGGTTACCGTGTTCTTCATAATCGCCGTGGGAGAAGTTAAGGCGCATTACGTTCATGCCCGCGTTCAGCAGGCTGGTCAGCATTTCTTCCGACTCGGTTTTCGGGCCGATAGTACAAACAATTTTGGTCTTTTTCATGACGATTTTTTCTGCAAGTTGTGATGGATAATAAAACTAACGGTACCGGCGGCTAGGCCATCGGTAAGGGATTTGGGTTGTGCCTGGCAATGCAAAACATAGTTAAGGATAGGTGACCTTGGTCGAAATGGGGTGGAAAAATTCGGCCGATGCCCAGGTGTGGGTAGGCTGCGCAAAAAGCGAGGATGAGAATTTGTTGTAATTGCGTTTTCGCAGATCAAGGGCTGAAACCATTCAACTGAAAGACGTTGCGCATTATAAGGCTATGCGGCTGGAAACAAAACAAAAAACCGCAGTTGCGGGCAGTTTTGTACATAAAGTCAGCAAATGTGGCGCAAATAAGCCGCCTGCCAGCGGGTTTGTTGCGCAAATAGCATTACTGTAACGGATTATGTTTTCGAAAAATAAAGTGACGAACTTCACATTTTCAAACGTTTTGCTGGATTTCCAGCAGGACTCCGTCATCCAGACAGAAACAGCCAAATACGGTAGCGGCAGGGATCGCCAACGTTTCCTGGGCTATCAGAGTATGCACATCGCTGCCGACGGTGAACTCGAAGATCCCAGAAAGGATGCGGATTTGCTGGGGATAGGGGCGTTTTTGCAGTTGGTCGAAGGTGCCTGCGGCAAATTTGACTTCCCAGGCGGTGCTCCCATCGCTCATTAGCCCTTGGCGGCGGGCGAGGCCATTGTCGAGTTGTTCGAACGGCAGCTGTGATTTAAAAACCGACATCAAAATTACCTCCATCAGGATACTGCGCTGATGATACGCGACGGGCCGACGCTCTGTCCGGTATTACTGTTAAATTGGGTTACCGTTAGGCGAGAGATAATACTGGGAAGCGAAACAAGAAGTGGTGCGTCCGAATGGACTCGAACCATCGACCCCCACCATGTCAAGGTGGTGCTCTAACCAACTGAGCTACGGACGCACTGGGCTACTTTCAGGAATTTGGTGCGTCTGAATGGACTCGAACCATCGACCCCCACCATGTCAAGGTGGTGCTCTAACCAACTGAGCTACAGACGCATCTTTTTCCTCTCTGTCATGGCTGACAGCGGGGACGAATATTAACGAGCAACCCGGCCGCTGGCAAGGGGAAAAACGCAATTTTATTTGGTATTTCACGCGATTGCTGAGCTTATGTGCAGTAAGGTGGTTTTTTCTGCAATGGCTGGCGAGGAACTCGCCGGTTTGCCTGAGACAAACCGGCGAACGCTATTAACGAGTGGAACGCTGCAAAATCAACGCCGGAGGCTGGCGCTGTAACCAACGCATCCGCAATACCATCATGATGGCGGCAAAGGTCAGACCGATAATAAAGCCGAACCAGAATCCGCTTGGCCCCATTGCCGGCACGATGTAGTCCGTCAGCGCCAGCAGGTAGCCGCTTGGCAATCCGAGAACCCAATAGGCCACAAAGGTGATGTAGAAGATCGCCCTGGTATCTTTATAGCCCCGCAGAATACCGCTACCGATAACCTGGATGGAGTCGGATATCTGGTAAATCGCCGCCAGCAGCATCAGATGGGAGGCCATGGTCACGACCGCAGGGTTATCGTTATACAGCAGGGCGATAGACTCGCGGAACGCGGCGGTGAACAACGCCGAGCAGCTGGCCATGGCGATGCCGACGGCAATCGCCGCATAGGCGGCAATCCGAGCGCCCTCTACCGATCCTTCGCCCAGACGGTGTCCCACGCGAATGGTGGCCCCAACGCCGAGCGATAGCGGCAGTACAAACATCAGTGAACTGAAGTTCAGGGCAATCTGGTGTCCGGCAACCGCGACGATACCCAGCGGTGAAACCAGTAATGCCACCACGGCAAACAGCGTCACTTCAAAGAACAAGGCCAGGGCAACTGGTAGGCCAATGCCGATCAGGCGTTTTAACGCCTGCCAGTCCGGACCACGATGTGCACCTTCCTCCAGCTTGATATCCCGCAGCGAGGACGCACGTTTGGCATACCAGCGCATCATCAGGAACATCATCCAATACACGCTGGCGGTAGCGACACCACAACCAACGCCGCCCATCTCCGGCATGCCAAACTTGCCGAAAATCAATATGTAGTTGATCGGGATGTTGATCAACAGACCCAAAAAGCCTATTACCATGCCGGGCTTGGTTTTGGATAGGCCTTCACATTGGCCACGGACGACCTGGAAGAACAAATAGCCGGGTGCTCCCCACATAATGGCATGGAGGAAACCAACGGCTTTTTCAGCCAGCAGCGGATCGATGTTGTGCATCATGTCGATCACCAACTGGCTGTTATAAATCACGGCGATAATCAGTAGTGAAACCCCAGATGCCAGCCAAAAGCCCTGGCGCACCTGATACGCGATACGATCGCGGCGGCCCGCGCCGTTGAGCTGGGCGATTACCGGGGTCAAGGCCAACAGTAAACCGTGGCCGAACAGGATGGTCGGCAGCCAGATAGAGGTCCCGACGGCAACGGCGGCCATATCCGTGGCGCTATAAGAGCCAGCCATGATGGTATCGACCACGCCCATTGCGGTTTGGGATATTTGCGCGATGATGACCGGAATTGCGAGGGCCAATAAACTACGCGCCTCAATAAAGTACTTCTGCACGTATACACCTTTCTAATTATTTATGGGGAAGGGGTGTTGCTGCATCAGCAACAACTAAAAACTGCGGAATATGCCGAAAAGATTGTACCTGCTAGTCGGGGTTAAGCAAAGGTTGTAAAGAAATAGTTATACTCGTCGTCTTGTAACTAAAGTGCTGTTAGCCCCAGAGCATAAACTAGGCAGGCACCGCTTTTTTACCGTTGTGCGTTTGGTTTTCTGCCGTAACTGGGGCAAACTGCTTACAGCGCGTTGAACATAGTCATAAAGAAGAGGCCAACATGTTTACCGGTATCGTACAAGGCACCGCCCCGCTGGTTGCCGTTGATGAAAAACCCAACTTCCGTACCCACGTTGTTGAAATGCCTGATGAGTTGTTACCAGGGCTGGAGTTGGGGGCCTCGGTAGCCCACAACGGCTGCTGCCTGACCGTCACGGAGATTGCAGGCAATCGCGTCAGCTTTGACCTGATCAAAGAGACCCTGCGGTTGACCAATCTTGGCGATCTTAAACTGGGTGATGTAGTCAATCTGGAAAGAGCCGCCAAGTTTAACGATGAAATCGGCGGGCACCTGATGTCCGGGCATATTATCTGTACTGCGGAAGTCACCAAGATCTATACCTCGGAAAATAATCGCCAGATCTGGCTGCGTATGCCGAATATCGATTTGATGAAATATGTGCTGCATAAGGGTTTTATCGGCATCGACGGCATTAGCCTGACTATAGGTGAGGTGGTCAATAACCGTTTCTGTGTGCATTTGATCCCGGAAACCCTTGAGCGCACCACGCTAGGTAAAAAGCGCCTGGGCGATAAGGTCAATATAGAAATCGATCCGCAAACTCAGGCGGTGGTGGATACCGTCGAGCGCGTGTTGGCTAATCGTGAGGCTGCGTTAGCTGTTACCAAGCCGCCAGTACCCTAAGCCTGAGAATCCTGTACCGATAACCCTACATAGGAGCCAAACGTGAAGTTTTATGGGAAAACGATGATGCTAGCGGCGCTGTTGGCGCTGACCGCCTGTTCAAGCTCCCCAGAACAGGCGAACTCACAGTCTGCCGAGGCTGAAGATGATACCTGCGGTGCATCGCAGTATCAGAATTATGTGGGTAAACCGTTGTCTGCGTTGGACGGGGTTAATATTCCCCAGCAGGTACGGACTATTCCTTATAACTCTATGGTAACCATGGACTTCAATCTAAAGCGCTTGAACTTCCTGGGTGACAGTGAAGACAAAATCATTCGCGTTTATTGCGGTTGATTATCCTTTACCCCAACCCTGTGGGTTGGGGTAAAGGATTTTAGCGGGGAACTCGCAGGCCACCTTCGACGCCTTTAGGGCTGAATACCACCTGCCAAAGTTGAATATCGCGAGCGCGGAACGCCCCGGCACAGGCATTAAGGTAATAACTGAACATCCTTTCGAAACGTTCGGAATAGCGCGATGCCAGCTGTGGCCAGCTCTGTTTGAAGCGTTCATACCAGGCCATCAGAGTACGATCGTAATCTGCGCCGATATTATGCCAATCTTCCATGACGAAACGGCCTTCGCTGGCCTGGGCAATATGCTTCACTGACGGCAGGCAACCGTTGGGGAAGATATATTTATTGATCCACGGATCAACGTTCATATCGGTTTCGTTGGAGCCAATGGTATGCAACAGGAAAATGCCATCGGGTTTTAAATTACGTTCCACCACCTCGAAATAGGTGCGGTAGTTCTTCGGCCCAACGTGTTCGAACATGCCAACCGAGACGATGCGGTCAAACTGTTGGTAGAGATCGCGGTAATCCTGCAGCAGAATTTCTACGTCCAGCCCGGCACAGCGTTCTTGCGCCATTTTCTGCTGTTCGGCGGAGATGGTGACCCCCACCATGGAAACGCCGTAGTGCCTGGCCGCATAAGCAGACAGGCCGCCCCAGCCACAACCGATGTCCAATACCCGCATGCCGGGCTGCAGGTGCAGTTTTTCGCAAATCAACCGAAGTTTGGCTTCTTGTGCTTCTTCCA
Organism: Serratia sp. PL7; assembly: GCF_945957435.1. Lineage (NCBI taxonomy): Bacteria > Pseudomonadati > Pseudomonadota > Gammaproteobacteria > Enterobacterales > Yersiniaceae > Serratia > Serratia sp. PL7. Next base: position 191,621 of record NZ_CAMFLB010000002.1, on the reverse strand, counting down.
ACGTAGTGGCCTGTTGCCAATAGCCACAGGAATATTGCATGTAGGGATCCAGCATCTGGGTAAACAAATCGTTACCCAGATCGTAATGCTCTTTACCAACGATCCAGGCACGTTTTTGGGATTGCAAATTGGTCAGGCGAGCGGCGGCAATACGCAAGATATCCTTCAGGTGGTGGGGCAGTTTCTTTTCCAGGCCAGCTGCGACAACCCGCTGAAAAAATATGTCCAGCCGTTCGCACTCCCACCAACCGTCCATATAGCTTTCACCCAGCCCCAGGGAGCCGTCTTGCAGTACGCGTTTAAAGAAATTGGGATTATTGATCTGAATATCGAAAGGGCGTGAACCATTGATTTCAATACCGGCCATGCTAAGCATTTCATGAGCGATACGATACCAATGGTTATCCTGGATGCTCAGATCTTCTATACACGATGAACTCATAGCTTCTCCATCACCTTCTTCTGACTTATGATCCTGCAGAATTTAGCGTAGACAATTTCTACAGGGGCATACGTATACCTACGGTAAAATTTCACCGTGGTGTCTGATATCCGACTGGAACAGAGGAAATTTAAGAGACTCCCTGCGTCAAATAAAGCGGGTAAATGCTACCTTAAATAAAGTGTGATGCCATCCACGTACGCAGCAGTTGCTGCAATAAGAGCTTAGTATAACTGTTATTCTAAAAGGTCGTTTTGAGTATAGGCTTGCCGAGGCGTAGACTCAACTGCAAATCGCGCTCGGCAAGAATTTTCATTAAGTGACTATTTACAAGGAGAATTATGAGACGGAGTCGGCATGCTCCTGCCGTGTTACCTGCGTATCATCCGTTCCTTTCCCACGTTGGATCAGATAGCCCAAGGCTGCTAAAAATACGGTAGCAACCATTACGCTAGCCGTGGCTAACAGCGGTTGGGCGATAAATGCCGAAACCAACAGGCTGGCGATAAAGCATAACCCCAACTGCAACGTATTTTGCAGCGCAGCGGCTTTGCCACTGTTGTTGGGGAAGGGCATCAATGCATTGGCCACTAGAATAGGATAGCTGGCACCGTTTACTAACGCCATAAAGCAGAACGGTATCAACAGCGTGGTCAACGTTGGTTCGCTCAACGTGGCAATCAGATACAACGCCACCATGCTAACGCCATAAGCTAACAGCAGCCACGGCAGCAAGGTTTTGCCAGAAATGCGATTTAACGCGCTACGGCAGCTGTAACCCCCTAATAAGAAAGCCAGTGTTTGCGGCACATAGCTCAAACCAATATCGTTTGGGCTATACCCCATATCGCCGAGGATAAAGGGTGAGCCCGTCAGCCAGGCGAAGAAGCCGGCAGAACAGGCGGCAAAAACCATCACGTTGCCGCTGAATACCGGGGATTTCAAGATCTGCATAAAGCCAAGGCTGGGCTTTTTATCGGCGGAAGGTACCAGTCTGCTACGGTCTTTCAGCAGTAAGGTGGGGATCAGCAGCAGGGCGGTAATCCCCAACAGCACGGCGAAGATGGCCCGCCATCCCATATGGTTGAGCAACCAGGCGCCTAGCAGCGGGGCCAGCGCCGGAGAGAGTGCGACCAGCGGCATAATGGAGGCGAAAACGCGGTTGGCTTTGCCATCGCGGTAACGATCGACCACGATCGCCTGCCAGGTGACGGCGGCGGAACACACGCCAATGGCTTGGATAAAGCGCAGTGACCACAGTTGTGCCACGTTTTCGACCCACAGCATACCTAGACAGCCGACGGCGAACAGTGCCAGGCCAATCAATAACACGGGCTTACGGCCAATGCGGTCAGACAGCGGCCCCCACAGCAACTGGGCGAAGGCAAAGCCTGCCAGGAAGATACTCAGGCTGGCGCTGATCGCCCCAGCGGAGATTTGCAGATCCTGCTGCATGGCCCCAAAGGCGGGCAGGTACATATCGGTAGCCAGATAGCCCAACATACTTAGGCCGGCCAGGTAGAACATAAATCCAAAATTTCGCATTGCTATTTCTCGTTAAAATTATGTTGTCGCAGGTTTTGAAGCGCCGGCAAGTGTATACGGCTGGATCTCTGCTTGTGAAACGGTAATATTTGCAAGGTGCTGTTAAAAAATTTGAAGGCAAAGTTATGTGGTCTGAATATTCACTCGATGTGGTAGATGCGGTGGCGCGAACCGGTAGTTTCAGCGCGGCGGCGCAGGAATTGCATCGCGTTCCCTCGGCGGTGAGCTATACGGTGCGCCAATTGGAGCAATGGCTGGCGGTGCCGCTGTTTGAACGCCGTCACCGCGATGTGGAACTCACGCCAGCGGGGGCGCTGTTTGTTAAAGAAGCACGGGTTGTTATCAAAAAAATGCTCGATACCCGACGACAGTGTCAGCAGGTGGCCAACGGTTGGCGCGGGCAATTGCGGATTGCGGTCGATCTGATCGTCAAACCTCAGCGCAGCCGCCAACTGGTGCTGGATTTTTATCGCCATTTCCCCGACGTAGAACTGATAGTGCAGCCTGAAGTATTCAACGGCGTGTGGGATGCACTGGTCGATGGTCGCGCTGAGATGGCCATTGGTGCAACGCGGGCGGTGCCGGTCGGCGGCGGTTTTGCCTTTCGCGATATGGGTTTTATGAATTGGCTCTGCGTAGTACATGCTAAACATCCGCTCGCCACCTTGGAAGGAAAGCTGCGCGACGATCAGCTACGGCCTTATCCCTCGTTGCTGTTGGAGGATACTTCGCGCAATTTACCCAAGCGGGTGACCTGGTCGCTGGACAACCAGCGGCGGCTGACCGTGCCGGACTGGGTTTCGGCGGTAGATTGTTTGCGTGCCGGGCTGTGTGTGGGCATGGTGCCCGCGCATCGAGTATTGCCGTTGGTACAAAGTGGCGAACTGGTGGTGTTGCCACTGCATGAGCCTTTCCCGCCCAGCGCCTGCTGCCTGACCTGGCAGCAAAACGCCCAGTCGCCGGCCATGGCCTGGCTGTTGGATTATCTGGGCGATAGCGAAACGCTCAATCAGGAATGGCTCAGTGAAGAGGATCCGGGGGCAGTTCACATGCGCCCCAACATGAGTTAACGGCGGTAATCGACAAAAGGACCATCGGCAACTGAGCGGCGCTCGATAAGTTTTGGATGTACTTCAATCACCTGCGACTCTTCACGCTTGCTGATGATGCGATCCAACAGCATGGTAAAGGCCATCTCACCCAGGCGCTCTTTCGGCTGGTGAATGGTGGTCAGCGCTGGGGTGAAGTAGCGGGCATTACGCACGTTGTCGTAGCCAATGACAGAAATATCCTGTGGTACACGCAACCCCAGCTCATCGGCGGCGCAGATCGCCCCCATGGCCATAATATCACCGCCACAGAAAACGGCGGTGGGGCGATGCTTTTGCGACAGGATCTGATGCATGGCTTTGTAGCCAGATTCGGGCTCGAAATCCCCCTGCACGACCCATTCTTCGCGCACTTCGATGTTGGCTTCCTTCATGGCTTTCAGAAAGCCTTGATGGCGACCCCCACCGGTATTACGTGCCAGTTGACCCGGAATGGCACCGATGTCCCGGTGGCCACGCTCGATCAGGTAGCGGCCTGCCAGGTAGCCGCCCTCGAAGGCATTGTCGATAATGGTATCGGTGAAGTCTCCGCGCGCGGTACCCCAATCCATCACCACCATGGGAATATTACGGTAATCTTCCAGCATGCCCAGTAGCTGATCTGGATATTCTGAGCACATCACCAGCAGGCCATCGACACGTTTTTGCGCCAACATCGCCAGATAGGCTTGCTGTTTATCCAGATTATTGTGCGAGTTACACAAGATCAGGGTATAGCCTTTGCTGTAGCAGCTGTTTTCTACCGCTTCGATCACTTCGGCAAAATAGGGAGCCTCGCTCGAGGTGGCGAGCAAACCGATCGATTTAGTATGGTTGACCTTGAGGCTGCGGGCCACGGCGCTGGGTGAATAGTGCAGCTCTTTGATAGCGGCCCAAACGGCCGTTTTGGTATCTTCGGCGACGAAACGCGTTTTATTGATAACGTGCGAAACGGTAGTGGTAGAAACGCCAGCGCGTTTGGCCACATCTTTAATCGTTGCCATGTAAAAAATGACTCCTAAACCCACATGTTACAGCATGTAAGTATGATGTTAATCGTTTGCCTGCGTAGATCCTTCCCCAGATAAGCGAAAACTGAGTTTTTAGTGCTGAAGTCGTAAATCGCTTGAACAGGGAGGGGCAGTTTATCGGTACGCAGTTGTGAACTGCGGATTTTGTCGCAAATTGAAGAAAAGTGGAAGAGCTAATCGGTAATTATCGGCGGGGAAATCAAAACAAGATTTTAATCACGGACTGTGGGAAAATGATTTGACGTATAAACTGTGTGGCTTATGCTCTGGAAAAGCCAATCTGAGAGGGAGTTGTATATGGATACCAATTTGAAGATGTCATTACTCACCACCGTGGGTGCTTTGGCAATGATTATTGCTTTCAGTTTTATTGCCGCATTGAACTGATCCGCAGCAGAAAAACAAAGGCGCAGCTAGATGCTGCGCCTTATTATTAGCTAGCCACCCGCCGTTAAGCCAGGTTTTCTGCCACGAACGCCCAGTTCACCAACGCCCAGAAGTTTTCCAGGTACTTTGGCCGCGCATTGCGGTAGTCGATATAGTAAGCATGTTCCCACACGTCAACGGTCAATAGCGGAACGTCTGCGCCCGTCAGCGGGGTTGCCGCGTTCGAGGTGCTGACGATTGCCAGACTGCCGTCCGCTTTTTTCACCAGCCAGGTCCAGCCAGCGCCGAAGTTTTTCACGGCGGCATCGGTGAACTGCTCTTTGAAGGCGGCGAAAGAGCCGAATGACTTATTGATGGCCTCCGCCACTGCGCCTGTTGGTTCGCCACCACCTTGCGGTGACAAGCAGTGCCAATAGAAGGTGTGGTTCCAGACTTGAGCGGCGTTGTTGAACACCCCACCGGTGGAGGTCTTGACGATCTCGACCAGGGATTTGCCTTCGAACTCGCTGCCTTTCACCAGGTTGTTCAGGTTAACCACGTAGGTGTTATGGTGCTTGCCATAGTGGTATTCCAGCGTTTCTGCGGAAATGTGCGGTTCGAGAGCGTTTTTCTCATATGGTAATGCAGGTAATTCAAACGACATTGCTTTCTCCTTTTATAGACAATACGTCTCTCCGACACTGTGGGCCTTGGTGGCCGAGGGCGAAAAAACGCGATTGCACCACTTTTGTTATGGTTATTAATCTTAACAACTTTCCGAGCGAAAAGAACATCCAAAGTGTGCCAAGTGACTGATTGATTGAAGTCGCAGCGGCTTTTTGTTTTTTTGGGAGAGGAGTGCGCGGCTGAGCATTAGGCTCAGCCGTGCCAAGTCAACGAATGGTGGTTGGGGTCACTACGCGGCGGGCGCCAATATAATGGTTCTGCCAATAGTCATTATCCAACTGACTGATACGAATTTCTTCACCGGTACGCGGTGACTGGATGAACTTGCCGTTACCAAGATAGACACCAACGTGATCGGCTGTGCCACGGTTATTGATACGGAAGAACACCAGATCGCCCATCTCAAGCTCATTGCGCTTGATCGGCGCAGCATCTCGGAGGTGGTACATTTCGTTGGCGGTACGCGGCATTTTGATTTTGACAACGTCTTTGTACGCGTAATAAATCAGCCCACTACAGTCGAAGCCCGTACCGGGTGAAGATCCACCCCAACGGTAGGGTTTACCCATTTGCCCCATCAGCTTGGCCATTGCGGTCTGCTTGGCGTGCTGATAGCGTTTTTTGTGGGCGGCAGAAAGTTTCAGAGGCTTTTCGTGGCCAGCCAATTTTGCTGTGGCCTTGCCTTCCTCACGATGGCGACCATAACCTTTTTTATAGCCTTTCTTAGGCGGGGTGACTTTGACCTTGGCCGTTTTGGTTACCTGGTTTTTGGTTTTAACGCTGGTGGTTTTTTTTGCGTTCTTTAAGGTTGCTTGTTTGTTTTTTAGCGTTTTCGGAGGGGTGGCTGCCTTCACTTTTTTATTGGCTTTCTCCGCTTTCTTTTTTTTGCGGTCGTCTGGCCGGGCTTCATTAACGTGACTCTTGCGCTGCTCGGCAGAAACACGTGCCTGTGGCGCAGCGTGCGCCAAATTGAAGAAGAGCTGCGTAAATAGCAGCACAAAAAGTGTAATAATTAACCGCATATCGACGTTACCAACCTTGGCTCCGAAACAGAAATCGAATGAGTCACAGTATTCCCGAAATTCACCCTATAAAACAGCGTGGATCTCATAAATACTAATTCATATTGTGAGAAAACGTTAATGGCATTTTTATTGTTGCAAAATCAAGCGTCTAGTGGCTAAAAAAGCGACATGGATCATGCGGTTGGCTTATTGCTCGCGGCATTGGGCTGCGCAAATATAATAGTGAAACGTCCGGGTTAAAAATGTTATTCTGGGGCCATGTTTTAACCAGCTCGGTGTGACCGCAGCGTTTGCTGAGGCAATCAGAGAATGTCCCTGCAAAAGATGGCGTTTTCTTGGCACCGGTCCTGCCGCTACAATAGACAATGTGATGCATGTTGTAGCCATGATGTGGCTTGAGGAAGCAATAATGACGACGATTGAAAAAATTCAGCAGCAAATTTCTGCTAACCCGATCCTGCTGTATATGAAGGGCTCACCGAAATTGCCAAGCTGCGGTTTCTCTGCTCAGGCCGTGCAGGCGCTTTCTGCCTGTGGCGAACGCTTTGCCTATGTTGATATTCTGCAAAACCCGGATATTCGCGCCGAGCTGCCAAAATACGCCAACTGGCCAACCTTCCCACAGCTGTGGGTCGATGGTGAACTGGTTGGAGGCTGCGATATCATCATCGAGATGTACCAGCGTGGTGAACTGCAGCCGTTGATCAAAGAAACGGCCGAGAAATATAAAGATCAGGAAGACCAACAGCCTTAATGGCCTAGGGGTTTACCAGATAAAATCGGGCGGCACCTTTATCAGTGCCGCCCGATTTTTTTATGTCTGTCAGTTTGCCAGCAAGCTATTGCGATTCAACGTTGGCAATCGGCCAGCCACCGAGACGTTTCCAGCGATTGACCAGTTCACAGAATAGCTGGGCGGTTTGCTGAGTATCATAAAGTGCTGAGTGCGCCTGGCTGCTATCAAACGGCATGCCGGCGGCAATACAGGCTTTAGCCAGCACCGTCTGCCCCAATACCAGCCCGCTAAGCGCTGCGGTATCAAAGGTGGCGAACGGGTGGAACGGGTTGCGCTTCAGGCTGGCACGCTCGGCGGCGGCCATCAGGAAACTGTGATCAAAGTTGGCATTATGCGCCACGATGATTGCCCGGTTACAGCCCTGATCCTTAATGCCTTTACGCACGGCTTTGAAAATCGCATGCAGCGCATCATATTCACTCACTGCGCCACGCAGTGGATTATGTGGATCGATACCGTTGAAGGCCAGCGCTTCCGGTTGCAGGTTTGCCCCTTCAAACGGCTCTACATGAAAATGCAGCGTTTCATCTTGCTGTAACCAGCCATTTTCATCCATTTTCAGCGTGACGGCGGCAATCTCTAGCAGCGCATCGGTCTGAGCATGAAACCCGGCGGTTTCCACATCAATAACAACGGGATAAAACCCACGGAAACGGCCACTCAGGGCGTTAAGATCACTTTTTTCGGCCATCAGTTTCTTATCTTTAGCGAATTCAGCGCGCATTATGACAAATTTCTTGTCTTGGTGCAGCGGAGATAGAAAGCAGGGCGCATGGAGCGCCCTGGAGAAACCTCAGTTACCGAGGCCGTGACCTGCGTGCTTGTTCTCGATCAGTTCGATCTTGTAGCCGTCCGGATCTTCGACGAAGGCAATCACGGTGGTACCGCCCTTGACTGGGCCGGCTTCGCGGGTGACTTTGCCACCGGCCTGACGGATGTTATCGCAGGTAGCGGCTACATCATCGACGCCCAGCGCCAGATGACCAAAAGCGGAGCCCATCTCGTAGCTGTCGACGCCCCAGTTATAGGTCAGTTCGATGACCGAGCCTTCGCTTTCATCGCTATAACCCACGAAGGCCAGCGAGTATTTGTACTCGGTGTTTTCGCTGGTACGCAGTAAGCGCATGCCTAATACCTTGGTATAGAAGTCGATGGAGCGTTGCAGATCGCCGACACGGAGCATGGTATGGAGTAAGCGCATAATTTCCTCTGATTGGATATGCCGCGGCTGACGGCAGGTGACTTGAACAGCGTCAGACAGTATAGCCTTGTCGCATAAGGCAATTCAACGCATGTGGTAGGTGATGGTATAGGTGACGTTGTCACAAATAAATATGGCTGCGGATAATAGTACGGCAGGCGGGGGCCAGACAGAACGCCGACACGCCGTGGATCCATCCATGGAGGCTCGTATCGCGCGTCCATGCGCTCAACGGTCGGCTAACCTGTATGGCTCCCACCCACCTCAGCCTGAGGTGTCGCGGTATTTAGCGCACCTAATTAGCTGAGTGCAAAGTCAATTTAATTCACTTACAGGGTCGGGTAGTCGGTATAACCCTCGGCACCACCGCCGTAGAAGAAATCGGCACGCTGCTCGTTGAGCGGAGCCTGTTGTTTAAAGCGCTCCACCAGATCTGGGTTGGCGATATAGCTGCGGCCAAAGGCGACGGCATCAATAAAGCCTTGGGCGATCAGCTCTTCCGCTTTCTCCGCCGTATAGGCACCCGCGCCAATAATCACGCCTTGGAAGTGTGCTCTTACTGCATCGCGGAACGCGGTTGAGTAAGGCTTGCCACCGGCCCAATCCGGCTCGGAAATATGCAGGTAGGCGATACCGCGCTTGTTCAACTCTTCGATCAGATACAACGCCGCTTCTTCCTGATCTTCGCCGTTGTCCAAGCCATTGAACGGGCCTAACGGCGAGATACGGATACCAACGCGATCGGCACCGATTTCGGCAATGCTGGCATCGACCACTTCCAGCGTCAGACGGGTACGGTTTTCAATGCTGCCACCGTATTGGTCGGTACGCTGGTTGGATGCCGGAGACATAAACTGGTGCAGCAGGTAACCATGCGCGGCGTGCAATTCAATATAGTCAAAACCGGCTTCACGCGAGTTGGCCGCTGCCTGACGGAAATCGCTGACGATCCCCGGAATTTCGTTGGTTTCCAACGCGCGCGGGGTAGAGGTTGGCACACGGACCCAGGCACCGGTTTCATCACGTACCGTGGTGCGGGTTTCGGCATTGATCGCTGAAGGCGCGACGGGAGCCTGCTGGCCCGGCTGCAAGCTGGAGTGTGAGATACGCCCTACGTGCCAAAGCTGCACAGCGATATGACCCTGTTTGTCATGTACTGCCTGGGTGATTTTTTTCCACGCGGCGATTTGTTCTGGGGTATGCAGACCGGGTGCTCCGGCATAACCTTTCGCCTGGAAAGAAATCTGGGTGGCTTCGGTGATCAGCAGGCCAGCGCTGGCACGCTGCGCATAATATTCCGCCATCAATGGCGTTGGGATGTCACCTGGCTCGATGCTGCGCAGACGAGTCAGCGGAGCCATGAACACACGGTTGGGCAGGGTGGTGTGGCCAACTTTGAGCGGAGAGAACAATTTTTCAATCTTCATAGTGCATCCTATAGTATTAGACCAGTCGACTAGTGATGGTGAACAATTTCGCTAACATGTTTTTCGGGTAAAAAATGGGGGTTATGGTTGCGCTGGACGCAACAGTAATTCGATACTTTCCAGCGCACAGGTCAGTGGGGCGACCGAGTGGCGGATTTTAGCCCGCAACGATGCGCCCAACCACAGCGAGTACAGCGTTTCCGCCGTGGCCGCCGGGCTCATGGTGATAGACAGTGAACCTTCACGGATGCCGCGTTCGATCGCGTCTTGCAGATGACCGATCACGCGGCTGGTGCCCGCTTCCAACGCATGGCGCATAGGTTCAGAAAGATCGCTGACCTCTGCGGAGAGTTTCACTGCCAGGCAAGCATTATGGCACTCACTACGGCAGTGGAAGCTGATGGCCTGGGCGTAATAACTTAATAACTGATTACGCGCATCGCTACGGGAGTCGGCAAACAGCGCCTGCATTTGAGCGTCATAATGGGCAAAATAGCGTTGCAACATCGCTTCGCCAAAAGCTTCCTTCGAGCGAAAATAGTGATAGAACGATCCTTTGGGCACGCCAGCGGTAGCGAGCAACTCACTGAGGCCCATGCCGGTAAAACCAAGGCGCAGGCTGAGCGTTTCGCCGGTAGCGAGCAGATGTTCTCGGGTATCCCCGTTGCAATTCGTCTGTTTTGTCATAATGGAAATGAGAATAATAGACCGATTGGTCTAGGTCAAGTCGCAGATAAAAAAAACGGATAAAAATTTCGGCCCATACGGCAAACATTGCAGCCTGCTTAGCCCTCTGTAGCGGACCTGCTCACGCCATCACACCTAAGGGGCGCCGCATGCTGCGCCCGAAAAGCGCTCGTCTAGCTGCATGCGGTGTCCGTTTATAACTATTGTGCCAGAGGGAGCGGCTAAGGTTAAGCCTTGCGACAGCGCTGCAGAATATCCAGGTCAGGCTGATACTGCCGTGTCTGCACGTTTACCATCCCCAACAGGGTGTGGAACAGATTATCCTGTGAAACTTTTTCGGTATCCGCCAGAGATTGCAGACATTGACGGTTGATGCCGAAATTGCGTTCATAATCGGCCGACATCCACATCAGGAAAGGCACCTGGGTCTGCTGAGAAGGCGCGAACATATAAGGCGTACCGTGCAGGTACATGCCATTCTCCCCGAGCGATTCACCGTGATCGGAAAGATAGACCATTGCCGTATTGAATTTGCTGCTGTATTGCTGCAACAGCTTGATGGTGCTGTCCAGCATGGCGTCGGTGTACAGTAGCGAATTGTCGTAGGTATTCACCAGTTGCTCGTGGGTACAGTCCTGGATTTGGTTGCTGTCACAGGTCGGTGAGAACTGACGTAATTCTGGTGTACTGCGGCGATAGTAGGCCGGGCCGTGGCTCCCCATCTGATGCAGTACGATCACACCGTCCCCTTTCAGGCCGTTGATATAATCGTCCAGTTTGTGCAGCAGCACGTTATCCATGCAGACATCGCCATCGCAATACTGTGAAAGCTTCAGCCTGGTCATGTCGATATGTGGGATGCGATCGCAGGCCCCCTTACAACCGCCGTCATTTTCGCGCCACAGCAGGTTGACTCCGGCATGTGCCATCACGTCCAGCATGCCTTCCTGATGAGCGGCCAAGGTGGCATCGTAATCGCTGCGTCGCATGTTCGAGAACATGCAGGGCACGGAGATAGCCGTTTCGGTACCGCAGGAACTGGCATTTTTGAAATAAACCACATCGTCCTGCTTCAAGCGTGGATTGGTCTCGCGTGAGTAACCACCTAGCGAAAAATTCTCTGCCCGCGCGGTTTCGCCGACCACCAGGATCACCAGGGTTTTTTTGGCCTGGCTGTTGATCACCGGGCCTAAATGGGCATCTTCACCAATCTTGACCAACGGCAGATTTTGGTGGAAATAGCGGTGTTGAGCGTACTTGATGGTGCCAGCCACAAAATTGCTTGGGGTGAGCATTTTCACCACGCTTTTATTGTTGCGGATCAGCGAGGCGTAATCTTTGTAGAATAACGCCGCAACCAACAGGATCACCACCACGGAAAGCATCACGTTGGCCGCGCGCAGGCCAATCATGTACCACCAAGGGCGGGTTTTATTGATGCGCACCAAGCACACGAAAACGGCAGGCAAGATGCCCAGCAATAGCAGCCATAACCCCATACGAGGGGTGAGCAACGCCGTTGCTTCCTGCGCGTTGGTCTCGAAGGCGTTCTGCATCATATTGCCGTCAATCACCACACCATAGCTGAACATAAAATAGTTGGCCGCCGCGCTGCCGAGCAGCAACAGAATAACCAGGGGTTTACGCAGGAACGGAATGGTTAATACGCTGAAGATAATATTCAGGGCACAGAAAATAACCACCGGCATAGTCGCCGCAAAAATGACGCTATGTACGCTATCAAAATTGATATATGACCAGGCCTGGTGAATAAATAGCAGGTTCTGGAAAACTGTGAAAAATAGGGCGCAAGCCAGGATAAAACCCAAGCTGTTGCATTGTAATGATTGACGTAAGCGCATTGCCAAATCTGGATCCTGCTATTAGGTAATGCGCTGAAATTTACCAGAGGAAACTTAAGATAACCTTAGACGTAGTGAGCGGCTGCAACGATTACAGCCGCTGGCGGATAATTAATAGGCCGCGGTAAACTGTGCCTTGATGAACTGCGGTTTTTCAACCTCATCGATAATGGCAACCGCGAGGTCTTCTACCGAAATATTGGCCGGAGCTTCACCCTTCATCAGCAATTGCGTCGTGCCCAAACGGAACTGGCCGGTACGCTTGCCGGGTTCCAGCAACGCGGCAGGGGAAAGGTAGGTCCAATCCAGCTGGGTTTCTTTTTTCAACGCATTACGTAAATCCCGTACCGCTTGGGCCCCTGGACGAATATTTTCCGGGAACTGCGGGGTATCAACCAGCTCAACTCCCGGAGCCACTTCCAGGCTACCGGCACCGCCAACGTACAGCAGGCGTTTAACCGCGGATTGTTTTACCGCTGCCAGGATTTGTTGGGCACCTTTAGCGGTTTTCTCATACAGATCCGCCTCAGCCCAACCAGGGTTGTAGGCGCTGATCACGACATCATGTCCAGCTAACTGTTGTGCCAACCACGGGCCATCGGCCACGTCACCCAGGGCGACGGTGAGATTGGCATTATCCGGCAGATCTTTTTTCTGACGGGCGATGGCGGTTACTTGCAGGCCGCGGGCCAAAGCTTCATCCACTACGCGACGGCCAACAAAACCGGTTGCTCCAATAATGGCGACTTTCATGAGGTCTCTCCTGTGAAATGTTTTTTAGCGGGTTGCCGTACCACTCAGTGGCGGCGCAGTAGAAATACTATAAGCCTTAACAATGCGGCTGATTAGTGCCATATTTATGCTTTCTTGATTAAGTAAAACTTCATAATCATGGATAAACTGAATCGAATGGCGGTATTCGCCACCGTGGTGGCCGAGGGGTCTTTTGTTGCGGCGGCCCGTCGACTAGAGATGACGCCCTCTGCGGTCAGCCAGCATATGAGGTCGTTAGAAAAGTCGTTGGGCGTGGCGTTATTGCATCGCTCCACTCGCCGCCTGGCACTAACCGATGCGGGGGAAGCCTTCTACCCAGGTTGCGAAGCCATGTTGCAGGAAGCACAGCGCGCGGAGCAGCGGCTGGCGGAGCTGCGGGATACGCTGGTGGGCGAACTACGCATTGCCACCACCGTCGGGATCGGTAGCGGCCCCTTGGCGGAGGCCTTGGCTCCCTTGCTGCTGGCACACCCAAAGCTGACGCTGCGTATTCTGGCCGATGACCAGGTGGTGGATATGATCGAGCAGCGGGTAGATATCTCGCTGCGCGTAAATCTGCAACTGGCAGATACCAACCTGATTGCTCACCCGCTGACCGCCTGGCCCATGGTGCTCTGTGCCGCGCCGCGCTATCTTAGCCAGCATGGTGTACCAGAAACGCCTCAGGAGCTGGTGCAGCACCGCTGGATCACCGGCAGTGGTCACGGGTTACATCTCGATTTGCATCACCATACGGGCGAAACATTCAAACTACGCCTGGCGGCGGGGCAGGTTGTCAGCGGTAGCATGAACGTGATCCGGGCCTTTACCCGCAATGGCTTGGGGATTTCCGGCCAACCACTGTATGAAATTGGTGATGAACTGCGCCGGGGGGAATTAATCGCCCTGTTACCGCAGTGGCGGCCAGCGCCATATCGGCTGCATGCGTTGACTCTGGAGCGGGTTCTGCCGGAGAAAACGCGCCAGGCGCTGCACTATTTGCGAGAATATTTTCGCCGTCATGGGGAAAAGCCACTTGCCAATGGCCCCGATGACGTCTTCAATTAGCATGACAACGCAGGAGGACGTGTGGCGCAGCAACTCGAGTTCTTTGACATCCCAAGCCCGTGCCGTGGTATTTGCCAGGCCGATGAGCGCGGCTATTGTCGTGGTTGCCTGCGCAGCCGCGAGGAGCGCTTTGGCTGGATGCAAATGAACGATGTCCAGAAAAAGGACGTTCTGCGCCTGTGTCGCCAGCGTTACCTGCGCTCACTGCGTACCGGCAAGCAGCCAGAAGAGATCCCGCCAGAGCAGCCCTCGCTGTTTTAACTTTATTGCTCATTTTTTCGATCCGCCGCACGTTAAGGCCACTTTTGCGTTTCCTACGGCTTGGGCGCTTGTGTATGCTGGCGTTAACTATTGTCATGAGGTTTAACAATGCTGAATCGTATTAAGCTGGCACCACTTGGGCCCGAGTTCTCACGCATGATTTGCGGCTACTGGCGTTTGATGGAGTGGGGCATGTCACCGCAGCAGTTGCTGACGTTTATCAAGCAACACGTTGAGTTGGGGGTGACCACGGCGGACCACGCGGATATTTATGGTGGTTATGCCTGCGAGCAGGCTTTTGGCGAGGCTATCAAGCTACAGCCTTCGGTGCGTCAGGGGATGGAACTGGTGTCGAAGTGCGGCATCGCCACCACCGCCAAGCCGGGTAACCCAATTGGGCATTACATCACCGATCGCGAGCATATTGTGCACAGCGCAGAGCAGTCATTATCGCACCTGCATACGGACTACCTGGATTTATTGTTGATCCATCGTCCCGATCCGTTGATGGAAGCCGACGAGGTAGCAGAGGCCTTTGTGGCGCTGCATAAAAGCGGTAAGGTGCGCCATTTCGGCGTTTCGAACTTTACGCCAGCACAGTTTTCCTTATTGCAATCACGTCTGCCGTTCTCTCTGGTGACCAACCAGATCGAAATTTCCCCGATCTATCAGCCAGCGATCCTCGACGGCACCTTGGACCAATGCCAGCAACTGCGTATCAAACCGATGGCCTGGTCTTGTCTGGGGGGCGGGCGGCTATTCAGCGACGCTGAGTTCCAGCCGCTACGTGATGAACTGCAAACGGTGGCACAAGAAATTGGTGCCGAAACCATTGAGCAGGTGGTGTATGCCTGGGTAATGCGTCTGCCTTCGGCACCGCTGCCAATCATCGGCTCCGGCAAGATCGAGCGCGTACGTTCGGCCCTGAAGGCGCAAGAGCTGACCTTGAGCCGCCAGCAGTGGTTCCGCATTCGTAAAGCGGCACTGGGTTACGACGTACCATAAGTTGAGTTGGTAAGGCTGGTATTGTGCCAGCCTTTGCCGCTACTTCATCTGCATAACGCCGAAGGTTTCGTTTTTATACGCTAAGGCGACAACTTGCATCCCTTGGCTTGGCTGCCATGAGGAATCTGGCAACCGTTTGTTAAAAAATGCATTCAGTATTAAAGGGTGGGTGAAGACGAACACTTTGCCCTGGCTAAATTCATATTTTTGACCGATAGCGGACAAGAACTTATCCAAACGATAGGCGGCGATTTCGCCATTTTCGCCTTCATCTGGAGCAATAAAGCGGATCAGGTTATTGGCCGAGAACAGGTTCCTCGCCCCAACTCGCTGCTATAAGCCGCGATAAATCGGGTGGATTGTAGTGTGCGGTGTAATTGCTGTAACGGGAGGAAGGTCACAAAATATTATAACCAGCTCACTGGTGGTTCTGATTAATGGCTAATTGCAACTGTGACAAAATCAATTCGGTATATACTCCCTAAGGACTATAACTATCGCATGGAGATTGAGTGATGAAACGTTATTGGTGTGCGGCATTGGGGTTGATGGCCTGCGGCGTTGCCCAGGCGGCAACGGTTGATGTCGAAATGAATCTGGTGACCGGCCAGGGAATTGGTCAGGACATTGGTAAAATCACAATTAGCGAAACGCCTTACGGCCTGTTGTTCACCCCGCAGTTGAAAGCTTTGCCTGCTGGTGTGCACGGTTTTCACGTTCATGAGAAAGGCAGCTGTGAGCCGGGTATAAAAGAAGGCAAGGCGGTTGCCGCATTGGCTGCGGGTGGCCACTTTGATCCTGCAAAAACCGGCAAGCATCTCGGGCCTTATGATGCCAACGGGCATTTAGGCGATTTGCCAGCAATCTATGTCACGGCGGACGGTATGGCTGACACTCAGGTCCTGGCTCCGCGCTTGAAGAAAATCAGCGAAATCGAAGGCAAGGCGCTGATGGTACACGCCGGGGGGGATAACCACTCCGATCAACCCAAACCTCTGGGTGGTGGTGGCGATCGCTTCGCCTGTGGCGTAATCAAATAAATCAGCCGCCCGCGTCAGCCTGGCGTGGGCGCTGTTACCGCTTCCGGTGGAATGATCGCCTGCTGTAACTGCTGCAGTGAGCAGTACAGTCGCCAAATCAAGCCCGCCAAATCACGTGCTGCCTGTTCTGGATGCTGGGCAAGCGCGTTACTCATACGCTGCAATTCCTGCAAGGTGGCGTCCAACGACGCATGCTGCACCCCTTTCTCAGTCATGACTCCCTTCAAACAATGAATACAGACGTCGCGCACGGCGGCCAGCGGGTCTGAACGGGTTTGCCAATCACGCAGTTGCCAAACCACGTGGCTGCAGTTCAGTAGTACTACTCCCCAGCGCAATAGCCAAGTGCGAGCCTCCTGATCCCGGCTTTGATTCAGTTGACTGATGCGGTGATAAATACGCGACTCAAACTGACTTTCGCTTTGCTGCGGTTTCTTACTCAATTGATCGATAAAATCACGGCGTAACGCGCGGATAATCCTTCGGCTTTTGAGTTTGTCCGAACTGGGCCGTAGGATTTGGAACGCCAATCCGGCCAACAGCACGCCGGCAATCTTGGCGAGACTGTCATTGATATAGCCCTGATAATCGTAGCTCGGTGGGTTGGTCACGGCGAGAAACGATCCCATAAACACGATCAACTGACCCCATAGTGGGGCGTAGGGTGGATTTTGCAGTTTCAACATCTGCATCGTGACCAGGGTCGGGAACAGGAAGGCGCAGAACACCCAGAAATCGTCAATCTGGATCATCAGGCCAAACTTCATCACAAAGCAGAAGGCAAACAGCAGGGAAACAGCCTTCAGTAAGGTGGTGATGGATTTGATCGGCGAAGGCGTAGAGGAATAGAGCACGCAACTGATGGCGATCAGCGTCAGCGCAGAGCTACCGGAGTCCCACTGGGTAGTGATCCAATAAGCGCAACCGATCAGGATGCATAAGAAAGTGCGTAGCCCGTTGTAAGCGGCCTCAACACTGTCGGTATGGCGCGCTAGTGAGGTAACTCGCGGTGGTTCGATATCGCTGACCTGGGTAGCGCTTTCCAGCCGTTGCAGCCAACGGGAACAGCGCAGATAGAGCCAGCAAAAGTGGCGCAGGCGCAGGAAGAAGGCCCGATGGCGATAATCGGCCGGATCCTGAGAGGCGATGGCGACCAGAATATGAGCCAGCCGGTATTTATCCGTGGTGGGGTCGCGTAATTCATTCAACAATTGCTCCAACACTGCCGCCAGATTTTCCGGGCAATCTGGCCAGTTTAACAACATGCGGCGCAGGCTGGAGATGACGCTGGTGATGCGCAATTGCTGATGCAGCATGTAGTTGAGGATATTGTTTTGTCGGCGCAGCCGGTAATGGCTCCAGAAGGCCTGAATTCGCAGCAGGTTCATGGTCAGGATCTGGCCGATAACGCCCTCGTGGGAGGTACGCATTCGCAGGCTGATTTCCGGTTGCCACAGCATGGCGGCGTGTTCCAGCAGGCGTAAGTGCATGCGGCGTAGCGATACCAGCAAAGTCTCACCATCCGAAGTGCTTGGCAGGATCATCATCATCAGGCCACCGCACAGGATACCGGTGATCACCTCACATACGCGTGCCTGGGTGATATCAAAAATTTGCAGGGTGTCGGTAATATTAACCGTGCCAAACACGATGATCGCGGCGGTATAGCCCGCCAGGGCAAAGGCGTAGGAGACATTGTTCTGGTAGTGGTTGGAAATGTAGGTGCATAGCCCCAACCAACTGGCAATCGACAAGGTGAACAACCAGGGATCGTTCAGGCAACCGGCAATCAGCAGTGAAGCCATGGCACCAAGCAGGCTGCCAAAAATGCGGCCAATGCTCTTGCTGATCACGCCGCCAACCGTCGGAAAACTGACGACGGCGGCGGAGGTCAGTGCCCAATAGGGCTCGTCCAGCTGTAAAACGAAGGCGACCCACAACGCCAGGCACATAGCCAGGGTGTTGCGTAGCGCATAGCGCCATTGCCCTGCGGTGGCTTTACCCCAGGGCGAGCGCTTCCATTCAAGAAAGGGCAGGTTCACACATTAATCCTGCTGATGAATTGAAATGGTGCAGGTGGTACCGGCTACCAGAGTCAGGTCGGCTGGAATATCGATCAGCTTGATGCGTACCGGCACCCGTTGTGCCAGGCGTACCCAAGGCACGTTGGGTTTCACATCCATCAGCAAATCACTGCTGCTGTCGGCGCTTTGGTCGTAAATGGCCCGGCCAATGCTTTCGACCACCCCTTGCAGCCGAATATTGCCGTTATACAACACGATATCCGCCTTGCGTCCCTTTCTGATATGTCTGAGCTTGGTCTCTTCGAAATAACCGAGCACATAGAACGAATGGGTGTCTACCAGCGCCACCAACGGCGTTCCTGCGGTGGCGTAGTTGCCGACGCGGGCCTGTAAGTTGGTGATGTAACCGTCGGTAGGGGCATAGATCCGCGTTTTGCTGAGGTTCCATTTGGCCTGTTCCAGATTGGCCTGCGCCGCCTTATACGAGGCTTTCATGGAGGCGGCGGCCAGGTTGGACTCATCCAGATCTTCCGAGGAGATGACGTTACGGGGCAGGCTGCGGCGGCGGGCTGCTTCATGATCGGCCTTGGCCATATCTGCCTGCGCTTTGGCCAGCGCCGCCTCGGCATTGTCCAACGCAATTTGGTAAGGCACGGGATCAATGCTGAAAATCAGGCTTCCCGCAGTAACGAACTGATTATCATGAACTAGTATCTTCTCTAATCTGCCAGAGACTTCCGGGGTAATATTGACGAGTTCAGCTCGAACCTTACCGTCGCGTGTCCAAGGGGATTGCATGTAGTAATTCCATAACCACCAGCCAGCACAGATCGCGATGGCGAAAACAATAACCGTCGAAAAATACTTTAATGTCTTATGCTTCATGAGTTACCAACTCGCTAGGAGCCACAGGGAACCGCTGACGGTAATGACGAAGATGGACAGATCCATCAGCATTGGGTGCCAAATATCACCGGAGTACATCCAGTCGCGTAGCAAGTGATGCACCAGCAACCAGAAGACTAAACCCAGTAAGAAAGCTTTAAATAGAGGTGGGAAATAAAGCGATGCACCTAGCACCAGATCGGGCAGTGGTGACGCAGTATGGAGCCAAGTCGTATTCACGTTAGCAATCCCGATGAGTGAATATGAAGGATGTTTGCATAGAGGATAACCAATTACCGATAAAAATGTGTCTATTTTTGCGATTTGGATTATATACATTTGTGTTTTTAATGTTAATTAACCAAAATGGGCTACACTTTGGGGAGTAATGTTAGCATGCTAACTATAAGGAGGGGGAAGTGGAATCAACGTTAGGTTCAGATTTAGCACGATTAGTTCGTGTTTGGCGTGCGCTGATCGATCATCGGCTAAAGCCGTTGGAGCTTACACAAACGCATTGGGTGACATTGCACAATATCAACCGATTACCGCCTGAACAGTCGCAAATCCAATTGGCAAAAGCGATCGGTATTGAGCAACCTTCATTGGTCCGTACCTTGGATCAACTGGAAGAAAAAGGGTTGATCACCCGTCACACCTGCGCTAACGATCGACGTGCCAAGCGCATCAAATTGACCGAGGCGGCAGAGCCGATTATTCGTGAGGTGGATAGTGTGATCACGTCAACCAGAGGCGAAATTCTCAGCGGTATCTCGGCAGAAGAAGTAAGACTTTTAGTTGGTCTGATTAGCAAGCTGGAACAGAACATCATCGAACTGCAAGAAAAACAATAAATCCAGCGACTTTTTTTATTATGCTTAGTCACAGCAACAAACAGAAACCGGAGGCCCAGGGGCCTCCGGTTTTGCATTCAGGCAAGGACGTTACAGTGGAGAAACGGTAACTGTACTGCCATTTTGCGCCATACGAACGCGCTGGCCTGGGCTGAATTTAGTCGACCCGGCTTTCTGTACCACCACGATATTTTCTTTATTATCGGTTTTGATTTCCAGCTCCCAGGCGTTGCTACGGCTAGCTGCGCTACCGACGCTGTCGCCTACCACACCACCGGCTACGGCGCCCGCTGCGGTTGCCAGGCTACGGCCAGTGCCGCCACCAATGGTATTCCCCAGGAATCCACCCAGGACTGCGCCGCCGATGGTGCCAAGCATGCTTGAGCCTTCACCGCCCTGAATTTGCACCGGGCGTACGGACACCAAGGTCCCAAAGGTCACGGTTTGTACCTGTTTGGCCTGAGAGGCGGAATAGACATCACCGGACGCGGTTTGGTTTGCACAGCCCGCCAGTGTGACTGAGGCGAGAGCGACAACAAGAAGACGCTTGATCATATAAAGCTCCTGCAGTTGGTAATCCAGATCTGGGAGATAGGCCCAAACCAAGTTCTATAAATATTACAGCAATTATGGTTGAATCGGTTTGAAATCATCCATGAGCTGCCTCTGTAATACAGCTTAGCTTTCCTCTGTTCAACCAATAATAAACGGTGGTTTAGCTTTATGACAGAACTGAAAACAAATAATCGGCGCTTTAACCCCGCGGATTGTTGAATATATAACCAATTCTCGGCATAAAATAAACAACTTCGCTCACAGGCCGTAAAAAAGACATCATAATTCATGGCGTTAATCGCACAATTCTGGTCTATTTAAAGGGTGAAAACGGTTGCAACCTGGAAAGGGTAAAGGATAGTGCTGATGAAGTCAGGCCGCTATATTGGTGTTATGTCTGGCACCAGTCTGGATGGGATCGACGTGGTGCTTGCCGCGATCGATGAACGTATGGTGGCGCAACAGGCAAGCTATAGCCACCCAATGCCGATCCAACTGAAAAAAGATATTCTGGGGATGTGCCAGGGGCAGCAGACCACGCTTTCTGCCGTAGGACGGTTGGATGCGCAGTTGGGCACGCTGTTCGGTGAAGCGGTGCAGGGGCTGTTAAAGCAGACCGGTATTCCGGCCCATGAAATCACCGCCATTGGCTGTCATGGCCAAACGGTATGGCATGAGCCGGAGGGCGAGACACGTTTTTCGATGCAGCTTGGGGACAATAACCGGGTGGCGGCATTGACCAATATCACTACCGTGGGGGATTTTCGCCGCCGTGATATGGCCTATGGTGGCCAAGGGGCGCCTTTGGTTCCCGCGTTTCATCAGGCTTTGTTGGCTCACCCGACCGAGCGCCGTATGGTGCTGAATATTGGTGGCATCGCCAACCTGTCACTGTTACTGCCCGGCGCACCGGTGCGCGGTTTTGATACCGGGCCGGGGAATATGCTGCTGGATGCGTGGGTATGGCGCCATCGCTCGAAACCTTTCGATAAAGATGGCCTTTGGGCGATGGAAGGGCGCGTTTGCTTACCGCTATTGCAGCAGATGTTGGCCGACCCTTATTTCGCCTTACCGGCACCGAAAAGTACCGGCCGAGAATATTTCAATATCAGTTGGCTGGAAAAACAGCTGGCGACGTTGCCGGGGTTAACGCCGGTGGATGTGATGAGCACGCTGGTGGAACTGACCGCCACCACCATTAGCGAGCAGGTGATGCTGGCTGGGGGCTGTGAGCGGCTGCTGGTCTGCGGTGGTGGTGCCCGTAATCCACTGTTGATGGCGAGAATGTCCGCCTTGCTGCCGGGTACCGAGGTGGCAACCACCGATCACTTTGGCGTCAGTGGAGATGACATGGAGGCGTTGGCTTTTGCCTGGCTAGCATTCCGGACCCTTTCCGGTCTGCCGGGAAATCTGCCTTCAGTTACCGGTGCCAGTTGTGAAACGCTGCTAGGTGGGATTTATCCGGTTTTGCCGTTGGGCCGCCGCTAGCTCTGTTAGGATAAGGAAAGGGTACATATCTTAAGGAGCACCTGATGAAAAAAATAGCGATGGTTGCCGGAGTTCTCGTGTTGGCGGGTTGCAGCTACGTGGTCCCACAAAAAAGCGAAACGTTGCACTATCAATGTGGAACGACGCCGCTTACCGTGGAACTCAATGGTGAAGAGAGCACGGTCAGCTTCCTGATGGACGGCGAACAACTGAAGCTGAAACAGGTGCTGGCGGCGTCCGGTGCCAAATACAGCGACGGTAAATACACCTTCTGGTCGAAAGGGCCAAACGCCTTTGTCGAGCGCAATGATAAAGTGATCATGAGCGACTGCGTGCTGGCTCAAGACGCTAACCACGCTTAATACCGCGCCATTGAAGCCTGAGGCAGGTGGGAGTTGTGCAGGTTAACCGACCGTCGAGCGCAGAGATGCGCGATACGAACCCCCCATGTATGGGTTGACGGCGTGTCGGTGTTCTGCACGACTCTCACTTGTTGCACGATCGGGGCGCAGCAATTTGCTAGCAGAATGATTGAGATCCTGCTGCTACAGGCGCAGAATATGACAACGAATTTACCGCTTGGTTGCTAATCCAGATGACTGATAATAATGAGTTTGATGTGGCGGATCTGCGCCGTGAATATACCCGTGGCGGGCTACGCCGTAACGATCTGACCGCCAACCCCCTGGATTTGTTCGAACGCTGGCTCAAACAGGCTTGTGAGGCGCGTCTGGCCGATCCTACCGCCATGTGTGTCGCTACCGTGGACGAGCAGGGGCAGCCTTTCCAACGCATCGTGCTGCTAAAGCACTTCGATGATCAGGGCCTGGTGTTTTATACCAACCTGGGCAGCCGCAAAGCGCAACAGCTGGCGCAAAACCCGCATATCAGCCTGCTGTTCCCGTGGCATATGCTGGATCGCCAGGTGATCTTCCTCGGCCAGGCCGAGCGGCTATCGACGCTGGAAGTGATGAAGTATTTCAACAGTCGGCCCAAAGACAGCCAGATCGGCGCTTGGGTGTCGCAGCAGTCAACGCGCATCTCTGCTCGTGGCATCCTGGAAAGCAAATTCCTCGAACTGAAGCAAAAATTCCAGCAAGGCGAGGTGCCATTGCCCAGTTTTTGGGGTGGTTTCCGCGTGAAATTTGACTCCGTTGAGTTCTGGCAAGGGGGCGCACACCGGTTGCACGACCGTTTCCTGTATCAACGCGAGGGAAATGACTGGAAAATTGACCGACTGGCACCTTGATAGACGGAAAATCCCCCTTAAGCGCTGGCACTGATGCCGCTGGCGCTTTATTCTATGCGCTACCCCGAATTTTGTGATTTTCGCCAATGGGCGAAGGCCGTGTACCGGCAAAGGTGCATTCGTTTATACATGGAGAAATTGATGGCTAGCATCAACCTGATTCGACAACTGCAAGAGCGGGGCCTGGTGGCTCAAGTGACGGACGAGGAAGCGTTAGCAGAGCGACTGGCGCAAGGGCCAATTGCACTGTATTGCGGCTTCGATCCGACCGCTGACAGCTTGCATTTGGGCCATCTGGTGCCTCTGCTGTGCCTGAAGCGTTTCCAACTGGCCGGCCATACGCCGGTAGCGTTGGTAGGTGGCGCGACCGGTATGATCGGCGACCCAAGCTTTAAAGCCGCCGAACGCAAACTCAACACCACGGAAACGGTCAACGAATGGGTCGAGAAAATCCGCAAGCAGGTTTCTCCGTTCCTCGATTTCGACTGTGGCAGCAATAGCGCCATTGCGGCCAACAACTACGATTGGTTTGGCGGCATGAACGTGCTGACCTTCCTGCGTGACATCGGTAAACACTTCTCGGTTAACCAGATGATCAATAAGGAAGCGGTCAAGCAGCGCCTGAACCGTGATGATTCCGGGATCTCCTTCACCGAGTTTTCCTACAACCTGCTGCAAGGGTTCGACTTCTCCGAGCTGTATAACCGCCATCAGGTGGAGTTGCAGATCGGTGGCTCCGACCAGTGGGGCAACATCACCTCGGGTATCGACCTGACTCGCCGCATGCACCAGAAACAGGTGTTCGGCCTGACGGTGCCGTTGATCACCAAGTCAGACGGTACCAAGTTTGGTAAAACCGAAGGTGGCGCGGTATGGCTGGCTCCGGAAAAAACCAGCCCGTACAAATTCTACCAGTTCTGGATCAACACCGCGGATGCGGACGTTTATCGCTTCCTGAAATTCTTCACCTTCCTGAGCATTGAAGAGATTAATGCGCTGGAAGAAGAAGACAAGAACAGCGGTAAAGCGCCGCGCGCTCAGTATGTGCTGGCAGAAGAAGTGACCGGTATGGTGCATGGTGCTGAGGGTTTGGCCGCGGCGAAACGTATCACCCAGAGCCTGTTCTCTGGCGCACTGCACGAAATGACCGAGGCGGACTTTGCGCAGTTGGCTCAGGATGGCATGCCAACCATCAAGCTGGAGAACGATGCAGATCTGCAACAGGCGCTGGTAAATGCAGAACTGGTCCCTTCTCGCGGGCAGGCTCGCACCATGATCGGTTCCAATGCGGTGACCATCAACGGTGAGAAGCAATCCAACCCGGAATATCTGTTTACCGACAGCGATCGCCTGTTTGGCCGTTACACGCTGCTGCGTCGCGGCAAAAAGCATTACTGCCTGGTTGACTGGAAATAATCTGTTTTGATACTGACAAGGGGCCCAATGTGGCCCCTTTCTTTTATTCAGGCTTTAAAGACCTTCGGCACTCAACGTCGCTGCCACCGCTGGGCGAGCCGCTACGCGATCGAAATAAGCCGTCAGGTGTGCGTGCTTAGTGAGATCAAACTGTAACGCCTTCGCCCAACGCAACACGGTGAACAGATACGCATCCGCCACGCTGAAACGCTGTCCCAACAGGTAATGCTGTTTTTCCAGCACCGAGTCCAGGTAGCTGAACTGGCTAGCCAGCTTATCGCGGGCAATCGCTTTGTATTCGTCCGGCGTCTTCGGGTTAAACAGCGGGCTGAAGCCTTTGTGCAACTCGGTGGCCACATAGTTCAGCCATTCGATCGCATGATAGCGAGAAAGCGTGCCAGCGGCCGGGATCAGGTTACGATCCGGTACGCGATCTGCCAGGTATTGCACAATCGCCACGCCTTCGGTCAGCAGGCTGCCATCGTCAAGTACCAACGCCGGGACTTGCCCCTTTGGGTTGATCGCCAGATAGTCGGCACCACTTTCGGTTTTCTTGTGTGCTAAATCGACTTTCTCTGCGGTGAAATCCAGCCCGGCCTCACGTAATACGATGTGAGGGGACAGGGAACAGGCGCCAGCTTTATAGAACAATTTCATCGAAAACTCCTTGATGGTGATGAAGGACAGGCAGGTTTAACTTCCCATCCTAGTCCTAGGCCGGAAAAATTACAGCGGTTTTGCCAACAATATTTTATTACTCTGCCAGAGTGAGTGGTTGCAACTGCGCCAGTAAATCGGCGATCTGCTGCTGCAATGCCTGTGGCGCGGTTTGCATTGGGGAGCGAAGCTCGTTTTTTATCAGTCCCAACTGAGATAGCGCCGCTTTAACCGGGCCCGGGTTCGGGTAGCTGAACATCTGTTGGATCATTGGCAGCAGGGTATAGAAATTGCTGCGTGCGGCAGCCAGATCGCCTTGCGCGACTTGTTCCACCAGAGCAACAAAGCGTTCCGGGTGCAGGTGTGCCGCAGCGGAAATTGCGCCACTGCCACCCAGGCACAGCGTGGTCAGGATCAGATTGTCTTCGCCGGTCAGCACGTCGATCTCGCCGTCATGGATCAGCGCCATGGTGGCCTCGGGGCAGCCGCCACAATCTTTGATCGCCTTGATTTGCGGGTGGCGGGCGAGTTGCCTCAGCGTTGCCAACTCAAAAGTTGCTCCGGTGCGATAAGGCACGTTATATAAAATCACTGGCACGCGAGAGGCATCGGCAAGGCGGGTAAAATACTCCACCAGGCCCGTCTGCGAAGGGCGAATATAATATGGGGCGGGGATCAGCACACCGGCGATATCGCGCTGGTTGATGGCCTGCTGCATCTGCAAGGTGCTAGCCATGTTATTCCCGGAAAGGCCCATGACCACCTGGTGGGCTGGCACCACCTCGAGCACGGCATCCAGCACCGCCAGCTGTTCTTCTTTGCTCAGGGCCGCGGCTTCGCCGGTCGAACCGCAGACCACCACGCCAGCGACGCCTTTGGCGATCAGATACTGAGCCAGCTTTTTGACTGCTGGGAAATCAACGTCGTCATGATTGAATGGGGTAACCAGTGCTACCCAAATACCGGAAAATGAAGCCATGTAAAACTCCTGCTGCGTGACCGACTAGGAGTCAGATGAAAAAACCAGAAAGGAGTATCGCGTTGCACACCATCCAGTCAGCTCATCTGACGGGACAGCGCGCCCCGGTCAAATGAGCGGCTGTTTCTTCGAAGTAAGCGCCAAAGCTTCACCCACGGTCAACGCGGTTTGCTGCGGTGTGGCCTGTTGGATGAAAGGGGACATGGCGATCTCATAACCTGTGAATGTCACCCGATAGTGGACAGGCCACGGTCAGCTGTCAATGGATAACCAGATGATAATAGGGATATTAATAATAGTTGGGTGCAGATGAGTTTGGCTTATCAAACAGAGACCCCGCTAAAGCGGGGTCTGTGATCAACGATGTGGGCGCGTGCTGATGGAGGCAGTCCAACTGAAGGTGGCACCTGTTGGCTGTGCCCGGTTGGCTTTGCGTTCTGCGCGGGTCGCTTTGGCAATCTTTTCACGTGCGGCCATAATGCGATCGATGGCTTCGTCTTTAATTCTATTATGTTCGGAGTTGGTCAACTGGCGCTCGAGGTTTTTGCTTGCTCTGTCCAGATCGGTCTTTACTTCACGTTGTTCGCTTTCTGTCATCTCTTTCAGCGTTAGTCTCTTCATTTTGGCAACCTGTGTTGTGAAGTTGACTTTCAGTGTACAGCATTTATGGCAAAGATATTGCTCTGTAGTTATCAATGTGCTGATCAAACTTCTTCCAGCAGCTCGCTGAGAAAGCGGCGCATGCGTTCGGTGCGTAATGCCGCCATCCTTCGGCCTGCCGCAGTCTGAAACCCTTCCTGTAGTTTGAACAGCTTGGTTTCGAAGTGATCCAGAGTGAATCGCTTGTCATCATACTGGCGCTGTTGCGCCAGCGGGTCGGCGGCATCATAGAGGGCGCTACGCATGCGGCCACCGATGTAGAAGCAGCGGGCAACGCCGATCATGCCAATCGCATCCAGCCTGTCGGCATCCTGCAGGATTTTGGCCTCCAGCGTTTGTGGGGGAATAGCGGCGGAAAAACTGTGTGCCTCGATCGCGTGCGCAGCCTTGTTGATATCCACATTAGACCAACCAAGGGTTGCCAGCGCGATGCTGGCTTTTTCTGCCGCCATGCGGGAGGCCAGATGACGCTGAGGGGAGTTTTTCTCTACCGCAACGCAGTCATGCAGCAATACGGCGGCACACAGAATTTGCTGGTCTCCTCCTTCATCCTGACTGATTTGGCAAATATTTTTCCAAACGCGGTGCAGGTGGGCCACATCATGCGAACCATCATCCCCCTCTAGCGTCAGCGGCAGTAACGCTTGGGCTAATGCCTGAAATGGGGAGAAGGGGTGTAACAGCTCTGGGGAGACGGTTGAAGAATGCACAAATCGATCCTTATCAATAGGCTGGAAGTGAAGAGAGATTACTCGTTGCGAGAGTTGCCGTATTTGTTGTCGTACTCGCGCCGATAGCCGCGCGCCTTATTGCGATCGCGGATCCATAGATAGCCGCAAACCAGTGCCACCAGGGTGGAAAATGAAACATTACGCATATCCCGGTCATAATAAAACACCAACACTGCATCCAGTGCCGCCACCAAAGCAATCCACTTATACATGTGCGACTGCCGCCGCGTTTCGGCGTTAAGGCGTTTCAACTGTCTGGCTTCATGCAAAACCGGCTTTTGCTGCATAGTCACTCATCATCAATCAGTCCAGTTGCTAAATTAGCAGATTATTCCCGACAGCGTCATAGCGGATAAGGGCTGTTATGTCACTTTCTGCATCGGTTTAAAAATCATGCGCTGACGGATTGAAATCGGCCAAAAACATGATAGGTTATTTATTCACTATTTCCGGTTTTATATTCAGTGAGTGGCGATGATTGTCAGAACCTGGCACGGCTGCGTGCCGCTACAACATCGGCAAGGATTTGCCGATCATTTGCATGTCACAGGCGTCAAGCATGCTAAAGAGATTGCGGGCAACCGTGGGGCTTTTGTCAGGCAAGAGGTGCAGGGAGACTATGCACATTTCTTTCTGGCAACCTATTGGACCTCACTGGAGGCCATCAAGTGTTTCGCCGGTGAAGCCTATCAGGTAGCGGTAACTTATCCGGATGATGAAGCCTTCGCGCTGATCTCCGATCCTTACGTGTTTCACCATCAGGTGGATGAAATCGTCGAGCTTTAACCTCGATTCAACGTTATGCAGGGGATTATGATGAACAGCAAAACAGTACGCCCAGAAGAGATCGTGCAACAGCAGCTTGATGCCTACAATGCCCGTGATATCGACGCTTTTATGGCCTGCTGGGCCGACGATGCGCTGTATTATCAGCATCCGGATACGTTGCTTGCCCGTGGTAAAGGAGAAATTCGTGAGCGTCATATTGCCCGCTTCCAAGAGCCTAGCCTTTACGGTGAGCGTATCAAACGTATGGTGGTAGAGAATTTGGTGATCGACCAAGAGGTGGTCACGCGCAATTTTCCACAGGGACGCGGGAAGATGGACGTCATTGCCATCTATGAGATTGAGCAGGGTAAGATCGCCAAGGCCTGGTTTAAGATTGGGCCTTGTGAACTGGATGAGGGCGCATTATAGCGCCCCTGATTTACAGTGCCAAAATGGCTTCGATCTCGACGTTGAGATCTGGCGAAAACAGGGCGCTGACGGCAACCAGAGAACTGGCAGGAAGCGCACCGTCCAGATAGTCGAACAGAACGTCACGGATGGCCGCCAGGTCGGTTATATCGGTCAGAAAAACGGTGATCTTGATCAGTGATTTAAGATTGGTGCCCTCGCTGGCAGCAACGGCCGCAAGCTGTTCCAGTATGGCGCGAGCCTGGTCTTGTACCGTTTGCCCTTGGGCTTCGGTGGCAAAGGCGGTCAGGCCAGAGACGTACAGCGTATCGGCGTGGCGTACCGCGTGCACATAGGGCCCACCCGGCTTAGGTAATTTTGTATAGTTGGTACGTTTGAGTAATGACATGATGACCCCAGGAGATGACCAAGAGCACGCACTCATTAGCGCGTGCAGCCGAAATTTTTGCAGGATGCTGCCTGGTAATACTATCATCTCAGGCAGTCATTTCCGCAATAAGGGTGCATAAGGGTGATCAACCAGGCATTTATTCCTTATCTGCAACGTTGGCAACTTGAGCCAGACGGTCCAGCGTTTGAAACCCACAGCAGCCTGTTGATGCCGGTACGCTATCAAATGATGCCCGCAATGCTGAAAATTGCCCGCGAACAGGAAGAAAAATTTGGCGGGTTGCTGATGTGCTGGTGGCGTGGGGAAGGTGCTGCGCGGGTGTTGGCCTGGCATGATGACGGCATTTTACTGGAAAGGGCCATGGGGCCGTCGTCATTGTCACAGCTGGTACGCAACGGTGAAGACCAACGGGCAACCGCTATTCTGTGTCAGGTCATTGCCCGATTGCATGCGCCACGAGATGAACCTTACCCCGAATTGATCCCCTTGCATCAGTGGTTTAATGCCTTATGGCCTGCAGCGCAGGCCCATGGAGGAATGCTGCGCTTGAGTGCCACCGCGGCAGCAGAGCTGCTGACCAGCCCACGGGATCAGGGAGTGTTACATGGAGATATTCACCATGACAACGTGCTGGATTTTGCCGAACGCGGCTGGTTAGTGATCGATCCCAAGCGTCTGTATGGCGAGCGTGGATTTGATTACGCCAATATCTTCTGCAATCCCAATTACGGTGTCGCCACCGACCCCGATATCTTCCATCGTCGTGTTGAACAGGTTTGCTCGCTGGCTGGATTGGAACGTTGTCGCCTGCTGCAGTGGATCCTCGCCTGGGCGGGACTTTCCGCAGCCTGGTTTTTGGAGGATGGTGAGCAAGCGGATATCGATTTCCGCGTGGCAGAACTGGCAGCGCGTGCCCTGGGTATCGCGCTGCCGCAGGGCGATAACGGATTTATCCTGCCAACCGTCGAGAGCCAATAGCGAGATTCAAGGCATTTTGCGCCGTGGTAATGAGAAAATAGCGTAAGCCAGCACGCCGCCAATCAACCCCCAGAACGCAGCCCCCACGTTTAACAACGTCAGCCCGGAAGCGGTGATCAGAAAGGTGATCACCGCAGCATCCCGCTGTTTATCATCCTGGAGTGCGCGTTGCAAACTACCGGCAATGGTGCCTAATAACGCCAGCCCTGCGATGGTATGGATCAAGGTTACCGGCAGCGCGCTGAACAGCATGCCGATGGTACCACCGAACACCCCCGCTAACAGATAAAAGCCACCGGCGGCCACGGCAGCCATATAACGGCGCTTGGGATCGGGATGAACGTCCGGCCCCATGCAAATGGCGGCGGTGATGGCCGCAATACACACCGTGAAGCCGCCGAAGGGCGCCAGCACCAGAGCCGTCAGGGCGGTCCAACTGATTAATGGTGAAGTGGGGACGTCATACCCGCCAGCCTTGAGAGTGGCGATGCCAGGCGCGTTCTGCGAGGCCATCGTCACGACAAAGAAAGGAATACCTATGCCCAGCAATGTCGACAGCGTGAAGTGCGGAGCGATAAATTCCGGCTTGGCGAAGGACAGCGTTTGTTGGGTGAAATGGATGTTACCCTGTAACGCTGCGATGATCAGCCCAGCAAGCAACGTTAGAACGATCCCGTAACGCGGCAGATAGCGGCGGGTGAACAGATACACCAGGCACATACCGGCGCTGAGTGAAAAATTGATCTGCAAGGAAGCAAAGGCATCCAACCCGAAGCGGAGCAATATTCCGGCCAGCATCGCTGCCGATATGGCCTGCGGGATATGGTTCATCAACCTGGCAAACAGGCCGGTGACACCACACAGCAGGATCAGCCCGCTGGCAAAAATAAATACCCCGATGGCCTCATTGAGCGGGGTTCCAGGCAAACTGGTGACCAGCAACGCGGCACCGGGCGTCGACCAGGCGGTGAGGATTGGCGTACGGTAATAGAGCGAGAGCCCCAACGAAGTGATACCCATACCTAGACCAAGCATGCTCAGCCAGCCGCCAATTTGTATCGGGCTGGCACCCGCAGCTGCAGCGGCCTGAAAGATAATCGCTGCAGAACTGGTGTAGCCTACCAGCACGGCGACAAAACCGGCAACGATGGCAGAAAAGGAGATATCACGTAATGAGAGTGCTAGACGCATAACCGCTCCCGAGTAGTGTGCGTTATAACGGTCGAATTGACGGAGCATAGCATCGTGCGTTATAGCGCACAAGAGGCTATAATCACCGCAGGTTTTTCAGGAGAATAGTTATGCAGGATCTTGCCAGCCATTTGGCGCAAACGCTGAAGTCATTACGTACGCAACGCGGTTGGAGCCTTAATCAGGCTGCCGAAAATACGGGCGTCAGCAAGGCGATGCTGGGGCAGATCGAACGGGGTGAATCCAGCCCAACGGTGGCGACCTTATGGAAAATTGCTACCGGGTTTAACGTGGCTTTCTCTGCCTTTCTGGAAACGGCGCCGCTGCAGCCGGCGGCTATGCTGCATCGACATGGTGAGTTGCCCATCTTCCATCAAGACAATGCCGATCTGCGTGTGGTGCCGCTTTTCCCATTCGACCGCCAACTGGGTTTTGATATGTTTGTGATCGACTTGGCTCCTGGCGCGCTCAGTGAATCCTCGGCTCATGAGCCGGGCGTGATTGAACATGTCATTGTCATCAGTGGCCAACTTGAACTGGCGATTAACGGCGAGTGGCATAGCCTTGCCAGCGGCGAAGCCATGCGTTTCCGGGCGGATTGCCCACATGCGTATCATAATGCCAGCGCGGAGCCGGTACGTATTCACGACTTGATCCATTACCCACGGGTTTAAACCGGATTTAATCGCAGCAGTGAATTTTGACGTGCTAAGTCGAAAACGTGTCAACGCTACTCAGGACGGGTCACATCATAAAAAAACGCCGAAGCTAGGCTCCGGCGTTTTTGAGATCAGGTTACAGCAGAGATTACAGTGCAGCAGCTTTCGCTTTTGCTGCCGTATCTTCTGCGGTATCCAGCGTCATGCGGTACAGCTTCGGTGCGGTCAGCATCATCAGTACGGCGATCACCGCCGTAGCGATACCAATCTGCATAAACACGTGGCTATAGATAGCCAAAGAAGCATGCGCATCGTTGATGTCGCTTGGGACGGCGGTCAGACCCGCGACCTTACCGGCGATCAGCGCGGCGGCGGCGGTGGTCAGGAACCAGGAACCCATGATAAAGCCCATCAGGCGCTGTGGTACCAACTGGGCGACCATGGCCAAGCCCAGACCAGAGATCATCAACTCACCGATACTCTGCAGCGCATAGCTCAAGATTAGCCAGTTAACGGACACGATGCCCTGGTCGTTGGCGAAGCTTGCGCCCCACGGCAGCACCAGGAACGCCCCGGAACACAGGATCATGCCGAAGGCAAACTTGTGCGGCATTGGCAGACGATCGCCCATCTTGTTATACAGCGCTGCGAGAATAGGGCTGGCCATCATGATCCAGAACGGGTTCAGTGCCTGATACTGCTCTGGCTCAAAAGCGATCCCTAGAATATTGTGCTCAACGTTGTGGATAGCAAAGAAGTTCAGTGAGGTTGGCATTTGGCTGTACAACACGAAGAACACTACTGCTTCGAGCATCAGCAGGAAGGCCACGATCATTTTACGACGTGCGGCGCCGTGTAAGGCGAAGGTTTCCTTGGCGAACACGATGACGATACCCACAGAGATGATAGCCAGTGCCCAGCGCGCGATAATCTGGTTGTGCAGCAACCAGCTGGAAATGGCGATCAACGCCACTACACCAACGATCACCATCAGCAGTTTTTTGACCTGCAGGGGCTTAAAGTCAGGTTTTGAACCGTATTGCTTAACCCAGCCGTGGCACATCATAAAGTTGACCAGGGTGATCAGCATCCCCACCACGCTCAGTGAGAAGGCGACGCTCCAGCCATATTTGGCCGCTAGCCATGGGGTTGCCAGCATGGAGAAGAATGAGCCGATGTTGACGGACATATAGTACATGGTAAATGCACCGTCCAAACGCGGATCGTCTTTCTCATAGCAGGTAGACAGCAGGGAAGAAGGGTTGGCTTTAAACAGACCGCTACCCACGGCGATGGTGGCCATCCCCAGGTAAACCCAGAAGATATCATGACCAGAATAGGCCACCATGGCGTAACCGGCGGCCAGCACGATGGCCCCCAAGACGATCACCCGCTTGGAGCCAAGAACTTTATCACCCAACCAGCCGCCAATGGCCACGAAACCGTACACCAGCGCGCTGAATGAGGAGAACAGCGTAATCGAGTCGGCTTCACTCAGGCCAAGCATCTTGACCAGATAGACCGCCATGATGCCTTGCAGACCGTAGTAGCCGAAACGTTCCCAGAGTTCAATCGAGAAGATCAGGTAGAAGGCCTTAGGTTGCTTAAACGCGTTAAGGCTAATGTTTTCCGAAGAATTGTTGTTTGCAGTTGACACTGGTACCTCTGGTTTTTTCACTACCCGTATTGTCAGGACGGGAAATAGCAGAATGTGATGCAGGGCCGCACACTTCTGCATTGTTATAGGATGAATGCCGGCGGTTAATGTTCACTATCTTTGTCAACGTGGCAAGCTTTTTGACATGTTCTGTTACATATAACATAGACAACGCTATGCAACTATGTTGCAAATGTTATGCAGTATTAACGTTTGCGATTATTAAATTTGCCGAGTTTTTGTTTTGATTAAAAGCTATCCTGAATTAATTTAGTTATATCTTCTGCTATTTAATCCATATCCAGTCCATACCAATGCACATGATTGATTAGGCCTTGGTTTGTTGTGCATAAATTGGGTTATGCAAAATATCTGAAAATGAACGGATCGGTAGTGAGGTTTGTAAATGAGATGTGATCGTCAAGACGTGAGGTTAACCACAATTTTTGACTAATTTTGCGGTTGAAAATATCTGAAACAGCGAGTTTGTAGGGTAATCCCGGGTTCCACCAAGGTTAATGCTGCTTGAAGTCACATTTTTGATAAAAAACCGGAGGGAAGAGTCGCGGACACGGATCGCCGTGCCCGGCAGGCTCAGTTTAGCGGATAGACCTTCTCTTTAAACTCGCACAGGTCTTCGATAATGCATGAACCACAGCGCGGTTTACGGGCGATACAGGTATAGCGACCATGCAGGATAAACCAGTGATGGCAGTCGACTTTAAACTCGGCGGGAACCACTTTCAGCAGCTTTTCCTCTACCTGCTCCACGTTTTTCCCTGGGGCGAAGTGGGTGCGGTTACAGACGCGGAAGATATGGGTATCAACAGCAATGGTTGGCCAAGCGAAGGCCGTGTTCAACACCACATTGGCCGTTTTGCGCCCCACGCCGGGCAGGGCTTCGAGTGCCGCGCGATCTTCCGGTACTTCACCGTCATGCTTTTCCAGCAGGATACGGCAGGTTTTAATCACGTTCTCGGCTTTGCTGTTAAACAGGCCGATGGTTTTGATGTACTCTTTGACGCCGTCTACCCCTAACGCCAGCATGGCCGCTGGCGTGTTGGCAACCGGATAGAGCTTGGCCGTGGCCTTGTTAACGCTAACGTCGGTTGCCTGAGCGGAGAGCAGCACGGAAATCAACAGCTCAAAAGGGGTGGTATACACCAGCTCGGTGGTCGGATGCGGGTCGTTATCCCGCAAGCGGGTCAGGATCTCCAGGCGTTTCTCTTTATTCATAGCGCTTTCTCTACGTGTCCCTGTTCCATGTTAGGTTCAACTGTCAAAGCCTTGGCTTTACGCGCCTTCATTTTTTCGTCAATCAGATATTTGGTTGCCAGCATCAACCCCAGACCGATAAAGGCACCCGGTGGCAGCATGGCCAGCAGGAAAGGGGTGTCGAAATGGACAATCTCAATGCGCAGCACCTTGGCCCAACTGCCCAGCAGCAGGTCAGCGCCATCAAATAGCGTACCGTTACCAATCAGCTCGCGTAGTGAGCCCAGCACAAACATGGCGCTGGTGGCACCAAGGCCGATGGCCATACCGTCGATCAAGGCCAGTCCTACCGGTTTTCGCGCCGCTACTGCTTCAGCCCGGCCCACCACGATGCAGTTGGTGACGATCAGCGGGATAAATATCCCCAACGATTGATACAGGCCAAAAGCGTAGGCGTTGATCAGCATTTGCACGATACTCACTGCGGCAGCAATGATCATCACATAAATGGGAATGCGGACCTCGCTCGGGATCCAACGGCGCAGGGAGGAAATGGAACCGTTGGTAATGGTCAGCACCAGCGTGGTGGCTAGCCCAAGCCCCAAGGCGTTGGTGGCAGTTGACGTTACCGCCAGCAGCGGACACAGCCCCAATAATTGGACTAACGCAGAGTTGTTTTTCCACAACCCCTGTACGATTAACTCTTTGGCTTCACTCATTCGCTGGCTCCGCAGGCAGGCAAGGTATCCAGTTTAGGCGGCAGCGTCTCCATAAACAACGCTGTACGACGCACGGCGTTGACCACGGCTCGCGGGGTAATGGTGGCCCCAGTGAACTGATCAAACATCCCGCCGTCTTTCTTCACTGCCCAACGTTTGTCATCCGGGCCGTCGATCTTTTTACCGCTGAAGAAGGTGATCCAGTCGGTGATACGTAATTCGATTTTGTCGCCTAGCCCGGGCGTTTCGTGATGTTCTATCACGCGGGTTCCCAATACCGTGCCGTTAAAATCGGCCCCGACCAGCAGTTGGATCGCCCCAGAATAACCGTCTGGCGCGGTCGTTTCCAACGCGGCGGCCACCAGTTGACCATTCTTGCGGGCCAGATACAGAGGGTGCGGCGCGCCGTTGCCTAACGCCGGATCGCTGACCAGCAGGCATTCGCTCTGCATATCGTTGTCATAATGTTCCGGCGGGACGACCTGGTCCAGCAGCGCTTTTTGTTGCAACGCGGCCTGGTGGGCAATGGTCGTTTTGGTTAACTGGTACACCACGGCGGTCAGGCCTGTGGTGACCGCGGCAAACACGGCCAGTGTGGTGCCATGCTTTCTCATGGAATTAAGCATATTGACTCCTCAACGGTGGCCATACACGCGTGGCTGCGTGTAGTGATCGATCAACGGTACGGTAATGTTGGCTAGCAGTACGGCAAAGGCTACCCCGTCGGGATAACCGCCATATACGCGGATCAGCCAGACCAGCAAGCCAACCAGGCCGCCGTATATCAGCCGCCCTTTGGGCGTGGTAGAGGCACTGACCGGGTCGGTGGCAATAAAGAAAGCCCCGAGCATAGTGGCCCCGGAAAACAGGTGGATCAGCGGGGAAGCCTGATGGGCGGGATCTAACGTCCAGGCTACTCCTGAGCACAGGGCAATGACGGCCAACATGCTGAACGGGATTTGCCAGTGGATCAGCTTACGGCCCAGCATAAACAGGCCGCCGAGCAGGAAGCCCAGGTTAATCCACTGCCAGCCGATGCCGGCCAGGGTGCCGCCGAACAGTGGTTGCTGGAGTACCTGTTCCACCGAGTGGCCGCTGCGTAGGCCGGTTTTAAAGCCGTCTAATGGCGTGGCCTGGCTGATGCCATCAACGCCCATCTGCAATTCGTGCAGAGTGGCTCCCTGGGCGGTGTGGCCGCTGAAAATAGCTAGCAGGGTATCGGGCAGGGTCAGGGCGGTAGCACGCAGTTCTTCCGGGGGGAGCCAACTGGTCATCTGTACCGGGAAGGAGATTAACAGCACCACGTAACCCACCATGGCCGGGTTGAAAGGGTTTTGCCCCAGTCCACCGTATAGCTGTTTAGCGATCACAATGGCGAAAAAGGTGCCGATAACGATCATCCACCAGGGAGCCAGCGGTGGCAGGCTAATGCCCAGCAACAGCGCAGTGAGCAGGGCGGAATTATCTGCCAGCCGTGCCTTGACTGGCTGTTTACGTAGCGCAAGAATGGCGGCCTCGGCCCCGAGGGCGGTCACCATGGCCAGCGCGGTCTGAATAAGGTTGCCATAGCCAAAGAACCACACCTGTGCAGCCATGCCAGGAATGCAGGCCAGCATAACCCAAAGCATGATACGGCTGGTGCTTTGCTGGTTATGGGTAAACGGAGAGCTGGCGATGTGTAAGCCCTTGGGGGCTGCCTGTTGTACCGGCCTGAACTTCATAGAATAACTACCATTTCTTTGCCATGTTAATCAGTGCATTCACGGTGCGGGCACCGGGGGAAATTACAGCGCTGCATTCTACCTCAATCATATGCTGGGTAATACGTGCTAATCATAAGGATATTCAGCTTTTGCGGTAAGGAAAAGCCAGGCTGGATGTAAAACGTGCAGTATGGGTTGTCATACTGATGATCGAGCTGCTATTTTTGGACTGCTTTGCGCACGGAATAACAACTTTCATATAATTAACGTAGGTTACTATCCTGAGCATTTTTGAAGTAGCGAACAACTAATAATGACTAATGAAGATATTTTATTTATTGAAGAGCTGATTGAATGGGTCGAAATTCATCTGGAGACTCGGCCAAATCTGGACGAAGTTGCGCGTATATCCGGTTACTCCAAGTGGCACCTGCAGCGTAAGTTCAAGCGTATCACCGGTATCCAGCTCGCCACCTATATTCGCTCACGCATTCTTACCCGTGCGGCGGTCGCGCTGCGTATCAGCAACCGTACGATTATCGATATCTCCGATGAATTGGGCTTTGATTCACAGCAGACCTTTACCCGGATGTTTAAGCAACGTTTTGGCATTACGCCAAACCGCTACCGTACCATGGAGAAATGGGACGTGAAGAGCCTGATGCCGCGCTTCGACTTCGAAGCCGTGTATGAGGCAGGTTTTTATCCTGAGATACAACGGCTGACGTTGCCGGATACGCACCTGGTCGGTTTTACGCGTGAGATGGAATTTGATACAGCCCAAGAGATGGCAATTTCGTCCTGTATCGCCATGAAGGGGGAAATCTTTAATGACTTCTTCAAAGGGCTGAATATGGAGTGCCACAAGGTTTACAGCATCCATTCTGACAATGAGCGCGGCGAAGGCGAGTGTTCGGTCACGCATACCATGGCGGTGGAGCCGGAATTCAAGAAGGACATCCTTTCTGGTCACAAGATTGAAGATATTCGCTTGCCAGCGCGTGAGTACATCGCGATTACCCATCAGGGGACGGCCAAAGAGTGCGTGAAATTTATCTTTTACCTGATCTCGCATGTGATGCCGGGGCTGCGTAATGAAGTACGCGGAAGCGTAGAGATGGAGGTGATAGAAGCTAAGGCGTGGAACCAGGATGCCAAACTGCGGCAGATCGATGTCAATTACACCTACCTGATTTCTATTGATTAAGTGGGGCCTTGCGTTCGGCAAGACCCCATGGCGTTTACTCTTTATCTACCATCGCTAGCTGCTGTGCGGCTTTTTTGGCCTTGACTCGGGCCAGCGCGGCGGCAACGGCAGCCTTGCGCGGATCCTCCGGTTCGGCCGTAGGGATGGGTTCTTCGTCCACTTGCGGTTGTGAAAGCTCAGCTTGCTGCGCCGCCTTTTTGGCTTTGACTCGGGCCAGCGCGGCGGCAACGGCGGCCTTGCGCGGATCCTCCGGTTCAGCCGTAGAGATGGGTTCTTCGTCCACTTGCGGTTGTGAAAGCTCAGCTTGCTGCGCCGCCTTTTTGGCTTTGACTCGGGCCAGCGCGGCGGCAACGGCAGCCTTGCGCGGATCCTCCGGTTCAGCCGTAGGGATAGGCTCCTCGTCCACTTGCGGTTGTGAAAGCTCGGCCTGCTGCGCCGCCTTTTTCGCCTTCACGCGGGCTAATGCTGCCGCTACCGCAGCCTTACGCGGATCCTCTGAAGTTACCGTTTCCGCCACGCTCTCTGCGTCTTGCGCCTGCGCCGCTTTCTTGGCTTTGACTCGTGCCAATGCTGCAGCCACGGCCGCTTTACGTGGATCGTCGTCTTGTACCGCTGCTGCAGGCAT
Organism: Serratia sp. PL7; assembly: GCF_945957435.1. Taxonomy (NCBI): domain Bacteria; kingdom Pseudomonadati; phylum Pseudomonadota; class Gammaproteobacteria; order Enterobacterales; family Yersiniaceae; genus Serratia; species Serratia sp. PL7. The sequence goes on along the minus strand of NZ_CAMFLB010000002.1, from coordinate 152,297 downwards.
TTCGCTTGCTTGCTCGAGCTTACGTTCTCTGGCCTGGGCCTTACGTGCTTCGCGTGCAGCAATGGCAGCGCTGTTATCCGGCTCCTGGCCGGTGATAGCAATGCCAGCAGCCTCACTGTTTTTACTGCGCACGCGAGCCAGCGCCGCCTGAACGGCATCCTGATCGCTGTCGGTCAGTTTCACCGCAGCCTTTTTATGGCGCTCTTCGCGTGCCAGTTTCTCTCGCTCTAAACGAGCCAGCTTAGCTTCATAGCGTGCTTTGGCCTCGGCGGTTCGTGCCGCTTCCTGATCCAACGCGTTAATCTCAGCCTTCTCTTGGCGATAATATTGCACCAGCGGAATATTGCTGGGGCAGACGTAGGCACAGGCACCACATTCGATACAGTCGAACAGATTGTGCTTACGCGCCTTCTCGTGCTCTTCGCCACGGCTGAACCAGTAAAGCTGTTGCGGCAACAGCCCAGCAGGGCAGGCATCAACGCACAACCCACAGCGGATACAGGACTGCTCTGGTTCTTGTACGGCCATTTCGTCAACCGTCGGGGCCAGCAAGCAGTTGCTGATTTTGACGATCGGCACGTCTAACGTTGGCAGCGTAAAGCCCATCAGTGGGCCGCCCATCACCACCATCTGCTGGGATTGCGGACGATAGCCGCCAAAGGCCAGCAGGTGTTGCACTGGCGTGCCGAGGCGCGCCCAGACGTTGCCAGGTCGGCTCATGGCCTCACCGGTTAAGGTGACGACGCGCTCAATCAACGGTTCGCCATCGACAATCGCCCGCTTGATGGCAAAGGCGGTGCCCACGTTCTGCATCAGCACGCCGATGGTGGACGAACGCTTGCCGTGAGGCACTTCTTTGCCCGTCAGAATTTTGGTTAACTGCTTGGCACCGCCGGAAGGGTATTTGGTGGGGATCACCCGCAGGGCGATCCCATCCTGCCCGCGTAAAGCGGCTTTCAGAGCGGCGATGGCTTCCGGCTTGTTATCTTCGATACCGATCAGCGTCACCTTGGGTTGTAGCAGGTGGCGCAGGATCTGGGTGCCTTCGATAATCTGAGCGGCCTGTTCCTGCATCAACCGATCGTCGGCGGTGATGTAGGGTTCGCATTCCGCAGCGTTGAGGATGAGGGTTTCCACCTCTTCGCGGCCGCCTTGCAGCTTACTGGCCGTTGGGAAACCTGCGCCCCCCAGACCGGCAATCCCGGCCTGATGAATACGTTGGATCAGCTCTACCGCATCCAGTTGGCGGTAATCGGCGACCGGCGTCAGTTCGCACCAGCGATCTTCACCGTCTGGATCGATAATCACGCACAGTTCCGCCAGCCCTGAAGGGTGGGCGGTAACGTGAGGCTCAATGGCGCGGATGGTGCCGGAGGTTGGCGCATGTACCGGCAAGGTGCGGCCACGGCCAAAGGTCAGCGGTTGGCCTTTCAGTACGCGGTCACCGGTTTTGACACACAGCTCGCCTTCTGGCCCCAGATGCTGTTGCAAGGGGACGATAAAAATATCAGGCAGGGGAGCCACGCGCAGTGGCACACCGCTGGACTGGGTCTTCATTTCGGGTGGATGAATGCCACCGTCAAAATCCCAAATCCGATCTTTTTTCAAAGCGGCGAACAGATTAAACATGTTGCTCCACGGGGATCACTTGCACTGGAATGGTTTGCATATCCCATTTCCAGCTGGCGGTCGTAGTGGCGACCGGTTTCATTTCAATACAGTCGGTTGGACAGGGGGCAACGCACAGATCACAGCCGGTACAGAGATCGGTAATGACCGTGTGCATGGCGCGGGTGGCGCCCACGATGGCGTCCACCGGGCAGGCCTGAATGCACTTGGTGCAGCCGATGCAGTTGGCTTCGTCAATAAAGGCGACCTTACGTACCGGTTCGGCCACGGCAGCACCGCCGTCCAGCGGTTGTGGCTCAACGTTCAGTAATTCGGCCAGCTTGAGCATCACCTGCTCGCCACCCGGGGCGCATTTGTTGATCATCTCGCCATTGGCAACCGCTTCGGCATAGGGGCGACAGCCAGGATAACCGCATTGGCCACATTGGCTCTGCGGCAAAATTTCGTCGATCTGTTCGGCAACCGGATCTTCTTCCACTTCAAAGCGGCGCGCGGCAAAGCCCAGCACCAGGCCAAACAGCAGCCCCAGAGCGCTTAATGCCGCCACCGCAATCCACAACGCAGTCATTAGAATCTCACCAGCCCGGTAAAGCCCATAAAGGCCAGAGACATCAGGCCAGCGGTGATCAAGGCGATGGAGGAACCGCGAAACGGCGCGGGCACATCGGCAACCGCCAGGCGTTCACGGATGGCGGCAAACAGTACCATCACCAATGAGAAGCCTGCGGCGGCGCTAAAGCCATAAACCGCAGACTGCAGGAAGTTGTAGCCAAGGTTGACGTTGAGCAACGCCACGCCTAACACTGCGCAGTTGGTGGTGATCAGCGGGAGGAAAATCCCCAGCAGGCGATAGAGCGCCGGGCTGGTTTTACGCACCACCATTTCGGTGAATTGCACTACGACGGCGATCACCAGAATAAAGGACAGGGTGCGCAGATAAACCAGATCTAACGGGATCAGGATAAAGCTGTTGATTAGCCAGGCGCAGACCGAGGCCAGCGTCATCACGAATGTGGTGGCCATGCCCATGCCGATGGCACTTTCCAGTTTCTTGGAAACGCCCATAAAGGGGCACAGGCCCAGGAATTTCACCAGGACAAAGTTGTTCACCAGTACGGTGCCAACAAACAAGAGCAGGTATTCGGTCATTGCAATGCCTAAAAAAATAAAAGCCGCCTATTATCGGTAATCGGCGGCGTAACGACAACATACTAATCGCAAGGGTATTGCGCTTTTTTGCTCGTTTTGTTGAAAATTTACACAGCAGGGCGATCAAATCGTGCCTTGCCGTGGTTACTTCTCGGTGAAGGTGCCTTTCACGCGCTGGGAACGCTTAAAATAGGGCACCAGCAGGGCGGCCATCACCAACGGCCATAGCAGGCTACGCACGGCCAGTTCATCGGGCACGGGGGCAAAGGCGAACGCCTTGATCGCCAATAGCACGGTGATCAGCAGCCAGACCAGAAACAGCTTTGGAAAACGTTGTGAACGTTGGCAGAACAGCCACAGCAGGTACAGCGTAAAGCACCACATTACCAGCGTGGTGATCACCGATAGATACCACTGCGTGGAGAAGGCCTGAGCATTGGTGCTCAGATACTCGCGTGATTCGGGCATAAAAATGGCCATACCGTACAGGGCCAACATCAGGCTGGCGCTGAGCAGGGTAACGATCAGATAGGCCATCGGGGCTAGCAGCCAACCGCCAATGCGCGAATATTCAGCTTGGGTCATACGAGATCCTGAGTGGTATCCCAACGAAGTAAGCCGCATAGCTTACTCAAATATGTGCTAATGCGCGAGGAGAAGGCGGCACCAACGACAAAATGCCAGTCAGATTGCGCTGACTGGCATGACATGGCTTACAAACCTCAGCCGGTTCTCATTGTCGGGGCGCTGCATGCTGCGCCCACTTAGCGGCAGTTAACGTTCCGCACCGTTGCTGGCGATCAGTTTCTGGTACCAGAAGAAGCTCTTCTTACGCTGGCGCGCCAGATCCTTGTTGTGGTCAACGTAGATAAAGCCGTACTGCTTCTGGAAGCCGTTGAGCCAGCTCAGCAGATCGATAAACGACCATGGGTAATAGCCGCGCACGTCGGCGCCCTGTTTGATGGCGTCTTCAATGGCACCAATGTGCTGGCGCAGATAGTCGATACGATCGTCATCCACCACCTCACCATCGATAATCGGATCTTTGGCTCCGAGACCGTTCTCGGTGATGTAGATAGGAATATCACCGTAACGCGCCTTGATATTCATGATGCCTTCGGTAAGGCCCTGCGGATAAATCTCCCAGTCCCAATCGGTATACACGCCGTTCGGATTGCGGACGAACTTGAACAGCCCCTTAAAGCCGAATTCGTTACCTTGCTGGTGGCCGCTGCCTTTCTCACCGGTGGTGTTGATGGTCAGATGTGACTCTTGATTATTGGCCGCGATGGTTTCACGCTTGTAATAGTTCAGGCCAATAAAGTCACAGACATTGTCGCGCAGCAGTTGCTCATCACCTGGTGCGAATTGCGGTACGCCCCACAGCGCCTGAGTCTGCGCCAGCAGTTCAGCCGGATATTCCCCTTTCAGCACCGGATCGTACAGCCAGTGGGTAAAGATCCCTTCGGCCAACTGATAGGCCGCCAGATCTTCCGCAGACTGGCTGAGTGGGGTATGGGTTTGCAACACGTTGACGAAGCCGATTTGACCGGCAATGCCGCTGGTGCGGAATGCAGCCACCGCTTTGGCGTGGGCCACAAAGACGTGGTGGCAGGCCTGGATAGCGCGCGCCGGGTTCTGTACGCCCGGTGGGTGGCCGCCGGTGATGTAACCGAAGCCGATAAAGCACACGGTTTCATTGAAGGTAGACCAGAGTTTGACGCGATCGCCGTAACGCTGGTAACACAGGCGTGCATACTCTTCAAAAGCCTCAGCAGTGCTGCGAGCTTCCCAACCACCTTCATCTTGCAATGCCTGAGGCAGATCCCAGTGGTATAGGGTGATCATCGGCTCAATATTGTGTTCCAACAGGGCATCGATCAGATCGCTGTAGAATTTGACCCCGGCCTCATTGATGGTGCCTCGGCCCTGTGGCAGCAGGCGCGGCCAGGAGATTGAGAACCGGTAGCTCTGCATCCCCATTTCGGCCATCAGCGCCACGTCCTCACGGAAGCGGTGATAGTGATCGACGGCAACGTCGCCGTTAGTGCCTTGGTAAGTGGTGCCTGGCAGGTGGGAGAAGGTATCCCAGATGGATGGGCCTTTGCCGTCGGCATCGTGTGCGCCTTCAACCTGATACGCCGCGCTAGCCGCGCCCCAGAGGAACTCTTTCGGGAAAGCAGACATAACTATTCTCTCTATACGTTAAATATTGAGTCTAGTTTAGGTCGAGTTGAAATGAGTTTGCAACCGGTTTCTGAAACCGGTTGCAGTTTTTGCGGGCGCGTTTAGCGGCGGTTGATTTGGTAGTAGGTTTCATTCCAGCGGATTTCGTTCTTGAACGCTGGCAGGGTGGTGTCGTTATCGATCAGCAGGAATTCGATGTTGTGCATCTCGGCATACAGGCGCAGGTAGTCGGCGTTCAGTGACTGCGAGAACACCGTGTGGTGTGCGCCGCCCGCCAGGATCCAGGCTTCCGCCGCTGTAGCCAGGGAAGGTTGAGCACGCCAGATCGCCCGTGCCACCGGCAGTTTAGGTAACGGTTTAGGCTGCTCAATGGTATCCACCTGATTGACCAGCAGGCGGAAACGATCGCCCATATCGATCAGGCTGGCGTTCACCGCCGGGCCTGCCGGGGTAGAGAAGATCAGGCGGGCCGGATCGGCCTTGCCACCGATGCCCAGATATTGAATATCCAGCAGGGGCTTGTGCTCTTTGGCGATGGAAGGGCAGACTTCCAGCATATGGGACCCCACCACCAGATCGTTGCCCGGCTGGAAGTTGTAGGTGTAATCCTCCATAAACGAGGTGCCGCCGTTTAAGCCGTTGCCCATCACTTTCATAATGCGCAGCAGCGCCGCGGTTTTCCAGTCGCCCTCACCGGCAAAACCGTAACCTTGTTGCATCAGGCGCTGTACCGCTAAACCTGGCAACTGCTTCATGCCGTGCAGCGTTTCAAAGTTGGTGGTGAAAGCGTGGAACTTGCCCTGTTCGAGGAAACGCTTCATACCCAGTTCGATAGCGGCAGCATCGATCAGGTTCTGCCGTTTGGCGCCGTTAACTTTAGCCACGTCACTCAACTCATAGCTGGCTTCGTACTCTTCGATCAGCGCATCGATATCGCCCTTGCTCACTTCATCGATCACGCTGACCAAATCACCGATGCCATAAGCGTCCACGGAATAACCAAACTGGATCTGTGCGGCCACTTTATCGCCATCGGTCACGGCGACCTGGCGCATGTTGTCACCAAAACGCGCCACCTTAAGCTGTTGGCTTTCCTGTTTGGCGCAGGCAACACGCATCCATTGAGCGATACGCTGCTGGGCATTTTTGTCCTGCCAGTGGCCCGCGATCACGCTGTGCTGCTGGCGCATACGAGCACCGATAAACCCGAACTCACGGCCACCGTGGGCGGTCTGGTTCAGGTTCATAAAGTCCATATCCATGCTGTCCCACGGAACTTCGGCATTAAATTGGGTATGGAACTGGAGCAGCGGTTTATCGAGGATAGACAGGCCGGCAATCCACATTTTGGCCGGTGAGAAGGTGTGCAGCCAGGTGATGATGCCGACGCAGTCCTGGTGATAGTTGGCATCACGGCAGACGGTGGTGATTTCGTCCGGCGTGGTGACCAGCGGTTTCAGCACCATTTTCACCGGTAAACCTGCGTCACGGTTCAGGCTGTTCACGACCTGCTCGGCGTTTTTCATCACCTGTTGCAAGGTGTTGGGGCCATAGAGATGCTGGCTGCCGATCACGAACCACACTTCACGTTGTTTAAAGATGTTCATCAAAAACTCCTGGATCTAGAGGTTTTATTGAGCCGGTGGGGTCTGCCCCGGCGTATTAATTTTTGGTTGTCACGGCAAACCGCGGCTCTGCGGCCTGGCACCACTGTTGATAGCGTTCATAAAGTTGTTGGTAGCGAACGACGTTAGCAGGATCGGGCTGCAAAGTGCGTTCAATGCTGCAAGCCATATGCTGCTGAGCTTGCGGAACGTCACTGAAATGCCCGGCGGCCACGGCAGCGAAGATGGCCGCACCCAGCGCGCAGCATTGGTCGGAGGCGACAATCTGTAGCGGGCGATCCATCACATCAGCGCAAACCTGCATAATTACCGGTGACTTGCGGGCAATGCCGCCTAAAGCCAGCACGTTATCGACGGGAATGTCTTGCTGTTCGAAGCACTCCATGATGGCACGAGCGCCAAAAGCGGTTGCGGCAATAAAGCCACCAAACAGCGTGGGCGCATCGGTACCAAGGTTGAGATCGGTGATCACTCCTTTAAGACGCTGGTTAGCGTAGGGGGTGCGGCGGCCATTGAACCAGTCCAATACGACGGGCAGATGGTCTAGCGACGGGTTTTTGGCCCAGGCGGCGGTCAGGGCGGCCAGCATGTCATGCTCGATTTGTTGCAGCTGTGTCTGGAGTTGCGGTTGCGTCCTGGCGGCTTCACGCAGTGGCCAGCTCAGCAGGCGGCTGAACCAGGCGTACATATCACCAAAAGCAGATTGCCCGGCCTCCATGCCGATGGTTTGCGGCACTACGCTGCCGTCCACCTGGCCGCAGATGCCGCTGATGGCACGATCGCCCACGCGCTCACGATCGGCGATCAGAATGTCGCAGGTCGACGTGCCAATTACTTTCACCAGCGTATAAGGCTGCGCTCCGGCCCCCACGGCCCCCATGTGACAGTCAAAGGCACCACCAGAAAGCACCACGCTTTCTGACAGCCCAAGCCGTGTGGCCCACTCTTTGCTCAGCGTCCCCACCGGCAAATCGGCAGTGTAGGAATCGTTGAACAGTGGATAGGGCAGATCTTCCACCAGCAACGGATCCAAGGCCGCAAAGAAGGCTTTAGGTGGCAGACCGTCCCAGTCGGGATGCCATAACGTTTTATGCCCTACGCTGCAACGCCCGCGCTTTAACCGATCCGGTGCGGTAGTGCCAGAAAGCAGTGCCGGTACCCAGTCGCACAGTTCTACCCAAGAGGCGGCGGCATGGCGTACCGCCTCATCCTGGCGTGAAACGTGCAAGATCTTGGCCCAGAACCACTCAGAGGAGTAAACGCCGCCGATATAGCGTGAATAGTCGGGGAAATCTCCGCGGCGGCACAGTTGGTTAATCGCCTCCGCCTCCTCGATGGCGGTGTGGTCTTTCCACAGTACAAACATGGCGTTGGGATTGCTGGCAAACTCCGGCCGCAACGCCAATACGTCGCCCTGTTCATCAATCGGTGCGGGAGTGGAGCCGGTGGAATCAACCCCAATCCCGACCACGGCCTGCCGCTGTTCCTGGCTCATGCGCTGTACCACGGCGACGACGGCTTGCTCCATGGCTTCGATATAGTCGAGTGGATGGTGGCGGAACTGGTTCTGCGCGGCGTTACAAAAGTCACCACGCTGCCAGCGAGGGTAGTAGACCACCTCGGTATCCAGTTCGTTGCCGTTTTGACAGTCGACAGCCAGTACCCGCACTGAATCGCTGCCGAAGTCTAATCCCAGGGCAATAGCACCTGCCGTCATGATGCGGACTCCTTACTTGTTAGGTTGAGGTTAACGATAGGAGCGGGACGGGGAGGCAGGTGAGGAAGCATTGGCTGGAAGTATGCACTTTTCTGCTTGCTACAGTGATTTTGTGATGGGGGTCAAAAGTTATCACTTGGTTAAATTTGCTAAATGTATGCACATATCTGCTGTTATCTCGGGATGTGATAGCGCTCTACATTTAGCTAACAAATACCGGCTAAAACTGTTTGCGTCTTACCTGAGTCGACGGCAAGAAGCGAGATATAAGGCCATTGCCGTGACAGGATCTCATAATGATAACGTTTTCACGGTGACCCGGTTTTTCTGCCGATGAAAGCAAAACAGCGGAGAGTACCATGCATAAATTCACTAAGGCGTTGGCAGTTATCGGTCTGACGGCGGTTATGTCACATTCGGCTGTCGCAGAGACCATGAAACTGGGTTTTTTGGTTAAACAGCCGGAAGAGCCCTGGTTCCAGACCGAATGGAAATTTGCCGACAAGGCGGGTAAGGACCTGGGGTTTGAAGTGATCAAGATTGCCGTGCCGGACGGCGAGAAAACCCTCAATGCCATCGACAGCCTGGCGGCCAGCGGGGCCAAGGGGTTTGTCATCTGCACCCCAGACCCGAAGCTCGGCTCGGCGATTGTCGCCAAGGCGCGCAGCTATGACCTGAAAGTGATCGCGGTTGACGACCAGTTTGTTAATGCCAAAGGCAAACCGATGGAGAGCGTACCGCTAGTGATGATGGCGGCCACCAAGATAGGTGAGCGCCAAGGCGAAGAGCTGTGGAAAGAGATGAACAAGCGTGGCTGGAAAGTGGCAGAGACCGGCGTAATGGCGATCACCTCCGATGAACTGGACACCGCGCGCCGCCGTACCGGTGGCTCTATGGACGCATTGAAAACTGCCGGTTTCCCACAACAGCAAATCTACAAGGTACCGACCAAATCCAACGATATCCCAGGGGCATTCGATGCCGCCAACTCGATGCTGGTGCAGCATCCGGAAGTGAAAAACTGGCTGATCGTCGGGATGAACGACAACACCGTGCTGGGGGGCGTGCGTGCCACTGAAGGCCAGGGTTTTAAAGCGCCTAACGTGATCGGCATTGGTATCAACGGCGTTGATGCGGTAAGCGAGCTTTCCAAGAAACAGGCTACCGGCTTCTACGGCTCACTGCTGCCAAGCCCGGATATTCATGGCTACAAGAGCATTCAGATGCTGCATGACTGGGTAGAGAAAGGCGTAGAACCAGAGAAATTTACCGAAGTGACCGACGTGGTGCTGATCACCCGCGACAACTTCCAGGTGGAACTGCAGAAAAAAGGTTTGATGTAAGGGGTGTGCCGCCTGCATCAAGTGGGCGGCCATTTATCGCACAGCATTGAGGAAAGCACTATGACTGCCGTCACGCCCTATCTGGCTTTCAAAGGCATCGGTAAAAGCTTCCCTGGCGTCAAAGCGCTGGATGATATCAGTTTCAGCTGTCAGGCCGGGCAGATCCACGCGCTAATGGGGGAAAACGGCGCCGGGAAATCGACGCTGCTGAAAATTCTCAGCGGCAATTATGCCCCAAGCAAAGGGGAGATCCACCTCCAGGGGCAAGCGGTGCAGTTTGCCAATACCACCGACGCGTTGAACGCCGGGGTGGCGATTATCTACCAAGAACTGCATCTGGTACCGGAAATGACCGTGGCAGAGAACATCTACCTGGGGCAGTTGCCGACCAAACATGGCCTGGTGGATCGCAAACTGCTGCGTTATGAGTCCCGCTTACAGTTGGAACACCTCGGGTTGGACATCGATCCGGATACTCCGTTGAAGTACCTGTCGATTGGCCAGTGGCAGATGGTGGAGATTGCCAAGGCTCTAGCGCGTAACGCCAAAGTGATTGCGTTTGATGAGCCGACCAGTTCGCTGTCGGCACGTGAAATTGAGCAACTGTTCCGAGTGATCCGCGAGCTGCGCGCCGAAGGCAGGGTGATCCTGTATGTCTCGCACCGGATGGAGGAAATCTTTGCGCTGAGTGATGCCATCACCGTGTTTAAGGATGGCCGCTATGTGCGCACCTTCGACGATATGCAGCAGGTAAACAATGAAGTGCTGGTGCAAGCGATGGTGGGGCGCGATCTTGGCGATGTTTATGGCTATCAGCCACGCGAGCTGGGAGAAGTGCGGTTGCAGCTTACCGATTTGCAGGCCGCCGGGGTGAAAACGCCTATCAGCTTTAACGTTCGCGCTGGCGAAATTGTTGGCCTGTTTGGTCTGGTGGGCGCAGGGCGCAGCGAACTGATGAAAGGGATTTTTGGCGCTACGCGGGTAACTGCGGGCCAATTGATGCTCGATGGCAAGCGGCTCGATGTCCGTTCACCTATCGACGCTATTCGCGCGGGCGTGATGTTGTGCCCGGAAGATCGTAAGGCCGACGGCATCATTCCGGTGCACTCGGTACGTGACAATATCAACATCAGCGCTCGCCGCAAAAGCATCAAGGCGGGCTGCCTGATCGATAACGCCTGGGAAACCAGCAATGCCGATCACCATATCCGCGCGCTGAATATCAAAACCCCAACGGCAGAACAACTGATCATGAACCTCTCCGGTGGCAACCAACAGAAGGCGATCCTGGGCCGCTGGCTGTCGGAAGAGATGAAGGTGATCCTGCTGGATGAGCCGACACGCGGCATTGACGTTGGCGCAAAACACGAAATCTACCACGTGATTTATCAACTGGCGCAGCAGGGCATTGCGGTGCTGTTCGCTTCCAGCGATTTGCCCGAAGTGCTGGGGCTGGCGGATCGCATCATCGTGATGCGTGAAGGGGCGATTTCTGGCGAGTTGACCCATAGCGAGGCCACTGAGGAAAAAGCCCTCAGCCTGGCGATGTTACGTACCCCCGATATTGCAGCGGCGATGGCCTGATTGCGAAGGAGCAAGAGATGTCGAGCATGACAACCAATTCTGTGAAAAACCGCGGTGGCCTTGGGTTGGCGCGTATCTGGGACAGCTATGGCATGCTGGTGGTATTCGCCGTGCTGTTTGTTGCCTGCGTCGTGTTTGTGCCGAATTTCGGCAGCTTTATCAATATGAAGGGCCTGGGTCTGGCGATCTCCATGTCCGGGATGGTGGCGTGCGGCATGCTGTTTTGTCTCGCCTCAGGTGATTTTGACCTGTCGGTGGCGTCGGTTATCGCCTGTGCAGGTGTCACCGCGGCGGTGGTCATCAACATGACCGAGAGCCTGTGGATCGGCGTGGCTGCCGGTTTGCTGTTGGGCGTGCTTTCTGGGCTGATCAATGGTTTTGTGATCGCCCGGCTGAAGATTAACGCGCTGATCACCACCTTGGCTACCATGCAGATCTTCCGCGGTCTGGCCTATATTATTTCCGATGGGAAAGCGGTGGGGATCGAAGATGAGCGTTTCTTTGCGCTCGGTTATGCCAACTGGTTGGGGCTGCCCGCCCCGATTTGGATCACCATAGGCTGCCTGATCCTGTTTGGTTTCCTGCTCAATAAAACCACCTTTGGCCGCAATACACTGGCTATTGGTGGCAACGAGGAGGCAGCTCGGCTGGCCGGGGTGCCAGTAGTGCGCACCAAGATCATCATCTTTGTGCTTTCCGGGCTGGTATCCGCCGCTGCGGGCATTATTTTGGCTTCGCGTATGACCAGCGGCCAGCCGATGACTTCAATCGGCTATGAGCTGATCGTGATCTCAGCCTGCGTGCTGGGGGGCGTTTCACTCAAAGGGGGCATAGGCAAAATTTCCTACGTTATCGCTGGGATCCTGATCCTGGGCACGGTGGAGAACGCCATGAACCTGCTGAATATCTCGCCGTTCTCGCAGTATGTGGTGCGCGGCGTGATCCTGCTGGCCGCGGTGATTTTTGACCGCTACAAGCAACAAGCGAAGAGCAGGGCGTGAAGACCCATCACAATTTTGCTATTGCCGCGAGCAGCATTTTGCCAAATGGGTAAACTTGCTATAGGTGGATAGTGTGTTGTCGTTTATTGAGCAATCTCTATTTCCCCCTCACCCCAACCCTCTCCCCAAAGGAGAGGGAGCTGCACGGAGCGCGTGGTTGGCCCGTGCAGCTTCGGTAAGTAGGTAGTAAGAGGAAAGGCAGGTATTACACAGAAAAATCAACGAACTCGATCGGTTCCCTCTCCCTGTGGGAGAGGGTTAGGGTGAGGGAAGCAGACCACTCATCTTGCCAAGTTTTGGGATAAAGAAACGACACATTCGGAGGCCAGATGTATCATCGCATGGTTCAGGAACCCCAACCGAACCCGTTGTTGCCGGGTTACACCTTTAACGCCTACCTGGTTGCCGGGCTGACGCCGATTATGGCGGACGGGCCGCTGGATTTCTTTATCGATCGTCCCGGCGGCATGAAGGGTTACATCCTCAATCTGACCATTAAAGGCCAGGGCAAGGTGTTTGACGGTGAGGAGACGCTTTACTGTAATCCTGGCGATCTACTGCTGTTCCCGCCCAAGGCGGCGCATAACTATGGCCGATCACCGGATAGTGACTGCTGGTATCACCGCTGGGTCTATTTCCGCCCGCGTGCCTATTGGGCAGACTGGCTGGAATGGCACAGCAAGGCGCATCAGGTGGGGCGTCTGACGTTGCCCAACAACCAGTTGCTGACGGAGTTTGACCGGCTGTTTGCCAACATTGAGCAGACCCAACGCTCCGGCCGCCGTTTTGCCGAAGAGATTGGCATGAACCTGCTGGAACGACTGTTGCTGCGCGCGATGGAGGAAGATCCTCTCAGCCCGCAGAAGATTATGGACCCACGGGTGATTGAGGCCTGCCAGTTTATTACCGGCAATCTGGCAGGGGAGTTGCGCATCGATGAAGTGGCCCGCCACGTTTGTCTTTCGCCTTCGCGGCTGGCGCATCTATTCCGTGACCAGGTTGGGATAAATATCCTGCGCTGGCGTGAAGATCAGCGGGTGATCCGCGCCAAACTACTGCTGCAAACTACCCAGGAATCGATTGCCACTATTGGCCGGGTGGTTGGCTATGACGATCAACTCTATTTTTCCCGGGTGTTTCGCAAGCGGGTTGGCGTCAGCCCCAGCGATTTTCGCCGCCGTAGCCTGGAGATCAACTACCCGGTGAACCATTCGCGGGATCGGCCACTGATTGCCGCAACCCGTTAATCATCCTGAGGATACGAACGTTGTTGGGGGCGCCGCATGCTGCGCCCGATTTATCGCATGCCATGCCCGCTTAGCCATACTGCCAGTTTGTAATCAATCTGCATTTAGCTCTTGTTCCATCCCCCAGCATGGTGTCAAATCGAATCAATTGCTACTTCATCTTTTTCTAGCGGCAACACTCAGGAGCGGGTTTCTCGCCGCAACTTACAAGGACGTAGCATTTCAACTGCCTGGAATTGATGCATATATCGCCCTGTATGAGGAAACAAGATGTCTGAAACAATCCGCGTTGGTCTGGTGGGCTATGGTTACGCCAGCAAGACCTTTCATGCTCCGCTGATCGCAGGAACCCCTGGCATGGTTTTGGCCGCAGTTTCCAGCAGTGACGCCGGTAAAGTCCACGCCGACTGGCCGATGATGACGGTGGTCAGCGACCCGCAGGCGCTGTTCAACGACCCCTCGATTGACCTGATTGTCATTCCAACACCGAACGATACCCACTTCCCATTGGCACAACAGGCGATGGCGGCAGGCAAGCATGTGGTGGTGGACAAACCATTTACCGTGACACTGTCACAGGCGCAGCAGCTACAACAGCAGGCAGAGCAGAGTGGACAACTGCTTTCGGTATTCCACAACCGCCGCTGGGACAGCGATTTCCTGACCTTAAAAGCCTTGCTGAAAGACGGCGCTTTAGGGGAAGTGGTCTATTTTGAATCCCATTTCGATCGTTTCCGCCCGGAAGTCCGCCAGCGCTGGCGTGAGCAAGGTGGGGCTGGCAGTGGTATTTGGTACGATTTGGGGCCGCATCTGATTGACCAGGCGTTGCAGCTGTTTGGCAAGCCACAAACGCTGTTTGTCGATCTGGGCGAGCTACGCCCGGGTTCACAATCGGTAGATTATTTCCATGCGGTGCTCAATTACGGCCATCGGCGTGTGGTGCTGCATGGCACGGTGCTGGCCGCGGCAGAAACTGCACGTTACATTGTGCACGGTACACAGGGTAGCTTTATCAAGTATGGTCTGGATCCGCAGGAAGATCGCCTGAAAGCCGGTGAGCGTTTGCCGCAGGCCGACTGGGGTTACGATATGCGCGACGGAGTAGTGACGTTGTCACGTGACGGCATGCTGGTGGAACAACCGCTGTTGACCATTCCGGGCAATTACCCAGCCTATTACGCCGCCATTCGCGACGCGATTTCCGGTGCAGGTACCAACCCTGTTCCGGCAAGCGAGGCGATACAGGTCATGGAAATGATCGAGCTGGGCATTGAGTCGGCGAAACAGCAAAAAGCGCTACCTGTCAGCTAATAGCAATAATAACAGTAGGGTTCAGAGCGCTTCTGAACCCTTTTTTACGCATTAAATAGCAAGGAATTGTGCAGGATGTCCTGGTTACAACGTCTACGTATCGACAAGTTTTTACTGGTACTGCTGATGGTGGTGCTGTTGGCCTCATTGCTACCCTGTGAAGGGATTTGGCAGACCTTCTTTGAACATTTAACCACCGCCGCGATAGCCCTGTTGTTCTTCATGCATGGGGCGAAACTCTCCCGTGAGGCGATTGTTGCTGGCATGAGCCACTGGAAACTGCACCTGGTGGTGTTTCTCAGTACCTTTGCGCTCTTCCCGCTACTAGGGTTGTCGATGAACCTGCTGGTGCCGGGCATAATGACGCCCACCGTTTATCTGGGTTTCCTCTATCTTTGTGCTTTGCCTGCCACGGTTCAATCGGCAATCGCTTTCACCTCCGCAGCAGGCGGGAACGTGGCGGCGGCGATCTGCAGCGCTTCGGCATCCAGCATTCTTGGGGTATTCCTGTCTCCGCTGCTGGTGGGGGCATTGATGCATACACAAGGAGGTAATACTGACGTATTGCATGCCATCGGCTCGATTATTCTGCAGCTGATGGTGCCTTTTGTTATTGGCCATCTGGCACGTCCGCTGATTGGCAAATGGATCGATCGCCATCGCAAACTGATTAACCTCACCGATCGTTCCTCGATCTTGCTAGTGGTCTATACCGCGTTCAGCGCGGCGGTGGTTGAGGGGATTTGGCACACCATTGATGGCTGGTCGTTGCTGACGATCCTGGTGATGTCGCTGGTGCTGTTGGCGGTGGTACTGATTATCAACACCTATGCCGCACGTTGGCTGGGTTTTGATACAGCCGATGAGATCACTATCGTATTTTGCGGTTCGAAAAAGAGCCTGGCCAACGGCATTCCGATGGCCAACGTGCTATTTCCAGCCGCTGCCGTTGGGGCAATGGTATTACCCTTGATGATCTTCCATCAGGTACAGTTGATGGTATGTGCGGTGCTGGCACAGCGCTATGCGCGTAAAACAGCCCAGCAGCGCGAAGTTGCCATAACTAAATAAAAAACAGGGATGCAGCATGACCAAGGTAGTCGAAATTTTGCAATATCGTTTACAAGCGGGCAGTGGCGAGCGTTTTCACCACATCATGCAGCATGATAGCGTGCCGCTGCATCAGGCCGCAGGGATCACCGTGCTTGAGTACGGTGTTTCACTACACGATCCCGATGCCTATTACCTGCTGCGGCGGTTTGATGGCATGGTGGAAATGGAACAGGTATTGCAGGCCTTTTACAGCAGCCAAGCCTGGCTGGAGGGGCCACGTACCGAGATTGTGACCCTGATTGAAGAGAGTCACCGGGTGGTGTTGCCATATCAGCCCTGACCTGCCGTGGGTTGTGGGCTAAATGGAATTGTCCGGTCGGGGATTTAGCACTGGTGGATATCGGGATCGGTGCCGTCTCCAACGGGCAAACGTATTTCAGGCTTTGGATAAATCTCTTATTTTCTCAGTATGAGCTTTGCGGTATCTGCAAAGCCATTATCTGATTTAATGGTATTCCACTATTGTCACCAGTAAATAAAATGAAGGCAGGATGTTTACTATTTTAGACTCATTTTAATTCTACTGAAGCAGTTAATGATAATGGTGAATTTACTATGATAGATACAAGGGTTTACTTTTCTTTAGCCTGTTTGTGTGCGCTGTCTGTGGCAAATATTTATTATAACCAACCGTTACTGGAGTTGTTTTCCAGGGAATTCAGCGCTAATACCAAGACCGTAGGCTCAATTGCGATGGTTGTTCAGTTATCCTATGCTGCAGGATTGGTCTTTTTTGTCCCCTTGGGCGATCGCGTTGTGCGGCGAAAGTTGCTGAGCTTTTTGCTGGGGATTAATGCTGTTGCTTCACTGTTCGCCGCTATGGCTCAAGATATTGCACAACTGCTGATGAGCAGTATCGCTATTGGTATGACCGCAGTGGGTGCACAAATAATTATTCCAATGGCGACTTTGTTGGCCCCCCCGGAACAACGGGGGCGGGCTGTAGGAATAGTGATGAGTGGACTGATGGCCGGAGTCCTATTTGCTCGCATCCTTTCCGGCGTGATTGGTGAGCACTGGGGATGGCGTGCCATGTATATCGTGGCAGCAGCCATCAATGTGATAATGATAGTGATAATCTATCGTCTACTGCCTCATAACAGCCCATCAAAAAATCCGATGCCTTACCGGCAGTTAATCGTATCGCTTTTAACCTATTTCCGGCAAGAGAGTGAGTTACGCAAAGCCTGTCTGTCTGGAGCCTTAATGTTTGGATCTTTCAGTGCATTATGGGGGGCTCTGGCTTTGCTTCTGTCTCGTCCTCCTTATCATTTCGGCAGTGATATTGTTGGTGCTTTCGGTTTCGCAGGAATTGCAGGGATCCTGATGACACCGATTATCGGTAATTTAGCGGACAGGTATACACCACAGGCGATTGTTTTTTTAGGCAGCCTCTGCACTATAGTCGGTTTTTTACTCCTGGCAATGTCAGGACACTATTTGACCGCCCTCATCATCAGCGTCATTTTTCTAGATGTAGGGGGACGGGCAGGCTTAGTTGGCAATCAATTACGTGCTTTGGCACTGTCGGAAACCGCTCGCAGTCGGCTCAATACTGTCTTTATGTTTTGCTATTTTCTAGGCGGAGCCTTTGGCACATACATAGGTGCAGAGCTAAGCCTGCGATTTGGATGGTTTGGCATTGCGTTGCTTGGCGTTATCACCTCCCTGATCGTCATGTTCTTCAACTTCACAGGGATGCTGTCTTTGTTCCGGCGGCCATCTCCCCCTTCGTGGTAATATGAGGATTATGTCTAAGGTTTCCCCAATTCGTTGGCTAGGTGTTTACGTAGCGTCTGAAGAAACACCGTCAGCCTAGGGGAGACTTTTGGCTCGGCACGTAATAAGTGGATTTCCTGAGTCTGCCGTTGAGGATCATCAAAGACTTTCACGAGTCGCCCTGCGTTAATATCAGTACCGACTACCCAGTTAGGAAGGAATGCAATACCTAATCCATGGACAGCCGAAATGCGCAGTGCGTCAAAATCATTGCAGCGTAAATAGATATGGTGCTTCCTCTCGGGATCCTGATAGATCACCCTCCGCCAACATATCGAATAGGGATCCTGAAATTTATCTAGTAGATGATGCCCTTCAAGTTCATCAAGTCCGCTTGGATGACCATGGTTCTGCAGATAAAACGGGCTTGCACATGCTATCCAATACTGGTCCGCAATATGAGTGGCATACAGTACGCTGTCCTTTAGGGGACCAATTCTGATGACGGCATCAAGCCGTTCGATCGATGGATTAGTCAACCGTTCAGTCAAATCCAACGCAAGATCAATATCAGGGAAGTTTTTCTTGAACTCAGATAGCCATGGGAATATATGAAGTTTGGCGAAGGTGGGCAAACAGCTAACACGTAAAGTTCCTTTAAGCCCTGTATTCATTGAGCCGATTTCACTATACATATCACAGAGAGCATCAAGGATTTTTATTGATCGAAGATATAAGGCCTCTCCAGCATCGGTAAGCATTAGACCACGGGGCGAACGGATAAATAATTTTATCCTCATCACATCTTCAAGCCTGTTTATTTTGCGCATGATCGAGGATGGGTTCACCCCGTGCCTGCGTGCAACAGAAGAAAATGAACCATTTCTGGCAATATCAATAAATAGAGATAAGTTTTCCGTATATCTGTACAAGTCCATATGCACACCATTTATAACTTTCGTTTCTGCTGTTGAGGACAAATGATGAGTTCAAAGATAAACCATAACACATTTTATTCTGGGGCTATAGTCTGATACTTATAGAGCGAACACTCATGATTACTGAGTTTTGCGTTTTGAGATGAGAATATCCAGAACCGCCAGGGCAAGGTCTTGAGAGCAGACTCAACGGGCTAGGCCGCTGAGTCTGCAACAGGGGATTAGCCAAGCACTTTAGTGCGTAGCGCCTGTTTTTCCTGCTCGCTGAGGAACGCCATCTTCAGGCCGTTTTCCTGCGCGGTGCGGATTTCCTGCGGGGTTAATCCGGCTTGTGGAGCCGCCACGCGGTATTCATGCTCAATCTCGATGCCTTGCACGGCCGGATCGTCGGTATTGATTGAGGCCAGCACGCCGTGGCGTAGGAAGGTGGCTAGCGGGTGCTGTGCCAGTGAAGACACGGTGCTGGTTTGTATATTCGAGGTCAGGCACGATTCAACCCCGATGGCATGCTGCGCCAGGTAATCCATCAGTGCCGGATCTTCCACTGCTTTAACCCCATGGCCGATGCGCTCTGCACCCAACTCACGGATCGCCTGCCAGATGCTTTCTGGGCCAGCGGCTTCACCGGCATGAACGGTAATGCGCAGGCCTGCGTCACGAGCACGGTTGAAATGGCTGAGGAACAGGCTGCCAGGGAAGCCCAGCTCATCACCAGCCAGATCCAACGCGGTAATGCCGTCGCGGTGGGCCAGCAAAGCGTCTAGCTCTTGCAGGCAGGCGGCTTCGCCGAAGGTACGGCTCATGATACCAATCAGGCGCACGTCAAGATCGCGGTCGCGGCAACCAGAGCGAATGCCGTCAATTACCGCTTCCACCACGCCAGCCACCGGTAGCTGGTGCTTCATCGCCATGTAGTAAGGGGAGAAACGCAGCTCGGCGTAGTGCAACCCAGCGTTTGCCGCATCTTCCACGTTTTCATAGGCCACGCGACGGCAGGCGTCCAGATCGCCCAGTACCGCCACACCCCAGTCCAGCTTTTGCAAAAAGCTCATCAGATCGGGTTCGGTATGGGTGATTTGCACATGGGGAAGCAGGGCAGCCAGCTCGTTGGCGGGCAGGGCTAGATTGAACTGGCGCCCCAGCTCAAGAATGGTTTGCGCGCGGATGTTACCGTCCAGATGACGGTGAATATCGGTAAGGGGCAAGCGGGAGTCAATCATGGCGGCACTCATTATTTTTGTATAGGTAAAGTGCAGATCAGTATAAAAACAAACGAATGAAAATAGCCATATCGTTGCATGAAAAAGTGACTCAAATCACATTAAACTGCGATACCGATCGCAGTTTAGGGCAAAGCTAAGTCACCTTGGGCTAGGTGTGTTTTGGAGAAGTGCAGTCAGACCATAAACCAGGGGCACTCTGCCCCTGGCGATATAGCCTATTTTGCGTCCAGGACAAATTGTAACGCGGCGATCAGCTTATCCATCCCAGCTTCAACCTTGCTGCGTGGGCAGCCGACGTTCAAGCGCAGGAAACCACGGCCCTCTTCGCCATAGGTAAAGCCGGGCATGATGGCGACTTTCTCACGTTCGATCAGCACCTGCTGCAATTCGCGGTCGTCAATGCCCAACGGGCGTATATCGATCCACGCCAGATAGGTGGCCTGCGGTGGCTGCCAGTTTAGCTGTGGCAATGCCTGGTTGAGCCGTTCGGCCACGTAGGTCAGGTTATCTTGCAGATAGTCGCGCAGCGCGTCTAGCCAAGGCTCGCCGTGGCGATAGGCGGCAATATGGGCTGCCACCGCCAGCACCGCAGGTGAGGATAATCCATCGCGGCTTTTTAGTGCCTGAACGTAGCTATCCCGCGCGCTATCATCGCTGATAAAGCCATAGGCTCCAGTGAGCGCCGGAATGTTGAAGGTTTTAGAGCCGGAAGTCAGCAATGCCCACGGGGTTGTAGCCACCTGGCTCCATGGCGTATGACGATGTTCCCCCCAAACCATATCCATATGGATCTCATCGCTGATCACCTTCACGTCATGGCGTTCGCACAGCTCTGCCATCTGCTCCAGCTCTTGCTGTGTCCACACCTTGCCGGTGGGGTTTTGCGGGCTGCACAACAGCAGGATCTTGGTTTGCGGCCGGGCCAGCAGGGCTTCCAGATGCGCCATGTCGCATTGCCAATCATTATCCACTTTGTGCAGCGGGCAAGGTAACACCTGGCGCTGATTACCCAGGATCACCTTATAGAACGCATCATAGGCTGGCGTATGGGTGACCACATATTCTCCCGGAGCCGACCAGATACGCACCAGCTGTGCCACCATGTAAATCACCGAAGGGCCATAGACCGCCTTGGTCGTATCGATGGGGGCATTGAAGCGTTGTTGATACCAATGCCGCACCGCGCCAAGAAAGTCTTCATGCTGCCAGCGGCTGTAGCCCAACACGCCGTGTTGCAGGCGCTTTTCCAGGGCTTCAAGAATGCAGGGGGCGGTGGCAAAATCCATATCGGAGATGGTAAAAGGCAGCAGATCTGCGGTGCCAAACCGGTCGGCGATGTAGTCCCACTGGGTGCACCAGGTACCGTGACGATCTACCGGGGTAGAAAAATCAAACATGTGAAACTCCGAACAAGGGCGCAGCAGGCTGCGCCCGGAGGGATGGTTATGCGTTGGCCATCAGTGATTCTAACTCATCTTTCACCGATTGCACCTGTGGGCCAATAACCACTTGCAGGTTATGGTCATTAAGGTGCACCACGCCGATAGCCCGGTTGGCTTTCAGCACTGCATCATCCACCTTGCTCATATCGTTAACCGACATACGCAGGCGGGTAATGCAGTTATCCAGCGAAACGATATTCTCTTTACCGCCTAACGCCGCCAGGATAGCAGGCACGTTATAGCCGGATTTACCCACGGCACCGACAGGGGCGCTCTGTGTAGCGGTGGTTTCCGTCTCACGGCCCGGCGTTTTAATGTTCCAGCGCTGGATGGCGAAGCGGAAGATCGCATAGTAGGCAACGAACCAGATGGCGGCCACCAACGGCACCAGATACCACTTGGTTGCGGTGCCGTGCAGGATGCCAAACACCACGAAGTCGATAATGTTGCCGTCGGTGTTACCGATAGTGACACCCAGCAAGGCCATCACGGTGAAGCCAAGACCGGTCAGGATCGCGTGGATCAGGTACAGGAACGGCGCCACAAACAGGAACAGGAATTCGATCGGCTCGGTGGTACCGCCGACGACACATGCCACTACACCGGAAATCAGCAGCCCTTTGATCTTGTGGCGGTTCTCCGGCTTGGCACAGTGGTACATGGCTAACGCCGCACCCGGCAGGCCGCCTAGGAAGGCAGGCATTTTACCCTGGGACAGGAAGCGGGTAGCGCTTTCGGCAAAGCCGTGAGTGGTTGGGCAAGAGAGCTGCGCCTGGAAGATGGTCAATGCACCGCTGACTTCACGGCCACAAACGTCCAGCGTACCGCCCGCTTCGGTAAAGCGGATCAGAGCTACCAGAATGTGGTGCAGCCCGAATGGCAGCAGCAGACGTTCGCCGGAGCCGAAAATCATCGGTCCAAACATGCCTGCACCGTTAATCATACGGCCCAACCCGTTAATACCGGCAGCGAACCAAGGCCAGATCAGCGGGATAATCAGACCGCACAGGCCTAGTACCACGGTGGTGACGATTGGGACAAAACGAGTACCGCCGAAGAAGGCCAGCGCATCCGGCAGGCGGATGGTGTTGAAACGCTCGTGCAGCAGATAAACGATGATCCCGACGATCACCGCGCCGAGGATACCGGTATCGATAGACTGAATGCCCAGGATGTTCTGGATGTTATTGGCTTTCAGCACCAGGGGATCGACGGTAGGCAGCACGCCTGACGTGGTCAGGTAGAAGTTGGTCGCCAGGTTCAGCACGGCAAAGCCGACAAACCCAGAGAAGGCGGCCACGCCTTTGTTCTCACGCGCCATGCCCAAAGGAATGGCAATGGCGAACATCACCGGTAGGAAGCTGAAAGCAAAGGAGCCGATCTTGCTCATCCAGGTGAACAGCAACTGGAAAGCCGGATGACCAATGAAAGGCAGCAACGTGATCACGTCACGGCTGCTTAGTGAGCTACCGATCCCCAGCATGATGCCGCAGAATGAAAGCAGTGCGACGGGCAGCATAAATGTCTTGCCCAGGCTTTGGAAAAACTCCCAAAGCGTAATTTTTTGTTTTTTAGACGCTGGCATAACCGACGACTCCTGGCGAAAAAGCATGCAATGTTGTGTGTACCCGATTAGGTAAAAATAAGATAAAACGTTTTACCTAGTAAAAATGCGTCCCTAATCACAATTATGAACGGTGCTTTGCGGTGACAATGCTTATGTGGGTAAATCGTTTTACTGCATTGAGAGATTCGGTATACCATTTGCTATCAGGGTGAAACTCGCCCTGATAGGGCATTGCAGAGGTTATTACCATCAAAAAGATCACTATCACTGACGTCGCACAGTTGGCAGGCGTATCCGTGACCACCGTTTCTCTGGTGCTGAGCGGTAAAGGGCGTATTTCACCCACCACCATGACCCGTGTGAATCAGGCGATCGAGCAGCTTGGCTATGTGCGTAACCGCCAGGCCGCTACGCTGCGCGGTGGCGAATCGGGGGTGGTAGGGCTGATCCTGCGTGATATCTGCGAACCGTTTTATGCCGAGATGACCGCCGGGGTGAGTGAGGTACTGGAAGCCAATGGCAAAGTGCTGTTTCTGACCCAAAGCGGGCGCGAAGGCAAAGGGCTGATGCGCTGTTTTGATATGCTTCTGGAGCATGGCGTTGACGGCATGGTGTTGGCGGGTGGGGTACGTACCGCGAAAGGGCTGAAAGAGAAAGCCGAAGCTCAGGGGGTGCCACTGGTGTGTGCCGCGCGCTCCAATGGGCTGGAAGGTGTAGACGTGGTGCGGCCCGATAATATGCAGGCCGCGAAAATGGCCACCGAATTTCTGATCAAACGGGGGCATAGCCAGATTGCCTACCTTGGTGGACAAAGCGATTCGCTCACGCGCGCCGAACGTCTGGGGGGATTCTGTGCCACCCTGGTGCAATACGGCCTGCCATTCCGCTCAGAATGGATCGTCGAATGCGATTGTCATCAACGGGCGGCGGCTGAAGCTGCCGAAAATCTGTTGCGTCAGCATCCCAATATCAGTGCGTTGGTGTGCCATAAGGCCTCGGTGGCGTTGGGTGCCTATTTTGGTATCGTGCGCAGTGGCCGTAGTATTGGCTCGGAAGGGATGGACAGCTTTTATGGTCAACAGGTGGCGCTGATCGGTTTTGGCGATGTGCCGGAGGCCGAACTGACTGAACCCCCGCTGACCTTTATCTCCAGCTCGGCTCGTGAGGTTGGACGCAGTGCTGCCCTGCGGTTGTTGCAACGTATTGGCGATGATTCATTGGCGCCGCAGAATGTGATCCTGTCCCCAGAGCTGATCAAGCGCGGATCGGCCTGATCCGTAGCTAAATCTCTAATCTTGCCGTTGTTCCAATATTATAAATTCTCAGGTGTCTCTAAACAGCCTTGCTCTGATGCCGATTAAATTAAAGCGAAATTTTTGATATAACCGACACGATATGAGATTTAATTTGGGAGCTGCTGTGAACAGATATGGGATATTTGGTTGCTGCATGGTGAGCTTCCTGATCGTTTTTTCGCTGATTCGGTTATCTGAATTTGAACTTTCCGATGATGATCACCAACGAACTATCAGATTTGAGCATCATCAGGACGTTCTGGAAGGTACATTAATCCTTCCTCCTGGGAAGATATCGCCACCGCTTATCCTGCTGGTACATGGTGATGGCGCTCAAGATCGTTGGTCTGAAGGCGGCTATATTCCGTTGGTGAAGTTCCTGGTTGCCCAGGGGATCGCGGTTTATTCATGGGATAAACCCGGCGTTGGGGCAAGTAGTGGTAACTGGCTGGCACAAACCCTGCCGGACCGCGCAGATGAAGCGGCATCGGCTCTGATAAAACTGAAACAGGAACCGGAGTTTAAGCACAGTAATATAGGCTTTCTTGGCTTTTCTCAGGCGGGTTGGGTCGTGCCAAAGGCCAGCCAACAGGTAAAAACCGACTTTGTTATTCTGGTGGGCGCGGCGATAAATTGGCGAGCTCAGGGGATTTATTATACGGGGCAACGTCTACAATCTGAGGGCCTGTCAGCTGAAAATATCGTCAAGG
This sequence comes from Serratia sp. PL7, assembly GCF_945957435.1. Lineage (NCBI taxonomy): Bacteria > Pseudomonadati > Pseudomonadota > Gammaproteobacteria > Enterobacterales > Yersiniaceae > Serratia > Serratia sp. PL7. The sequence continues at coordinate 127,497 of NZ_CAMFLB010000002.1, read as the reverse complement.
CGCAAGCACACGAAGCTGCCGCTTTTGACAGTCAGTTTACGCAGGAGGAAGCCGCATCTCCCTGTATTTCTCGTTGTACCCGGCAGGACTTTGAGCGTCGAAACTCACAGGCCGATGCAAGGAAAGATATTTCTGCTATGCAAACGCCGGTAATGATCCTGATGGGGGCGGATGATCGCAATGTCGATCCTCACGAAACGACCGCTGTCTGGAGCGAAGAACTCCCGGCCAAAACACCTCGCTGCATCAGACTGATCGCTGATGCTACCCATGGGCTTTTGCGGAGCGAATGGTTTGACTACCAGCTATCCTCGCAGTGGCCTTGGTGGAAGCAAGGTGGATTTCTGTTGTCCGGGCAGCATGCTTACTTGCCGGGTTCACTAAGGGCTATTTCAGACTGGATACTTAGTCAGCAATGTCATGAGTGAACCGCATTCTGAAGCCACGCTGAAAACAAAAAAATGAAAGACTTTGGCCCGGCTTTCGCAGCCTCCGAGGCGTTCAATACCCAGAAGCTCAAGCGCGGATCGGCTTGATCTGCCGCTCGCGTTTTTCCCGCATAAAATCGATGAAGGCGCGCAGCTTGAGCGGCATATGGCGGCCCGCTGGAAAGTAGATAAAGAACCCCGGCGCGACGTTGCTAAAATCCTGCAGAACCTCTCGCAGTTGTCCGCTCTGCAACTCTTGGTGTACGGCAGCTCGAAAGCGTTGAGTGAGCCCTAATCCCGCTATCGCCGCGTCTTTAAGCAGCTGGTTTTCATTGAAGATCAGCCGCCCGTTGACCTCCAGCGTCAACTGCTCAGTCCCGTTGCTGAAATACCAGGGTTCCAGTTTGCCACTGCCGGGAAAGCGGTAGCGCATGCAGTCATGCTGCTGTAACTCCTGTGGCGTTTCGGGCTGACCGTGTTGTGCCAGATAGCCCGGAGAAGCCACGATCACATGTTGTTGGCCTTGGTCGATAGGGACGGCCACCATGTCTTTTTGCAACATGCGCTGCATGCGGATGCCCGCATCAAAATGATCCAGCACCAGATCGGCAAAACGATCGTCGGTAAACAGCTCCAGCTTAAGTTCAGGATAGCGCGCATGGAACTCCGGCAGATAGGGCATGACCAGCATCGACGCGGCCAACTGCGGCAAGGTAATACGTAATAAGCCGCTTGGCTCACCACGTTGACTGCTGGCATTTTCTGCCGCGACCTCAATCTGGCCCATAGCGGGAGCGACTTTTTCATAAAATGCCAGCCCTTCATCGCTTAACCTGACTGAACGGCTGGTGCGATTGAACAGGCGTACTCCCAGAAGGGCCTCTAGCGCGCGGATATTTTGTGAAACCGCAGGCGGTGTGACGCCCAGATGATTGGCCGCCTGGGTAAAACTGCCCAATTTGGCAACGGCGTCGAAAAACGGCAGTAATTGTAGCAGTGAGCTCATCTATCGATAATCCCAACTTAATGATTCATTAAATTTTAGCCTATTTAATTTAATGATCAAAACCGTAGACTGGCCTGATTACCTTAAGAGGATCACAGTTATGGCTCAGGCATTGACACAACGGATAGAGGCAGTCAATCAGCAGGCGATCGCCGAAGGGCGGATCGTGGGTAGCGTGGTGCTGGTGGCTCAACAGGGGACGGTGATTTACGCAGGTGCCAGCGGCTATGCCGATCGCGAGCAGCGGAAACTCATGCAGTGTAATAGCCAATTCCGGCTATCTTCGGTCTCTAAACCCTACATCACGCTGGCAGCGATGCGCATGATAGAGCAGCAACTGCTAAGTCTGGATGATGCCGTTAGCCGTTGGCTACCGTGGTTTACTCCGGCGTTGCCGGATGGACGACGGCCAGCGATCGCTATTCGCCACCTGTTAACCCACACTGCCGGGTTGGATTACCGGTTCAAGCAGCCAGAAGGCGGGATCTACCAGCGGTTGGGGATCCACGACGGCATGGAGATATCCTCGTTAACGCTGGAGCAAAATCTCCATCGGCTGGCGCAGGCGCCGTTGCAGGCAGAGCCGGGTAGCGAATTCAGTTACTCATTGGCAATTGACGTATTGGGTGCGGTACTAGAGCAGGTGGCTGGTATGCCTTTGCCACAGCTATTCGAGCGTTGGATTGGCCAACCGCTAGGGCTGGGGAATACCGGTTTTTATACGTTGAACGCCGATAAGCTGGCAACGGCATATTACAACGCTGAACCGCAACCGGCAGCGATGTATGACGGTTTTCTGCTGAGGCTTCCTGAGGAGTTTGGTTTTGACGTGGAGTTTTCGCCTTCGCGAGCGCTTGACCGCCACGCTTATCCTTCGGCTGGTGCGGGGATGGTTGGTGATGCTGATGATGTGTTGCGCCTGGTGGAGACGCTGCGTAATGGTGGCGACGGAGTTTTGCAGCCAGAAACCGCCGCATTGATGCGTCAATCCCATGTCGGAGCACAGGAAGAAATTCAGGGGCCGGGTTGGGGCTTTGGTTTTGGTGGCGCGGTGCTGGTGGATGCCGCATTGGCAGCAACGCCACAGAATAATGGCACTATGCAGTGGGGCGGCGTGTATGGGCACAGCTGGTTTTACGATCCGGTCGCAGAGTTGAGCGTGGTGGCATTGACCAACACTGCGATTGAGGGAATGAACGGTTTATATCCCGTGCAGATCCGCGATGCGGTTTATGGTTAATAAAAAAGGGGCCAGATATCACCTGACCCCAGAAGGTTTTTATTGCCCTTGCAGAGTGGGTTGCTCTGGTGCCGGAGTGGCATCCTGCTGATCGGGCTCTGGAGCACTATCTTCTTCTGGTGCGGAACCGCCGCCCAGCATCCCGAACATACCCACGAACTCCTGCAGCGACATTTTGCTGCCGTTCAGCTCAATCTGATTATCGGCATACTTGAAGCTGCTGCCAATCACGTTATCTTTCAGCGTGGTGATCTTGAACATCTCGCCCATCGCTGCCAGGCTTTTCACCTGCTGTTCGGCCTGCTGCTGTGCTTGTTGCGCACTGGCACCTTGCAGCTGTGCCGCCTGAGCCATGGTTTCCTGCGCCATAGCTACCGGAATAGTCAACTGCGCGTCGATTTTCTTGACCGAACGGGCAAGCTGCTGATCCGGAGATTCGGCAGCAGCGCCAGCCTGTGCGGGATCCAGCAGGTCGAGGTTAAGGGTAAAGGCGCTTTCACCCTTGGTGTTTTTCCAGCTCAGCGGTGCGATGCTGATGGTTGGGTTGCCTTTCAGCAACAGTGGCAGGTTTTGCACCAGCATCTCAGCCGTTTGCTGCTGGTAGGCTTCTGGCGACAACGTTTCGGCCTGCTGCAGCAAGGCCATGGCCTGCTGATTGTAACGATCGGCAAACTCTTTCAGCCCTTTACCGTCCAGGTTGTCGATTTTCAGCAGCAGTTTTCCCGCACCAAAATCGGTACCCTGAATTTTCAACGCCGCCATGGTGTAATCCAGCTGGCCTGCGAGGCTGTTGCCTTTCTCGCCGAACTGGCTGGCCAGGTTGAAGCCTTCCATCGTCATGGCGTCTTTACCGTCGACAGCCACGGTCAGTTGCTTCATGCCCAGCGCTTGCTCACCCAAGCTCAGACCGTACTGGCCCAGATGGGTGTTGCTTTTGAGCGTCAGCCCTTGCATCGTCATCTGTTCGTTCTGGCCGGACTGGTTCGGGCCACTGATCACCAGGCTGTCACTGCTGGCGTCCAGGATAGCTTTTTGCATGTCCTTGCCGACATCCGCGTCAATTTTTGCACCGCTGAATTTCAGTGAGGACTTATCTTTCTGGTATTCCACCGGGATCACATCGATGGAACTGGCAACATCGCCGCTGTAGGCAATGCGTGAATCGGCGCTGAACAGCGACTTACCTTTGGTGATTTCAAACAGGGTTTTGACTTTTGGCGTGTTTTCCAGCTCGGTATGTACCGAAGCCATGCTTGGGATCAGGTTGAATTTTTTCAACTGGGCCAGCGGGAATGGGCCGTGATCGACGGTTTCAATGAAGGCCACTTCTTCGCCGGACTTCAGCAGGGCATCGTCGGTGGTGATGCTACCATCGGCACGCAGCACAAAACGGGCTTGGCTGCTGAAAATCCCGCGTTGGTAGTTTTCATAGCTCATCTTGACCCCAGCCTTAGGCAGTATGGTTTTCAACTGGCTATTGGCTGTGTCTACCATTTCCCCCATCCGTTGCTCGATAAGCTTGCCGGTGTACCAAGAGGCTCCAGTCCATGCTGCGCCGAGCACCACAATGACGCTGACAGCGACTAACGATTTTTTCATAGTTCTGTTATTCCTTTGTTAAGCCGGTAGAGGGCAGGGCGACCAATTGGGCCTGCGAAAAAACGCCCGTAGGCGTTTTATTGTGTAGGTAAACTAATCATCTTAGCAACTTATTTACCTATATTTTACCGTCAATTAGGACAACTGATTATAAACGCGGGCGATACGGCCACTCCCGGTGACGTTAACCGGGGATTCAAAGGCGGCAATAAAGCAGGATTCACCTGGCTGCAAGATGACCTGTTGGCCCTGTTTCTCCAGTGTTGCTTCACCTTCTACGCAGAATACAATCGCCGCACTGTTTTGCGCCAGTGGCTGCGGTGTGGCATCGAGATCGTGTAACGAGAAGGCAAAGTCCTCAACGGGGATCGGGAAGAACAGTTCTTTGCCACGTTGCTCTGGCTGAGTCAACAGGCCCGACGCTGGTTGTGGGCGGAACTGCAGATTGGCCAACAGTTCAGGAATATCGATGAATTTTGGCGTCAGACCTGCGCGCAGCACGTTATCCGAGTTTGCCATCACCTCCAGCGCGACGCCGTTCAGATAGGCATGTGGGGTCTCGGCATACAGGAACATGGCTTCACCCGGTGCCAGTTTGACTACGTTCAACAGCAGCGGAGAGAACAGGCCGCTATCGTCGGCATAGAAACGCGCGATAAAGCGGATGGTGTCCCAAGGCTCACCCTGCTGGTTGTTCAAGGCGGCTTTCAACACGCCAAGCGCCAGCGTTTTTTGCTCACCGCTCATCCCCAGCAGGCTGGCAAACAGGGTCGCCAGGTGGGCAGTATCCGGCTGTTGCAGGAAAGCGGCGATATCGTGATGTGCGCCGGAAAGCGGTTGTAACAGCGCAACGATATCGTCCAGTTCGCGGAAGCCATTCATTGCCAGGAACGGCGTCAGGGCAAACACCAGCTCCGGCTTGTGATTCGGATCCTTATAGTTGCGCTCAGCGGCATCAAACGGAATACCGGCGGCATTTTCTTTGGCAAAGCCCACCTCTGCGGCACTCTTGCTCGGGTGGACCTGGATGGAGAGGGGTTGGTCGGCACACAGCACCTTAAACAGGAACGGCAGTTCACCAAAGCGTTGCGCCACTTCGGTACCCAGCTGTTTCGGCTGGTCGGTATCAATCACCTCACGCAGAGAGCGCAGGTTCCCCGCCTGATCGGCGACCTGTGAGCTGCTTTTAGGGTGGGCACCCATCCACAGTTCGGCCATTGGCTTGCCTGTCGGGTTGGCAATGCCATACAGCTTGGTTAACGCATCAACGCTGCCCCAGGCGTAGTTTTGGATGGCATTTGTCATTTTTTGCATGATCGTATCCCTGCTTTCTCAAGAAAATTGCGCTAAGTAAACAATGTGGCGCAGGCGCATGCAAGCCAAGATGGCTAAAAATGCTCTTTGCTCTGGACGTTAATGCGAATAGTTATTATCTGTCTATACTGAGGTGGCTCGCCAACGGGTTGTCACTCGTTGGCATTTCCCCTTCATTTTAGGAATTGTGCTAAGGAGACAGTGATGGCAGGCGTTCGGATTGAAAAAGACTCAATGGGCCCCATCGAAGTACCCGCCGACCAACTATGGGGCGCGCAGACTCAGCGTTCGTTGGAACATTTCCGTATCTCGTCAGAAAAAATGCCCCCGGCGCTGATCCATGCGTTGGCGATGACCAAGCGTGCGGCAGCCAGCGTCAATATGGATCTGGGGTTGCTGCCAGCAGAGCGGGGCAAGGCGATTATCCAGGCTGCCGATGAAGTGCTGGCGGATAGGCACCCCAATGAATTCCCATTGTCGATCTGGCAAACCGGTTCCGGCACCCAGACCAACATGAACATGAACGAAGTGCTGGCCAACCGTGCCAGCGAGTTGCTGGGGGGCGAACGCGGTGAAGCGCGGCGAGTGCATCCCAACGACGACGTCAACAAAAGCCAGAGTTCCAACGACGTTTTCCCTACCGCAATGCATGTGGCAGCGGTGATCGCGGTACGTGAGCATCTGATCCCTGAGCTGAAGGCGCTGCACCGCACGCTGCATGCCAAGGCGGAAGCTTTCCACGATATCGTTAAAATCGGCCGCACCCATCTGCAAGATGCTACACCGCTGACGCTAGGCCAGGAAATCTCCGGCTGGGCGGCGATGTTGGAATATAACCTCAAACATATCGAAGCCAGCATCCCACATCTCAGTGAGTTGGCCTTGGGGGGGACGGCGGTGGGGACCGGGCTGAATACTCATCCCGAATACGCGGTGCGTGTGGCGAAGGCGCTGGCAGAACTGACCGGGCAGCCTTTTGTCACCGCGCCGAACAAGTTTGAAGCCCTGGCAACCTGCGATGCGCTGGTACATGGCCACGGTGCCTTGAAGGGATTGGCCGCCTCGTTGATGAAGATCGCCAACGATGTGCGCTGGCTGGCCTCTGGCCCACGCTGCGGCATCGGTGAAATTTCTATCCCAGAAAACGAGCCGGGCAGCTCAATCATGCCGGGGAAGGTCAACCCAACGCAGTGTGAAGCCATGACCATGCTCTGTGCGCAGGTGATGGGCAACGACGTGGCGGTGAATATTGGCGGCGCGTCCGGTAACTTTGAGCTGAACGTATTCCGCCCGATGGTTATTCACAACTATCTGCAATCTATTCGTTTGCTGGCAGATGGGATGAGCGGCTTCAATGAGCACTGTGCGGTGGGGATTGAACCAAACCGCGAACGCATCGGCCAGTTGCTTAACGAGTCGCTGATGTTGGTTACCGCCTTGAATACCCATATCGGTTATGACAAGGCGGCGGAAATCGCCAAAAAGGCCCACAAGGAAGGATTGACGCTGAAAGCCTCGGCGCTGAAGTTGGGCTATCTGACCGAGCAGCAGTTTGACGAATGGGTGCGGCCAGAGGAGATGGTCGGCAGCATGAGGAAATAACGCCAAAGGCCAGGCGCTGTGATAGCGCCTGGCAATGCGGCTCACCCCTTCAGCAATGAAACCAACGCCCACGGATCCGCACGCTGGGTATAATCCGGGTTAACTTCTGCATAAATGATGTCACCGCCAGGCGCGATAACGAAGCGGGCAGGCATCGGCAATGTCCAACCACTTTCGTCGTTAAGCTTGGTCAGGTCGATACCCAAGCTGTTGATGTACAGCTCGACAAGTTCATCCGTCAACGAGAAACGTAAACCAAACTGTGCTGCCAGGCTATTGCCGCTATCCGTCAGTAAAGGAAACGTTAAGCCATGCGCTTGCTGCATTTGCTGGCCGTTAACCGGCAACTGTGGCGAGATGGCCACCAGGTTGGCACGGTCACGCAACTCGGGCAGAACGGCCTGCAGTGCCTGGAGGTCGATATTGCAGTATGGGCACCATCCTCCCCGATAGAAACTGACGACCAGCGGCCCTTGTGCCAGCAATTGCTGGGAAGAGACTGGGTTACCCTGGGTATCCGGCAAAGTAAACTCAGGGGCGCGATCACCGACCGACAAGGCGTTGTTGGCCATTTCTGTACTGATAAGCTCGTCGATACCCTGACGCAAGAGTTCATGATCCGAGGGCGCAAGCTTGAAGGGCAGTTGGCCTGCTTCAAAAGCGGCCTTGAATGCGTCGAGCTGATCCTGAAGTTTCATGTTGTTCCTTAAGATAACGAATGGACAGCAACCAGTTTGCCTATTGTCGTTGTATGGGGGTAGAGTGCGGTGATCACTAATGGTTATTCCAACGGGGAATGGCAGGATGGACAAGCTAGGCGACTATGCTACCTATATCAGCGTGTTTGAGGCGGGATCGTTTTCCGTTGCGGCCCGGCGGCTTAACGTTGGTCAACCGGCGGTATCCAAGGCGATTGTCCGGTTGGAACAACAGCTGAATACACGCTTGCTACTCCGCTCTACTCACGGTTTAAGGCCGACGGAAGCTGGGCAACAGCTCTATCTGCGGGCCAAGCATATCTTGCATGAGGTCGCGGAAACCGAATCGGCCGTGTCAGGCGTGGCCGAGGTATTAACCGGTCGGCTGCGGGTCGCTTCGTCTGCAGTGTTTTCCCGCCTGATTGAACTGCCGGACTTGAGCCAGTTTCTACACGACAACCCGGAGTTGGCAATGGATCTGCTGCTTGATGAGGGCGAGCTGGGATTGATCGCCGAGGGGATCGATATCGCTTTGCGTGTTGGTGATTTACCCGACTCTGCTTTTACCGCCCGCAAATTGGGTTCAGCAACGCAACGCGTTATCGGGGCCCCGGCGTATTTTGCCGGAGCAGGGATGCCCCAAATGCCACGGGAATTGCTACAGCATGATATGGTGATCCATCACCGTGCTGGTGGCGCTGAGGAGTGGCTGTTCACCCATGAACAACAACAGCAACAGGTCCGATTGCAGGGCCGGGTGCGCGTGAGTGCTACCGAATGCTTACGTGAAATGGTGGTGGCTGGTTTTGGTGCGACGGTAGCCTGTGAAGGGCTGTTTCGTAGTGAATTGCGTGAGGGCAAGGTGGTTGCCGTCTTGCCGCAATGGCAGTTACCACCGTTGGCGCTGTGGGCGGTGTTTCCCAGTGGGCACTTCATCTCGGCCAAGGCCCGTGCCTTTGCCGACTTTATTCAACAACTGCTGCAACGAGAGTAACCCATGTCCCGCACTCAACGCCTGCTCGATCTGATGCAGATCCTGCGCCGCCATCGTTACCCGGTCGCCGGGCATTCCCTGGCCGAAGAACTTGGGATCAGCATGCGCACGTTATACCGTGATATCGCCACCTTGCAGCAGCAGGGGGCGGATATTGTTGGTGAAGTGGGGATCGGTTATGTATTACGGCCGGGATTTATGCTGCCGCCGCTGATGTTCTCGCAAACTGAGATCGAGGCGCTGGTTCTGGGGATGCGCTGGGTGGAACGCCGGGGTGATAGCCAACTTGCCGGGGCGGCGACCAATGCGTTGGCAAAAATTGCCGCCGTGTTGCCTGCGGAACTGCGTGAAGAGCTGGATGCCAATACGCTGCTGATCGGCCCGGTGCCTACTGCCTATGTGGCGGATGAGACCCTGGTGACGATCCGTGAAGCCATCCGTTTAGAGCGTAAAATCAAGGTGGAGTATCGGGATTATGCCGGTAATGGCAGCGAGCGTATCTTGTGGCCGTTTGCCATGGGCTACTTTGAACAGGTGCAGATCCTGATGGCCTGGTGCGAATTGCGTGGCTCGATACGCCATTTCCGCCTTGACCGTATTGGCCGCTTAACGCTGTTGGAGCTACGTTACCCGCGTGGCCGCCGGGCATTGATGAAGCTGTGGCGGGAAAGTGAGGGCATTGCCCAATGACCCTACTGCCATAAACTGACAGTAGGGTGCACTAGAGTGACGTTATCAGGAGCCAGCCGGTTCCCATCCAGAGGATAACGTAATGACTACCCCAAGCATGACCATGATTTATGTCGATAGCCCAGCAAAAAGCGCCGAATTTTATCGCCAGTTGTTGGGAGCCGAACCTGTCGAGCAGTCTCCCACCTTTGCCTTATTTATCTTGAGTAATGGTTTCAAGCTGGGCATGTGGTCAAAACATACCGTAGAGCCTGCTGCAACGGCGACCGGTGGCGGTACAGAGATCTGTTTTATGTGCGAACAACCGCAACAGGTCGATGCGCTCTATCAACAGTGGCGGGATAAAGGATTAACTATTGTGCAATCTCCGGTCGAGCTGGACTTCGGCTACACCTTTGTTGCCGCCGATCCCGATGGTCATCGGCTGCGTGTTTACAAGCTTAACGACGAGTAATTACTTTCGCAGCTCGATTTGACGTGCAGGGGCACACATGCTGTGCCCGTTCAACCCAATACCCTGATAAACCGATTTACGTCCGTTAATTATCCCTCAATATCGGTATACAGATGCAGGCGTTTTACCAGCAGGCGCAAGGGTTTAGCCTCCGGCTTATATTTGTGTTTTACCGCTGCCACGTCGTAATTGAGCAGTTCACCGATCTTTGGCACCTGTGTACCCATCTCTGGTTGGCACAAGGCTATCAGCGGTAGCGGGCAGGGGTGTTGCACCTGCTTTTGCTGCGGTTGATACCATACGCGCGCTATGGGTTGCACTTTCACTGGCCGTTTTATTTTTAGCGTCGCGTTCTGCGGCAGGCGGCTGACGTCATCTATTTCACGGCTGACCAGTTCCGCCCATTGTTCGCGGTTGAAGGGCGGAACGGCGCGCCCGGCTTTCAGGCTTTTCTCCAGCTGCACCAAGATATCATCGCGCTTCACCTTCTTGATGATGTGCTTGTTGGCCCAGCCAAAACGCACCGAGTCCGGGTTGGTGAGCAGGGTAATGGAGCGATAGGCGCTGAGGGTGATCAAACCATGCAGGTGGGTATGCACAAACTCAAAGCGTTGCTCAGGTGCCAGGCCAGATTCCACGGTAATGATATGTTCCAGTTCTGCCTTAAGCCGGTTGATTAGGGCGATCTGCTGTCGTAGCGCCAGATACTCGGCTCTTTCGGTCTCAAGGCAAATGACACCGGGTAATCTTACCGCCGCCTTGCTGCTGATATGCTGGCGGTTGTGGTGGATAAACAGCCGTTGGTAGTGTTCCAGGGCAAGGTCACGTGCAGCCTGGCCTACATGCTGCTCAACGCTGATCTGTTCGATAGCGGTATGCTCCTTACCTTTTTCAATTTCTGGCAGGCTGAACACCCTTGCTGCCAGCAACCTCAACGGCTGGATTTGCTGGTGGAGTTGCGCCAGCGCCTGTTCCAGCTCGCTAAAACGCGCATTCATTCTGCCGATCAGGCTGTACTTATCCATCATCACCTCGCACTTTAGTTACAACATCCATTGTAGGGCAGTGTAACCAAGGTGGCAACTTCGGCCACATCATCATCATTAACCACGAGTGAACCAAGCTAAGCAGGGAGGTAATGTGACCCCTCCCAGAGCGGAAGGGGTCTGGAGGCTAGCTACGCGCAGCTTCCGGCAATTTCTTCAGGTAATGGCCAACCAGCAGGGCCAGCAACAGCATCACGCTGATAAAAGCGACTACGCCGCTCCAGCCAAAGTTATGCCAGAACACGCCGCCCAACGTCCCGGCAACGCTGGAACCAACGTAATAACAGAACAGATAGAGCGAAGAAGCCTGGCCTTTGGCGCGGCGTGCGCGGCGGCCAATCCAACTGCTGGCAACCGAGTGGGCGGCAAAGAAACCGGCGGTGAACAGCATCATGCCAATAAAGATCACTGTGACAGGGGCCAGGGCGGTGATCAGTATTCCGATCAGCATAATGATAATGGACGCCAGCAGCACCGGGCCGCGGCCAAATTTGGAGGTCAGGGCACCCGCTTTGGGTGAACTGTATGAACCGGTGAGATACACCACTGACAACAGGCCCACAATGGCCTGGCTAAGATGATAAGGATCGCTCAGCAGGCGGTAGCCAATGTAGTTGAACATCGTCACAAAGCTGCCCATCAGCAGGAAACCTTCGGCAAACAGCAGCGGCAGCCCCTTGTCGTGCCAATGCAGCTTAAAGTTAATCAGCAACGTCCTAGGCCGCAATGAACTGGCGCGGAAGTGCTTGGACGCTGGCAGAATGCGCCAGAACATGCAGGCTGCTGCCAGGGCAAACACCCCAATCACCGCCAGCGAGATCCGCCAGGAAAAGAAATCGGTGAGCACCCCGGTTACCAGGCGGCCACTCATCCCACCGATCGAGTTGCCGCTGATATAGAGGCCCATAGAAAAGGCCACGAAGCTGGGGTGGATCTCTTCGCTCAGGTAGGTCATACCGACTGCCGCAACCCCGCTCAGCGAAAGCCCAATCAGCGCCCGCATCAGCAAGATGCCGTGCCAACTGGTCATAAAGGCACAGATCAGAGTACAGATCGCCGCCAACAGCAGGGCCACCACCATCACCGACTTGCGGCCGATAGCATCGGACAGCGGGCCGGTAAACATCAGACCGATGGCCAACAGCCCAGTGGAAAAGGAGAGGGAAAGGCTGCTCTCGGCTGGGGAGATGCCAAAATCTTGCGAAAGCACCGGCAAGATCGGTTGCACACAGTACAGCAACGCAAAGGTAGCCAGCCCTGCAGAGAACAGCGCCAAGGTCACGCGCATAAACTGCGGTGTACCGCGTTCGATGTAGGGGAGTTTATTCAACGTGGTGCGTTTGGTTGTTGGGGCACTGTCAGGGGCAGGCAGCGTTTTTGGCATACTGGCCGCAGAACGCGAAGCGGTTGTCACAGCGGTTCCTTACCGGGTTCGGGAGATAAAAAATACGTCTTGAGTCACAAAATCATAGGGAGCGGCCAGTTTTTTGTCTAATATATTAATCATCCTAATTAAGATGTTTAAAGTATGAATATCGAGCTCAGACATTTGCGTTACTTTGTCGCCGTCGCCGAAGAGCTGCATTTTGGCCGGGCGGCGGAGCGGCTACGGATTTCCCAGCCGCCCCTAAGCCAACAGATCCAAGCACTGGAGGATATGGTGGGTGCGCGTTTGCTGGCGCGCAATAACCGTAACGTCAGCCTGACCCAGGCGGGTGAGATGTTCTTGAAAGAAGCCTATCAGGTGCTTGCCCAGGTCAACCGGGCTGCAGAGAAGGCAGCCCGCCTGGAGCGTGGCGAACTGGGTGAGCTGACGATTGGCTTTACCTCCTCGGCTCCTTTTATCAGCGTGGTTTCCCGTAGCTTGCGGGCCTTTCGCCAGTTATCACCGGATGTGCATATCAAAATGCGCGAGGTGAACACCAAGCAACAGCTTGAGCCGCTGCTCAACGGAGAACTGGATCTGGGCGTGATGCGCAATACCCGCCTGCCGGATGCGCTGCAACATCAGCTGTTATTACGCGAGCCCTTGCTTGCCGTGGTGCCGAATGGTCACCCGTTAACCCTTAAGGCTCCAGGCACGCTGCGTTTCAGCGATTTGGCCCAGGAACCCTTCGTGTTCTTTTCCCGTGAAGTGGGCACTGCGCTGTACGACGAAATTCTGGCTTTGCTGGCCAATGCTGGTATCGCCCCTTACATCACGCAAGAAGTGGGGGAAGCGATGACTATTATCGGTCTGGTCGCTGCCGGGTTAGGGATTTCCATTTTGCCGATGTCATTTGGCAGAGTGAAGATCGATGGGGTGACCTATCTCCCTTTGGCCGAGCCGGAGGCGATGACCGAGGTCTGGTTGGTGCACCATCGTAGCAGGCCGTTAACGGCAGCGGCCAAGGCGTTAATGGCGCTGATGCTCAAGCCCAAAGCTGTGTAAATAAGAGGCGTTTTTGACGGAAAGCTCGGTGAATTTGTGCTGTTAATCACATAACGAATCAAATAGTTGACGCTGTATTCCAAAAGCCCCACCATAGCCTCTAATCTTTATTTAGAAGCGCGAAAAATAGTAGGAGCGGGTGTGTGATTGCTGATGGGCAGCCTGGGCATATTGATCAGATCAAGCAAACCAATGCAGGGGCAGTTTACCGGCTGATAGATCGGCTGGGGCCGATTTCGCGCATCGAATTATCCAAGCGGGCACAGCTGGCACCTGCCAGTATCACCAAGATAGTGCGTGAACTGCTCGAAGCGCATCTGGTTAAAGAAACCGAATATCAGGAAGTGGGCAGCCGTGGCCGACCGGCCGTTGGCCTGGTGCTGGACACCGAAGCCTGGCATTACCTCTCTGCACGTATCAGCCGTGGCACCATTACCTTGGCGCTGCGCGATCTCAGCAGCAAGATGGTGGTTGAAGAACTGCTGCCGTTAAAAGCCGAACATGCCGAGCCGTTATTACAGCGCATTGTCAGCGAAGTAGACCAGTTCTTTATCCGCCACCAAAGCAAACTCGAGCGTTTAACCGCCATTGCCATCACGCTGCCTGGCATGATTGATACCGCTGCGGGTATTGTTCACCGCATGCCGTTTTATGACGTCAATGAAATGGCATTGGGGCCAGCGTTAGAAGCACTGACGGGCCTACCGGTTTATGTTCAGCATGATATCTGCGCCTGGACGATGGCAGAAGCGCTGTATGGCGCATCCCGTGGTAGCCATAACGTCATTCAGGTCGTTATCGATCATAACGTCGGCGCAGGGGTGATTACTAACGGACGCGTACTGCATGCGGGCAGCAGCAGCGTGGTGGAGATCGGTCACACACAGGTCGATCCTTACGGTAAGCGCTGCTATTGCGGCAACCACGGTTGCCTGGAAACGGTCGCCAGCATTGAAAACATGCTGGAAATTGCCCAGCAACGTCTGGGAGGCTCGATGTCTTCCATGCTGCATGGCGCACCATTGACCGTGGAATCACTGTGCGATGCGGCTTTGGCTGGCGATCAGTTAGCCAAAGATATTATTCTTGGCGTCGGACACAGCGTCGGGCGCATCGTGGCGATCATGGTCAACCTGTTCAACCCGGAAAAAATCCTGGTGGGTTCACCGTTGAACCGTGCCGCAGAAATTCTGCATCCGGCGATTGCTTCCTGCATCCGTCAGCAATCCTTGCCTGCGTACAGCGAACATGTGCAAGTTGAATCCACCCAATTCTTCAACCAAGGCACCATGCCGGGTGCTGCACTGGTGAAAGAAGCCATGTATAACGGCTCTTTGTTGGTGAAGTTGCTACAAGGTTGATTTAGCTGTCGTCTTTCACGCTGTGGCGTAAACTGCCCGGGAATTGGATCCAAAAGCTACACTTCCAGCGTCACCTTGGCGGGATGCGTTTTTGGCCGATCCTAAGAGCTTCAAGGACCAACGAGAACGCAGGAGAAGGCTGTTTGCGACTGGGATAATACAGGTAGTAGCCAGGGAAGGGTTTGCACCATTGCTCCAGCACACGAACCAGATTACCGTCTTTAATATGTGCTCCAAATTCTTCTTCTGGCAAAAAAGTAATCCCGTGTCCTGCGAGCGCCGCAGCAACAATATGTTCAGAGGTATTGAAAATGAGCTGTCCGCTGACGCGGACATTAAGCTCCCCCTCATCTTGATCAAAATCCCAGATAGACAACCCTCCAGACCTGACCATCCGTTGATTTATGCACCTGTGTTGCGTCAACTCATGCGGGGTGTTGGGGACAGGAGGTACGTTTTCGTTCCATTGGCTTTGATGCCCCTTATCAGAGTTTCTTATTCTTTACCGCCAAAAGATTGAGCTACCTCAAGCCCCCGTTGAGTTGCATCCCCTAGACTTTTGCCGTAGGACGACTCTCGCCGTGATTTACGGCGATTTTTTAGGTTAACGAGGCATTTCAAGGCAATCTATTCATGTTAAAGCGTTTATTTGTTACAGGCACGGATACCGACGTAGGCAAGACTGTGGTTTCTCGCGGTTTATTGCAGGCTTTCGCTGCGCAAGGTCGTTCAGTGGCGGGTTATAAGCCCATTGCGGCTCGCTGCCAGGAAACCAGTGAAGGCATCCGCAATAGAGACGCTTTAGTTTTACAGGCCTCTTCCTCTGTGCCGCTGTCCTATGACGAAATCAATCCGATCACCTGTCTGGATGAGGTGTTTCATGCTCATGCGACCCAGGATATTGATTACGGGCTGATGAGCCGTGGTTTGCACCATCTCGCCGCCAAGGCAGATACAGTCGTGGTAGAGGGCAGCGGCGGCTGGCGGGTATTGATGAACGATCTCCGTCCTTATGCCGAATGGGTGGTACAGGAACAACTGCCGGTTATCCTGGTGGTCGGGATCAAACTGGGCTGTGTCAGCCATGCGCTATTGACCGCACAGGCAATTATTAACGATGGCTTACCATTGCTGGGCTGGGTGGCTAATCGTATCAACCCCGGTTTAGCGCACTACGCAGAAACTATTGATGCGATGCAGCAGCGTATTCCGGCTCCGTTGCTGGGTGAGATCCCTTATCTGCCGCGTGCGGAACAACGTGAGTTGGCACAGTATCTGGATGTTTCGCAGTTGGTTGACCGCTACGTGTTGTGATAAACCGACAGTGGGCGTAGCCCGCGAGCAATGGTGGTGGCGATAACGCAAGCCAACAGAATGCCTGGCAGCAGGGTATATTCCCCGGTCATCTCAAACACCATTAATGCCGCCATAATTGGCGCATGAGTGGTGGCAGCCAGCAATGTCGCCATACCAGTCAGTGCTAGCAGAATGGGCACTGCAATACCCAACTCTGGCCATAGACCAAGCATCTGGCCCACTACCGAGCCCAATGCAGCCCCCACGAATAATGTCGGCGTAAACACGCCACCAGGTGCACCTGAGCCACTGCTGGCCAACAGGGCTAACAGTTTGCAAATCAGGATCGCACTGACCAGCAGTATCCCCGGTGGGGCCGAGAGTAAAGATTGCACCACGCTATAGCCATTTCCCCAGACTTCGGGATACAACAAGGAAAGCAACCCGACGATCAGCCCGCCAAGCGCCAGCTGTAATGGCGGTATGAGGTTGAGCGAGCGAAATGCTCGGCCGCTGGCTGCCATCGCCCACAGAAACAGCGGGCCACAAACTCCAGCCAGTATGCCCACTAAAGCCATTAACAGATACTGCACCGGCCAGGGGGCAGCAAGCGGCTCCACGATATAGAGCGGGGCCTGGCCACCGTTCAGCAGATTGGTCATTAGCAGCGCACTCACGGCGGCGATCACTACTGGGCCAAGCGAGGCCAGCATCAGTGAACCAAACAGGATTTCCGCGATAAACAGGCTACCCGCCAACGGGGCATGATAGGCGCTAGCCATCCCGGCTGCGGCAGCGCAAGCCACCCACAATTTCCATTCTTTCGCCGGGGTAAAGCGCTGGGCAAATACCGAACCCACCAATGCCCCCAGCAGGATCATCGCCCCCTCGCGGCCAATGGCACTACCGCTGGAAACCACCAACAGTGAGGCCAGGCATTTTATCAGGCTGGCGTTAACGGCCAATCGTCCGTCACCGGCTTCAATCGCTTCCATATAATCCGTTGGGGCGATGGGTTTTTGATGCTGGTAACGTTGGTAAATCCACAACAAAAAGCCAGCGGCCAATCCACCTAACGCGGGCGTTAACGCTCTCCGCCATCCGGGCAGTGCAGCAGCAGCGGCCACCAAACTGCCTTCATCGTGATCCAGCAACAGCCATTCAAGCCCGAGCATGGCGCGGTGAAATAACCATACGGCCAGCGCAGCACAAATGCCGAGTAGGATGGCAATCAACAGATGGCGCAGCAGGGCGCGATAGTGATGCTGAGGGACCAGTTGATTCATGTGTTGGCAGATGATGAAGAATAAGAGGTTCAGGTGGGCATTGTGCTTGTCTACCCACCTGAAAACCAGCGAATCTTTATCAGAACCCTGGCGTTGTGGCTAAAGTATTAACCGGCCGGAGGCGTGGCAGGCTGATAGTTACCGCTCATGCTTTCCAGCAGCGCGACCAGATCCTTGATATCGTTGTCCGGCAGGGTAACGCCGACCTGATAGGTCAGCATATCCTTGACCGCCTGATGTAGCGAAGTCACGCTGCCGTCATGGAAGTAAGGGGCGGTTTGGGCGATGTTACGTAACGTCGGGGTTTTGAAGCGGTGACGATCGCCATCATTTTTAGTGACGTTGTAACGGCCAAGGTCGGCCTCGGTGAGGTTACCGCGAGCGGCAAAGTAATCCGCTTTCAGCCCCATCACCTCATACGATTGGCCGCCAAGGTTGACCCCAGTATGGCAGGTGCCGCATTTGTTTTGCTGGAACAACTGGTAGCCGTGTTTTTGTTGCGCCGTCAGGGCATTGCTATCGCCCTTAAGATAGCGATCAAACGGGCTATCTGGCGTGATCAATGTCTTTTCGAACTCGGCAATGGCGTCGGTAATGTTTTCGCCGGTGAAGCCGTTAGCATAGACGCGCCGGAAATCGGCCTTCAGCAAGGCGTCCTGATCCAGTTTAGCGATGATTTCATCCCAGGACTCAGAGGCCATCTCGATCGGGTTCATTGGCGGGCCACCGGCCTGAGCCTGTAAATCTGCCGCTCGGCCATCCCAGAATTGCGCCATATTGAAGGCCGCATTAAACACCGTCGGGGCGTTGATTGGCCCCACCTGATCGCCAACCCCCAAAGATGAGACGCGGCCATCCACGCCACCTTCGCCCAGCTTATGGCAGTGGGCACATGAGATGCTGTTATCTTTCGACAGGCGCGGATCGTGGAACAGGCGGAAGCCCAGTGCCACTTTCTGCGGATCGGTAGGTAGCGAGGCAGGCACCGGCTGTAAGGCGGCACCACGCAGTTCAGCTGGCGTATCCGGCAAAGTGTAGAACTGCTCGCGCTGTTGACGGACCCAGCTCAGTAGTTCATTGCGATCGCCGGCACTGACGTTTCCGGACCAGTGGACCATCTTATACAGTGGAGGTGGCATCTCCTGGTTTTGCAGCACGGCTTCCAGCTTGGCCAGATCGACCTCAGGCACCGCGGTTTTTTGTTGCAGAGCGGAGCGGGTCGCATCTAGGTTGAAATGCTGATTTCCACGGAGGATATCCTGCGCCATAATTTGTTTGGCGATCGGCAACTCAGCATAGAAGGGAAGTTGAGCCGAGTTGGAGTGGCAATAGTCGCAGCCGTTGCGGGTTAACAGGGTATCGATTTGATTGCCAGCAACCACGGGGTTTCGCTGTTGATCGTAATGGTAGACATAACCGACGGTCCCCAAATAGCCGACGACGGCGGTAACGGCACATCCCAGAATGATTTTTTTAATCATGTTCTCGCTCCAATGAGTTGATTTCCAAATAGCCCTACATATAAAGAGGTAATAAAATGGGCAAGTCAGATTGTCACGACCTGGGGCGGTTGGCAACTTGATTAAAATCAATCACTATCATTGGTTTGCACTATCGTTCGGATAGGTTTTAACGATAAAGCAGGCGTGGCTTGACTTTCAGGTTGCTTCTAAGAAATACCTTATTATTCAATAGGGTGTTTATTTATGGATGATACCGTCACAATGTGTTCAATTGGTGCGTTGTTGCGGTTTTTTGGTGCACAACATCCCCCTGACAAACTACAGCGTCCCCCGGCTGTTATACTGCGGGAAAATAAAAGATATAGGGACACATGATAAACTGATGACCACTAACACTTCTTCGAGCACAGTCCAAGTAGCTCATCGGCCATTGATCCTGTTTGCCTGCATGCTGGCGATGTTCATGTCTGCCATCGAAGCGACCATTGTCGCCACCGCGATGCCGACGATTATTGGCGACCTGGGTGGTTTTTCGTTGCTAGGCTGGGTGTTTTCGGTCTATTTGCTGGCACAGGCCATTACTATCCCGATCTACGGACGGTTGGCGGATTTATACGGCCGGAAACCGGTCTTTTTCTTTGGCGCCACGCTGTTCCTGTTGGGGTCGATCCTGTGCGGTTTCTCATCGAATATGTATTGGCTGATTGCCTTCCGCCTGTTGCAAGGGCTGGGGGCCGGGGCGATCATGCCGATTGCCACCACCGTGATCGGTGATATTTACAGCGCCACCGAACGGCCAAAAGTGATGGGGTATATCTCTAGCGTCTGGGGTGTTTCGGCCATTCTTGGTCCGTTACTGGGGGCGTTTATCGTGCAACACACGTCTTGGGCACTGGTATTTTGGGTTAACCTGCCCATTGGCCTGCTGGCGATGTATTTCCTGGGGCGTTACCTGCCAGACCTTAAACAGGGGCGCAAACATGCGTTGGATCTGGCGGGAACGGCTTGGCTGACGATCTTTGTCGCCGCCTTACTGCTGTCACTCTTGCAGGCGGAAATGCTGGGATGGTGGGTAATACCGTTGCTGGCGTTGGCGTTAGTGGCGCTGAAGTTGTTAATTCGTCAGGAGCGCCTTACTCCTGAACCGCTGTTCCCGCTGGCCCTGTGGCAAAACCGCGTGATTGTGGCGGGCAATATTGGCGGCGTGGTGATCGGTGCTGCCATGATGGGTATTAGCGCCTTCTTGCCGACCTTCATTCAGGGCGTGAAGGGCGGAACTCCGCTGGAAGCCGGTACTACGTTGGCCTTGATGTCGATTGGCTGGCCGCTGGCCAGTATGCTGAGCGGGCGTTTGATGTTGCTGACTTCTTATCGCACCACGGCACTGCTTGGCGCGTTGCTGTTGTCGGCCGGCGGCTTTATCCTGCTGCTGTTACAGCCTTCCGGTGGTTTGCTGTGGGGGCGGGTTGCTGCGTTTATCATCGGGGTTGGTATGGGGTTGTGCAATACCACTTTTCTGGTCTCGGTACAGAATGCGGCACATTACAGCATTCGTGGCATCGCAACCGCCTGCACAGTATTCACCAGGATGGTCGGATCGGCCATTGGCACCGCGATTCTGGGGGCTACGTTGAATATCAACCTGCATCTGCGTCTGCCACAAACGGTTGATCCAGTACAGCAGTTGATGGAGCCAGAAGTACGCAACACCATGCGGCCAGAGGCGCTGGCGGATCTCACCGGGCATGTCGCAGCCTCAATGCATTGGGTATTCCTGGTCTCGGCGTTGATATCGCTGTTTGCCTTGGGCGCGGCTATGCTGATCCCGGCGCGTCATCGGCCACAGGGCGAAGGTGAAGAGGTTAAACAGGCGTAACAAGGAAGAGGGGCGCAGTAACGAACTGCGCCCTGGAGCCGGTTACTGCGAGGCTTTGGTATCCTGGCTGGTGCCAGTTTGCGCCGCGTCACCGCTGTCGTCGCCGTTATTCAGGCGGGTATAGACGATTTTCTGCGTATCTTGGCCACAATGGCCAACCACCAGTCCACCGGCAAGGTTAGCCTGATCGTTAGGTACGATCTCCAGCTTAAAGCCGGATTCCGGCACGCCGTTATTGACAATCTTCTGGGCAATATCCGCCTTTATGCTCTCACATGAGGCAAAAGCAGCCAGCGGCGCGGTGGCTAACAGCAGGACACCTACTACGAGCGCTTTTTTCATCATTGGATCCTTATTTGAGACGAATGTTCTTTGTCAGGATAGCAGCATCTGGTTGAATAGTTTACCCTTACTCGCTATTACTGCGTGACTGGGCGTCCAGTGGTGCGATCCAGACACTTACGGGTTGACGGTTCCCAATAGGCATTGACGTTGTAGCTGTTATCACAACGATCTTCGTCATCAATAGCACGGTCAACCTTGTCAAACTCTTTCTCGACACGGGTGTTGACCTTGCTGCGCAGCGATTTGGTTTCGTTCCACTGCTCTTTGCTTTGGCGAGCCTGTTCATTGCTCATGGCCGCGCCGCCGCTGCCGTCAACCGTGACGCAGGTGCTGCCCTGGGTGCAAGTGGCTGCCAATGCAGGAGCTTGCCAGGCACCGGCCAGCAATAACAGGGCAACCGGTAACATCAGGCGCGGAAGGGAAGGTAATTTCATCGTTTCATCCTTATAAGTGAGTGTTGCATCCACCAGCAACACTGGCTGTAGCATGGGTTAAATATATCACTGTGCTGTTATATTGCACCAGCCTGTAGCCAAGTTCGTTTAATTTACTGAGAGAAAGAGCAGCAATGTTAAAAACCACTTTACTGTTTTTTGCCACGGCATTGGCCGAAATCATTGGCTGTTTCTTGCCGTATCTGTGGCTAAAGAAAAACGCCAGCGTCTGGCTGTTGCTGCCTGCGGCCCTCAGCCTGATGCTGTTTGTCTGGTTGTTGACGCTGCATCCTGCGGCCAGTGGGAGAGTCTATGCTGCCTATGGAGGCGTCTATGTAGCAACGGCCCTGCTTTGGCTGCGAGTGGTTGATGGTGTGAAGTTGTCGACTATGGATTGGTTGGGGGCCGGGGTGGCACTGCTGGGGATGTTGATTATCGTTTCCGGTTGGCGCACGGCGTGAGTTGAAATAGCAGGGCGGGTGCCCTGCCACAGAGTAGGACTGTTAACCGCGATGAATGCTCAGCCCGGCAAAGGACTGGCTGACCGGCATCATTTCCAAAGTATTGATATTGACGCGGGCAGGCAGCGTTGCCACCCAGAATACCGCTTCGGCAACATCACCCGGCGTCAGGGCATCTACCCCTTGATAGGTTTTATCTACCTTGCCGTCATCCCCTTTGAAACGCACGTTGGAGAACTCGGTGCCGCCAACCATGCCAGGCTCAATATCGGTAACGCGAATATGAGTGCCGTGCAGATCGGCGCGTAGACCCAGGCTAAACTGTTTAACGAAGGCCTTGGTAGCGCCGTAAACGTTACCACCGGCATAAGGCCAGTTGGCGGCGGTGGAGCCGATGTTGATCACATGGCCAACGTTACGTTCCACCATGGCTGGCAGTAGCGCGCGGGTCATATTGACCAACCCTTTGGTGTTGGTATCGATCATGGTTTCCCAATCGTCCGCATTGGCTTTGTGCGCAGGTTCCAGGCCCAACGCCAGACCGGCGTTATTCACCAGTACATCGACGTTGCGCAGCGCAGCGGGTAACTCTTCGATGGCCTGCTGGATCGCCGCACGGTTGCGGACATCCAAACGCACGATATGCAGTGCTTCACCGAGTTCTGTCTGCAGCGCTTCCAGGCGCTCTACACGACGGCCAGTGGCAATCACCTGATGGCCTTCACCGATAAACTTGCGGGCAATTGCTTCACCAAAACCGGAGGTAGCGCCCGTGACAAAAATAATCATGCTGCTGTTCCTTAACTGTTTTTAGCCTGCATCCACTCTAACGCGGTTGCGTTAACCCTGCAATTTTAACCGGTGATGGCCGGCACGTGGTAAACCACACAGTCGTATTTGATATTCTCGCGGCGGCCTTGCACGGTGCCACCCAGTGATTCGGCAATGCGGCGGCTTGGCGTGTTCTGCTCGGCGACGGGGTAGATGAAGTACGGTGGGTGGTAGCGCTCGCTGGCCCACTTCGCCATGGCATGGACGATTTCGCGGCCATAGCCGTTACCGTGCAGGCTCTCTTTCACCCAGATCCCGAGTTCCGGTTTTTGCTGGTGCAGATTATGCACGCCACCCATGCCAACGAACTGCTTGCTGTCACGCAGTCGTGCCACAAAGATGACTTCTTCACCTTCACGGATCAACGGTAACCAGCCTTCCCAGACGTTGGCAAATGCCTCGGGAGACTCTTCTGGTTCAAAGGTCATAAAACGCGTTAGCGTAGGGGTGATCGCCTGGTAAACATCGTCGGCGTCTGCTGCGGTAAAGGGGGCAATCAACAACCGATCGGTATCCACACGGCACTGAGTAAGGTCACTGTGCATCATTATTATTACCTCGCTTTTCAGGCCTAAAACGGCAAAAATCCGCTCCCGTTAAAACGGGGCGGATCATCGATATTACGTTGATTAGCGGCAGATGCGACTTATTTTTTTACCAGGTGAGGGGCAAGGAGCAAAAGGTCGGCCGCAGAGAGACGATCCGGCGCGGTTGAGGCTTGGTGCCAGTAGGGATAAATCAGCGGCGGACGGCTCACTTCTTCCAAGCGCTGCAGCTCTTCTTCGTTGAGGATCAGGTTGGCCGCGTGCAGGTTATCTTTGAGCTGCTCTGCGTTGCGGGCACCGATGACCACCGAAGTGATCGTTGGGCGAGCCAACAGCCAGGCCAGCGCGATTTGTGCCGCAGAGATACCGCGGGAATGAGCGATATCCACCAGCACCTCAACAATATCAAACAGCGCGTCTTGATCACGCACCGGCGGCTCACCCCAGTTGGCCAGATGGCGCGTGCCTTCCGGTGTGGGTTGATTACGGCGGTATTTGCCCGAGAGCAGGCCACCGGCCAATGGGCTCCAGACCAACACTCCAAGCCCCTGATCCTGAGCAACAGGTAGCAGTTCATATTCCGCTTCGCGCGCCTGCAGGCTGTAATGGATTTGTTGGCTGACCGGGCGCACCAATCCCAACCGTTCCGCGCTGCCCAGGTGTTTCATCAGGTGCCAACCGGAGAAGTTTGACAAACCGGTGTAACGCACCTTGCCGCTGCTCACCAGATCCTCCAGCGCCCGCAGCGTTTCGTCCACTGGGGTGATGCCGTCCCACTCGTGCAACTGATAGAGATCGAGATAGTCGGTATTCAGGCGTTTCAGGCTGGCTTCGCAGGCGCGGATCAGGTGGTGGCGTGATAACCCGGCATCGTTCGGGCCACTGCCCATAGGGAAACGGGCCTTACTGGCGACCAGCACTTCGTGGCGTTTACTGCCCAATGCCTGGCCGAGGATCTCCTCCGATTGGCCTGCGGAATAGACGTCGGCGGTATCGAACAGGTTGATCCCCGCATCAATACACATGGCGATTTGATTGCGCGCCTCGTTAACGTCTGTCGCGCCGGTTTTGGCGAACTTGCCTTGTCCTCCAAAGGTCATGGTGCCTAAACTTAGAGCCGAAACTTTAAGGCCGGACCGGCCAAGTTGACGGTATTGCATCGTTTAACTCCTTACTTTGGTTGCCATAGATTTTTCAGACGTAGGGGCACTTTTCCTCTGGCGGATTTCATTGCCCGCCTTTGCGCCCAGCGTAAAGCTATCCAGCACCGCCACCAGGGCGATCACGCCAATTACAATAAAGGCCAACTGGAAGTCGGCCAGCGGCACCGCGCCCTGTTGCTGCGGCATCAGCATTTCCGCCAACCGCAGCGCCAGCGCACCGATGGCGATACCCAGGCCGCTGCCCATCTGCTGGGCCATATTGAACAGGGTATTAGCTCCGCTCATGCGGGGTTGCGGCACTTCGGAAAACGCCAGCGTATTCAGCGCGGTGAACTGCATCGAACGTGTCAAGCCACTGACAAACAGCAGCGTCAGGATCAACCAGGTAGGGGTCTGCGGGGTTAGCAGCGCGCAGGCAAAAATGGTAGCGGCATTAAGTAAGCCGTTGACTACCAGCGTGGTACGAAAACGGAACCGGTAGAGGATTGCTGAGGTGAACGGCTTCATTACCAGATTACCGGCAAACACCGCCAGCACCAACAACCCCGCATCGAAGGCATTCAGCCCAAAGCCGATTTGAAACAGTAGGGGCAGCAGAAACGGCACGGCACCGATAGCAATGCGGAACAGAGTGCCGCCCTTAATAGTGACAGCGTAACTTTTTACCCGCATCGCCCAGAGATCTATCAAGGGATAGGCGTGGCGTTTGGCGTGACGTATCGCCAGGCTTCCCAGCGCCAGGCTAGCGGCCAGACATGACAGAGGCACTAGCCACGAGAGTTGCGGACTGTTGATCAGATCCAGCCCAAACATCAGCCCAAAGCAGGCGACTCCGGTGAGCACAAAACCCAATCCATCAAAGGAAACGCCTTTCTGCGCGGGCTCATGAGGGATCAAGCGCCAGGCGAAGAACAGTGCCAACAGGCCAAGCGGCACGTTGAGGATAAAAATCCAGTGCCAGGAAGCGTAGGTGGTGATAAAACCGCCAACCGGTGGCCCCAGGACCGGGGCGGCTAATCCTGGCCAGGTGATAGTGGCAATGGCGTTGATCAGATCGGGTTTGGCGGTATTACGCAGCACCACCAGGCGGCCCACTGGCACCATCAAAGCGCCGCCAAAGCCTTGCAGGATACGAGCCGCAGTAAACTGTGGCAAGGTGGTACTGAGGGCGCATAGCACCGAGGCCAGGGTAAAGATAACGATGGCGGCGGTGAAAATATTGCGGGCACCAAAGCGGTTGGCGATCCAACCGCTGGCGGGGATAAACACCGTCAGGGTAAGAATATAGGCCGAAACCCCGATGTTCATATCTACCGGCTGTACACCAAAGGCTGTCGCCATTTGCGGCATCGCGGTGACGATCACCGTAGCGTCCAGGTTTTCCATAAAGAATGCCCCGGCAACCAGCAGAGGAAGCGCGCTAGCGCGCGAGAACCAACTCATGGACGGCTCCGGCTGGAGTACGGTAAATAGGCAGACATAACAGAAATCCCGTTTCAAAAATCACTACGTCGGATTTTTGAGCATAACGCATCACGGGGAGGTTAAAAAGAAGTTAATGGAGTGATTATTAGCGGGCACAGCAAATGTGCCCGCCAGCGTGTTGTAGTCACCAGGATAAATGGATGATGTCGTCGATCAACTCGGCTTTAAAGCTACTCAAGTCGGCCACGGTGGCCTTGATTTGCGGGGAAGAAATCGGCACGCCGTTACCGATGACGATCACTTGCCCACCGGCGGCAAGGGCGGAGTTCACGCCAGAAATCGCATCTTCAAAAATCACGCATTTCTGCACCGGCAGGCCAAATCCGGCTGCCGCCATCAGATAGGGTTCTGGATGGGGTTTGCCGTGCACGATATCTTCCGAAGTGATCATCATGTGGGGCCGTGGGATGCCTGCGCTGATCATGCTTTGCATCGACACTTTCTTGGCGCCGGAGGTGACAATTGCCCAGCATTGTGGCGGCAACTGGCGCACCAGCTCAACGGCACCGCTAATGGCACTAACCTGACTGAGAGCCTCGATGGCGAGCGTTTTGACTTCATCAACGCACTGTGGGTTGTCAAAGTAAGGAGAGACGATCCGCAGCGTTTCCTCGATAGTACGCCCGTGAATATTTGCCAGAACGTAGTCCACATCCAGATGATGCCGGGTTGCCCATTCAGACCACAATTTCTCTATACAGGCTCCTGAGTCCACCAAGGTACCGTCCAGGTCAAACAGCACTGCCTTGCAAGCGATAGCGTTCATAAGTCCCTTTGATTTAAAGCTTCGGTTTCCCAATAACAACAGAGTGATGGCAAGGCATTGTTGACTGAAATCAATGGATTGTTTAAATCACAGCCGGAATGTAAAAAATGCGATATTGATGGGCCGCATGAAGCCGCAGAGCGCGGTTAAAATAAATGGTTAAGGTTTGGATAAGAAAACAGTCAGGCAGTGGAAAAAAGTGAAACAACATGATGCTTTTTATCATGGCCGATCCCTCAGAAAAAAAATAAAGTATCGGGGCTGAGGCCAGTATGGAGCCACTGGGCTTCGCTCTATATATTCACAAAAGAAATGATTGGCAATATTTTGAAATTATTTCATTATGACTACTTAATGGGTAGCATAGGTTCATAGAAAATCAATGTGAATGGTCGATTATTTGTCATGAGCGCTTGGGTAATGAATTGCTATAACCCCAACCTATTGCATCAATTATGTTTTTTATCCTGACATAATCCGCATGAGGGGGCCTTTATCCCGTATGTCAGCTTGAAACACTCCCTCGCAATTAAAAAACAACCGCTCCAGCTTGCATTAAAGTAATCCCGGTATAAATTAATATCATTACCGCCATTAAAACGGTAATACACCCACGAGCTAATCATGCTCGTAACAGCAGTGGCTATAGCACGACATAATAATAGAGGACAATCAAGATGAAACTTCGAGTACTCTCTCTGATGGTTCCTGCTTTGCTGATGGCTGGCACCGCAGGGGCCGCTGAAATCTACAACAAAGACGGTAATAAACTGGATTTGTACGGTTTAGTCGATGGTCTTCACTATTTCTCTGATAACAATAGCGTTGATGGCGACCAGTCATACATACGTATGGGGCTCCGTGGTGAAACGCAGATTAACGACCAACTTACCGGCTATGGTACGTGGGAATACCAGGTCAACGTTAACACTCCGGAAAGCGAAAACAATGCCTTCACACGTTATGGTTTCGCAGGGTTGAAAGTCGTTGATTATGGCTCATTCGACTATGGCCGTAACAACGGTGTCCTGTATGACGTAGCGGCTTATACCGACATGCAGCCAGAATTTGACGGTTCCACCTATGGTGCCGACCAGTTCATGTTCCAACGTTCAAACGGTTTGGCGACCTATCGAAACAATAACTTCTTTGGCCTGGTTGATGGTCTGCATTTTGCTCTGCAGTATCAGGGTAAAAACGGCAGTCCTGAAGAGACTAACAATGGTCGCAACGTTCTGGGTCAGAACGGTGATGGTTATGGTATGTCGGTGAACTATGATATTGGCTACGGTATTAGCGCAGCGGGAGCCTTCTTTAATTCCAAACGTACCAGCGAGCAAAATGGCGGTGGTGCATATAGTGGTATCATGGGGCGTGGTGACAATGCGGAAGGCTATTCAGGCGGCCTGAAATATGACGACAGCAATACCTATGTGGCCGTCATGTTTACCCAGTCCTATAATGCAGCGCGCTTCGGCAGTTCAAACAGCGACGCGTATGGCTACGCTAATAAAGCGCAAAGCTTTGAGGCCTATGCACATTATCTGTTTGATTTCGGTCTGCGCCCATTTGTGGGTTATAACCAAACCAACGGCAAGAACCTGGGGCAGGCTGCTAACGGTCATACCTACGGCAGTGAAAACCTGGTCAAGTTTGTTGACTTGGGTGCGACCTATTACCTCAACAAAAACATGTCCACC
The DNA here is from genome assembly GCF_945957435.1 of Serratia sp. PL7. Lineage (NCBI taxonomy): Bacteria > Pseudomonadati > Pseudomonadota > Gammaproteobacteria > Enterobacterales > Yersiniaceae > Serratia > Serratia sp. PL7. The sequence continues at coordinate 98,983 of NZ_CAMFLB010000002.1, read as the reverse complement.
TATGTGGATTATAAAATCAACCTGTTGGATGAAAACGACTTCACCAAATCGGCCGGTATTAATACTGACGACGTGGTTGCTGTCGGTCTGGTTTATCAGTTCTGATGACAGAGAAATAAGTCAGCTTACGATAACGCGGCCTTCTGGCCGCGTTTTTTCTTTGTTCTCCCCCGCAGTATACAGCCGCTAGCCTGTTGAGAAATTTCCAGTTATTTTTGCTCAAACGACCATCTGAGCCTAAGCTAGGCTATGTTGCTGAATTTACAGCTTCTATCCAATTGGACGCAGCGTCCCTACATTAAGACATGGAGGAGTTTCGATTTGATGCGTTTATCCACCCTGATACTGGCGATCGGCGTTGCATTAAGCACGCCCGCGCTGGCAGAAACCAATACCCAGACAAAGGAGGCGAAAGTGGCCGGAGAAGTTAAACAGGATAAGCAGGGACAAAACCCGTTCTTTACCGCCAGTCAGTTACCATTCCAGGCCCCGCGTTTTGATGTCATCAGCGAAAGCGATTATGCCCCGGCCATTGCCGCCGGTATCCAGCAGAAACTGACAGAAGTCGAAAAAATCGCCAATAACCCGGCTGAGCCTACGTTCGACAATACCTTCGTGGCGCTGGAAAAAAGTGGCGCACTGTTGACGCGCACCATGAACGTGTTCGGCGCGATGACCTCCGCCAACACCAGCGACGCGCTGCAAAAGCTGGATGAAGAAACCTCACCGACGCTGGCGGCGTTAAATGATGCCATCATGCTGAACAGCAAACTGTTTGCGCGCATCAAGGCGATTTACGATCGGCGTGACAGCCTCAACTTGGACACCGAGTCCCTGCGGCTGGTAGAGGTTACCTACAAGAACTATGTGCTGGCCGGGGCCAATCTTTCTGACGCGGATAAAACCCAACTGAAAGCGTTGAACCAGGAAGCGGCGACGCTGAGCACCCAGTTCACCAATAAATTATTGGCCGCCAGCAAAAATGGCGCGTTGGCGATCGGTGATAAAACCCTGCTGGTCGGGCTTTCAGAGGGCGAGTTGGCGGCAGCAGCGCAGGCAGCCAGCGAACGTAAACTGGATAAGCAATGGCTGTTGGTGTTGCAAAACACCACGCAACAGCCTGATTTGCAAAGCCTGCAAGATCGCGATACTCGCCAAAAGTTGTTCGAAGCGTCGATCAATCGTGCAGAAAAAAATGACTCTAACGATACCCGCCAAACTCTGGCGCGGTTAGCTAAAGTGCGTGCCGAGCAGGCCAAACTGCTGGGCTTCCCGAACTATGCCGCCTGGAAGTTGCAAAATCAGATGGCGAAAACCCCGGATGCGGCGTTGGCGTTTATGCGTGATATCGTGCCTGCCGCCACGGCCCGGGCAGAGCGCGAGGCCAAAGATATTCAGGCAGTGATCGATCGGCAAAACGGCGGTTTCAAGCTGGCCGCCTGGGATTGGCAGTTCTATGCCGAGCAGGTGCGTAAAGAGAAGTACGATCTGGATGAGTCACAGATTAAGCCTTACTTTGAGATGAGCAACGTGCTGCATAACGGCGTATTCTATGCCGCCAATTTGCTGTACGGCATCAGCTTTAAAGAACGTAAAGATATCCCGGTTTATCATCCGGACGTGCGGGTATACGAGGTATTTGATAAAGACGGCCAGTCTCTGGCGCTGTTCTACACCGATTTCTTTAAGCGTGATAACAAGGGCGGTGGCGCCTGGATGAGCAACTTCGTTGAACAGTCCAAACTCAACGGCACCAAACCGGTGATTTACAACGTCTCCAACTTCACCAAACCCGCAGCGGGCCAACCTGCATTGCTCTCTTATGACGACGTGATCACCATGTTCCACGAGTTTGGCCATGCGCTGCACGGCATGTTTGCCGATCAGCAATACCCAAGCCTGTCGGGCACCAACACTGCCCGCGATTTTGTCGAGTTCCCGTCGCAGTTTAACGAGCACTGGGTCAGCGATCCGCAGGTATTTGCCCACTTTGCCAAGCATTATCAAACGGGTGAGGCGATGCCGCAGGTGTTGGTCGATAAAATCAACAAGGCCGACAAGTTCAACAAGGGCTACGCCATGACCGAACTGTTGGCCGCCGCGCTGCTGGATATGCATTGGCACATGCTCGGTGCCGATCAGCCGCAGCAGGACGTGGACAAGTTTGAGGCCGCATCACTGCGCCAGGACAAGATCGACCTCAGCTATGTGCCACCGCGCTATCGCTCCAGCTATTTCCAGCATATCTGGGGCAACGGCTATGCCGCCGGTTATTACGCCTATCTGTGGACGGAGATGTTGGCAGATGACGCCTTCCAGTGGTTCAGCGATAACGGCGGGTTAACGGCAGAGAATGGCCAGCGTTTCCGCGAGCAGGTGTTGTCACAGGGCAACAGCCAGGATCTGGAAAAGCTGTACGTTAAATGGCGTGGGCAGGAGCCGAGCATTGAACCAATGTTGATCAACCGCGGGCTGAAGGATAAGTAACTATTGTTTAGCACTCTCCGAGAGCAGGAACTGCTCTCGGAGGGTTATAACAATGCCAAGAAAGAGAATTGTGTGAGGCCGATCGTTTTTCTATGTAACCGAAATTAACCGTAGTGAGATTAATCCTTGTAATTAACAGGGTTACCAACACGTGTTGGTGTAAATAATCCCAAAATCCATCCCATTGTTTTAATGAGTTTATCTTCAGCACAAAATTTTTCCCTCGTATAAAAACCATAAGAAATGCCGTTTTCAGTCTGGGTTAATATGATTAATGTCACAGATTAACCACTGAAAACGGCGTGACGACAAGTTACGATCATAATCTCAACTCCGATAGTTGCCGCTTTACTGTTGTCGGGTTCCGATTTAAAACAAACACCTGTTCAAAAACAAACAAGTGTTAATTATGACCAACCGGGAAAAACAGATACTGCAACTCCTTCGGCGGGACCCGTTGATTCAACAACACGAAATCGCCGATATTCTAGGTATTAGCCGTTCTGGTGTGGCAGGCCACATCATGAATTTGATGAATAAAGGTTATATTAAAGGTAAAGGCTATATTCTCTCCGAACACCGCTATGTGGTCACCGTTGGTTCGGTCAATATGGATGTTTGTGGTTATGCCAATACGCAGCTGGTTTATGAAGACTCCAACCCAGGGAAAATAAAGTGTACCCCGGGAGGCGTTGGCCGAAATATATCGCAGAATATTGCGTTATTAGGTGCCGAATGCCATCTGGTTTCCGTGGTTGGTGACGATTTCTACGGCACGACACTATTGGAACAGGCAAAACTGGCGGGCGTCAACGTGGATAATTGCCATCGGTTGCATGGTGAAAATACTTCGACCTACGTTTCGCTGCTGGATGGCAATGGCGAAATGCTGGTCGCCATCAACGATATGCGCATCCTGGAAAAATTGACCCCGGCGCTGTTATCTCATTCCAAGGATTTAATTCAGCACAGTGGTGTCTTGGTGCTGGACTGCAACCTGACCGAAGACGCGCTGGCCTGGTTATTTAGCAATGCCGGTAATGTACCGGTATTTGTCGATACGGTTTCCGCTTTTAAAGCGCCAAAAATCAAAAACTGGCTCTCGCATATCCATACGTTGAAGCCAAATCGGATTGAGGCAGAAATTCTCAGTGGGATGAAAATATCCCAGGCGAGCGATGCACCGGCAGTCGCCCAATGGTTCCACCAGCAAGGCGTGCAGCGTTTAGCGCTGAGTATGGGTAGCCACGGCGTGTATTTCAGCGAAGTGGACGGCCAGCACGGTTGGTCGGCACCGCTGCCGACTCAGGTCGTCAATGTCACTGGAGCCGGGGATGCCATGATGGCGGGGCTGGTGAGTTGCTGGCTGGAGGATTTCCCACTCGATCACAGTATCCGTTTTGCCCAGGGCTGTTCGGCAATGACCCTGGCCTCTGAGTTCACCAATAACCCGAATCTGTCGCAAGGCAGCGTTCAAAAACTTCTGGAATTACAATCATGCAAAATAGCCTAATCACTCATCAATATCTGGATATCGCGCTTGAAGTGGCGCTTGCACTGGCCGAAAATCGGCCGGTGGTGGCGTTGGAGTCGACGATTATTTCCCACGGCATGCCTTACCCGCAGAACGTTGAAACCGCCTTACAGGTAGAGGAAAAGATCCGTGCCAACGGGGCGGTGCCAGCGACCATTGCGGTGATCAATGGGCGGATGAAGGCGGGGCTATCCCATGATGAGATAGAAACGTTGGGCCGCGAAGGGCACCGGGTCGCCAAAGTGAGCCGTCGCGATTTGCCGTTTGTGATTGCCAGTGGCAAAAACGGCGCAACCACCGTGGCTTCTACCATGATCATTGCCGAACTGGCCGGGATCAGCGTATTCGCCACCGGCGGGATTGGCGGTGTGCACCGCGGTGCACAGCAGACGTTTGATATTTCGGCTGATTTACAGGAATTGGCACAAACCAACGTGGCGGTGATTTGTGCCGGTGCCAAATCGATCCTGGATCTCGGTTTGACCACCGAATACCTGGAAACCCATGGCGTGCCTCTGGTGGGGTATGGCACCGATAGTCTGCCCGCATTCTTCAGCCGTACCAGCCCTTATTCCGTTAGCGTGCGCCTGGATACGCCGCAGGAAATCGCGCGGGCAATGGCCGCCAAATGGGCTGCTGGCTTGCAGGGCGGGATGGTGATCGCCAACCCTATTCCAGAGCAGTACGCCATGTCTGAAGAGAAGATCAACCAGGCCATTGAGCAGGCTGTTCAGGAGTCCGTGGAGCAGGGTGTGTCCGGCAAGGAGAGTACGCCATTCCTGCTAGCCAGAGTCGCTGAATTGACCGGCGGCGATAGTCTGCAGGCCAATATTCAGCTGGTGTTTAATAATGCCGAGTTGGCAGCCAAGATCGCGGGTCATTATCAGCTAAATTGCGCTTAACGCTTAAATTAGCACTCTACGTTTGTCCTTGATAAAACACTTCTGCCTCGGCAGGCGGCAGGCTATTGCCGTTTGCCGAGTAAAGAAGGAAATAAACAAAATAGAAGGGGGCCTTATGGAGTTGTTGCGCAGTCTTGCAGGTATGTCGATCCTGTTATTAATCGGCTTTGTGTTTTCCGTCAATAAAAGAAAAATAAGTGTGCGCACGGTCGGTGCGGCATTGTTACTTCAGGTATTGCTTGGCGCTATTATGCTATATGTCCCCGCAGGCAAATGGTTAATTAACGCCATTGCCAGTGGTGTCAATCGTGTGATTTCGTACAGCGATGCGGGGAGCGCATTTATTTTTGGCGGCCTGGTTGGGCCGAAAATGAATGAGCTTTTCGATGGTGCAGGTTTTGTGTTCGCTTTTCACGTGCTACCCGCCATCATTTTTATCACCTCGTTGATTTCTATTTTATATTATCTTGGGGTGATGAAGTGGGTGATCAATATCCTTGGCTATGTCTTCCAGCGGCTTATGAATATCAGCAAGGTGGAGTCCTTTGCCGCCGTCACCACCATTTTCCTGGGGCAAAATGAGCTGCCTGCGGTGTTGAAGCCGTTTGTTAAAAACATGAACCGCAATGAACTGTTCACGGTGATCTGTAGCGGCATGGCCTCGATTGCCGGTTCGATGCTGGTTGGTTATGCCGGTTTGGGCGTCCCCATCGAGTATCTGCTGGCGGCCTCGCTGATGGCTATCCCTGGGGGGATCCTGTTTGCCCGTTTGCTCAGCCCGGCGACGGAGCCTTCCCGCGTTGAGTTCAGCGAAATGTCATTCAGTGATAAACGGCCCGCCAGCATTATCGAAGCGGCGGCTAACGGTGCGATGTTGGGGCTGAAAATTGCGGTGGGGGTTGCCACGGTAGTGATGGCCTTCGTCGCGCTGATCGCGTTGATCAACGGCATTATCGGCGGCGTGGGTGGCCTGTTTGGTGTTGAAAGCGTCAGCCTGCAAAGCCTGCTGGGCTATCTGTTTGCTCCGTTAGCCTACATCATGGGCGTGAGCTGGGAACATGCCGATCTGGCAGGGGGATTGATTGGCCAGAAACTGGCAATTAACGAGTTTGTTGCCTACCTCAGCTTCTCTCCTTACCTGAAAGAAAGCGCGATGTTACTCGATCCGAAAACCATCGCGGTGATTTCGTTCGCACTGTGCGGTTTTGCCAATTTTGGCTCGATTGCCGTGGTAGTGGGGGCATTCAGTGCGGTGGTGCCGGAAAGGGCCTCGGAAATTGCCCAGTTAGGGTTCCGGGCGCTGTTGGCGGCGACGCTGTCCAACCTGATGAGCGCCACCATTGCCGGGCTGTTTATCGGGTTAGGGGGGATTTGAAGAACCGGGGCAATTGCAGGCTAATCCGTCCTCGATTGCCCCTCACCCCAACCCTCTCCCGTAGGATGAGGGAGCTGTACGGTTTTTTTGATGAGGTTGTGCTGCTTCGGAAAGTAGGGAATAAAAACAAGAAAGGCACGGTTTTACTCAAGACAATCAACGAACTCGATCGGTTCCCGTAGGGTGAGGGAGCTGCACGGCTTTTTTGATGGGGTTGTACTGCTTCGGAAAATAGGGAATAAAAACAAGAAAGGCACGGTTTTACTCAAGACATTCAACGAACTCGATCGGTTCCCTCTCCCTGTGGGAGAGGGTTAGGGTGAGGGGCATCACTACTCCAACAACCCACGCTGGCGCAACGTGAATCGGGTCGCTTCGTTCAGATCGTAGCTGGCCAGTTCTTCCTTCCGCACCCAGGCATAGTCTTCAAACTCATCATTAAGCGTGATGGTGCGGTTGGCGGCATGGCAATCAAAAATCAGGTAAATCATATAGATTTGCTCTTTGCTGCCGTCTTCGTAGGTCTTTACCCGTACGTCATCGCGAAACGTCCAGGGTTGAATGCGGTCCAGCACCAAATCACTACCCAGTTCTTCACTTACTTCACGACGCAACGCCTGCTCGATGGTTTCCCCTGGCTCGGTCCCGCCGCCGGATAGCGCCCATTGACCGGGGAACACCCCTTTATGGGCCGCCATTTTGCACAGCAGATAGGCGTTATCGTTTTCAATTAACGGGCAAACAATAATACGTTGACGCATCGTAACTCCATGTTTCAAGGGCATCATATTGGTGCAACGCATTATACGCCAGTCACCAGGTCGGAGTTTTAAATTCTCATCTTCCAGTTTTAAGCGGTAACGGGGATGAGAACCGCGATCCTCATCCCGCTGGCTTACAGTTTGGCCCGGTACTCGTCTTCCAACCGGCTCATTGAGGCCCAGAATGGGCTTGGTGTCCGCTCCAACAGGCGATCGGCCAGCAGATCCAGATGAGTATGCCAGCCGCTGGCAACGCTGAGCAGGGTATCGCGGTTGGCCAGGCGGCGATGGGTAAGAGTCAACAGCACCTTATCCTCTTGCTCGGTCAGTTCAATAGTGACTTCAGAAGGGCGGGCTTCCCCTGTTTCTGCCCAGGTAAAGCTCACCAGGCGCGGTGGCAGAATGCAGGTGATATGACCCATTTGGGCGATTTTACCGGCGCAGGATTTGTATTTTGCCGGCGGTTTTTCATCCTCGCCGGCCAAATCGGCATTGCAGAACAGTAGCTCGATCTTGGCCCCGACCTGCATGGGCATCTCACCGGCGGCCAGCCAGCTGGCACGTTTATCGGATTCGATCAGGTAGGCCCAGACGCGTTTGAGCGGGCCGGGCAGCAGCCGCTGGATCCGCAGCGTACCGGTTTCAATAATCATACCGTAGTCGTTCATGGGTTCACTCCGTCGGAGGATGCGAGTCGGCCTGCAACAGCGCTTGTTCTAGCGCGTCCAGCCGCTCATTCCAGAAATGTTCGTAGGTTTGCAGCCACTGCATGGCCTGCACCATTGGCTCGGGAGCGAGCCGGCAGATATGGTTTCTTCCCTGCACGGTGCGTTGCACCAGCCCGGCAAGCTCCAGCGCTTTGATATGCTTGGAAGCTCCGGCAAACGACATCTCGAACGGCGCAGCCAATTCACCGATGCTGTGTTCGCCTTCGGCCAATGTGCGCAAGATGGCGCGCCTTGTCGGGTCGGCCAGTGCGTGGAAAATGGCGTCCAGCGGTGAGGAAGATAATTTAACCATATGGTTAAATATAGAACGTCAACGTCAATACTCAACCGGTTTGTTGAATATTTTTTAACCTTGTCACAATAAAAGTGTGGGTAAGGCGTTTACGCCGGAGACCGATCGAGCATAGTAAGGGCGACATTCACCGCTTTTTCCAGCCGGGCACGGCTCACGCCATCCCGAGCCTGAACGGACAAGCCATGCAGGAACGCCGCAAAATAATCGCCAAGGCTCTCTGCATCGGTGTTGGCGGGCAGTTCACCAGCCTGAATCGCAGCCTGTAATCTGTCGATAATGCCTTGGGTGCGCTGTTGGCGGTGTTCCATCAACCAGCGCCTGACGCCCTGATTTTCTTCACTGACGCTGACCGCAGATGAAACCACCATGCATCCTTGGGGAAGTTCACCGTGGCTGTAGAGGGCAACCGCGTCGTTCAGCATCTGTTTGATGGCTTCACGCACACTGGCTTTTTCTTCGAACGCACGCTCGGCAAAGCCGCCTTCGTGGGCTTCGTAGTGTGCTATTGCTTCACGAAACAATAGCTCTTTCGAACCAAAGGCCTTGTAGATCCGCGCCGAGGCAATGCCCAGTTCGGCCACCAGGTCGGACATCGAGGTGCCTTCAAATCCCTGTCTCCAAAAAAGGTTCCGTGCTTGCAATAGGGCCTGTTCACGGTCGAACTCTCTGGGTCTGCCTGCCATCGTCATCTTCTCCGGTGATTTTGCTGCGGGCTACAGGATCGCTTAAATGGCGGATAACGCCAACGAATTTCAAAATCCTCTTGCCGATAATTGGATTTAAGCCTATTGTTTGTCAATCGACAAACAATAGGAAGGACGATGAAAACGATCAAAGGCCCCAGCCTGCACCTTGCCCAATGTAGTGATGCAGCTCCTCCGTTCAACAGCCTGCCGACGATTGCCGCCTGGGCAAAAGAGACCGGCTTTAAAGCTTTGCAGATCCCTGCGTGGGATAGCCGTTTGTTTGATGTGAAAACGGCGGCGGAAAGTCAAAGTTATTGCGATGACATCACTGGCATGCTGGCGCAGCACGGTCTGGTGGTCAGCGAATTGACCACGCATATTTTCGGGCAACTGATGGCGGTGCATCCAGCCTACGATGCGCTATGCGATAGCTTTGTACCGGAGGGGCTGCGTGGCGATCCGCAAGGGCGAACGCTTTGGGCCAAAGAAAACCTGCTGCTGGCGGCAAAAGCTTCTGCACGCTTAGGCCTGACTGAAATGGGCACCTTCTCCGGTTCGTTGGCTTGGCCCTATCTGTTTCCATTTCCGCAACGGCCTGCAGGGCTGATTGAAACGGCCTTCGATGAGCTGGCCAAACGGTGGTTACCCGTGCTCGACGCCTGTGATGAGCAGGGCATCAACCTGTGTTATGAGATCCACCCCAGCGAAGATCTGCATGATGGCATTACCTTTGAAATGTTCCATCAGCGCGTTGCGGCTCATCCACGCTGCCAAATGCTGTTCGATCCCAGCCATTTCGTGTTGCAACAGCTCAACTATCTGGAATTTATTGATATCTATAAAGATTATATCCGTATGTTTCACGTTAAGGACGCGGAGTTCAATCCAAGTGGTCGGCAGGGGATTTATGGCGGCTATCAGTCCTGGGCGGATCGGGCTGGGCGGTTCCGTTCATTAGGGGATGGGCAGGTGGACTTTAAAGGCATCTTCTCCAAGCTGACGCAGTACGATTATGCCGGTTGGGCCACGCTCGAATGGGAATGCTGCCTGAAGCATCCGCAAACCGGGGCCGAAGAAGGAGCCGCGTTTATCCGCAACCATATTATTCCTGTCACGGATAAAGTGTTCGATGACTTTGCCGGTGCGCCGGTCAACCAACAACAAATCAACGCCTTGCTGGGCATTCGCTAACCTCCGGAGCACCTTATGACTATGCTGACTCACGGGCCATTATCCAATGGGCTCGAGGCCGAACACATCTATATTAAAATCAACGGCCACCGTATTCACTGCGCCATCGCCGGAAGTGGGCAACCGGTGCTGCTGATCCCTGGCTGGCCACAAACCTGGTACACCTGGCGTTACGTTATGCAGGCGTTAGCTAATGCAGGCTTTCAGGCTATTGCTGTAGATCCTCCTGGTATAGGAGACTCGGACAAACCCCTCGGCGGTTATGACACCGGCAGCGTTGCCGAAAAACTCCATCAGGTCATGGCGCAACTGGGACATCAGCGCTATGCGGTGATCGGCCATGATATTGGCATGTGGTTGGGTTATGCGTTGGCAAGCGATTACCCTCATGCGGTTAGCAGACTGGTGCTGACCGAAGCGGTGATCCCCGGCTTGGCAGAGGCACCGCCGATCTTTGTTCCCGCCGAGGACAACATCTTCCTGTGGCATTTTATGTTTAACCAGCTAACCGACCTGCCCGAAGCCTTGACCACCGGCCGAGAGGCTGAGTATCTGGGGTACATTTTCCACCGCTGGTCTTACCGACGCGATCGAGTTGCCGCAGAAACCTATATCGCGGCTTACTCGGTGCCTGGTAGCTTGCGGGCCGGTTTTGATTATTATCGGGCCATACCGGAGACCATTCGACAAAACCAACAACGGGCTAAAACGCCCCTAACGATGCCAGTAATGACGATTGGCGCAGAGCATGCTACCCGCGATGCGCCATTCCTTACCTTGCAGGGCAAGGCTCGTCAACTCCAAGGGGAGGTGGTGCCTGGCTGTGGGCATTTCATTACCGAGGAGTGCCATGAGGAATTTATCGCCCTGATCCTGCCTTTTTTACAGGAGGGTAAAGCCCATGCCGTTGGATAAGCAGATCGCGCTATTTTTACAACAACAGGACGATGCGCCCGCACCATCCTCATTGGAGGAGCTACGTGCGCAGACGGCAGTTGAGTTACAGCGCTTGCAGGGTGCACCCCAGCCCGTCCAGAAAATAATTGAGTTCCATATCCTGGTTGACGGTGGGCAAACTATTCCCGTGCGCGGTTATATTCCCCTAAATGCACTGGAGAATATGCCGCTTCCGGCGATGGTGTTCGCACACGGCGGCGGATGGTGTCTGGGCTCGCTTGACGTTTACGATGAGCCTTGCCGCGCGTTGGCCAATGCCACTGGGCGAGTGATCCTGTCTGTCGACTATCGCCTGGCACCGGAATATCCTTTCCCGACGCCGTTGCATGACGTTTATCAGGTGCTATGTTGGGCCTCGGAAGAAGCAGCGCACATCGGCATTGACCCTCTGCGAATTGCGCTTGGCGGGGATAGTGCGGGAGGGAACCTGGCGGCAGCGGCCGCTCTGATGGCTAGAGATCGGTCAGGGCCAACAGTAGAACATCAATACCTGCTTTACCCTGCATTGGATAGTGGGATGGCGACGCCAAGCTTTGCCGCTTATGGTGAAGGTTACTACTTGACGCAGGAGATCATGGGTTGGTGCTGGGCAAACTACCTTGGGCAGGATACCGACTCTCGGGAGCCTTACGCTTCTCCTTGGTATGCGCCAACGCTGACAGGTTTACCACCAGCGACGATCCTGGTGTGCGAATACGATCCGCTGCGGGATGAAGGTGAACGCTATGCACAGAGATTACAAGATGCCGGCGTTAACGTAAATTGCCAGCGTTTGCCTGGGATGGTGCACGCTTGCATGCATATGACTGGGTTGACCCCGGCGGCCCTGGCTCTATTTACTGCGCTGGAGGCTTTGTCTTAATTTGCAGTCCGCCAGGGAAGGCGGGACAATAGACCTGTTTATGTGGTTTTGCACTATCCTTGTTACATAAGACTCACCTTGTACGATCAAATAGTTAAGGAAGATGCAATGTCCGCCGAAGGTAGTAACAAGAGCAGCTTGACGCTGATGGCAGGTGGCGCACTGGGCGTAGTATTTGGCGATATTGGTACCAGCCCGCTGTATACCTTGAAAACCGTGCTGTTTCTGTCTGGGGATGCACCAACACCGGCGGTGATCCTCGGGTTGCTGTCGCTCATTTTCTGGACCTTGGTGATCGTAACCTCGGTTAAATACGCCACTTTTGCCATGCGCATCGATAACAACGGTGAAGGCGGCATTCTGGCGCTGATGTCGTTGTTGGTCAGCAAAAAGAGCACTCGTCCGGTGGTGATATTTGCCGGGTTGTTTGGCGCGGCACTGATCTACGGCGATGGGGCCATTACCCCGGCGATTTCGGTGCTTTCCGCGCTGGAAGGGTTGAACATCGTCCTGCCGCAGTCCAAGCCTTATATCCTGCCCGCAACCGTGGCGATCCTGGTGAGTCTGTTTGCCATTCAGGCGCTGGGCACGGCCCGCATCGGTAAAGTGTTCGGGCCGATTATGGCGCTGTGGTTCGCGGTGATTGCGGCGCTGGGGATTTGGGGCATTATCCAATACCCGGCGGTGTTGATGGCGATCAACCCAGTGTATGGCTTTGAGTTTCTGTTCTCTAACGGGATGGTCAGCTTCCTGGTGCTAGGCGGGGTATTTCTCTGTGTGACCGGCGCGGAAGCGTTGTATGCCGATATGGGGCACTTTGGTAAAAAGCCTATCTGGCTGGCCTGGTTTGGTATCGTGTTTCCCAGCCTGCTACTGAACTATGCGGGGCAGGCAGCCTTGATCCTGTCCGGTGCCGACGTGACACAGAACATCTTCTTCCGTTTGTGCCCACCGGTGTTGCAAATCCCACTGGTGATTTTGGCCACGCTAGCCACCATTATCGCCAGCCAGGCCATTATCAGCGGTGCGTTTTCCATGACGCGTCAGGCCATCCAACTGGGGTGGTTACCGCGTTTACGGGTTAAACAAACCACCGAAGAGAGCTACGGGCAGATCTACATTGGCGCGATCAACTGGCTATTGATGGCGGTAACGGTGTTCTTGGCGGTGTTTTTCAAATCCTCCGATAATCTGGCGGCGGCTTACGGGATCGCCGTTTCCCTGACCATGATCATGACTACGGGGTTGTTGTTTGTCGCCATGCGCGAAGTGTGGCAATGGAGCCTGGCGACCAGCCTGATGGTGGCAGGAGGCTTTTTCGTCGTCGATCTCAGTTTCCTGGTTGCCAACATGAGTAAGGTGTTGGAAGGCGGTTATATGCCGCTGTTACTGGCGGCTGCGGTGTATGCCGTGATGCTGATTTGGCACCGCGGCGTGGTGTCCGCCTCGCAAACACTGGACGAAAAAGTGGTGCCGGTGACCACCTTTATGACGGAAATTGAACAAAAGGCTATCCCTCGGGTACCAGGCACGGCGATTTTTCTGACGCGCTCCCAAGGAGGGACGCCGCCGGTAATGAAATGGCACGTGAAACGCAATGGTTCACTGCATACCGACCTGCTGGCGTTGAATATCGTGGTGCAAAACGTACCGCGAGTGGCCGACGAAGAGCGGTTAACCATGACCGAACTGGCCCCCGACTTCTGGCGTGGCGTCGCTCATTATGGTTTTATGGAGCGGCCAAACATTCCTCAGCTGTTACGTCATCTGGAAGCGCAGCAGTGCGGTTTCAATCTCAACGACGTAACCTACTATCTGGGGCACGAAACCATTGTCAAACGTGAAGGCCGTGGCGCGATGCCGGCGTGGCAGCGTAGTCTCTTTGCCCTGATGGTGCGTAACGGCATGCATGTGACCGATTATTACTATCTGCCTAGCGATCAGGTGGTTGAAATCAGCCGTCGCGTACCGGTTTAAATCCGCCCTAAAAGATAAAAGGAGCCAGGGAAGTGCAAGGTGTGCCAGAACAGTTTCCGTTTGAGAAAGATCGCGCCCAGTTCCGGCATTTGCCGCAGTTGCCGGGCGTGGAGCTTTATCAGGCCCATATCGATCGCTATGCGTTTGAACCACACGCCCATGATGCGTTTGGCATCGGCACGGTGGAAGCCGGTGCGGAGCGTTTTCGCTACCGCGGGGCACAACATTTAGCCGCGCCGGGTGCCTTGGTGCTGATGAATCCGGACGAGCTGCATACCGGTGAAGCGGAAACGGCAGGCGGTTGGAACTATCGGATGATCTATCTGGAGCCTGCGGCGCTGGAGCGGATTTCCGGTGAGAAGGGCTGCTGGTTCCACGACGTGATCCACCATGATGCGGCGGCGGCCAAGCGGCTTTCGCAAACGCTGGCGGCGTTATGGCAAACCCGGGACACGCTGGCGCTCGATAGCCTGCTGCTGTCCATCGTTGATGTTTTCCGTCCTCACGTGCGTATTGCTCAGCCGCAGCAGAATGAAGCCGCTCATCGTATGGTGATAGTGAAGGAGTATCTGCGGGATAACTTCGCTTCACCGATCACGTTGAGCGATCTGGCAGCGTTGGTCTCGCTCAGCCCGTATCATTTCCAACGTAAATTCAAAGCGCAATTCCATGTCACCCCACATCAGATGCTGATGGCAATCCGGCTCGAAAAGGCCAAGCAGATGCTCGGGCGGGGAATACCTGCGGCCCAGGTGGCCGTAGCTGTGGGGTTAACCGATCAGGCACATCTCACCAAAGCGCTGGTTAATCGTTACGGTGTCACGCCTGCGCGCTACCAAAAGCAGGTGATGCGTTAAGGGTCCACTTGGCAAACGGAATATCAGCACGCTGCCAACGGTATTTTTATACTATGTTCTGCGGCTTATCTCCTGGAGGGGACTATGAAGTTGTCAAAAATATCCGCCATGTAATCCACAAAAACGCGTACCTTTGGCGTCATTTGGCGGGTACTGGGCCAGAGCATGTGAAAAGTGGTCGTTACGGGAGCCATAAAGCTGTCCAGCACCGTCTTCAGTTCCCCGGTGGCAAGCTCATCTTTTACCGAATAATCCGGCAAGCAGGCGACACCACGACCCTCTTTTACCATAAACAACAGAACGTCGAGGCTGCTGCAGACAAGTGTCAAGGGAGCGACCTTTCCGCTACTTCTTGCCGCTACATGCTGAAACGGCCACTGTGCAACTTTCCCTGAACTGGGGAAGCGATAGTGAAGGCAGGCATGCTCGGACAGTTCATCCGGACTGGATGGAGTTCCATTACGCTCGAAGTACTCAGCAGAACCCACAATACAGAGTCTGAATGAACCCAGACGACGTGATATCAACCTGGAATCGCTCAGTTCTCCCCCTCGTATCACAACGTCCATCCCGTCCTCAATGACATCAGATAATCTGTCTGAAAAATCGAGATCCAGCTCAATCTGCGGATGACGCTCCATAAATTGCGCAATCATCGGCAGCATCAATCCCCCTGCTAGCGGCAGTCCAACACGGAGCCTTCCGCGAGGTTGCCCGGTCATGGCTGAAATCTCATCTTCTGCGGCCTGAATTTCGCTGAAAATTCGGTGACACCGTTCCAGGAAAACCTCGCCCTCAGATGTCAGATGCACCGAGCGCGTACTTCTCTGGAAAAGGCGTACGCCCAGGCGCTCTTCCAGCCTCGATATGCTCTTGCTGACCGCGGATGATGAAATACCTTTTACCCGCCCGGTGGCGACGAAGCTTCTCGTCTGTGCCACGTGCATGAACACCTCCAGCCCGGTCATTTTTTCCATCATTTGTTTCTGCCCATCATTGCTGACAAATATGTCACTTGTGTTATGCCAGCCAGCCCCATCAATGGCAAGCGGATATCCGCTTATTATTACCGTCATAACACGACCCAACGGACGGCTTACTCAGGCCGTCCCAGAGTTCTGATAGACAGACACAGGAGAAACATCATGAGCAACAAAATTCGCGTAGGCATCATTGGCACAGGCGGTTGGGCAAGGTATGGCCATATTCCGGCCCTTCAGTCGCTGGAAGATTTTGAGATTACGGCGCTGGCCGGGCGTAATAAAGAAAAGGTTGAGAAATATGCCGCTCAGTTCGGCATCGGCCAGGCCTATGGTAGCCCGGAAGAACTGCTGGCCAATCCTGATGTAGATCTGGTTGTGGTGTTGGCACCGACGCCTGAACATGGCCGCCTGGCGAAAGCGGTCATTGAGGCAGGAAAGGATGTCTACAGCGAATGGCCTCTTTCCACCACCACAGCAGAATCAGAAGAGATTCTGGCGCTGGCGCGTGAAAAGGGGGTTAAACATATTGTTGGCCTTCAGCGTCGCTTTTCTCCCAGCTCGCGTTTCTGGCACGACCTGATAAAACAAAACTGCGTCGGTAAAATCCGTGCGGTACGCATGTCCGTAGGTGTCGATGCTTTTGGTGAGGTCATGCCGGCGTTTGCAAAATGGGCGCTGGATGCGGCTAACTTCACCGAAATACTGTCGATATACGGCGGCCACTTCCACGATATGTTGTTCCACGGTGTGGGTTTCCCGCAAAAACTGACGGCAATTACTGAAAACCAGTTTCCTGTCACCACGATTGCGGAAACCGGTGAGAAAGTGCCTTATACCAGCCCGAATGAAGTGATGGTTATCGGGACACTTACCAACGGTGGGCTGTTCTCGGTGCAGCTTGAGGGGGGCCAGAAACATCGTACCGGCCTGCAGATTGATATCACCGGCACTGAAGGCGTGCTGCGTATTACTAATGCGCGTGGTTTTGAGAATAAAGATGATAACGCGATAGCGATAATGCGCAATGGTGTTGAGACATTTGAACCTCTGGCTGTCCCCGCAGAATATGCGTTTTTACCCGTTTCTCATCTTGATGCCAGTTCACAGGATGTGGCCTATCTCTACGCGGCCTATGCCCGGGACAAAGCGAGGGGCTCCAGTGAAGCAACTACGTTTGAAGATGCGTTGCGCCAGCATCGTTTAATCGATCGGATCACTGAATCCTCTGAGCGTTTCTTCAGCTGAGATTTTGTTCCAATCGCCTGCTCAGAATGGAGACATTATGGGCGGGCAAGCTGTCAGGTTATTGCTGTTCTTCATTCCGCTACAGGTGCCAGGACACCTACAGTAAGTTGTCTAACCACTCGGCAAATACCCGCACTTTGCGGGAGAGATGACGGTGCGGATAAAGCAGAGACAACTTTCGAGATGGGGCGGGATAGTCTGGCATTATTTCTACCAGGAGGCCGCTTTCGAGATAAGGTTGTAAAAAAAGATTCATGCCCTGAAGCATCCCCAACCCGGCAAGCCCCGCGGCAATATAGGTTTCAGAGTTATCCAGAACAAGCTTACCCGGAAGGTTAACTTCTACTGCTCCCGACGGTGTTTCGAACGTCCACGGAATAATTTGCCTACTGCTGCTGTTAAACCAGTTGACGGCCTGATGTTGCTGCAATTCCTCAAGATTTTTTGGCGTGCCATGTACTGCAAGATAAGCAGGACTGGCGCAAGTCGTCATTTTAATGTTGCCCATAGGTCGTGCGATGTAGTCGCCGTCGTCCAGTTCCCCCATCCGCAATACACAGTCCAGACCGTCGCGCAGCATATCCTGACGACGGTCAGAGCTGCTCAGAATGATTTCGATATCAGGGTGCTCACGATAAAAAACAGGCAGATTGGGCACGACCAGTGAAACTGCAAAAGCGATTGGCATATCCACACGCAGTTGTCCGCGTAAAGCACAATCGGGGCCAAACGACTCCAGCAACTCATCCGTTTGGGCCAGCAAGGGTTTGCTGCGGCGATAAAACTCCTCCCCATCAGGCGTCAGGTTAATCCGCCGCGTCGTTCGCTGCATTAAACGAATGCCGCAGTGTTGCTCAAGTTGCTGCACGGCTTTGGTGACTGCGGGGCGATGGATTTGCAGATTTTCCGCCGCCTGAGTAAAGCTGCCAGATTCGACAATTTCAATAAAAATTTTAATAGATTCAAAAAGATTAATTTGCATAGCGTACTTATTTTTAGGCGAGGGGGACACGTTGTTAAGCAGTACCCGAATAGCCCTATTGTTACTTATTTAATAATAGTGATGAAGTGTTTTTGCTATTTTTCTAAACAATATCGCGATCTACACTCTTCTCACTTCGAAAGCTGAGCTGCTCCGTAGCACCATTTTGAAACGTAGGAACGCTTTAAGGCAGCCTTATCAGGTCGCCAGAACCCATTTGTTAAGGATATTCCGCCATGCAAAATAACCGTATTTGTCAGATTCTGGGCATAGAAAAGCCTGTCATCCAGGGACCGTTATCCTGGTTAACCGATGCCCGTTTGGTCGCTGCTGTCAGCAACGCCGGGGGCCTTGGTGTCCTGGGGCCAAATGCAGGCTTGACGGTAGAAACCGAAGTTTCCACGCCGGAAGAAACTGCCGAGAAAATGCGAGAAGAAATCCGTAAAACCAAAATGCTTACCGAAAAACCTTTTGGCGTCAATCTGATCCCGACGCCTGAGAACGACGTATGGACTCCATCCATCATGCAGGTGATAAAAGAAGAAGGGGTGAAAGTTGTGGTTTATACAGGCTATGGGGAAGGCGCGGTGATCCCCGCTCTGTTTGACGAACTGAAAAACGCGGGCATCAGTATTATCTACCGCGACATTAATCCAACCCCTGAAAATACCCGTCTTGCCGAAGCTGCAGGGGCAGATATTATTGTCGCCACCGGTTTTGACGAAGGAGGAACCTTGCCAGGTAAGGCTCTGGGAACATTTTCAATTGTACCGCTTATTGCCGATGCCGTACAAAATGTACCCGTGCTGGCCGCAGGGGGGATCACCGATAGACGCACCGCCAGAGCAGCCCACGCCCTTGGGGCAAGCGGAGTTTTTGCCGGCTCTATTTTTATCAGTACGGAAGAAAGCCGTGTACCACAATCGGTGAAAGACAAAATCATTGATTCGGATGGTCTGGATATGCTGCTTTTCCGTACCATGCCAGATTACTATCGCTCGTTGCCCGGCAAGCTGGCACAAAAGCTGGTGCAAATGGATAAGGCAGGAGCCAGTAACGAAGAGCTTGGAAAAACGATGGGTGGATTACGCGGTTTGCGTATAGGCATGCTCGAAGGAAATACGGATGACGGCTATATCTCGCTTGGCACCGGCATCGGTAGCATTCGGAATGTTAAAAGCGTAGCTGAAGTGGTTGATGAGTTAGCAATATGATCGTTTCCCGCCGTTTACGGCGGGGTTATCTATTTAACTTGGTCAGGGTCGATACTGCTCGGCCCCTTCAGATTGGCCAACGTTGCTATCAATCAAAAAACAGCAACCTGGTACAATATTCTGCCCCCACGTCCCTCTATCCTTAAGCCACTTGAGAATGGCTGTTGATGATGGAGTCACTATGTTTGTCGGTGTGATGTTTGCCCTGATTGCCGGGTTGATGTGGGGGCTGATATTTATTGGCCCGGTATTGGTGCCGGACTATCCAGCCGCGTTGCAATCCACCGGGCGCTATCTGGCTTTTGGGCTTGTCGTGCTGCCGCTGGCCTGGCTGGATCGCCGCCGCCTGCGTCAGCTGCTGGCTAAAGATTGGCTAGAGGCGTTAAAACTGACCGCGATTGGCAATCTGCTGTATTACCTGTGCCTGGCCAGTGCGATCCAACGTACCGGAGCGCCTGTATCGACCATGATTATCGGCACGCTACCGGTAGTGATATCGGTCGCTGCCAATCTGTTTTACGGCCATCACGACGGCCGTCTCTCCTGGCGAAAATTAACCCCGGCCTTGCTGGTGATTGCCCTCGGGCTGGTGCTGGTCAACGTTGCGGAACTGCAAGGCAATAGCGAGCCTATTGATGTCTGGCGTTATACCAGCGGCCTGGGATTGGCACTCTTAGCGGTGGCGTGTTGGACCTGGTTCCCTCTGCGTAACGCGCGTTGGCTACGCGATAACCCGGATAAACGGCCCACAACCTGGGCCACGGCGCAGGGGATTGTGACTTTACCTTTGGCGTTGGTGGGTTATGTGCTGGTTTGCGGCCAATTGGCGCTGACACAGCCGCAGTTCGCGCTGCCGTTTGGCCCGAGACCGCAGGTGTTTATCCCGTTGATGATTGCTATTGGCGTCTTGTGTTCCTGGCTAGGTACGTTGTGTTGGAACGAGGCGAGTCAGCGTTTACCGACGGTGCTGCTTGGGCCGCTGATCGTATTCGAGATCCTGGCTGGATTGGCCTATACCTTTATGCTGCGCCATAGCTGGCCACCCCTGCTGACGCTATGCGGTATTGCCTGCCTGACGGTTGGGGTGATTTACGCCATGCGCATCAAGTTGGAACCGAGGGTGGTTGCGCTAGAGGAGACACGTTAAAGCGTATGCTGCATTCGCCAAAAGATGAGGCTACGGGTTTCCCCGTAGCCGTTATCGATTAACGTTTACTGTGGTGGATAATCTCTTCGGCCACATTGCGCGGAGCCTCTGCGTAATGGCTGAACTCCATGGTGTAGGTGGCACGGCCTTGCGACATGGAGCGCAGGGTGGTGGAATAGCCGAACATCTCAGACAGCGGGACCTTGGCATGGATCTCTTTGCCTCCGCCACCGGGGATATCCTCCATCCCTTGCACCATACCGCGTCGTGACGACAGATCGCCCATCACGTTTCCAGCGTAATCCTCCGGCGTTTCCACCTCTACCGCCATGATTGGCTCCAGGATCACCGGACTGGCCAGGCGACAGGCCTCTTTAAACCCAAAGATAGCCGCCATACGGAAAGCCTGCTCGGAGGAATCCACATCGTGGTAGGAACCGAAGGTCAGATGCACTTTGACATCGACCATCTGATAACCCGCCAGCACGCCATTATTGAGCGCCTCCAGAATGCCTTTTTTGACTGCTGGAATATATTCACCGGGGATCACGCCACCTTTGATTTCATCAAAAAACTCAAAGCCTTTACCGGGTTCATTGGGCTCCACCGTCAACACCACGTGGCCGTATTGGCCTTTACCACCGGACTGACGTACAAATTTGCCTTCTACGTCGGTCACTTTCTGACGGATGGTTTCGCGGTAAGAGACCTGCGGTTTACCGGTGTTGGTTTCAACGCCGAACTCGCGCCGCATCCGGTCAACTATGATCTCCAGGTGCAATTCACCCATGCCGTAAATGATGGTCTGGCCCGAGTCTTCATCGGTACGTACGCGCAGCGAAGGATCTTCCGAAGTCAGGCGTTGCAGCGCAATCCCCATTTTCTCCTGGTCGGCCTTGGTTTTTGGCTCGATAGCCTGCGCGATAACCGGCTCCGGGAACACCATACGTTCCAGCGTGATAATGGCATTGGGGTCGCATAGCGTATCGCCGGTGGTCACATCCTTCAGGCCCACGCAGGCGGCAATATCCCCGGCGTGCAGCTCATCGACTTCTTTACGATCGTTGGCGTGCATCTGCACGATACGGCCAATACGCTCTTTTTTGCCTTTTACCGGGTTATAGACGCTATCGCCTTTGGCCAGAATGCCGGAATAGACGCGCACGAAAGTCAATTGGCCAACAAACGGGTCGGTCATCAGCTTGAATGCCAGCGCCGAGAATTTTTCATTATCATCGGCCTTGCGGGTGATAATGTTATCGCGTTCATCATGGCCTTCCATCGGCGGGACATCCAGCGGAGAGGGCATCAGTTCGATCACCGCGTCCAACATGCGCTGAATCCCTTTGTTACGGAATGCCGAACCGCACAGCATTGGCTGGATCTCACCGGCAACGGTGCGGGCGCGCAACCCCTGGACGATCTCCTCATTGGTTAATTCGACCTGATTGAGGTACTTGTCCATCAGTGCTTCAGAGCCTTCCGCCGCCGCTTCAATCATCTTGTCGCGCCACTCTTGGGCCTGCTCGAGCATTTCTGCTGGGATCGCCTCGAAGCGGTAGGTCATACCCTGAGTCGCTTCATCCCAGAAGATGGCCTGCATGCGGATCAAATCCACTACGCCGGCAAAATGGTCTTCAGCGCCGATGGGGATCACCACCGGCACCGGATTGGCTTTCAGGCGCTCGATCATCATATTGCGCACGCGGAAAAAGTCCGCCCCGGTGCGGTCCATTTTGTTGACGAAGGCCAACCGCGGCACCTTGTACTTATTAGCCTGACGCCACACGGTTTCAGACTGCGGTTGCACGCCGCCAACCGAGTCGTACACCATCACGGCACCGTCCAACACGCGCATTGAGCGTTCCACCTCAATGGTGAAATCGACGTGCCCAGGGGTATCGATGATATTGATCCGGTGCTGAGGATAATTATGCTCCATGCCGTTCCAGAAGCAGGTGGTGGCGGCGGAGGTAATAGTGATCCCGCGCTCCTGTTCCTGCGCCATCCAGTCCATGGTAGCGGCGCCGTCGTGGACTTCGCCCAGCTTGTGACTGACCCCGGTGTAAAACAGAATCCGCTCGGTCGTCGTGGTTTTTCCGGCATCAATGTGCGCCGAGATGCCGATATTGCGGTAGCGTTCGATGGGGGTAGTGCGTGCCATAATCAACCTTTCTTAGCCTTGTGGCGTACGGCTTTAACAGTTTACGTAAAATGATATCCCTCAATGGGTTATCAGCCAGGCCTGGAACAACAACGTCCTACGGCCTTAGAGTAATCGTAGTTGATAGTATTAAGTTTATTAACCTATGACTGTGATAGGTCGCATAAAAATAAAACATTTAAAATCATAGTGTTAAAAGTGATAGGTCACTATAAGTCACTATTAGGTCAAAATTGACCTACACGAATACCCATTTATCGCTGCGTTCATCATGGTACTTGGCCGTCATTTCTGCGGATTTATGGCCAAGCAAATGCTGAGAGAATTCATCGCCATTTTCTTTTTTGTGCAGTCTTGCGGACAAACTGCGCAGTTCATGAAAAGAAGGCGGGGAGGTTTTCCACTCAAGCCCAGAAGCGCGCCTGCTGTCTTTGAATGCTGTAGAGATCGTCTTTGCTGCTAAAGTGTCGCCGGATTGACCAGCGATGATGTTAGAACAATCAGCGTAATGCAGCTTACAACGCGCAAGGGTATCACTAAGGCTCAGCTGGGCCTCTGTCAGCTCAATGTCTGTTGAGATCGATACATGCGCCCCGGTTTTTTCCTGAACGATCCACATCCTGCCATCGTGTACATCCTCCCATTTTAATCTGCTTATGTCCCCCAACCGCTGACCTGTCAGTAATGCCAGTTCCATGCTTAATCCAACCCATGCAGCCATGCTGTTGGCCGCTGCGCGTATCTTGAAATATTCCTCAACGCTGAGGCGTTCGCGTTGCACCGGCGCTCTTGGATTTCGAGTAGCATCAACTGGGTTGAATTTAATGTGCCCGTCGGCAACCGCCTCTTTGAAGATATCGTTAAGCGTTGAACGTAATACCTTTGCACGCATGTTTTTCCCCTGGCTCACGTAATCGTTGAGAAACTCAGCGATGTCTTTGGTGGTTAACGCGTCGATCTCTGCATCAGTGATCCCCATACGGATTGCGCTAACCCGGTTGATATATTCATCCAATGATTTTTTCTTAAGATCGCGGGCCTTGATGATTTCCTCGTACCTTTCAAGCCAACCGTGGAACGTTATGCATTGACTACCGTTTATTCTGTCTACCAAGCTGATTGAGGTTTCCATCAGCTGTAAATTCGCCTCGATAGCTTGATTGATAGCATCGCGTTTAATCCGACCTAGCCCAAATTCTTTACCCGTTCGCGGATCACGATAGCTGTAGTAGCCATCATTACGGACGTATAAGTTTGGGGGTAGGTCGCGCCGGGCGCGGCTTCGCATTCTTGCCATCACGGATCCTGTCCAGCAGTTGCTTTGTTGACTGTTTTGGTAGGGTATTTGGGTTTATTTTTATGGCCCGGTCATCAAAAAGGTATTCCCGCCCATCAAGTTGTGGAGCTGGATAAATTTTTCCTGCCCGAACCCAGCGACGAACAGTTTCCACGCTCTTAGGGCGTGGTTGGCGGCTGTTCCATTCTTTGAGGGTGATATACTTAATTTTGGTCATTTGGTTATGCTCCTAAGCACAACCGACCACGATCTTAATCGTGGCCAGGGTTGTGTTTTGATTTTCAAAAATCAATTTTCAGGTCGATATACATCACTGCAAAACATTACGGCGTGTGGCCGACGAAACTGGATTGCTTCTTTCACCTGCTCGCATTCAGCTTTGGTCGGGTACACCCGCTCGGATACCGGCAGCGCGTCGCATGCATCGTGGCCGCACGGGCTGACCAGCAGGACAAAGCCTATGAGCATCAGCATGCCGCCTCCTGCGCTGGCGACAGATCATCGATCGCCTGTTGATAGCGTTGAACCTCATCAGCGCTAAGAAAGCGCTCGGAGCGATGAAGCAGTGCGCCCAGCTCGGCGCGCTCCTCGTTCGTTGTGCCGCCGTTCTTGCCAGCCGTATCGATCGACGCACCCAGGGCTGCAATCGCGTTCAGACGGTGGTGCTGCCTCACGATTTTGTTTTTCAGTTCGGTGTAGAGAGTGATCCCCAACTGTGCTTTCAATTCTTCAACCGATGCGCGGAGGTCAGTCGCCTGTGCCGGGGTCGTTATCTTGTCGATGCTGCCGCGAATATCCTTAGCAATCTTTTCAGGTGCTGAATTTTCAGTAACAGGCTCTGGGGCCTTATCTGCCGCCTCGATCAACTGTCCGGCAGTTACGCGTGTATCTGGAGTGACGTCTTTTTCTTTCTGCCAAACCATCTCTTGCCCGCGTTCGAGCATTTCCATCATCTCGGAGTTGTTCGGCAGGCGGCGGCAGAGGCGGTGCATCACGGATTTTCGCGCCATTGACTCATACCAGTCGACCCATGGCCCTTTGTCGCTGTTTTTGCTGGCTGCGCGGACCTTTTCAATATCATCCAAATTCATCACTTCAAATTGCAGCTCGCCGGATTTCATCTTGGCATAGGCGAACGCGCCGACAAGTTCGCCGCGATCCAGTAGGTTAGGCTCGTAAAAAATGTGCTCACCGTTTTCGTCCATCCAGACGCGGAATTGATCGTTCTTGTACCAGACACGTGTGGCGATCACTGAGACTTCGCCAGACTGGCGAGCCCGTTTCATCACGCCGTCGATCATTGGCAGGTACTGCGCTTTAGGTATCCATTGGCCGTTGGCGTTTTTCGTCTTGTACACGATTAGCGCGGCTTCACGGTTATCAGGGATCAGGCCGTCTTTTGCACAAGATGAAAGGGCATTAATGACGCTTTGGCGGTCAGCACCCAATAAATCGCTATTGTTGGCTAGCGCCACCGCCGCGGCGGTGGTGAATTTTTCAAAACTGACATGGCTCGGCAAAATTTCCTTGGCCGGTGCTAGCTCTGCTGCTAAATCTTTCTGAATAAGTGCGAGTTGGTTGGTCATTGGTATGCTCCTTAAGCTATGCGCAACGCTTCCATGCGGCGCTGGTCAAAGTCGTTAATGTCGTCCACGATTTCTTCAGTGATCGGTGCCGGCCATGTATCTGTGTCGAAAGCTTGCTTGATATCGCGCATCGCTTTTTTGTACTCCAGTCGGCCCAATTCCAGCAGATCCGGCGATGCCTCAACGATGGCCACCCAGTGATAACCCTCGTCCTTGTTCACGAAAATCCAAAAGAACTGATCGAAGGCAGCAACGTCGCAATACATAGCGGCGCTGAGGTGGTAATCGCGATCAATGATTTCCCGGTGCAACTTGGCGCGTAAGAAATCCTGTTTAACGCGGCCCATGCTGGTCGATTTGAGATCCACACCTAGGCGAACGCTATCAAGGTCAATCTCTAGGTCTGGACGAACGCGGACATCGAGGCCTGTGTCTTCATCGATCCCGAAGTAACTCACCTCAACAGCACGGTTCTGGTGCTGCAGTAGGGGGCCTGCGGACGGGTGAGTGAAAAGGGCGCGCTGAATGGCTTTCGCCGCCTGCATCTGTTGTTGGGTCACCAGCTGGCGGCCGTCATCTGACGACGTCCACGCATCAAGGATTTCATCGGCAAAAATGGCCTCAGGCAGAATAGTTTTGATCCGGGCTGCCATGTCCTCTTTTGTCCCGCTGACCGGCAGCGGCGCAGGGATGGCTTTTTCCCGCGTGGTGAATTCGAGATCAATGCTTGCTAATTGCTCGAGCAAAGCATCACGGCTTCCGCTGGTTTTCAGCATTTCAGGAAGGGTGGCGTTGTACTCTTTGATGCAGGCTTTCATGGCCGTGGCCGTGAATTTTTGCCCCTCGGCGATGCTCTGGAACTCCTGCGGCAGCATGGTGTAAATCCGTCCGATTTCATCCGCATTACCGCCCAGGGCATACGGTACCGGCAGCGTGGCGTTGTGCTTCTCGATCATTGCCCGAAGTGTGTCGGCGTCGGTCTGTTTTGGCAGTGCTGCGTTGTGTTTGTCGATAAACGCGCGCATTGAAGCTACGCCGGTGAAGGCACCCTCAGGAATGATTGGCTCGATGTTGAAATCGTTGGACAGCTTTTCCGGCTCCAACGCCATCGTGTGGACGAGCGAGCCGAATGTCAGGGCATCGCTACGCTCTCGGGCAATTGACTTGATGACGTGGCGGCCATGGAAGTACATCAGGCTGATCCGGGCATCTTTGATTTGGGTGCTGCTGATACCGTTGGCGCTGTGATAGACATCGTTTGGGATATCCAGATAGCGGCCAGGTTCGAAATATGCTGGGGCCGTGGCGACCGGTACTTCCTGTGCAGCTGGCGCGCATTCTCCTGACGAATCGACCTTTTCACCTGACAAATCGGCCGGTTTGGTTGACGAATCCAGGAATTCCCGAACATCCTTGGTTGTCAGATCCTCATTTTCCCGCAAATCGGTTGATGCTGCGTTATCAACGTTGGCCAGTGGGGATGTCGCGAACAATTCAGATACATCAAACTTGCCGCTGCCCATGGCGTGCAATTCGCCAGCAGGCTGCTGCTGGGCGACTTCCGTTTTTTCTCCCTCATTTGAGGCATCAGGGCGCGCCAGTTCAGCGTTTTTATGCTGACCAGCGACGTCTGCCTGTTCCAACGTTTGACGCGCTTCTTTCAGATAGAACTCAACGCGTTCATCGATAAGTTGGCAGCGTTCTTCTTTATCGTCGGTCCAACCCTCAAGCACATCGCAGGTGAGGTGATAAATATCGTCCTTGGCCAGCTGCTTGAAAGGATCGCAGGGCTCTATTTCTTTTGCCAATAGCCTGGCGAGATATACGTGATTAAAATCGCCAGCTTTTGTTAGAAGCTCCTCGACATCATCCGTACTCATCACTGACGTTTTACCGTCCAGGGCGAACATGATTTCGCGCCGCAGCCACGCGCTGCGCGTTGTTGGGTCAAGATCCTTAGCTGCGTCCACCTCTTCTTTTTCGCCATCATTTGAGGCATTACTTGCTGTCAGTTCGCCCGCCAGCGCCGCGCTGCCAGCACTTGCTGCTGCGCCTGCCAGCGTTTCATTCGCAAGCTGTTCATTAACCAGTGAGCCTGCCTCGCCCTGCGGCAGCGATTGGGTTTGAGCATGGTTTTTTACCTTCGCTGTTTTTTCGTCAATCTCAATCAGGTTCGCATTGATATAGTCGCGTAGTGGGCCAGGTGTTAGGTGGAGGGTTTCTGGAGCATTGCGGATAAGCGTACCAACGGCCTCACGGGAAAAGTCCAGAATGCCGGGAGTTTCGGACAACTGTCCATACCATGCTAATGGAGACTTTTCTTTGCGCGTTTTCATCTCTTTTACTGCATTAACAATGCCGATTGGCGGCCTGCTGATATCAAAATCGGATGGGTAGTGCGCAAGGTAGGTGACTGTTTCAAGTTCGCTAAAGGACGCTATTGGCGTGCCGTAGACTGGATTCTTGCCTGTGCCGGCCAGTGCGCCGGACGACGTGCGCGGCAATTCTACCTGTGAGTTATTTGCGGCACTGGGCGACGTCTGCCACTTGGAAATGACAGACTGGCGACCATCTACTTTCGCATTCAGGTATTCGGTTGCGAACTGACTAAGTTTACCCAGTTCTGGCGCTTTATCGAATGGTGGCCAGATAGCCTTTATGGCTGCAATGGCCACTATCGGCATGTCCGGGTAAACGTAATCGAACCCCTTAAGATTGGAGAGGGCCATGATGACGTTTTGCGGGTACCGCTGCGAGTCATCCATCATAAGCCTGGTTGCTGCTTTCAACTGCTCCCCTGTCATTTTCATGCAGTCACGACCAAACAGCCACGCGGCGGCAATCACAGTATGCTTGTCGAGGTCTATTGCGGAATATGTGGTCTCGTCTTTTGCGGGCGGCTCCGGTGCTTTTGCCGCTGTATCCGCGTCGCCCTTGAGCATGTAGGGGTAAAGTTTAGGGATCGCGACAGAGGGATCAACTTTGTCGCGCGGAAAACAAGTACGCCCAGAATCCCCCTCAAGTGCCCAAGATAACCAGAATGACTCACTGAATGCGCCATCAACTGGCAGATCGTCAACAACAGGGAAGTTAATGCGTAGCGGGGTAAAATAGTCGGCTTTGGAATACCCTGCTTCCATAAAAAGATAATCACGCTTCGTTTCGGCGTGGTCGTCTGACTTTGCTTCAAATTGAACATAAAGATGAGGCTTGCCTGACTTTTGTTTAGCCCGGTATAGATAGGCGGCAACATTTTGCATTATGCAGTTCTCCTGAATTTAGGTAGAATGCAGTCGATCATTGACTGCGATAGTGGTCATTGGTTTATGCTCCGGTTGCTGGGGGTGGTTCCCCGGTAACCCGTCACCGGGACGTTAAGCCGGTAGACTGGCCCGCCTTGCGCGGGCCTTTTTACGTCTTAGTCGTCATAACTGCGGTTGCAGTGAGGGCAGAAGCAAATCAGTTTGCTGCCTGCCTCTTGAACTGAAATGCCAGTAGGACGCGCGGATGCAGTTTGTTGCTGATAAATGTCCCGCTTGCAACGCCAGCAAATTCCGTCAAGTGGTGCGAAATGCGGATAGTTATTTTCTTTGCAATATTCCGCCTGTGATTTACGTGCAGCGACCGGGGAGAATACTTTTTCCATTATTAGATTCTCATGTTGGTTGATATTGAAATGCATCCCGCGAATTTACGCCCCCAGATAGGAAACGCAGGACGCATTTCAATAGCTTCAAAAAACCCCGCCAACGACGGCGGGGAAGACTACACACAGCAATCAGTGAATGGATACAACATTGATGCTCACTGAGCGGACGGCCTCTTTAGGCGTAATGAGGTTGATTTCCACCGAAAGGGGAATGCGTTCAAAGCGGCGGATAACGGCTTTGATCGCACATACCTCACAATGCTCATAGCCAATATCTTTGCCATTGTGGGTGATGGCGAAAGGTTGCTGGTTTTGATGTTCGTTTTCAGGGAGTGCGATATAACCAGCAGTTTCGCTGTTTGAAACTACTTTGGCGATGTTATTGCTGACCTGCTCTAATTTAAAAATAATAGTCTTGCTCATTGGTCATACTCCGGTTTTAGGTAATGGGGATCCATGGCTTAATTAATAAGCTGAATTAAAAATAATTAGGTTGCCGGTTACGTTTCCGGCGTCGTATTACCTACATCTGCGCGCGGGAATATACGACCGTTCCCTGGTGTTGCACTTTTAGTGGGTGCCAGCCGGTTCGAAATATGGCGGAATACTGCGAGATTCAAACGGCGACTTGATCGCCCGAAGGTTGCCGGTAGGCTCGAACCGATACACTTGGCAATGGATATCGTAATGTGCCACCCATGCAGCGCCGGTGCGTTTGTTGCGGTAGTTGGTTGCTTTACCACTGTGTGGAACTGTAGTGCTGATCATTGTCTACCCCTCTGCTGCCTGGTTGAACATTGGTTTATGCTCGCTGTCTCTCCAGCCGTCCCCGGTCTTTCCCGGTGTCAGAACATTTCCTGAGCACTGCGGTGCTTTTGATGTGTTCAATTAAATATTATATTTATATATTGGTCAATATTTTATTTACATGCTTCGTGCGGACGAAAAAAAACCGCCATTAAGGCGGTTGTAACTCATTGATTTATTTGCTTACTGCTCTCTAAGCTTTTTTAGTTCTTCAAACATATCATCGTAAAAAATAGCCTGCTTTTTGACGTTTTCTAAGAGTTCTTGTTTCGATTTTTTTGTAAGCTTATGAAAATAGTACAAAAGTTCTTTGTCATCATCATTAAGGTTTGAGGGGGCACCAAGAGAATTGCCAGAATCCAAGTAGTTGAAGGGAAGGCTGTAATCTACCTCTATCCTCCTGGCTGTTTTATCAGTAAAAGCCACTTGCCCATTAACAAGGTCTGCAAAGAAAGAGGCTTCATGCTCAGGAAATCCATCCTTAAACCAATCGGCTAGTCGCTTGCCACGATGTGCATTTAGCTCGTGCAACTCAGGGCTACCTTCAAGCAGCCAGTCGACAGATACGCCGGTAACTGACGAGATTTTCTTGGCAGAAGCTTTTCCGATCTCACCCCTATTGAACCAGCCGTTAACAGCCTGGGGGCTAACTCCGGCTATACGTGCCAGATCTGCTTTATTCAGATCTTTCATCTGCATAAGGAGAGACATACGCTCTTCGAATGCTGTTAGTGAGTTAGTTTTTTTCTCTTTCATATCATAAGTATAAACAATTTATTTAACGCATGAAATAAATAAAATATTGACACGAAGTATAAATAAATTATTTAATCAGCTTTGTCGTAAATGATGAGGTTCAAAAATGACAGCGCTAGATCAAGTAATTAAGAAACTCAATAACGCTTCTTGTTTGGCTAGGGCTCTGGAAGTAAGCCCAATGACAGTTAGCCACTGGAGGCATCGGGATAAGGGAAGGGTTCCAGAAGGCTACCTGATAAAGATTTTCAATCTTACGGGTATAACCCCGCACGAATTGCGCCCAGACATACATCCCAATCCGACATCAGGTATACCTCAGAAACTGGAGAGTTAGCCATGTCATTTGCAAATGCTATCAGGTCGAGTGGTCAGCGCCTGAGTTCAGAAAATCAATCTTCCATGCGGCGCCGTGCCAGCGTCAAACCTGAGGCGGTGCGGCTGGCCGTCGAGGATTGGCAGAACACGCTGCCGGGCCGTGCACAGGAAACTATCGCAAAGCTGATCACCGATGAATGGTTTCGCTGCGGCGGGAAAGGCCTCCAATTGGGGGATTCTGACCGTAACAACAGACAGAACATTTTCCGCTGGTTGGACAATCCGCACCGTACTGAGAAGTACGCCGGTTACGTCCTACAGCTGGCGCCGGTAATTGCCGACGTGATGCCGATAGAGATAGCCAGAAAATACGGATTGAAGCAGGGGAAAACCAAGTTTGAACTGGTGGCCGACGCCATCAAAGAATGCGCGGACGCCAAGCAGGCGGCATTACTCGGAGCACCGTTGCGTGAGCTGGAGAAAGAAATCCGCGAGGGCATTGAATCGCTGGTAAGGCTGGCACCGCCGGATCGGTGGGCTGCAGTTATGACCAGCGCTGCTGCAGTATTCAGCGGCTGTTTTTAACGATCGGAGCATAAACCAATGGCTAACTTTTCAAGAGAACAAGTTGAAGCGCAGATCCGCGGTCAACTGGTAAGTAATGGATTTTCTGTTGATGTGGCGCGTTCTGCTGCAGTCCACGGCGCTAATCATTACCTGGCATACCCAAATGCGACCATCGCCAGCAGCCTTGCGGTCGCAAAGACGTACGCAAAGCCGCTAAAGCGGGTGAAGGGCAAACCGGATCGCCCGCATGTACCAGGGCGTCGCATGGGGCATCGGTGATTAGGGTAATGATATTAGACAAAAGCAAAGGCAAGACCTATGGCTAATCCTTTGGCTAAGACCAAGGCAAATAATGAGCCTTATCGTAAGGTAAAAATCACAATGTGGAATGACCCAAATTTTAGGGCGTTATCCCCATTGCCGCCCAGCGGGCAGAGTCTGTTTGTTTATCTGCTTACAGGTCCGTTCACTGGAATTATACCTGGTCTCTTTAAGGCGGGGCGCGCGGCTTTAGCTGAAGAGTTGGGGTGGGACGTAGAAGCCTTCGACTTAGCCTTAGGCGAAGCCTTATCCCTAGGGATGGTGAAAGCCGACACCCAAGCCAGAGTTTTTTGGTTGCCGAACGCAGCTAAACACAACCCGCCAACATCGGTAAACGTCATTAAGTCGTGGGTGAGGGCGTTTGAATTATTGCCCGAATGTGACCTTAAATATGAGGCATTGGAATCCTTGAAAGCCGCGTCACACGGCGTTTCTAAGGCTATGGGTTTGGCTTTCGATAAGGCTTTCATTGTGGCTAATCCTTTGGCTAAGGATAAGGCTAAACCTTTGCCAAGACCTTTCCAGAAAGCAGTAAACAGTAAACAGATCTTAAAAGATAAAACCCTATTGTCTCATGGCGAAAAAAACGCCAAGAGACCCAATGGAATTATTCAGGAACCTGACCCTGCCGATCAAAAACTGGATGACACGCCACCGGATGACCCGGAAGCCGGTGCCCGGAAGAACCGGCACGAGTACCCACCCGATTTTGAAACGGCGTGGCGGGCATACCCCCGACGGCCTGGAAGCCCTGACAAACACGGTGCGTTCAAGGCTTGGAATGCCCGGCTGCGGGAAGGGGTGACAAGCGAGTCCATGCTGGATGGTACGAGGCGCTACGCTGCGTTCGTGGTGGCTACAGGCAAGTCCGGCACGGAATTTATCAAGCAAGCCAAAACGTTTTTTGGGCCGTCCCGGCACTTTGAGGACGAGTGGAAAATAACCACCGAGGTAACACAACATGCGGAATTTCGATACAACCCAAGCGATCAGCGCTCGTACTACGAGCAGTTCATGGAATGGGAACGACAGACAGGGCAGTCCACCGCCGGAATGGCAGCTGTGGGAACTGATGATCAAAATCTACGGCCAACGCTGGATTGCGAAGAATGGCAATCAACCATCGGACCTATGGACGGTCCAGGTCAATTCGATGACGAGTGAGCAACTCACCCGCGTCTGTTCTGCGCTTGCAGACAAATGGCGGGCTGGCAGCCACTGGCCGCCGGACTTGGCTGAGTTTGTATCGATAGTCGCCGAATGCAGCGGTGGCGTGTTTGGCCTGACGGTTGAGGATGTCATGGCTGAGAACAAGCGCTGGCGTAACGAGTTTTACCGCTACAGTTGCGCAGAGAAATTCCCTTGGCGTCACCCGGTGCTCTATCACATCTGCATCGCACTGAAGCGCATAGGCATTGAGCGAAAACTCACTGAGGGAGAATTGCGCACCCAGGCCGTAAAGCAGCTGGCTCACTGGGAAAAGCGGGTTGCCGGCGGTTTTCCCATTCCTCCAATTCGCAGAATATTGGAAGCGCCCAAAGCGCCGCCAGGCCCAACACCGGCAGAACTGGCTTACGAACAGTACAAGCGCAAGAAAAACTTAGGGTGACGTCATGTCATGCAGTAATAAAAACGGAGCATAAACCAATGACCAAAAAAAGCAGAATTACAACCCGGCAATTCGTCGATCTGATCCTGGGTAAGGAACTGAGCACCAGCGAAATTTACGAGTTGGCACACCAGGTTTATCCAGATGGTGACCTCACTCGCATGTCAATCCTCACTCGACTGAGGAATATGGTTCGATCTCCCCACGCTGAAATTGTTGTCAAAAGCCAGGGGAACAAGGCGCGTTACACACTGATCAGTGCCAGCGAAAGTTTTATTACGCGAGGGGAGGTAAATTATCGTTCTAATTCTCAAAATACCGCCAGCGATAAAAGGCTCTGGCATTTCAACCCAGTTGAACTGCGGTTCTGCCATTTGCACAAAATGTTCGATCAGGCGCTGGCCGCTGTGCGGGGTAACGCATGATGGAAACGATCATCGATGCACTAAAAGCGATGGGTAAAGCCTCATCCATCGAAATCGCTGCGCGGTTGGGTATGGAGCGCCAAGAGGTTATTGATCAGCTCTGGGAACTCAAAGAGGCCGAGGTGGTAAAGAAAGATGGCCATTGCTGGGAGCTGGTGACCGGGAATGCCTCAGGACATGTGGGGAAAAGCGAAGCTAAGCCAGTGAGCATCAAAGCTGAGGATCTGATCAATATCATCGCAGAAAAGGGGCCAATGACGGCAGAGGAGCTCGCTGCCGTTGCTGGTGTTACTGCTCGTCGCGTTGCATCTTCCTTGGCAATGGCCACCAGTCGCGGGAAGGTGGTGCGCAAGTCAGCCAGCGGTAAATTCCATTACATGATGCCCGGTACTGAAACTGCAACAATTCCTGACAGTGAGACTAAAAAATCTGTACCGGCATCCGGTACTAAATCAGTGTCACCTGCACCTGCACCTGCACCTGCACCTGCACCAAAAATGGAAATTATATGGCCTGCACCACCCCCTGTTGCAGCATCGCGTGCAGAATCCGATGGTACCGAAACGCTTACGCTCCCCACAATCGCTCACCTTCGCCAGCGTATTAAGCAACAGAAAGCCGGTGCACGGAGGGACGAGCAATTACTCAAACACCTGATCCGGGTTCACCGCTTGCTGGAGGTAACCAATGGCTGAGTTCTGGGAACTGCTAAAAGAGCCTGGCGGCGCTATCTGGGCTATCACAGCCATCGTTATCGCATGGGTCTTATGCATCATTTTTGATTGTTTTGCCGAAGACGACGACCAGCCAGAGGAACAGAACAATGACTAAATCACCAACGCGTTTTGAACCGGATGTCGGCTTCGTTACTGACGCACCAGAAATGTACGTAAATACGGCTGGTAGCTACATAAAGTTTGAAGATTACGAGCAGCTCAAGCGGCAACTGGATGCTGTTGTTGCTGAGTGTGCGAAGCAAAAGGCAATTATCGGCGCCGTGACTGATTTGAATAATGAGCCTCAGTATCACCCCGAAGGAATGGGTTGCGGACTAGAAGACCGCGGCATCACTGATCGCTACGATGCGATGCAATACGGCTGGGAGCAGGCAATGGAACGCATCTACGGCGAGGTAATCCCGTGTGCTGAGGAATTGAGTTTTCCCGCCACCGATGCCGTACTGGCAGAAGTTGAGACGAAATTGGTTGAGAAATTCGCAGAACAGCAGGAAGAGAAATCATCCGCTGCTGAGCGTGCAGGTGCAAAACATCTCGGTGCGGCCCATCAATTTGCTGCACTTCAGGCACGTGCATTTGCTGTCGATCTGTTGGAGGGCCGGGTATGAAAGAGCGCCCGATAATTTTCAATAGTGAGATGATTCGCGCAATCCTCGACGGACGCAAGACGCAGACGCGGCGCGTAATCAAACCACAACCGACGCTTAGTGAGCGCACCGGGTTTAATTGGAATGGCTATGCATACGGCATTGGCTCCAGCCACAAGGATACCATCCGCAATTTTGCTTACTGCTTTAAAGTCTGCCCATTCGGCCAGGTAGGCGATCAGCTGTGGGTGCGCGAAACATGGCAGTTGATCCATAGCGAATATGACGAGGATGAAATTACATACGCTCCAAGCATCCCAGAGCAGCATGACAGCTACTGGCAACCCGTCTATGAAGTGGATTTTAAGGGAGAAAGCCGAGAAACCCGTGGTTTTCCATGGCGACCATCGATTCACATGCCGCGCCACGCTTGCCGCCTGGTATTGGAAATTACCGGCGTACGGGTTGAGCGCCTGGGCGATATCAGCAACGACGATGCAAAGGCCGAAGGAGTAACGCCTGCAGGCGAATTGCTGCCAAATATCCCTGATGCATATCTCACCCCAAAAGGTGACTTTGCAACCGCCAAGGTGGCTTTTCAACGACTCTGGGAGTCAATCTACGGCGCTGAAAGTTGGCAGGCTAACCCATGGGTGTGGGTGATTGAGTTTAGGAGGGTAAAACCATGATCAGTGAAACCAAAAGCTGGATGGTTCGCCACCCCTTAACAGCGGTAGGAATTGCCTGTGTGATTTTTTGGACAGTACTAATAGCAACGGTGGTGGTGCTATGGACGAAATAATCCTGAAAAACGCCATTAATCGGATCATCGAACTGGAAACCATGCTGCTGATCCCGGTTGAAAATACAGTTTGGCCTAAAGAGATCGAGATGGTGATCACCCAAATCGACGGGGCGGAAAACTTGCCGGAGTGCCATCAAAAACGGCTCCGGCACCATATCAATCGCATGTGGTTAGAAGGGATCCCTATGCCCACTGTAATTTCCGTTGCCAAAGTGCTGGCCGATACCTTGGGGCAATACCAATGAGAGAAATTATTGTTGATAACTTTGCCGGTGGTGGTGGTGCGTCAACGGGTATCGAGCTGGCCACCGGCCGCAGTGTTGATATTGCGATTAATCACGACCCACATGCGATCGCTATGCACGAAACCAATCATCCGGACACGTTGCATTACTGTGAATCCGTGTTCGATATCGATCCGGTGGTTGCCACAGCTGGCAAGCCTGTGTGCTTGGCGTGGTTTAGCCCCGACTGCAGGCATTTTTCGAAAGCGAAGGGTGGTGCACCGGTTAAAAAAGAAATCAGGGGGCTGGCCTGGATCAAAATCAGATGGATCTTGAAGGTTCGCCCGCGGGTTACCGCAATGGAGAACGTGGAGGAATTTAAAACGTGGGGGCCGCTCGTTACAGACCAGAACGGCAATGACTACCCATGCCCAGATCGTGTTGGGGAAACTTTTCTCGGGTTTATAGCAATGCTGACCACCGGCATTGATGCCGCTCACCCTGCGTTGGCTGAGTGCTGCGAAATTTTGGGCATAGCAGAGGGCAGTGACGAACACCGGCGCCTGATAGCTGGACTGGGCTATGCGGTTGAGTACCGTGAGTTGAGAGCTTGTGACTATGGTGCTCCAACTATCCGTAAGCGCTTTTTCATGATGGCCCGCTGTGATGGTCAGCCAATAGTTTGGCCTGAGCCCACCCACGGGGATCCGAAATCTAAAGAGGTTAAAAGCGGAAAACTCAAACCCTGGCGTACGGCTGCAGAAATTATCGATTGGTCACTTCCAACCAAAAGCATTTTTGGCAGAAAGAAGGATCTGGCGGATAACACTCTGCGCCGCATCGTTAAAGGCTTGCAACGGTTCGTTATAAATAATCCAGATCCCTACATTGTTCAAATTGGGCAAACCGGTTTCGGTGGTGACGGCCGGCAGTATTCAACAGAACAGCCATTAACGACGATCACTAGCAAAGCAGAACACCTTTTGATCGAGCCGTATGTCGTGAAAAGCAATCACACATCGAACAAAACCAAATACCATTGTTTCCGAGGGCAATCTGGCAGGCTTCCGCTGCAGACGATAACGCAAACCCACGGCTTTGGGGTTGCCGCCCCGGTGGTAGTACGCCAGTTCGGAAACAGTACCGGCCAACCGGTTGATACCCCGGTGGGAACGGTCATGCCCGGTGGTGGCGGGAAAACCCAAATAGCTGCAGCTGTTCTTGTCGATACCGGTGGCAATGAAGGGCAAATGCGCCCCAAGTCTGTCAAAACCCCATACCAGACCATTACGAGCGTTTCACGAGTGAACGCGGTGAGCGCTGTATTGGTTGGGGCAGGCGGACCGAAATACTCAGGTAAACCGCGTGCTGTTGAGGCACCGATGATCACCTTACCAGCAACATCCCATACCGCACTGACATCTGTACATTTAATGGTTAACACCACCGGGCATCCAGGCGGAAAAGCTGAAGAACCATTACGTACAGTAACCACCGGTGGGCACCATGCTTTAGTAGCTACCAACATAGTGAAGCACTACGGCGGCAACTATACCGGTGCAGGCCTGGGTGTGGATGAACCATTGCATACGGTTACCCAAGTTGACCACCACGGGCTTTGTACATCGCATTTGGTACACCTGCGCGGGACGTGCAAAGACGGAAGGCCAATTACAGATCCGGTACCGACGATAACCGCCAGTGGCCAGCATAACGGGCACGTCCAAGCTTTCTTAACCAAATACTATGGCACAGCGACAGCTGTCGACGTTGCGGCACCAGTGCATTCAGTCACCACAAAAGACCGTATGGCAATCAATGAAGCGCACTGTGGCCAGGAACCACTGACGGATGAACAGCGTTATGGGGCGTGGTGGTGCGCCCGGTTACTGGAGAAATTCAGCGACGAGCCAGACGATAGCCACTTATTTCCCGCAGAACGGCCCGGCTACATCCGTGTCGGTGATTACATCATCGTTGATATCTGCATGCGGATGCTGGCGCCGAGAGAGTTGTATAGAGCCCAGGGGTTCCCTGACTGGT
The DNA here is from genome assembly GCF_945957435.1 of Serratia sp. PL7. NCBI lineage: Bacteria > Pseudomonadati > Pseudomonadota > Gammaproteobacteria > Enterobacterales > Yersiniaceae > Serratia > Serratia sp. PL7. Next base: position 60,905 of record NZ_CAMFLB010000002.1, on the reverse strand, counting down.
ACATCATCGAACGCGATTATCGTGGGAAAAAATACTCGAAAGAGGCGCAAGTGGCCAGATGCGGCAACGCGGTACCGCCGCCGTTCGCTGAGGCGCTTGTCCGCGCCAACTTGCCAGAAATGTGTATTGCCATAGAGGAGCAAGCAGCATGAGCAAAATTAAAGATTTATTGATGTTATCGAATTTTGGTTGATTGATGAACTTTGCATTCACTTCTTGTTTTTCCTCCTCATTTGAGGTATAAAAATCGGAAGTAAAGAGGAGGTGATAATGTTAGCTCATAAAATTTACCAAGACCAAACATCGTTAGATAAGCTTCAGTCAATGGGATTGTCAGTAGAGGATTTTTCCTTCGCGATTTCACGTGCGATCTATGAAAGTCGTCGAAGTTCACCGTTACACCCTAGAACTAGCGCTATGAGTAGAGCATGGGATGAAGTAGTGGCAGCATTTCGCGAAAGCGTTCTGTCCGGCGTTAGAGGATGGAACTACATGCTTGATAGCGGGTTAGAGTATACCATCAACTCAGAATTGGGTTTGAGTATCATAGCTACTAGTGGCACTAAAGATACTGGTCTAGTTGAAGGATTCCCTAAAACTAAGAATGCTAAAGGCATGGCTACTGAAAATTTGGTTTCCAGAAATTTAGATCTGTTTGAATCGAATGATTCGGAAGATCCTGTTGACATGACCATCGACTCAACCAAGACATATGTTTTTCTTTATTATTTTGATCTCAGTGCTCAAGAAGTACGCTGCGAGTTGTCATTGCCAAGCGGAATGAGTGGGTTTAATGGGCACAATAAAATCTCCACATGGAGTGAAAGGATTATTTTGCCATCAGTTCCATTTAGTGCTGCCATCGATACACCTGAGAAAGAGTTTAATGAAGAAATAGACATTGTCGTTTCTCGGAAATGAATGATATGGAAAACATGCAACTGAACCCGGACCGACTCAAAATCGCCCGATTAAGACGTAAATTGACGTATACATCCTTAGCTTCGGCTACCGGTTTGTCGTCAAAATCAGTTGCCGAATATGAAAAGGCCGATGGGCTTTTCCCTCCAAGTGAGCAGACCATTAAGTTGTTGGCTGAAACTTTAGGGTACCCTGTGAATTTCTTGTGTGGGAGCGATGCTGAATTTGTCGATCCATCTTCGGTTTCTTTCCGCTCTCTTAAAAGTATGAAAGCGGCAGACCAACACGCAGCCGAAGCCGCAGGAAGCTTGGGGGTAATTGTTAATGGTTTTTTTGAAAGCATATTTAATTTGCCTGAATGTAATCTTCCGAATCTCCGTGGTTATGAACCCGAAGCTGCTGCTGAAGCAGTGAGGGAAAAATGGGGGTTAGGTGTCAAAAGTATTTCAAATATGGTTCATATGCTTGAGGCCAATGGTGTTCGTGTATTCTCGTTGGCAGAAAATACTCTTGACGTAGATGCATTTTCATTTTGGAAAAATGAGACGCCTTATGTGTTCCTGAACACACAAAAAAGTGCTGAACGTAGCAGATTTGATGCTGCACATGAGTTGGGGCATCTTGTTTTGCATCGCCACGGTTCTCCTCAGGGAAAAGGAGCGGAAGAAGAAGCAGATAGCTTTGCATCTGCTCTTTTAATGCCTCGCAGAACGATACTAGCGATAAAAATGCCATTTCCTACACTTGATGGCGTGATCTCTATCAAAGAGAATTGGTTGGTGTCAGCAGTTGCACTAATTGTCCGGATGAAAAATGTTGGAATTCTTACTGAGTGGCAATATCGAACTCTAATGGTGGAGGCCAATAAACGAGGTTTACGAAAAGAAGAAATCAATGGAATTCCGAGAGAGCGTTCATTAGTGATCGATAAATTACTACATGCTTTAAAAACTGACAAGATTGATATGAATACACTGGCGTCAATGCTTTCGATACCTATTGATGAACTGGCAAATTTGTTATTCAAGGTGGCTGTTATTGTTGGTGGAGGAGTCAGTTCGAGTGGGAAAAAACCCGATTTGAAACTCGTTTGAAAAAATAAATGAGAAGAAGGCTATGAAGCCACAAAAACTGGCGCTGATGGCGCTAATCGTTGTCAGTATTGCCCAATTAGGGACGTTGCTGCTCAGTGATGTTAGCTTCCGAAGTGGCGGAATGGAGATTGTGGCTCACATGGCTTACGAAACCAAGTAAGAGCTACGGCGGGGAGTAATCCCCGCCACTCTGTTGTTGAGTATGAGCTCTCAAGCACCCAATCATATCAAACCTGCCTCGGCGGGTTTTTTTGTATCTAATCAAACGCATATCACGATTAGCCATAGGAATAGTGTGCTATCGATCTGTTAAAACGATCGAAGTTGCGATATTGGTCTACGTTACCTAATAGAAAAGGCCAATCCAGCGTTTTTACTGAAAACATGTGAATCCTAATTCCATGGTGTTTCGCCTCGAAAAATATTCTAACTTATTGAGGTGAAATATGATTTATGAAAACTCTTTGTCTGAGACTCTCTGCTTAAGTGGACGGTTTCGTGTGGATTCCATCACAAATTGTATCTATGTCAGCGATATCAAGACCAACAGACGTATAGCTTTAAGCTTGGAACTCATGCGGCTATCGCCCTCCGAGCTTTCAGAATTGTTAGCGCAGGTTGGTGTGGAACAGGGGAAACGGACCGCCGAATAGTGTTATAATACTCAAGTCAGCCTGAACACCTGGCAACCTGAGCACTGCGCTATTCCAGAGGTTGAAATGGCGCAGTTAATACAATTAGTGAAATCCGCACCTACAATCCTGACCCCGGCAACGAACGAGGCCAGCGAATTTTTGCAACGTGTGAAACTCGGCGAGTGGATACAGGCCGAGTTCAGGCGTGTCCGTAACTATCAATTTCACAAGCGTTTTTTCAAACTCCTGCAATTTGGATTCGATTACTGGACGCCAACCGGCGGCACATTGACGCTGCCCGAACGGCAACTCATAGATGGGTTTGTCGAATATCTCATTGATATTTCCGGCCAGCATGGAGCAATCATCAGCTCAGTTGCTGACGACTACCTGTTCCACGTTGGAAAGCTGCGTGCCAAAGAGATTGCGGTTCTTAAGTCCTTCGAACCTTACCGGGCTTGGGCCACGGTTGAAGCTGGTTATTACGATGAGGTGATCCTGCCCAATGGACTGCGCCAACGGGTACCTAAATCGATCTCGTTTTCCAAAATGGATGAAGACACATTCCAAGGCCTGTACAAGTCCGTTTTCAACGTTCTATGGAATTTCATCCTGTCACGCAGTTTCCGCAATAGGCAAGAAGCTGAGAACGTGGCTTTGCAGTTGCTGGAGTTCGAATAATGGCCAATCTTAAAGAGGAGGCCAAAGGACGCGACTGCCAGATCCGCATTCCAGGCGTCTGTAATTTCAATCCTTACACCACCGTGCTTGCACATTACCGCATGGCCGGAACCTGCGGCACTGGCATAAAACCCGATGATGCCCAAGGCGCGTGGTCCTGCAGCAGTTGCCACGACTTGATCGACGGACGGAAGAAAACCACCGATTACACCCATGATGAACTGCGGCTGATGCATGCGGAAGGTGTGCTCAGAACGCTGGCCATATGGAAAAAAGAAGGGCTGGTAAAAGCATGAACATGAACACAACTGAATGTATTCGCCAGCGCTGGCTACAGTTGAACATTGTCCGCTATCGCGGGTCGTTCCCGGTGGCATATCGCATCCTTAAAAACTTTATTCGCACCCGTCAGAGCCGGGGAGAGAGAGCATGAACCTTGAAAACACAGTGAAATACCACTTCGAAAAATCCACGCTGATTAGCGATTCTCCGCGTGCTACCGCCTCTGATTCACTGACCGGTACCGATATTATGGCGGCAATGGGTATGACGCAGGAGCGCGCTGCAATGGGGTATAGCGCCTTCCTCGGAAAGATGGGTATCAGCAACAATGATAGGGAAAGGGCGATCGCGTTGCTGGCCGAATACGCATTAACCCGGTGCGATAAAGTAGCTGCGCTGCGCAAACTCACACCAAACGTAAAACCTCGGGTTATCCGGATACTCGCAGAGTTCGCCTTTGAAGATTACTCCCGCAGCGCTTCCAGTAAAAAACATGTGACTGCTGCCATGGGTCTGGATTCATCGATGCAGAGGTGTTCACCAACAAAGTAACTTATCCAGATGGCAAACCTCCAAAGTGGGTCAAAGTTACAAAGGGGATCTATCCATCATACTGGGAGGAGGCAAAGTCTGTCAGGGAGCAGGTTCGGGTGCTCTGCCAAAAGTGCCAGGGAAAAGGGACCGTCAGTGCTTCCTGTAACGACTGCCACGGAAGGGGAAAGGTAGTGAATCAGGATGAGACGGAGAAACAGGGCGTGCCTGTCATGGGTAACTGTAAACGCTGTGGTGGGCGCGGTTATGAGCGGATCCTCTCCACTGCTGTGCACAGTGCCATTTGCCAGATAACTGACGCCATCACCCTGGATACCTGGAAGAAGTCGGTTAAGCCGTTCTTCGACGTGCTGATCACTAAATTCGATATAGAGGAGGCATGGGCAGAGGCACAACTCAAACAAATAACGCGCTGAGATATTTACTTTTCCCGAATTCGTGTTAATTTGTTCTAACGATGGGCATTGTATGTTCACCGTTGAAGAAAAAATTTAAGAGCCTCGACAAACGTCGGGGCTTTCTGCATTTAGGGCTCGCATTCGCGGGCCTTTTCTCTTTTGGTTGCCAAAACGTTATTCACCTTGTTCCAACTGGCGGCCATTCCCCATACAGGGCTCACCTGCGACGGTTCATAACCCAATCGCAGGGCGCTTGCGCAGAGCCCGCCGATTTATTCACACAGCTTCCCGATCTTTCATCGGAGGCGGTAACTATGGCTAAACGTATGCAAGACAAAGAGAGCATTGCCGGGATGTCCTGGCTGGTTCTGCTGATCATTGCTTGCTGGGGTGGACTTGTCCGCTACCTGATAGATGTGAAGCAGAGCAAGGCAACATGGAGCTTGATCAATGCTCTTGCCCAAATGGTGGTTTCAGGGTTTACCGGCGTTATTGCTGGCCTGGTGAGCATTGAAAGCGGACTGAGCATTTACATGATACTGGCCACTTCCGGAATTAGCGGGGCAATGGGTTCTGTTGCTTTGACCTATTTCTGGGAGCGCATTACCGGAGTTAAGGCGCCATGACAGCAGATCAGATTATCGAGGGGATTCTCGGCAAAGAAGGGGGTTACGTAAATAACCCGAATGATAAAGGCGGCCCAACTCGCTGGGGTATCACGCAGACTACCGCCCGCGCATATGGTTACGCAGGTGATATGAAGGCGTTACCACGGGAAACCGCCAAAGCCATTTACCTGTCGCAATACTGGACAGAACCGAAGTATGACCGCATCGCCGAGTTGTCGCCATCCATTGCGCAGGAGTTATGTGATACCGGCGTGAACATGGGGCCGCGTGTCGCAAGTACATTCCTGCAGCGCTGGTTATCGGCTCTGAATATGCAGGGCAAGCTCTATCCGGACCTGAAGCCGGACGGTGCAATCGGCAATCTCACCATCGCCGCCCTGAAAAGTTATCTCGCCGTTCGTGGCAAAGACGGCGAAGCCACGCTGCTAAAGGCGCTGAATTGCAGCCAGGGGGCTCGCTATCTTGAGTTGGCCGAAGCGAGGCCGGCGAACGAAGCGTTTCTATACGGCTGGGTTAAAGAGCGGGTGAGCCTATGAAGATGATTATTTTCGCTCTGCTGGCGCTGGTGGCCGTGCTCGTTCTGTTGCTATTGCGCAAATATTCCCGGCTGGAGTTTGTTGGTCATGCCCGGTTACTGCTTAAAACATGGTCTGTCCGCTTAGGCGCTGCCGGCGCGTTGGTCGGTGTATGGGCCCAATCATTTCCTGACGCAGCTCTTCATGCCTGGGCGATGCTGCCGCCGGATATCAAAGATATTCTGCCTGCCAACATTGTGGCAATGATTAGCCCGGCTCTGGTGGTGCTCGCCATCCTCTCTCAATACGTCAGACAGCCAAAGCTGAAAGAAAAAGCCGATGAGCAGCAGGAGGCGCAATGAGCCTTGAATTTATCAGCGGGCTGGTAGTCGTTCTGCTTGGCTTAATCGCTGGCGCGTTTGGGTTAGGCCATGCGCGCGGGACCAGCAAGGCCGAAGACAAAGCCGAGCAGCAACGCATTAAAGATAATGCCGCCGCCAGTGTCGCCGCGGCAGAACGTGAGGCGGAAGCTACGAAAGGGGCCAGCGATGCACAGCAGACTGTTAGCCATATGCCTGATGACGATGTTGATCGGGAGCTGCGCGAACAATTCACCCGCCCCAGTGGTAGTTGATACGGCGTGCAGTTGGGTAAGAATTCTCTATCTGACAGACCACGATATCGATGTTCTCGACCGTCAGACGAAGCGTGACATTCTGGCGCACAACAAATCAGTGCTGGCCAACTGCCCGCACCTAACCGAAAAGGCTACGAAATGAGTGAAGCAAAACCGCAGGACGGCACCACAGTAAAGGGCTACCGCACATTAACCACGGGCGACATTGAGCGCATGAACCGCCTCAAAGGTGTCAGCCGGCATTTTTGCAGTCTGCTCGATACAGAGCGAGGTGAATTGTTGGCTGTCCGTAATGGCCCGGCAATGTTAAGTGCTGAGCAGGCTCGGGAGATTGATGAAGCTATGCGCAGCCTGGCAATCGCCCGCACCAAAATGCAGGAAGCCTGTATGTGGGCCTGCCGTGCAGTCGCCCGTCCTGACTCTGATTGCTAACCCCATTAAGGGGGCATCATTCACTATCCCTTAATGGGGATTATTAATCTTGAAGGTGGTTCAATGACCCAACATATTGGCGTGAAACTGATTAACGCCTTTCCGATGACGAGACAGGCATATAACGATTTTCGCGGCTGGCAGCTTCCTGCCGACGAGAACGGCGCGGACGAAGGCTATCTGGTTGAATATCTGGACGGCGGAAAACCTAACACCGATCGCTTTGATGGCTACGTTAGCTGGAGCCCGAAAGAAGTATTCGAAAAGGCTTACCGTCCGGTATCAGGGCTGAGTTTCGGCCTTGCCATTGAAGCGCTCAAGCAGGGGAAGAGTTTGCAGCGGGCGGGATGGAACGGGAAAGAACAATTTGTTTATCTCGTGAAAGGCGAAAAATTAGCGTCGGCACTGGGTTATGGCTTTGGCGAATATGTTGGCGAGCCAACGTTCAATGACATGTTTGTGCTGAGAAATTCACAGAATGAATTGTGCGCTTGGGTACCGTCTACGGGCGACCTGATGGCCGAAGACTGGCAAATCGTTTAACCATGACATAGGCATTACAGGAGCCATTCACCGAGTGGCTTCGATAATGCGCAAGCAAAGCCGCAGGCAACACCCATCCGGCCCACCCTGGGCACTGGTTGCCAGTGGCTTTTTATTTTCTTCTGCATCTTTGAGTTGGCCGAGCGTGAATTCAGCACAAACGATCTGTTTTCGATAGTGGTGATTAAAAAATTCTCGGGACTGGTATCGAAGAGGCTAGCAGAAAATTCTATTTGGAAGGTGGGCGACCGCCAGTAGTTGGAGCTACTGACGATCATTCATACCCACACGGAGGTCATGAGTACGAACCAAGGCCCACTTGCTTGTACAAGCAGGGCCATAGTATTGGATCCTCGCAAATGACCACAGTAAAAAAACAGGAAAAACTTGCAATCGTTTATAAATCACTCAATTCGATGATGGTTTATGCGAAAAACGCGAGAACCCACTCGACGGAGCAGGTAGAAAAAATAATCGGGAGCATAAAAAAGTACGGATGGACCAATCCGATCCTGCTCGATGAATCTGGGCAGGTGATCGCCGGCCACGGTAGATTACTGGCTGCGGAAAAAATCGGTTTTGATCCGGTACCCACGATCACGTTGTTTGGTCTGACGGATGCAGAAAAAAAAGCTTACCGCCTGGCGGATAACAAATTACCTCTGGATGCCGGTTGGGATAATGACCTGCTGACAATGGAATTGGGTGATCTGCTGGCGGAAGGATTCGATCTTACCCTGACCGGATTCAGCGCAGAAGAGATCGACAACATGCTGAACGTCGATTTCTCACCGGGTGATGAAGGCGACCAAGGAAAGCTCGACCAACTGGAAGAAAAGCTGTGTCCACACTGCGGGGGTGTCTTATGACTACTCTCACCGTGGATTGGGCAACCCACAAAGCAGCTGCACATGCTTGCTTGAATTGGCATTACGCAAAAGCGGTACCGGTCGGAAAGTTGGTAAAGGTCGGTGCGTGGGAAGATGGCCAGTTTATTGGTGTGGTGATATTTAGCCGCGGCGCCAACAATCACATCGGCCAGCCCTACAGCCTGAAGCAAGACCAAGTATGCGAATTGACCCGCGTAGCCCTGAGGGAACACCAATCGCCAGTCAGCCAGATATTGGCAAAGGCGATTAAATTCCTGGCTGCGGTTTGTCCGGGCCTGCGGCTGATCGTCTCCTACGCGGACAAAGACCAAAATCACCACGGTGGTATCTACCAGGCGACCAACTGGATTTATGAAGGTCTGGTCGGTGCAGGAACGTTGGGCGCATTCATCGTCAAAGGTAAAAAAGTCCATCCGCGCAGCGTGGCGGCAAAGGGCGTGAAACAAAGCATTGATGCCGTTCGTCAGCACCTGGATCCCAACGCGCAAGAATTTAAAACGTCAGGGAAACACAAATACCTGATGCCCCTCGACAAGAAAATGAAAAAAATCCTCATCGTTCGCCATAAGCCATATCCCAAGAGGGTGTAGCTATGGATAAGCCGACGCTCGACAAAATTGAGGCATTGGCCGGGCGTGGATTGTCGGAGCAGCAAATAGCCGACGCATTGGATATCGACATTGAAAAGACGCGGACAGACATGAAAGCGATCGCCACTTACCGGCAGGCAATACGCAGGGGAAAAGCCAAGGGGATTGCAGACTTGTCGAACGCACTTTACATCAAGGCCAAGAAAGGCGACACGCGAGCCATGATTTTCTTGTTGGAGCATTTAAAACCGAAGTGAGTAAGCCGCATGAGCAAATTGGATGGGGGCGAACTGAAACGTGATTATTGTGCTGGTTTGCTCTCAATCCAAGATGTGGCAAAAAAGCACGGTATAGCGAAAACCACGTTAATCGACATGGCGAAGAAGTACGGATGGGAACGTAAAAAAAAACCGTCCAAAACTCCGACCAAAAAAACCGACCAAAACAAAAATGGTCGGACGGTCGAACCAAAGGCTTCACGGTCGGAAAAGCGGACGAGGTTGGATCAAGAAAATAGCGACACGGATTTATCGATCGACCCTGATGATTATGGGATAACGCTGCAACAGGCATGGTTTGCCCACTGGTTCGTTATCACCAAAAGCAGAGTCGAAGCATACAGGCGTGCTGGGTATCGATGCGAAGGAAAGAACGCTTACTTTGGTGCATCGCAGGTATACAGAAATATTAAGGTTGCCAAAGCAATTCGCGACCTTGAGGCAAAAGCTTCGAAACGCTATCAGGCCAATCTCGATGAACTGGTTGATCAACTTGTTGCCATCATCAACGCTGACCCACGAGAGTTGTCTCAATTCCGCCGAGTTAACTGTCGCCACTGTTGGGGTGAGAACTTTTTCTACCAGTGGATCGATATCAACGAATTCGATAGCGCTGATGCGAAAGCGACGGCAGAAAACAAGCCCAAACCTCAATACGGCGGCTTGGGATTTGTCGATAACGCGGATCCTAACCCTGATTGCCCACGCTGCAACGGCGAGGGCGTTGGGGAAACTTTCTTTGCTGATGTGCGGGATCTTCAAGGCCATGCGCTTCAGTATTTTGCAGGGGTAAAGGAAAGCAAATTCGGCATTGAGATCCTGACAGAAGATAAAAAAGCGGCACGGGCACAACTGCTGCAACTTCTGACATTCCGACGTGCAGAAAAATTGCAGCAACTGCAGATAGAAAACCAACGGCTTGTTAACGCTAAGCTTGCCGCTGAAATTGGTGACGATGGCGACGAACCGCAGCCGGTGGCAATAAACATCAATGTAGTGGATGCGCGAGGCGATACTGATGAATCCGACACTTAATATTCCTCAGGCTCGCTTTTTGACTATGCCGCATAAATTCAAGGCTTACGTCGCCGGTTTTGGCAGCGGCAAGACGTGGGCCGGTTGTGCTGCGATATGCAAACACTTCTGGGAGCACCCCAAAATTAACCAGGGGTATTTCGCCCCTACATATCCTCAGATCCGGGATATTTTTTACCCAACGATTGAGGAGGTGGCTTTTGACTGGGGTTTGAAATTACGCCTCAACGAGAGCAACAAAGAGGTGCATTTCTATTCGGGCCGTCAGTACCGAGGCACCACGATATGCCGCTCTATGGAAAAGCCCTCAACGATTGTCGGTTTCAAGATCGGTAATGGGCTGGTGGATGAAATGGACGTCATGAAGGCTGAAAAGGCTCAAATAGCATGGCGGAAAATCATTGCACGTATGCGCTACAACGTTGACGGGTTACTCAACGGGATTTCGGTCACCACCACGCCAGAAGGTTTTAAGTTTGTCTGGCAGCAATTCGTTAAAGAGGTGCGGGATAAGCCGGAACTGGCGACGCTCTATGGCCTGATCCACGCCAGCACCTACGACAATGAAAAAAACCTGCCTGCTGACTATATCCCGTCGCTGCTTGCCTCATACCCCGGTCCATTAATCACGGCATACCTTCGTGGCCGGTTTACAAACCTGGTGAGTGGAACGATTTATCATCAGTTCGACCGCAGGAAAAATAACTGTGAAGATTTGGAGCAGCCAGGGGAACCGCTCTATATCGGGATGGATTTCAACGTTGGAAAGATGGCCGGTATCGTCCACGTTCTGCGTGATGGTCAGCCACGCGCCGTAACGGAAATCATCAACGCCTATGACACGCCCGACATAATTCGCATCATCAAAGAGCGCTTTTGGTTCTATGACGGCAACAACTACCGCAAGGTGCGGGAAATTTATATTTATCCGGATGCTTCCGGTGATTCTCGTAAATCCAGCAACGCCAGCACGACCGATATTGCCCAGCTTAAGCAGGCCGGATTCAACGTGGTGGTCAACGATGCCAATCCGCCCGTTAAAGACCGGATCAACTCCGTAAACGCCATGTTTTGCAATTCCAAGGGCGAACGCCGCTATTTGGTTAACGTGAAACGCTGCCCGGTTTATACCGAATGCTTGGAGCAGCAAGTTTGGGATGAAAAAACAGGCGAACCGGATAAAAAGTCTGGTAAAGACCACGCCAACGATGGCGGCGGATATTACATCATCAAGCAGTTCCCAATTATCAAGCCGCAAGGCAAAGTTACCAAACTACGGATGTAAACCATGGCCGATATTTCAACCCCGCTCAAAGCCGTTACTGCGATGGAAGCTGATTGGGATTTGGTAGATGCCTTGATGGGCGGAACCAAAGCCATGAGGAACGCTGGCGAAACGTACATGCCTCGCTGGCCTAATGAGGAGGCGGATGATCATAAATGTCGCCTGGCGGTGGCAACTTTGCTACCAGTGCTCAAGGAAACCATCATCAACCATGTTGGCCGGGTGTTCAGTGAACCCTCAGTGCTCAGTGATGAAACACCTGAGCCAATCAAAGCCTATGCCCACGATTTTGATATGGCCGGTAACCAGCTTGACGTTTGGGCCCAACAGTTTTTCGCTTTGGGGGAACGTTACGGATTGATCCACGCACTGGTGGATTACCCGAAAACACAAGGAGCAAAAACTGTGGCTGAGGAAAAAGCCAGCGGTGCACGCCCTTACGCTGTAATCATCAGCCCGCGCCAGGTGATCGGCTGGAAGTCCGAGAAAAAAGGCGGTGCAGAGGTTCTCACAGAACTGCGCATTAAAGAGGTCATCACTGAAGAGGATGGCGAGTGGGGAGAAAAGGAAGTCACTCAGATCCGATTATTACGCCCCGGGTATTGCGGTATATACCGAAAAAAGGCAGATGAAAAAGGGGATAACGTTTGGTTTGTACATGAAGAATGGGGGACAACAGCAAAACGGATCCCGTTGATAACTTTTTACACCAACCGAACCGGATTTATGACGGCTGAGCCGCCAATGCTTGATTTGGCGCACCTCAACGTCAAGCACTGGCAGAGCCAAAGCGATCAGGACACTATCTTGCACGTTGCCCGAGTGCCGATTTTGTCAGTGTACGGGCTTGCAGAAGGTGAAGTGCTAACTGTAGGGGCTTCTTCTGCAATGAGGTTTGAAGATCGTACTAAGCATGGTGTCGAATACACCGAGCATACTGGGGCGAGTATAAAAACAGGCCAGGATTCACTCGATGATCTTGTTGAACAGATGCGCATGGCCGGGGCAAAACTCCTGCGCAAAGAAAACACATCAACAAAATCGGTTGATCAGACCCAGCATGAAACCATGCAGGAAGATAGCCCACTGTTCACTATGTCCTCTTCGTTAGAGGATGCCCTAGATAACATCCTGCAATACATGGCTGAATGGCTGGGCCTTCCTGATGGCGGCAATATCGATGTGCGTACTGAGTTGGAAACCGCAGGGAATACATTTAGCCCACAATCAGCCTTGGCTATTCAAGCACTGCGCCAGGGGGGGGATATTCGCCGGATTGACGCTGTCAGGGCTTATCAGCAGATTGGAATTATTGACCCTGATGTTAAGGCCGAAGTGGTCATTGATGAGTTGATCAACGCACCTGACCTCGTGGAGTAGCCATGGAGACGATCAATCAGCGATTGTTCGATGAAACGGTAGCTCACACGCTTTTTGTTTCTCGCTATGCAACCGGCACTTCTTCCCGGATGGTGAAATTACTCAACCAGGCCGACGCTGAATTGTCTTCTCGGCTAATCATGGCCCTTGATGACCTTCCGCCAGATAGCTTCACCATTCGCCGCCTGGAGGCGTTACTGGGTGGTGTGAAGGACATCAACCAGCAGATTTATCGAACCCTCTACGCTTCGCTTGCTGATGAACTCAACGATTTCAGCAGCCACGAGGCTGGTTTTCAACTGAGTTTGTTCGATTCATTGTTGCTTGATGTGGTAAAGCAGCGCTGGCCACTGATGGGGATAACGCCTCAACAGGTATACGCGGCCACCATGGCGCGCCCGTTCCAAGGGCGTTTATTAAGTGAGTGGGGGAGCAAGCTCGAATCTGACCGCATGCAGAAGATAACCAATGCAGTGAGCATGGGTTACCTGCAGGGGGAAACAGTCGACCAGATTTATCGGCGTGTTCGTGGTACCCGTTCCCGGAACTATCAGGATGGGGTTTTGCAGTTTGGTCGTGCCAATGCAACCAGTGTGATAAAAACGGCGGTGAATCATTTAGCCGCCGTGGCTCGTACTGAGTTCGCCAAGGCCAATTCAGATGTTATTGACTGTAAGCAGTGGTGCAGCACCCTCGATAATCACACTACACCAACGTGCATTATTCGGGATCGCCTGCGCTATACCCTCGACAACAAGCCAATGGGACATAAGGTGCCGTACGGTGCAGGGCCAGGGCGGATCCATTTCTGCTGCCGTTCTACTGAAACCCTGGTGGTGAAATCGTGGCAGGATTTGGGTATTGATGCTGATGACATGCCGGAGGGAACACGCGCCAGCATGGATGGTCAGGTGCCAGCAAGTACCGATTATCGTGATTGGATATTGCGGCAACCCTTCAAGCGGCAAGTTGAGGTATTTGGAGAGACTCGCGCCAGGTTGTTGCGAGATGGCGGCATGCACCCCGCAGATTTTTTCAGCGATAAGGGGGAGAGGCTCACCTTACAACAGTTGCGAGAAATTGACGAACAGGCGTTCTTAGACGCCGGTTTATAACCAACCACCTCCGGGTGGTTTTTTTATACCTGCCGTTTAGCGGATGCGATATGGCGAACGGGCGGAAGCCTAACTGATGGCCGGAAGGCTGGAGACCCACAATGAAATTGAAAACCGTTGAAGTTAATGGCGCGACGTATGCAGTGATTGAAAACGGCCACCCGGTTTATACCCATCCGGACGGCAAAGAGATCCCTTTTGATGCTGCGCAGGCCACAGGGAAAATTGCTGCTCTCAACGCTGAGGCTAAAACGCATCGTGAAGCGAAAGAGACTGTGGAAACCCAGTTGAAAAAATTTGCGGGTATTGACGATCCAGTCAAGGCGCTGGAAGCGATGCAAACAGTTTTGAAAATTGACCAGAAAAAACTCATTGATGCAGGTGAAGTAGATCAGGTGAAAGCGGCGATCACCAAGGAATTCCAGACAAAACTCGATGAGTCAAAGCAGGAAAACGAAAAACTGTCGAATATGCTCAACACCGAGATGATCGGCGGTCGTTTCAATGGCTCCAAATTTATCGCTGATAAATTGGCGATCCCGGCTGATTTCGTCCAAGCCCGTTTTGGTCAGTCCTTCAAAATTGAGGATGGGAAAGTTGTGGCTTATGACGCGGCAGGCAACAAAGTGTTTTCACGCGCTAAGCCTGGTGAACTGGCTGAATTTGATGAGGCGCTGGAGCACCTTGTCGAACAATACCCGCAGAAAGACCACATTCTCAAGGGTACTGGTCACAATGGAAATGGCACACCACCATCACAATTCCAGCAGGGCCAGAAGACCATGAAACGGGCGGCGTTCGATGCACTTTCCCCTGCGGATCGTGTAGCCGCTGCAAAAGACAAGATCACCATCGTTGATTAACCCATTTTTGCCGAGACCTGGATAGGGATCGGTGCCATGGCTGGATAGCCAAAATCTCAAACCATCCCTAACCAATTTTTATAGGAAACATTTAAATGGCTAACACTCTTACGGGCCTAATCCCTGACTTTTACGAGGCGCTGGACGTTGTTTCTCGTGAGATGACGGGTTTCATTCCTGCAGTATCCCGCGACTCCAGCATTGAACGTGCTGCATTGCACCAACCGGTACTTGTGCCGGTCACCAATCCAGCAAAATCAGCTGACAACACCCCTGGAGTAACGGCACCGGACTCTGGCGATGATGTTGTTGATCACGTTGAAGTCACCATTTCCAAGTCAAAGCACGTTCCTGTTCGTTGGAACGGTGAGGAAACGCGTGGGTTACAAAATGCTGGTACCTTCTCCACCATCCAGGCAGACCGCTTTTACCAGGCGATGAGAACGCTGGTTAACGAAATGGAATCGGATCTTTGGGTGGAAGCCTATACGAATGCTTCGCGAGCCTATGGGACTGCTGGCACGACTCCATTTGCGAATGCGGCCGACATGACCGATTTTGCGGGCGTTTTGCGCGTACTGGAAGAAAACGGCGCACCAAAAACCGATCTGCAATTAGTGCTAGGGCATGGCGCAATCGGCAACCTGCGCGGCAAGCAATCAGGCCTGTTTAAAGTCAATGAGGCCGGTTCTTCCGACATGTTGCGCAATGGCATGACAGACCGCGTGATGGGGATGGCATTGCGTCATTCTGACCCTATTACCTTTGTGAATAAAGGTACTGGCGCGGGTTACCTGACCAACGGTGCATTTGACCCGCTAAGCACCAACATTGCGTTGGATACCGGTACGGGAACCATTCTTCCTGGCGGGATCCTGAATTTTGCCGGTGATACTAACAAGTATGTTGTCAACAAGGGGCTGGCGGGTGGCACAGTATCTATCGGGCGACCGGGGATGCGTTTGCCGCTGGCTGATAATGTCGCGGTTACGCTGGGTGCTGGATATACGCCAAACGTGGCATTTGCACGTTCTGCGATCGTGCTTGCTACTCGTGCGCCAGCACTTCCAAAAGGTGGCGACTCAGCTGACGATCGGATGATTGTTACTGACCCTAAAACCGGGTTGTCATTCGAAATCGCTGTATATCGCCAATTCTTGCAAGTTGTTTACCACGTTCGGCTTGCATGGGGTTACCGCGCGATCAAGTCAGAGCATATCGCTGTTCTGATGGGGTAATGAAAACAAGGGGCTTCGGCTCCTTTTTTATTGAGAGGTCGTTATGGCGGGATTAACTAAAGCGCAGCGGGCTGAGCGGAAATTGCTTGCTGCTAATGCCAAGGGCAGTTCGGCTGCACCTGAGCAGCCACCTGAGCAGCCACCTGAGCAGCCACCTGAGCAGCCACCTGAGCAGCCACCTGAGCAGCCACCTGAGCAGCCACCTGAGCAGCCACCTGAGCAGCCACCTGAGCAGCCAGAACTGCTAGCAATGATTCGAGATGAACCAGCGTTTCCCGGTGGCCCTGTGGCTGCTGACGTGCACGCTGATGAAATCGAAGATTGGATTTCTCACGGCTGGCAATTGGCCGAGGAATAGCGGAGTAGGCCATGCTGGATACTGAAATTCACTCCGACGGATTCAACAGTTACGCCTCGCTGGTTGAATGCCGAGATTACGCTGCTGGGCGTGGGCTTAGTTTGCCTAAAGAGGATGTAGAGCTATCAATCCTGATGCTTCAGGCGATGGATTATCTGGAAGGGAAAATCTGGAAAGGTGTACCGGCTGTTTTCGGCCAGAATCTGGCATGGCCCCGCGCTGGTGTGGTTCGTGATTATCACAGGCTGCCCAGCAATAGCATTCCGATTCAGGTAAAGCACGCGCAGTGCCGGTTGGCTTTCGAGGCACAAGAAATGGATTTGCAGCCATCTACTGAAAGCGGCTCCGAGGTTCTTTCCGAGGCGGTAAGCGGGGCAGTCAGCATCAGTTATGCGGAGGGAACCCGTAAGGCTCAACCGTCGTTCGCCGCGGTCAATGCGTTACTACGTGGACTATGCATCGGCTCTGGTCAAATAGCTGTAGTCAGGGGGTGATATGTCAGATTTGAAGATTGTCCCATTCAAAAAAAGAGAACCTGATCAACATGATAACCAGGAGGTGATACGCCTCCTTGAAGAAGCATTGGAGAATGCGAAAAAGGGAGATTACCACTCGATGGCGATAGTTATGATCAACTCAGAGCATGAGGTGTTGGATTGTTGGCATAACGGGCTTTTCCCATATCAAATGGTCGGTGCCCTGGAATCATTGAAAAGTGATTATATCCAGGCCTGCATCGAAAGGCGGTAAGTATGTCTATCGATTATCGCCGTATGCGGGCGACTGCGACCCGCTTACTGACCGAGAACGGTGCAGAACACCCATTTACTCGCGGCGCTACAGTAAGCCGTGAGGCAGGTAAGGAGGTTCGGCAGGCAGAGCAAAACGGTACTGTGATCGGGGTAATAACCGAATACAAACCGAGCGAGATTGATGGCTCTCTAATCCTCGGTGGTGATGTATTACTCGTGGCCACATACGAAACCGAAATCCGTGTCGATGACCGGATCGAGGTGGGCGGCAAAAAATACCGAGTGGTGCATCCACATCCTGTAATGCCTGGTCCCATCCTGATTTGCTACCGGGCACAACTGAGGGTGTGATATGTCCGAAAATGACGCTTTTGTGCAGGCCATAACGGCATTTGTCGATAAGGCAAAGGCCAATCAAGCGCAGGTGGTACGGGCGACCAGCATCCGGATACTGGCGCAACTCGTGCAGATGTCGCCTGTTGGCAATCCTGAACTTTGGGACGTGAATAGCACAGCGGTAGCTTACAACCAGGCTGTTTTTGATCACAACGAGGCCCAACGACAAGACTCGGCCAACCTCACCCCCACCGGGAAATTAAAAAAACGCGCTAGGGTTTCGGACAGTATGGGGATCCGGGCGCCACCAGGTTATAGCGGGGGCCGGTTTCGCGGTAATTGGCAGGTGTCCTTTGATTCGCCAACAGATGGCGAAACAGGTCGGATCGATAAATCAGGCGGTGCGACGTTGACTGCCGGCAACCTGGTGATAGAGCAATTCCGCATTGGCATGCAGGCCATTTACTTCGTGAATAACGTCCCTTATGCCTATCGGCTGGAATTTGGACATTCCACCCAAGCGCCAGGCGGCATGGTCCGTATCACTGCCGCAGACTTCCAGCGGCATTTCAGCGCCGCCGTATCGGAGATCGAACCGTGAGCCACACCCGCATAGCTGCGTTGCTTGAGGCCCGTTTGGGCGAATGGGCTGACGCACACGACATTCCTGTTGCCTGGGAAAATATCGTAATGGATCCGCCCGATGGCCTGTATCTGCAAGCCTACGCCATGCCCGCAACCACAACAGCAATCGACCTTGCGGAAAAGCTGCATGTTTTGCCGGGTGTTTGGCAAATCAACGTTGTTGCGCCTGCTGGTGATGGCACCGGCCCCGCAAGGGACTTGGCCGACCAGATCGCCGCATTGTTCCCCTTGGGGATGATGCTGACCGAAGGCCCGTTAACCTGTTACATACACACCCCGCCGACCATTTACCGGGGTATTCCCTCAGATACCCGCTATGTAATCCCGGTCAGCATGAGTTACCGCGCTGACATCATCACTCACTGACCGCTGCGGCGGTTTTTTTCTATCTGGAGATAATCATGGGTTTTGCATTACCGAATGGGGCCGTTGTATTTGCGGGCTCCAAAATGGCCGCCGCGTTGCCGACATCTGCTGTCAGTAACGCAAAAGGGGCTGTATTCACGGTCGCTGGCAGTACGTTGGCTGCTGGTGACATTGTATTAATCAAATCAGGGTGGGGGCTGATCGATAACCTTGTTGCCAAGGTCACCACGGCTACAACAACCGCTGTCACTATCGGATCACTTGATACCTCTGATGTTAACTTTTTTCCGGCAGGCGCTGGCGCAGGCTCATTGACCAAAGTCACTGAATGGACGCAGATCCCGCAAATTACTGAGGTAGCCGCATCAGGTGGTGATCAGCAGTATGTGCAGATTCAATTCCTGGAAGATGACCGTCAGCGCAATCTGGCCACGTTCCGAGCGGCGAAAACACAGACTTTCACCTTTGCGCATGATTCCACGCTGGCTATCTACAGCGTTCTGCTTGCTGGCGATCGCTCGGGCGATACGATGCCGTTCTACATGTATGTGCCAAAGGCGAAAGAAACCCGTTATTGGTCTGCTATTTCTTCATTCGACCCGCAGCCGGCTACCGCAGTGAACGCGGTTGAAACGGTGCAGGTTTCACTCGCCGTGCAATCCCGCACCATGACGTTCTACAAAGACAAATAATTCACTGGGGCGGCCGCTGCGCCCCACTAATCGCAGGTATCGACATGAAATTTACTCTTATCCCTAACCCAACTTTTAAAATCGATGTGACCATTCCCCGTGCCGGAGCCGAGGATGGTGTTCTGACATTCACGTTCAAGCATAAAACTCGTGCCGATCTGGAAGTGCTGGAAAAAAACTTGCGTGAAGAGTCCGAGAAGCTTGGCGAAACGGGCAAGCACACCAATGCACCGATGGTAGATTTTGTCTGCGAAATTGCCATTGGCTGGGCGTTGCCGGAAAAATTCACGAAAGAAAACGTTATGGTGCTGCTGGAAAACTACCCACGGGCCTTTGACTCGATCGCGTTGGCATATACCCGTGAGCTGATGGCGCTGCGTGAAAAAAACTAACAGCGGTTGCCTCGGCATTCTATACGCCTGAACCCTCACCGGAAGAACTGGCCGCCTTTGGGCTAACACCGGAAGACGTTGAATCAGACCCGGTAGAAGTGCTCCCCGACGTTTGGCCAGCATTTGAAGCGTTCCGGGCTATGGCGACTCAGTGGCGCACTGGAATGAGCGGCGTCACCGGGCTGGATTACAACTGTTTGCCCTGGGTCATGAAGCTGCACGGCGTAGAGGATGAGGCAACCGCCTTAACTGATATCAGGGTGATGGAAGCGGCAGCGCTTTCCATTATTCACAAAAAATTAGGCCGAGAGGCGGGATGAACCATGAAGAAATATAACTGCAATATGGCTATTGGTGTAAATCATGCGGATGATTCACGAATTAAAACGCTTGAGAGTGAGGTTTCTGATTTAAAAGATATGGTTAGAAATCTTGTTGTGCCTGCCTTCATCATTAAGAGTGGTCAGGTTTTTATTGATAATGCAAAAATTAGTGATGGTTCAGTAAATGCGGCCACTTTAAAGGCCGCGAAATTTACAGTTACTATTCATGCAGAAAAATTTTGTGTATTCAGCTAGACACGGAATTGTTCTAGTTGGTCAGCCAAGTCGTTCAGCGATTTATTATCAAGTTGCCTTAACTCTTTTAGGAGCGAATCTCTCAGTGGATCTTGTAGCTTTTGAAAAATAAGCCCTACGGCTGTTTTTAAAGCAACCACCTCAGCCCCTAACGCTGTAAGGCTGGTTGTATCAGCACTCACTTGTAACTTTTCTATGATTGCATGTGGTTTTTCCATTTTTAAATCCTTTCCCAGAGTTAATCAGCTATCCCTCTGATTTAGACGCCCATGCTCCTACATGGGTGAGCTGAACACTCAAGATAACCTTTAGCTTCCGCCAGCAACACCCTGATATTCGAACAGTGCCGCCTGGGTGTGGCTTTTTTTGCATGGAGTCCAGCATGTCAGACATTGCATCGCTTTCCCTGCGCGTCGATACCGGCGATTTGCAGCGGGGTAACAATGAGCTGGATAAATTCCAGCAGAAAGCCACCGGTGCGGCCGGTGCCGCAGATGGTTTCAATGCTTCCGGGAAGAATACGGCGAAGGTATCGAAGGAGATCGCGCAAGAGATTGAAGATACCCATCGCCGTGTTGCTGAATATGCTGCAGCGTTGAATAAGTCGCAGACAGAAGCGAAAAACCATTCGCAGGCGACAGCGCAGCAACGGCAAGAATTGCGTGATTTACTGACGCAGATTAACCCGGTTACAGCGGCGTTCGAACGACTCGATAACATGGAAAGCCAGTTATCGAAATTCAACGCAAAAGGGATTATTGATCCAGAATCCTTTGCGGAGGCTTCCCGTACTATCCAGCAGACCCGCATTCAGTTGGAGCGGGCAGCTACAGCCAGAACGGAGGAGGGAAAAGCCGCCGCAGCTGCTGCGCAACAAGAGCGAGCTGCTACAGCAGCTAAAGAGGCATTTTTATCAAAACTCCAAGCACAGAGCGAACTTTATAAGGCATCGGCTGCTGATGCCGCTGCATACCGAGCAGCGCAGCTAGGTATAAGCCAGGAAGCAGCACCGCTGATTGCTGCAATGCGGCAACAGGAGGAAGCAGTAAGACGCGAAGCCGATCAGAAACGGGCCGCAGCGATCGCTTCCAGGGGGCTGAAAGAAGCGCTTAAACAGCAGGAGGCCGCAGAGCGGTCAGCAGCGGCGGAAACCAAGCGTGCTGAGTCCACACGTAAATCATTCATCGATTCGCTGCAGGACCAGGTAAACGCTATTGGTAAAACACGTACCCAGTTACTGGAGCTGAAAGCGGCAAAGCTGGGGGTGACGGCGGAGTCAGCACCGCTGATTGCCAAGCTGCGCGAGCAAGATAATCAGTGGGAGGTTGGCACAATCTCGGCTAGGCAGTACCGGCAAGCGCTAAGGATGTTGCCTGCTCAATTCACCGATATTTTCACATCTATTGCGGGCGGGATGCCGCTGTGGCTGGTTCTGTTTCAACAGGGCGGCCAAATCAGTGACTCGTTCGGTGGGCTGGGTGGGATCTTACGCTACATCAAGGAGGAGTTGCTGGGCATGAAAGATGCCTCTGATGAATCTTCAGGGTCATTATCAGAAAATGCTAATGCGTTGGCCGAAAATGCTGAACATGCGAAGGGGCTTGCCGGAATACTATCGCCAACAAGTCTTGCCATTATGGGGCTGGTTGGTGTGTCTGGTCTACTTGTCACAGCCTGGTACAAAGGCTCGCAAGAGGCAGTGGAGTATAACAAGCAGCTTATACTGACAGGCGGGTATGCTGGAAAAACAGCCTCTCAGTTGCAGGATTTAGCTCGCTCCTTATCACAAAATGGACTGACACAACGTGCATTCGCGAGTTCGATTGCGAAGGTAGTCGGCAGCGGGGAATTCTCTTCTGGTGCGATCAGCATGGTCTCGCGGGTTGCCGCAGAAATTGAAGACGCTACCGGGCAATCAATTGATACAACGATCCAGCATTTCAAGCGCCTACAGGACGAACCAGTCAAGGCAGTAATGGAGTTGGATCGAACCCTCCATTTTCTTACTGCCACCCAACTTGAGCAAATTATCTCTCTCGAAAAACAGGGGCGCACCGCCGATTTAGCAAAAATCGCGATGGAATCTTACGCATCTTCAATGAGCAGTCGGTCTATCGGGGTTAAAAATAATCTCGGCACACTGGAAACAGCATGGGAGTATGTGAAGGATGCAGCTTCCGGGGCGTGGGATGCCATGCTTGATGTGGGGAGAGAACAGAGTCTTAGTAGCAAGGTTGAGGGTGTAAGGAAGCAACTGGAGGTTGCACGTAAGAATCTTGAGCGCCTGGAGGCTACACCGGCTGTAAACACTACTGGCTATGGCTACGGTCGGCAAAATGATTCGTTTTCGTCTAGAGAACAGAGCCAGGCGCTGGTAAATCAAAGGACTCTGGTTGGCAACCTGACCAAAGAATACGAGAAACTTCAAAAGTCGCTGACTGATGAGGGGCTTGCTGCCGGGCGGGCAAAGCAGGAGCGAGACGAGCAAGAGCGGCTCAAAAACAGGATAAAAATTGGCGAAAAATACAATCAGCAATACGCTAGTAAGGCTACACAAAGAAAAGAGGAATTAGCCAAACTTGATGCAGATCGATGGGCTTTAACGGATGCCCAATATAAAGAATATCGGGCAGAAATCATAAGGAAGCACAAAGACCCTGTGGTTCCTAAAGGGCCGAAGTATCAGCCCCCTGCTGGTGATAAGGCTGAGGATTCTGCGCAAGCCGATCTCTTGGCGCTGCAAGCCCAGTTGGATGTATTGCGTCAGCATACTGACTTAAACGATAAAATCAGCCAGCAGCGAAAGGATCTTTGGAAGACCCAAGCCGATTTTACTGTTTTGGAGCAGGCGGCAAAAGATCGCAAATTGAAGGATCAGGAGAAATCACTTCTCAGTAGTAAAGACAGTATTCTGGCTCATAAGGAAAGACTGGCGGTTCTCGGTGATGAAGTCGTAAAGCAGGAACGGCTCAACAAATTGCTGGATGCTGCTCAAAAGTTTGATCGGCAGCAGCAGGCTAAACGTGCTGAGATCGCTTTTCTTTCCAAAGGTGGTACTGCCAGGGATTCGCAGAGACAATCGGAAAGGGATCGGCTCACCACTGAATATGCGGATAACCCGGTTGCACAAAAGCAGGTATTGTCGTCCCTTGAGGAGACTTATGCGGAGCGAGATAGGTTAGAACAGGACTGGAAAGCTGGTGCGCTCAATGGGTTGAATGAGTATCTGGAGAAAGCCACCGATGTCTATAGCTCGGTATCAAACGTTGCTATGAGTGCGTTGAGTGGCATCTCCAATATGATGACTGACTTGGTAACCACCGGAAAAGCATCATTCCGCGATTTCACGACGTCAATCCTCAAGATGATTGTTGATGTTATCAATAAATTATTGATTGCCTACACTATTCAGTCAATGATGGGTTGGATCGGTGGCGGCGCCAGTGCTGCCACTGGTGCGAGTGCTGCCGGTTCATCCGGCGCAACCGGTGCCATGGGAATGAGTACCAGTTGGACATCATACCTTCCTGGCCGATCTGGCGGCGGATATACCGGAGACGGTGCGAAGTACGAACCGGCCGGTGTTGTGCATCGTGGCGAGTTCGTGATGACAAAGGAAGCCACGGATCGCATTGGTGTTGATAATTTGTATGCCATGATGCGCGGTTATGCCAACGGCGGGTTGGTCGGAAATACGGTTTCTGGTTCTGCGCCGATGCATGGGCTACGCAGTTCCGAAGGTTCTCAGCTAACAATCAATGCTCCTGTAACCATCAATCAGCAAGGGCAGCAGCAAAGCCAATCAGGGAATGGTGATGCCGTGGCTAAGGCCTATCAGCAGGTGATCGACGTATCCGTTAGGGAGGGGATCGCGAGGGAGTTGAGGCCGGGAGGACAGATTTGGTATGCACAGAATTCAAGGTAATCATCAGAAAATGTGATGTCTTGATATGCCTGATGACTGTAAGTGGTGATAGGATGTTGCCACTTGTAATTTACGGAGAAGTCGGTGTGGAGATTCTGATAATTGCGGCCTTTCTTGGTCTAATACCTGCTTTTATTGCACAAAGCAAGGGTAGGTCATTCGGGGCGTGGTGGTTGTATGGTTTCTTGCTGTTCATTGTCGCTTTAATCCACTCTCTTTGCCTTAGTGGCAGCAAGCAGGATATTGAAAATATACAACTAAACCAAGGGATGGTACGGTGTCCACTTTGTGCTGAGTTAATTAGAGCTGAAGCAATCAAATGTAAACATTGTGGGAGTGACGTTAGTGCTCTTAGCGCAGGGAGGGTTGTTGGAAGTGCGAAAGTGCTTGTTGCCAGTGATTTTGTTACTGAAGACCAGGACGGTGATGTTGTTCTTAATTATGATGGCATTAAAGCTTTTGCGAACCAACTACATAATGAAATGCCGAAAAACTCAGCTCTTTCGGTAATGGTGACACACGAGCCAGTGATTCGCCAACTTAGAGATAGTCTCCCGGAAAACCTCAGGAAAAACTTTGAAGCAGAACTTGAGGGAATGCTCCGGATCATTAAAAAACAATGAAGCGTGATAATTGGATATTGCTACTTTTTTTAAAAGGAATAATCAAATGAAAGCACTGGGGTTTTTCGTGATAATGGTTGCGTTGGCAGGTTGTGCTACTGTACAAGAATTACGGGAAGGGGAACCTGTATCAACTGGGCAGTCACAAAAAACGGCACAGGTCATGTCTGCGTGCGTTGCTGAGAAATGGAACCAGACTTATTATAATGCAACATCAGTTCCATTAGCTGATGGTTTTTCCATCCAAATACTGAGCAGCAGTGGTGCAGGTGCTGATGCTGTTCTTGATGTAAGAGAGAATGCAGGAAAAACTAATTACGTCTTATTTGAGCGTATGCCATCTATGACCAGCAATAAAATTGAAAGGGCTGTCATTGACTGTAAATAGATAACCGGATTGATTTTATTCAGCCACCTATTTCGGGTGGCTTTTTAATTTGTGGACGTCAGCTAACCCGTTTAACTGCGGGTTTTTAATGCCCGACATTTCCGTGGGCATTGCACCGGATTTTATGCACGGAGAAAACATGGCAATCGACACATTCACCTGGCGCATTCAGGGGCAGCCAGAGGGCAGCTATGCCCAGCGGGTGAGAACGGCACAGTTCGGTGATGGCTATAAGCAGGTAGCCGGTAATGGCCTCAACATTGAAACCCAGACCTGGCCGTTGTCATTCACCGGCCAGAAAGCGGAAATGATCCCGCTGCTGGCGTTCGTCCGCTCCCACACCACCAAATCATTCTTTTGGACACCACCCTGCGGGGTAAAGGGGCTATATCGCGTGGTTGCTGACTCCATCAAGGCAACGCCGGTTGGCGGCTCTGTTATGACGGTATCTGCGACATTTGAACAAGCGTTCGCACCATAAGGAGACCATGTGGCAATCACAAATGACGTGCAAAAACTGGAACCCGGTAACCGGATCCGGTTAATCGAAGTGGACGGTACAAAATTTGGTGCCGATGTTCTGCGCTTTCACAATGAAACTATCCCCCATACGCCAACGGAGATCGCCGCGTCTGGTGGTGATGAAACCAAGTTAAAGCCTAAAAGCATATGGTGGCAGGGTAAAGAATACGGTGCATTTCCGTATGAGTTAAAGGGGTTAGAATCATCCAGCGACGGGGCCAGTGCAACACCGAAATTGGCGGTATCAAATATCGACAGCCTGATCACCGCGCTGTGTTTGCGGTTTGACGATATGCTCCAGGCCAAGGTAACCATCCACGATACTTTCGCACATTACCTCGATGCCAAAAACTTTGCCGGTGGAAACCCAAAAGCAGACCCAGCCCAAGAATTTAAGCAGGTTTTCTACATCGACAGCAAAAGCGCGGAAGACAACGAGGTTATTGAGTTTACGTTGTCCGATCCAATGTCATTGCAAGGGCGGCGGATCCCAACGCGGCAAATTACGGCGCTTTGCACTTGGTGTATGCGTGGGCTGTATAAAACCGGTGACGGATGCGCCTATGCGGGGCAAAACGGCTGGTTTGATAAGAAAGGGAATCCTACTGCAGATCCTTCGCAAGATGAGTGTGGGGGGCTGCTGACGGATTGCAAAAAACGCTTTGGCGAAAATAACGAACTTGATTTCGGTGGCTTCCCTGGCTCTGCCTTGGTTCGGAGGTAACTATGCGCCAAAAAACTATCGATGCAATCTTGGCTCATGCTGAGAGTTGCCACCCGGCTGAATGCTGCGGCGTCATCGCACAAAAGGGGCGTGTAGAGCGTTATTTTCCTTGCGCTAACCTTTCCTCAAACCCCACAGAACATTTCGAGTTGTCCCCGTTGGACTATGCGGAAGCCGAAGAGTGGGGAACCGTAGCCGCTATCGTACATAGCCATACTGGCGATGGGGCCACGACGCAGCCGAGCGAACTGGACATGCTGCAGTGTGACGTTACGGAATTGCCGTGGGTGATCGCTTCGTGGCCTGAGGGTGATATCAGGACGATTAACCCACGCAGTGAGCGCCCGTTGGAAGGTCGCCAGTTCGTACTTGGGCATGCTGATTGCTGGTCATTGATTATGGATTATTACCGGCAGCAACACGGGATTACCCTGCCCAATTACAGTGTGGAGCGTCACTGGTGGGATGAAGGTGAAAACCTGTATATGGACAACTGGTTTGAATGCGGATTCCGGGAGTTCTACGGGTCGCCACAGCCCGGGGATATGGTCATTATGCAGATCTCGGCTTCGGTACCTAATCACGCGGGGATCCTGTTGGAAGGAAACATGCTGCTGCACCATCCTTATGGGCAACTGAGCCAGCGGATCCCATACGGCGGTTATTTTCAGGAAAGAATGATAAAAATCCTGCGCTATAAGGACTTTTTCAAATGAGCGAAACACCGATCAGAACAATAAAGCTTGGCGGTATTCTGGGTAAGAAATTTGTCAAAGAATTTAAGTACCGTGCTCGGGATATACCTCATGCGATCAGGGCATTGAAAGGGCAATTCCCTGGCTTTGAGCGTTTCATGAATGAGGCGCAAATGAGGGGGCTGACCTTTGCCGTTTTCGTTGGAGGCAAAAACGTCAGCGAAGAAGAAATCGACATGACCAAGGGTAATGACGATATACGGATTATCCCGGTCATTATTGGGAGTAAGCGCGGTGGTATTTTCCAAACCATTCTTGGTGCTGCCCTGATCGCCGCGTCGTTTATCCCTTATTTGGCTCCGATATCTCCGTATCTTCGTATGGCTGGTGCATCGATGTTGTTAGGGGGAGTGGTGCAAATGTTATCCCCCCAGCCAGGCGGCTTGTCGGTCGGTCAGAACGCTGAGAACAAACCTTCATACGCGTTTGGTGGCCCGGTTAACTCGACGACCCAAGGCAATCCAGTTGGTGTTCTATACGGCAGTCGAGAAATCGGCGGTGCTGTGATATCGGCGGGGATCTACGCAGAAGATCAGCAGTAAAAATATCAGTGTTCAATCAGGCTCGCTCAGGCGAGCTTTTTTTATGGGCGAAACCATGACAGACGTGATCCAAGGTCGCAAAGGTGGCGGTGGCAGTAGCCATACCCCGACAGAATCCCCGGACAGCATCCAGTCGATAGCGAGGGCGAAGATTTTACTGGCGCTGGGTGAGGGGGAATTTGCTGGCGGGTTGGATGGGCAAAATATTTTTCTCGATGGCACACCGGTTTATTCGCCAGATGGAACCCTGAACTATCCCGGCTTTGAGTGGGATTTCAGGCCAGGCACCCAGATGCAGAATTATATTCAGGGAATGCCCGGTGCAGAAAACGAGATCAGTGTGGGTGTCGACTTGAAAGCCACACAGCCGTGGGTGAGAGCGATAAATAATACTCAGTTATCTGCTGTCAGAGTTCGCCTTGGCTGGCAGACGTTGGTAAGGCAAGAAGATAATGGGGATCGTGTGGGAACGCGGGTTGATTATGCGATCGAACTCTCTACTGATGGCGGCGCATATCAGACCGTTTTAAACGGTGTGATAAACGACAAAACTACGTCACTTTTTGAGCGAAGTCACCGTGTGAATCTACCGCCAGCAACAACAGGCTGGCAAATCCGCTTGCGCAGGATTACCCCTGATTCAACATCCAGCAATGTTGTGGATCTTACGCGGGTGATGGCGATTACTGAAGTGATCGATGCCAAGCTTCGTTATCCCAACACGGCGCTGTTATTTGTTTCGTTCGATGCGAAACAGTTCCCAAATATTCCGCAGATCAGTTGTAAGCCGAAAGGGCGGGTTATTCGCGTTCCGACTACATACGACCCGGAAAGCCGGACATACAACGGCACATGGGACGGCAGTTTTAAATGGGCCTACTCCAACAATCCTGCATGGGTATTCTACGATATTTTGCTGAATAAGCGGTTTGGCCTTGGTGATCGCTTAGATGCAACACAAGTTGATGAGGTAGAACTGTACCGTATAGCACAATACTGTGATCAACTTGTACCCGATGGGCGTGGCGGCTCCGGTACAGAGCCACGATTTGTGTGTGACGTTTATATTCAGGCTCAGAATGAAGCTTTTACCGTACTGCGCGATCTGGCTTCGATTTTTCGTGGCATGACGTATTGGGCCAATAACCAAGTTTGCGTGTTGGCTGATATGCCGAGGGATATGGATTTTACATACACTCGTGCAAACGTCATTGATGGAAAATTTCACTACCAAGGCGGCAGTTATCGAAACCGCTATTCAAGCGCGATGGTGAGTTGGTCAAACCCTGACAATCATTATCAAGATGAAGTCGAAGCGGTTATGGAAAATGAACTGGTTGAACGTTATGGCATCAATCAGACGGAAATCTCCGCCATAGGTTGCACGCGGCAAACGGAGGCAAACCGGCGCGGGCGCTGGGCGCTGCTCACGAATAGCAACGACCGCACAATATCGTTCTCAACTGGGCTGGATGGTTACATTCCATTGCCTGGGCGCATCATTGGCGTTGCAGATCAGATGTTGGCTGGGCGTGTGTTAGGCGGCCGCATATCGGCAGTTAATGGCCGAGTGATTAAATTGGATCGGGTTGCCGATGTATCGCCGGGTGATCGGCTGATTATCAATTTGCCGAACGGCAGTTCCCAGGCACGCACTGTTTCCGTCGTCAGTGGGACCAGCGTCACGGTCAGTACTGCATATAACCCAAATCCAGAACCGGAGGCCGTGTGGTCCGTCGATGCTGGTGATCTGGCAGTCCAACAGTATCGGGTTTCAAACGTTACTGATAATGATGACGGCACGTTTACCATTTCTGCTGTTTGGCATAGTCCGGGCAAATACGATGCGATCGATACTGGTGCCCGACTGGATGAACGGCCGATATCAGTGATCCCGCCTGGTGTGCAAGCGCCTCCAACCAATATACAGGTCAGCAGTTTTACGCAGATTAACCAAGGGATTGCAATCACTACGATGCGGGCCAACTGGGATGCTGTTGATAATGCTGTGGCGTATGAAGCCGAATGGCGGCGAGACGATAGCAACTGGGTTTCTATGGCGCGCACATCGGCCCTGGGATTCGAAGTGCAGAATATTTTTGCCGGGCGATATCTGGTGCGGGTCCGGGCCATAAATGCCAGTGATGTTTCCTCTATCTGGGGAACATCAAAGGAAACTCGGCTAAATGGCAAGGAAGGGAAGCCACCTAAGCCAGTGGGGTTCGCAACAACGCCCTTATTGTGGGGAATAGGGCTTTCATGGAATTTTCCTGCCGGAGCTGGGGACACACTGAAAACCGAAATTCAATATGCTGATAATGCCGCAGGCAATAACGCCATGTTGCTTTCAGATGTGCCTTACCCGCAACGTAGCTATACGCAGAGCGGGTTACAGGCGGGGCAAGAGTTCTGGTATCGTGCGCGGCTCGTCGATCGCACCGGCAACCAGGGTGATTGGATTGATTGGGTGCGCGGGCAGTCTAACGGCGATGCTGACGACTATCTTCATGTGATTGGCGATGGTTTTATGTCGTCTGCCGATGGTGATCGGCTTTCTGGTCAGATCGATACCAACATCGATGCCATCTTGCAGAACGCCCTAGCCAACAACGCAACGGTTGATCATCAGTGGGCGCAATACGGCGAAGTGCGCGCCGATATTCTGGTTGTAAAAACCACGATAGCAGAGGTTGATAAAGCGTTTGCTGAAATGTCCACGCAAGTGCAGGCGCAGATCGGTGACGTTACCGCAGCTCTAGAAGATAAGCTAACAGCTACTGTTGATGCTACTGGCGCAACAGCTGTGCATACGTTGAAAGCCGGTGTGCGTATTAATGGCGTGTATTACAGCGCCGGTATGTCGATCGCTGTTCTGGCACAAGCAGGCCAGCCGGTGGTTACTCGCATCGCTTTTAATGCAAATCAGTTTGTACTAATGAGCGGCAGTGGTGATAACCAATATTCGCCTTTTGCTGTGGTCAATGGGCAAGTATTCATCAGTGATGCATTTATTCAGAATGGCTCTATTACCTCGGCAAAAATAAAAAACGCCTCAATAGGAGGTGCTCAAATTACGGACTATCTCCAGTCGGATAATTACTCTCCGGGAAGCGTTGGCATGAGGCTGGGGTTCAGGGATGGGTATGTAGAAATAAATGGTTCAGTGCCTGGTCTTGGAAGAACTGTTGTCAATAACGATGGCGTGGCAGTTTACGACGGTGCAGGCCAGATAAGAACAAAACTCGGGAGGATATATTGAGCCGATACGGACTTGTTGTTTATCCCAAAGATGGCGGCGCGGGTGTAGATATAAGTAATGGTTCAAAAGCCTGCGCCTACCGGGGCTTTTTTGATCCCGAATTTGACCAAAACGGAGAAACATGGTCATACCCCGACCTCTCGCCTGGTGCCTCATTATTTATTGTGCCCAGGAGAACTGTTGCAATCATTCAGACCGGTGCAGTTCCCAGAGTAATATCATGCAGTGGTGTACAAATATCCGGGAATACTGTGCATGCCTGGTTTGATGGCTTTAACTCCACGCAGGATAAAGGCAGGCGGCCCATCGAGTTTGATGCCTTTCAGGTCTCAGGGGCTGGCGGCGTCCCTCGTTTTGGGCTCCAACTTATCAATGCAACAGATTACAGCGAGATTAACGATCTGGCAGTCGCGGGAAAATGCGTTTGGCGCGGGGTAGTTACCGTGCGCGGTGCCTGGGTAATTCCCGACATTCCTGATCGCGCCAACGCTCTTGTTTTTGCATATTGGGATCGCGGTGATCGCGCTGTTGATTTTGATCGTGAAAGCATGACCGTGAATGTTTATAGGGAGGTGGGGAATGATGTTATCAGCGACGGCAGTGCAGATTGCCAGATGTGGATATGCATCTTTTCCAATGGTTCTTATCCGGTTCCACCCCAGTATGGTCTGGCAATCTGGAATGCCGCAGGGCAATGTACATTCTCATCTGATAATGCACCTATGCTCTATCGTGGTAATTCGTTAAATACGCAGCGCATACCGGGAAATTATGCATACCCCGTCACGGCGACAGCAAAGCCACTGGTGCCACTCTGCCGCCTTGGTATTCATGATGGTATGAATTTATCGAATAACTATCTTGATTATCGCCATGCAGGAATGCGAATGGCTGGCGGCGGTGTTACGGCTTGGCGCACGAAATATATCAATAGCTACGACCATAGCAAAATAAATATTCAGTATCGGCTGACAACCATCAATCTTCCCGTACTGGACGCCGCAGATTATTTTAGTATTTAAATAAGGGGCAGGTTATGCCAGCAGGAACTATCACTCTTACCAATAACTCCGCTGTAGTTAAGGGTGCGGGTACGGCATTCACAGCGGAGCTGAAGCCCGGCGATTTTGTTG
Organism: Serratia sp. PL7; assembly: GCF_945957435.1. Lineage (NCBI taxonomy): Bacteria > Pseudomonadati > Pseudomonadota > Gammaproteobacteria > Enterobacterales > Yersiniaceae > Serratia > Serratia sp. PL7. The sequence goes on along the minus strand of NZ_CAMFLB010000002.1, from coordinate 28,922 downwards.
TGGCCGTGGTCGGTGGCGTTACGTATACGTTGCCGGTCAAAACCGTCGATAACGCGACGCAGGTGACGTTAATCCGGGCCTATGATGGCCCTACCCAGGCAGGCGCAGCGTGGTCAGCCGTACCGCGTGAAACGCTCAATGCAATCACTGCCCAGCTTGCAGCTGAGTCCTCAAGAGCATTGCGGGGGCTTAACTACGACAAAGACAACTGGCAACAAGTATTCACCGGCACAGGGACTGTCACGATTAAGTTGCCGGACGGAAGCACATTCAGCGGACCAGCATGGAACAGCTTTAACGCCGCGCTCAATAATACAAATGCAGCACTCACTAATAAAGCAGCGAAGGGGGCCAATAGTGACATCACATCACTATCTGGCCTGACTACGGCCATTAGCGTTAATCAAGGTGGTACGGGGGCAAGTGATGCAGCAACGGCTCGTAGCAACCTTGGCTTGGGAACGGCAGCAACGGCTACCATAGGAGCCAACAATAATCAAGTCATGCTCAACGGCTCCTGGGGCATCGGTGGTAGCTGGTCTGGATATCAAGCTATCAATGTCGCGGATATAAACCAGATCCCCGCAACTATGGGTGAGCGGGGGCTTATCGTGTTTCGCAATAACTCAGCAATTTCCAGCGGCGGCTGGCAAACACCAGCTTGGGGGCCAAGCCTTTGGATGCGCTCAAATGACGTGTATGCGACGCTGAATCTTTGCGCGACTGCAGCTCACCTATCAGTACAATGCGGCCACACAGCTACTGGTTGGACGCTGCACAAAGTCATCTGGCATAGCTTGAACACAGTAGTTGATGGCAGCGGGTACATCAAAAAAGCCTCGCCGGTAACGAGTATTTATCGTGATGGAACTTGTGAAAATAACATGGAAGCGGAAGGCGTTACCTGTAAACGGCTTGGTGTCGGCCTTTACCATGTTGACGGTTGTCTCGGGCTTTATAACGACAACGGCTGGAAATTTGAAGTTCCAAAGGACGAAAACGGTAGTGCGTTATTGTGGGTTGACTATGAAGTTAAAAAGGATGGTTCAATTATATTTAAGACCTACCACAGGACAAATGATTGCCCTATTTTAGCTTTGCAGAATAATATTGATGGTTACGCTAATGGCGATAGTATTGATATACCGGAAGGTAAGTTTTTAATGGTTCGCCCAAACGTTCCAAATAGTCAGTTCGCCGAATATGTCCCGGATGATTCAATCCAAATGCCAGGGGCGGAATTAACTAACTAAAAAGGCAGGAGAGCCAATGGATATCCCGGCAGGACGCTGGATTGATTTGCGTCTGTAAACGCCTAAAGAGCAGTAATTCGCAGTATCAAATTATCTAACCATATCCCGCTGCGAGCGGTTTTTTATTTTTCGGAGAAAAGTATGACAGTAATTAGCGATGTGCTACGTGGCCCGTATGGCGATATCCAGCCTAACGTAATCATTACGATGCAGGCAAAAGGAACAACTGCACGGGTATTAACATCCAATCGTTCATCAACTGTTACGGATGCTGCTGGTAAGTATTCAATGACAGTTTTCCCTGGTGAATATGAAGTCACTGTATCTACGCTGGGCCATGTTGGCGACATAAGAGTATTGACGGATTCAGTTAATGGAACGCTAAACGATTTCCTCATTAGCCCACCCAAGCCAGACGAGTTGACCCCGGAAGTAGTAAGAACAGTAGATACGATGCGTGCCGAATCGGCTGCATCAGCAGCAGCTGCAAAGACCAGCGAAAACAACGCTGCAGCCACGTTGGCTAATGCGGTGAAAAAAGGAGAGTTTGGTATTGGAGGTGTTGCTCCTGCAGTTCCTCTCGTCGATACACTCAACGCAGTTAAATCGCTGATGAGCGGAAAGTATGTCGCATGGGCGGGAAGTGAAGGAATGCCGCGCGTTGATACTGCATACATGCTCGATTGGACGCTGGCATCAGCATCAAGCGGCGTCGTTCAGGGCGTTGTTTTTGCCACGGCGCTTATCACCGCGCCTAGTTCGTTCGACCAGGTATATCGCAATGTTTGCAGAAATGGGGTATTCCAGGGCTGGAAAGTAATGTGGGATGACAACTCATTATCAAATGCCATGAGAGTTGGTGATTATGGGCTTGGAACTTCATATCCCATTCCATCAACAGATCCAGACGCTGATCGTACAAATCAGTTTTTCCGCTGGGCAGCCGGAGTTAGTGGAACGCCAGGGGCAACTCAGTCTTGGGCTGGGGTTCAAGGTGGTTACGATACCAACGCGAGGTGGCAGTTGGCGTGGAGTCAGGGTAGCACTGGGTTTGATCTAGCAACACGCGTGCGTGCAACTGCTGGTGCTTGGTCTCCCGTATGGGCCAAAATTTGGCACACAGCAAACACCACTGTAGACGCCAACGGCTTTATCAAGAAAGCCTCCCCGATCGTCAAACTGTTCGGTGATGGCCGGTGCGAACTCAACGACGAAAGCCAGGGTGTGACAACTGAGCGAGTTTCCGAAGGCGTCTATCGTATTTCTGGCACTCTCGGTTTTAATGCTGATGCAGAGTGGGGCGGGGTGGATGGAGGTATCGAAATCCCGACAGACCGCAACAAGCTTCCTCTGGTCTGGGTTGATTACGAAGTTGATGAAACCGGTGACCTGCTGATCAAGACCTTCCACCGCGTGAACTCTACCGCGCCGAAGTTCGCCCAGAACGTTAAGACCGGATACAAGGAAGGTCAGCCGATCGACATTCCAGCAGGCCGCTGGATTGATCTGCGTGTCGAGATGCCTGGCGGCGATGAGCCGGAGTATGAGCCGGAGGTAACAGAGGCAGAAGGTGGCGAAGAACCGGCACCAGGTGAAACGCCTGCACCTATCCCTACAGAAGAACCCAAGGAGTAATCGCACTGCCGGGAGAAATCCCGGCAAACTATCCAGCCAGATATCACTATGCTAGTCTGAGTGAAAAATAACCGGGGGTGTCTATGGATCTGGATGAGGAAAGATGCGGGATGATAGCCGCAGAAATTGGGGCGGTGGTTGTTGAACTGGTCCATGCTGGCCAGCTTGTCGACAGAATGGCTATCGTGAATGCTTTGGAATCGAAACGTAGGGCTGTAGGGAACACCCTTCATAAAGGGGTATGCCGAGATGCTGCGGCACTTGTGAGAGGTGATACTGGTAGAAAATGAGGTCACTATTGTTCGTAACCACTTGATTTAATTGACGTGAATTGTCGTTATTTGTCGCTACTTGTTGTGCGTTTTATAATCTGAGTTTGTTATAACTAATTGATTTTAATTGTAATTTAATCTTATTTGTTAGCTATGACTGTGATAGGTCGTTTAAAAACTAAACATTACAGATCACGGGGTTGTTCTGCGGATGGCACTTGCCAGGGTGTGAAGGGGGGCAAACTGAACGGCTGTAACTGTCGCTAAAAATGGCTTGGCCTTCTCGAAACCTCGGAGCCGCTGCTACTCGCGGCGTTTCCGGTGTTACTCTCCTTCACATGCGTTCTTTTCAATGAATATTTTCTGCCGGTTGGAATACAGATCCTGCCAAACACCTTAATAGCCCTTCCATAATCCGTTGGTAGGCGGTTTAATGTAGCGGCGTTAAAATACCGAGTAACCGTTTGCTGAAAGGACTCGTCATGTCTGCGTTTCGTGTTCTGTTTTTGCTCGCCGTTGCGGTCCAACTGCCGGCCTATGCCAAGCCTTTGGTCAAATCATCCGGCACTGCACCAGGTACCATTCAATGGCAACCCTGCAACAGTACCGCCTTTCAGCACTGGTTCAGCGATGGGCCGCCTCCGGCCGGTTTACAATGTGGCTATGTTGAAGCGCCACTGAGTGGCCAGAATGCAGCACAAACCGTTCGGCTGGCTCTCACGCGGTTACCTGCGGTAGGCCCAAAAAAAGGCAGCGTGGTGATTATCGCAGATGGACCTGGCTCGCCAGGGATCAATCCACAAATTGCCGAGCAGGGGCCAGCCTGGCGGTTGCAAAAATCTTACGACATCATTGGTTATGATCCCCGCGGTGTGGGGCAATCGACACCCAAGATTTCCTGTCAACTGACAGCAAGCGAGGAAACACCGTCACCCGATGAAAACGATATCCCAGGCGCAGAGCAACAGGCACGGGATATGGTGGCGGCCTGCATCAAGCAGACAGGGGCCGACGTGGTGCAGCATATGGGCACCCATGAAGCCGTTAACGATCTGGACGCTATTCGCCGGGCGTTGGGTGAACCCGCGTTGTCCGCCGTGGCGTATTCTTACGGTACCAAGGTCGCGGCATTGTACGCGGAGCGATTCCCTAAGAAAACCCGTGCGTTGGTGCTGGATGGCGTGGTGAACCTGAAGGATGATGACTTTACCCAACGCATCAATCAGGAGCGGGGTTTTCAGCAAAGCTTCCTGCGTTTTGCCGATGATTGCGAGAAAAACGGCTCATGCCCATTAACCAGCGAGCCTAACCGGGCGATCCAGTTGTACCACAGGATGCTGCACAAGTTGCATGATACTCCTTTCGTTACCCCCTCGGGTTATGAGATCTCTGCCGATGACGTGATCACCCTTACGCGTAACCTGTTGCCAAGGAGGGAACGTTGGCCCGAGTTGGCCACGGCCTTGCGTAAAATTGATGCGGGCAAAGCCGATGATGCAGTGACCGATCTTATCGACGAAAGCTATACCCCGGACGCTGATGATGCGCGAACGGTGATCACCTGTGCAGATATGGCTAAGCCTGATGCTGACCAGCAGCTGTTACGTCGGCAGCGCCAGCAAATCAATACCGCAGCCTCATTTCCCAACTACTTACCGTTGCATGAGTATCCACTAGAGACCTGTGATTTCTGGCCATACCCTGGCCATGTGGAACCGCATGTTCCAGTACTTTCTACCGCTCTTCCGCCGTTGCTGTTCATTACCCAGCGCTATGACCCGGTTACGCCATATCGTAACGCCCGTGAAATGGCTTCGAGTTTTAAAAGCCCGCTGATTACCCGCGAAGGGGATGGCCATACGCTGGCGTTGACGGGTGTTGACGGTTGTGTGGATAGCGCAGTAGTGGATTATCTGTTGAGCCCCAAAAAGCCACGGCGGGATAAAAGCTGCCGTTGAGTGGGGTTTTTGCGGGTAATGATATAGGGGCAGGATTAGGGTTTTATCTAAGAATATTCTGCCCCACAATAAAGTACAGGGTCAGGCTGAGTGCCTGGTAGGGATACAGATCTTTCCGTTAATAATGTGGGCATCTCGGCGGATCCACTCATTAACTTTGTAAACACTGGTTCTGTGCAGTTGTGCGAAGGTTTTAATATCTCCGTCATGCTTTCTATATATAAACTCTCTGACGCTGGTCAATGTGCATTTCTCCATGAAGTGTGGCTTCCTAGGCGTTGGGGGTGCATTTTCATTATTAGGTTAGTACAGTTAAAGGAGAGAGCGTAGCATAAAGATTTAAATACTGGAATTAAACTTCGCTGTTATATGCGATATTTTATCGATCTGTTTTTTTAATTAGAAATCCTTAGGTTACAGATAGGGTTACACTCAGGGTTAAAATAAACAAAAAAATAAATTTTGTTTAAAATCAATGTATTGTATTAATTTTAGGTGGTGGCTAACTATGGGGAATACTGACACTGATTAATAACCTACATGGATTCATCGATAAGAAATAATTTCCTATCGTGCTTAATGCAATAAATAACGCGCCAACAACAAAATCAAGAATAATCTCAATATATGGATGTGAGTTTATTCTTGGGTAACAGCGAGTTTTCTGGGTTTTTTCCTAAATAAAAGCCAGCAAGTGGACTTCCGAAGATTTATCTGGGCTTTGCCATCAAGAGATGGGTGATGATTAGCCCCATCGTGATTTGTTAACATTCCATGAGCGTTGATAAAGGGCTAACGGATGGGCGCAGCCAGACAGATGACCAAACTCAATTCAGTTCATATGCTGGTTGCGCCCATAGTTGGGTTAAATCAACCCAAGTTTGCCACTAATTTCCATGATCTCGCGCCGCCATTGCTGCTGCAACTGCGGCTTTTGATGCTTGGGTTTACGTGTTAAATCCTCCTCAAGTTTGTGCTCCAAAGCAACCAACGTTGCCAGCAGGTGTTCTTCATTGCTCGATATCGCAGGTGCAACGAGCACCTCACGTTCAGGGGATGCCACCAGCTCAGAATGGCCGCCACCACTCAAGATGGTGTAGACGGGTAAAAGGTCGTGCCATTCGGTCAGTTGACGATCGTCTATCAACCAGTAGCGATTACAGCTTTGCTCCATCAGCGTCCGATCGTGGGTGACCAGCAGCACGGCTCCTGCAAATTGTTGCAACGTTGCGGCCAGTTCTTCCTTACCCTCCATATCCAGATGGTTGGTCGGTTCGTCGAGCAGCAACAGTGAGTAGTTGGCCAGGCTAAGCGCAACAAACAATAACCGCGAACGCTCGCCACCGCTCAGCGTAGACACTTTCTGTTGGTGGCGCAGGTAAGGGAAACCGGCACCGATCAGCGCCATTTTCCGTTGGTCTTCGGTCAGAGGCGCGAAGTGGCTCAGAGCATCGCTTAACGAGTCCTCATCGTTGAGCTGTTGCAGGCTCTGGTCGTAATAACCAATACGCACGCGAGGGTGAAAAACCACCCCCTGGCAGCTTGCTTGTTGGTATTGCTGCCAAAGGAAGTGCAGCAATGAAGACTTACCACAACCGTTACGGCCTACTAACGCGATGCGATCGCCACTTTTTACCTGAAGATGTTCCAGACTGAACAGCACCGGCGCGGTAGGAGCAGGGCGAATGGCTAAATGCTCCAACGCCAACAGTCGATCGGCAGGCAGCGCTTCACCACTGAGCCTGAGCCGCCACTGGTTGCCTGTGCTCAAGGCGGTTTGTTGGTCCTTTAACCGAACCACCTGTTTTTCCATCTGCTTGGCTTTACGTGAGAGATCTTCGTTGTCATACACCTGGCCCCAGACTGCCAGGCGTTTGGCACTTTTCTCTACGCGGTCAATTTCCTTTTGTTCAGCCTGATGGCGGTGTTCATCAGCCAAGTCCTGCTCTTGGAGGGCGAGGCGCGCCTGCGAACAGGGTAAACGGAAATACTGCAGAGTTTTGTCACGCAGGATCCAGGTACAGTTGGTTACGCTGTCCAGTAACCGGCCGTCGTGGGAAACCAGCACGAAGCTACCGTTCCAGCCATTGAGGAATTGCTCCAGCCACAGTAGCGTCGGCAGATCCAAATGGTTACTGGGTTCATCCAGCAGCAGCAAATCTGGCTGGCGGATCAGCGCCCGAGCTAACAACAACCGGGTATGCTGGCCACCGCTCAGGGTTCCCGCTGTCAGATCCCACGCCGCTCGGTCGAATCCCAGTTCGGCGAGTAACACTTCACCTTGCCAACGTTCAGGCTGGTGTTGGTCATCAGCCAGGCCCGTGAGCACGGCTTCCAACAAGCTGCAGTGATACAAGGTTTCGGGCAGGTGTTGTTCCACCCGAGCCATCAGGCATTGGTGTGATGAGGTGACAGTACCCGTGCTGGCAGGGAGATCGCCGCTGAGAATTTTAAGAAGGGTGCTTTTGCCACAGCCGTTATGGCCGATTAAACCAATGCGGTCGCCCTTTTTCAGGCTAAAGGAAACCTCAGCCAGCAGCGGGCCGAAAGCGGTATCAATACCAACAGATTGTGCAGAAAGTAATGTCGTCATGGTGCTTACTCAAGGTTACAGGCATGCAAATGCCTATCGTCAAAAAATTGCCGACGATAACCCGGTAAGCCGGAGGGAAGAACTTTGATGTGAGTAAACTTCGCTCAAGCTTAGGTTATCGGAGCACGATACCGGTAATGCTTGAGCAGCGACGATCACCAAGGTGAGGTGAGAATTTGAACCATTCACACGACAGCATAGGGGACCTCCTTTTCATAGTTTTTGGTTGATAGGTGAATGGATTATAAAGGGGATTTACGGTTTCTGCTACTGGCCTGGCAGTGGAAGGCGTAACAGGAAGGTACCCCTTCAAATCTAAACGGGCTCACCATGCAGGTGGTGCTACATGCTGCACCCGTTTAGAGAGTCAATGAGCGGCCGATCACTCATCTTCTGCGTAGATATCTGGGTCCTGAATATGTTCCAGCACGTCTCCAGGTTGGCAATCAAGATAGCGGCAGATAGCATCCAGCGTAGCAAAACGTATTCCTTTCACCTTGCCTTGCTTTAACAGCGAAAGGTTTTGTTCGGTGATGCCGGCTGCGGCGGCCAGGTCTTTGGATTTGACTTTGCGTGTGGCTAACAACACGTCTAGCCGGACGATGATCGACATAATGGGCTAACCTCACACGAACTGTTGATTTTCACAATGCAACTTGCTGGCCTGTTTCAGGATTTGTGCAATGACGGTAATACAGGCCGCAAGAAACAGGGCAACAATATTCCCTGTATCGATACCTAATGTCACCATTCGTTGGCCAACAGGCTCATGCATGGTTATCCAATAACTGAGAACAGGCTGGCACAACAACTCTAAAATCGTCCAAATGGCGACGTATTGACCCATTCTTCCCAAATGATGCGCCGCTATGCCAGAAAAGTAGGCGCGTTGACCATAGGTTTGGAACAACTTGCGTAAATGATACAACCCAAGCGCAAGTGCCAGTAGCGGCACGCTCGACAAGATAATGCCACCGGCAATTTGCCACCATGGGAAGTGCGTCAAATCAGCACCCAGGGCGCTGATTAAATCGTTTGAGATGGAGACATGAAATCCGTAGCCATCGTTGGCGGCGAGGCTTGGGAATAACCAATAGGAAGCATTAAACAGCAACATGGCGAGTAACAAGCACAACGTGATGGTGGCCATACGTTGGCTGAAGCGGGTCAGGCGATCCAATGTCATAAAAACCTCAAGTCGTTGAGTGGAAGTCGCAGTGACCTTACCTCTTTAATTATCGTAAAACAATAATAAATTATCGAAATGCGATCAGTTAATGGTTGTTTTGTTCACAAAACAACCCTGTTGAGGCTTCTCTTTGAGCGGTAAACGGTCATGGACAGAGCGCCGTGGGGGGGTAAATAGGGGTAAGTGAGGCGTTAGCTAAAATTTCTACTAACCTTCTAGGATTAATGCGCTTTTTCACTGAATAGGTTGTTATTATACTCACCGCTTATTGTTGATCAGGCGCAGTGATATTCATCGTTTCGCCTGTTGCGTTTATCGCCAACCCCATGCTGAGCATTCACCTTTATGATCAAGTCATTACAGATTTTCCTGTTCACCTTTTTGTTGTTCGGCTTACCGCTGGCCCCGTTAGCCAATGCAGCACAGCAGGGTGCTGCTGCGGTTGAACTCAGCCCGCAGGAAATAGCGGCTTCATTGAAAAGTTATCAAAAACAGCTGGATACGATTAAACAACAGGTCTCAAAGGCGAGCTCTGATGGCCAGTTGAACAAGCTGTTTGAAGCCACGCAGGTCTTAGCCACGGACGCAGAAAAACTGACCACCGATCTGCAACCCATGCAGGTGAAGTTACAGGCACAGTTAGACGTGCTTGGCCCGCAGCCCGAACCTGGGGTAATGACCGAAACTGCCAGTGTGGTGCAACAACGCAATACGCTCAATAATGCCAAAAAACAGTTGGACGATGCCGTAAAACGCTCACAAGCCATCAGAACGGGGGCGCTCGACTTGGGTCAACAAATTACCGATCTGCGCCGTGTGGCCTTCAAATCCCAGTTGGCGTTGAATACCGGCAGTATTCTTAGTTCGCAATTCTGGTTGCCAGAGTCATCTTCACAGGTTGAGGATTTAGCTCGTCTTAATGACTTTAAGCAGCAACTGGAGCAAACCCTGGATGCCAGTTGGCAGGAGGAATGGCGCTACGGGACGATAGCGTTACTGATCCTGGCTGCGGCTTGCTGGTCTTTAGGGCGCTATTTCGTGGAGCAGTTTTTTGCCTGGGTGTGTATCCGCTATTTACCCGATGGCCGCTTGCGCCGCAGTTTTATGGCATTAATGACGGTGCTGATCACGTTGTTTGCCACCACGCTGGCGCTAAATCTGCTTATTTCTGCGTTTGATCGTGTTCAGCCGCTGACGCCTCAGGTCCAGGATTTTGCCGATGGATTTATGCAGTTGGGGATTTTCTGCGCGCTGATCGCGGGATTAGGCAGGGCGTACCTTTCGCTGAGCCGTCCATCATGGCGTCTGGCGCAGATGGATGATGCCATTGCGAGCGGCATGCGTTTCCTGTCGCCGTTATTGGCCGGATTGGCTATGGCTTTTGGCACCGTGGAACTGGTGAATAACGTGATTGGTGCCAGTCTTGGCAGCACGGTGCTAGGTAATGGCTTGGCTACCGCACTGATGGCATTAATCTTGTTCGCAATACCGGTTCGGGCACGCCGTATCCGCTATAAGCTAGAGCAGCAGGGGATGCATCTGGAAAAACGCTCGGTGATTGCCGGGATAATCCATATCGTTATTGTGGTATCGGCAACCGTGATCCTGCTATCGCTGTTGATCGGCTATGTGGCTTTCGCTCGCTTCTTGACCTATCAGTTGATTTGGGTGGCACTGGTACTGATGGCGTTTTATTTCCTGGTGATCTTTGCTACCGATTTCTGTACGGTCATTTTTTCCCCTCAAACTGCCAGCGGGCGGGCGCTGAAAAAATCGCTCCACTTTAAAGATCGCCATCTTGAGCAACTGACCGTCATCTTCACGGCGTTGTGCAAATGTTCTTTGATATTGTTGATGATTGTTGCCCTGATTAATGGCTCCTTTGGCACCACCACGCCAAACTCCTTGCTGCAAAAGATTGTTGCCATCCTGAGCGGTGAAGGTCTGAAGCGGCTAAATATCGTTCCAAGCAACCTGCTCAATGCGGTGGTTTGCCTGGCGATCGGTATCTATGTGCTGCGGGTCACGCAACGTTGGTTAAGCCATGAGCTGCTGCCAAAAACCATCAGTGATATCGGTATCCGCGCCTCGCTTGTTACCTTGTTCAGCAACGTCGGCTATGTGCTGCTGATCTTGATCACGCTGGCGACGTTGGGGATCCAGTGGAATAACCTGGCCTGGATCGTGAGTGCGTTATCGGTGGGTATCGGTTTTGGCCTGCAGGAAATCGTGAAGAACTTTATCTCTGGCCTGATCCTGTTGACGGAGCGACCGGTTAAAGTTGGGGATATGATCGGTATCGGCGGGGTTGAAGGGGATGTACGGCGAATCAATGTACGCGCCACCGAGATCCAACTGAGCGATCGCTCGACCATGATTGTGCCTAACTCTCAGCTAATCTCGCAGAACGTGCGTAACGCCACTATGGGGAATGCCCAAGGGGTGGTTACCGTCGCGCTGACTTTCCCCACTGATATCGACCCAGAGCAGGTACGCAACGTGTTGCTGAGTGCCTACCATGAACACGATTCCATTCTGGAAACGCCAGCCCCTTACGTTCGCTTCAGCCAGCTTGGCCCAGACGGGATTATCCTCAGCGTGACCGGTTATGTTGCCAGTCCACGCATGGTCGGCGCCACCAAGAGCGATCTGCTGTTCAATATCTTGAAGCTCCTGCGTGCCCAGAACGTTAACCTTTCCAGCCCGAAAGAGGTGGTTTTCATGAAACAACGAGCTAAAAACCTGGTTGATGAAGAAGAACATTCATCTTGATGAGGTAACACCGATGAGTCACTCAATGGCCGATAATATCATCGGAATTTATCAACGGCATGCCGAGGCGTTTGAGCTGAAGCGGTCAACAACGCTGTTTGAGCAACCCTGGTTGGAGCGGTTTCAGAGCCTGTTACCCGACAACGGGCGGATCCTGGATATTGGCTGCGGCAACGGCACGCCGATCGCCGACTATTTTATCCGCCAGGGCTTTCAGGTGACGGGGGTGGATAGTTCGCCACCGATGATCGATCGTTGCCTGCAACGCTTCCCGGAACAGCATTGGGCAGTGGCCGATATGAGAACCTTAGCGTTAGCGGAGAAATTTGACGGGCTAATAGCCTGGGACAGTTTTTTCCATCTGACGCGTGAAGATCAGCGCCAGATGTTTAACATTTTCCGGCAACATGCCAATAGCCAGGCCGCATTGATGTTCACTAGCGGTCCCAGTAATGGCGAAGCAATAGGGACATTTGAAGGAGAAGCCCTTTATCATTCCAGCCTGGCACCGGAGGAATACAGGCAATTATTGCAAGAGCAGGGATTCCAGGTGGTCAGTATGGTGGCCGAAGATCCCGACTGTGGCGGGCATACTGTTTGGTTGGCGCAACTTGGCGAGTCATCCCTGCATCACTTTCTGCCACAGTCCGCTATAGATAGACCATCAGCCAAGTGACGGTGTTGAAAAATATGATCATAATGAAAGTCATGAGAAAGATAGAAAAATACGTACCGCCAACGTTTATCCTGGCGTTGATGGTTGCACATATTGGGTACTTGGTGCTCAGCCCGATCCTGTGGCACGGGTTGCAACATTCTCATGATTTTGCGGAGAATTTCAGTTCCTGGCAACAGGCTCTGGGCTTTCTCGACACGATGGATATTCCCCGCTTTATGATTGGCATTGTGCTGCTCTTTATGGCGGGGATGTTACTGTTAAAAACGCGTATTGCCTGGTTTTTCTCGTTACTGTTGCTCAGTTGCATCGTTATCGTAGATATCGTTATCTATAGGCAAATCACGGTGTTGGCAGGGTATTCACTTGTCACCCTATTAGGGATGCTCATCTACTGGCGCCGTTTTGACCAACGTAAGCTGGCGAGTACCAGTTTCTTTGCTGTTACCAGCATAGCCTCATTGATTGTCTACAGTATGTTAGGAACGCTGTACATTGGCGATCAATTCACCCCCGCGGTCACTGATCTGCCTACGGCGTTTTATTTTGCCGTGGTCTGCATGTCTACTGTCGGTTTTGGCGATATCATTCCGGATACCACTACTGCGCGGATGTTCACACTCACGGTGATTATCTTTGGCATTACGGTTTTTGCCGCCTCTCTGGCATCGGTTGCTGGCGTGCTAATCAGCCAAAATCTTCAACGTATTATCAAAGGGCGGTTCTCTCACATGGTTCGCAAAAATCATTATATTATTGTTGGTACCTCTTCATTGGCACTCAATGTCTATCAGGGGCTGATTGAAAGCGGCGGTAACGTGACTATTGTTTGCGAGCCAGGCAATAAGCAACATTACCCTGACCATGCGGATGTGGTTGAAGGCGATCCTTCCGCCGTTGCGACGCTGGCATTAGCCGGGGCTGAAAAGGCGAAATACATTGTTGCCTTGACCGAAAGCGATGCGGTTAACGCTTTCATCATTTTGGCGGCCAAAGAGGTGGGTGGGGCAGACACCAAAACCATCACGTTGGTCAACGAAAGCCAGAATATGAACAAGATCAAACGTGTCAAACCCGATGCCGTACTCTCACTGCAGCTGTTGGGCAGTGAATTGCTGGTACGATCGCTCAACGGTGAGGTGGTTAATCACGATCTCAATATTGATGCATTTTTCAGCAACGGTGAGAGTGATAACAAGGGCAAGTAACCGGGTTGTTCCCGCACCACCTAAGCGGTGCGGGGACGGTTTTTTAGCGTTCAAATCCCCACTCAGACCATTTGCTTTTGATTTTCTCCTGCAACGGCAGCGGATAATTGGTAGCAAAACTCAATACCTGCTCCAACGGTTGGTTGACCTGCTGTTGGATCTGCAAGCAACTGTACGCCACCAGGCCGCCGCGCCCGCGCAGTTTGGTGGCCACATCCAGGTAAATCTGTAACCCGGTACCGTCGGAGTCGTACTGCGGATAGTGAAACACGCCTTGCACCGGGTTATTGCGCGTCGCTAATGCCCAAGTCACTTTGTTGCTGTCATCAGGGGGAATATCTTCTCCCACGATGATCAGCTTGGCGGTGGTTTTACCAATATGGTTGGTCCAGAACACTTCGGCAATCTTGTCGATAAAGGCTTTGACCGTCATGCCGGTGATTTTATGCCAGTCGTCACGTACCCGGATCACCAGCCAATGGGAAGAGGCCTCCAACGGGCTGAAACAGTCGATGATCGGCAGACCGGACTTTTCAAAATACACTCTGGCGGTGGCAGATAAACAGAAGCAGCCAAGCATTAACGTAGAGTCGATCGGAACACCCGGAATGCAGATCGGCAAGATAGCCTCATCGCGGAAGGTGACGCAGGTGATTTTAGCCAAGGGTTTCAGGCTGGACTGGTTGGAAAGGTAGCCTGGGAACTCGCCAAACGGGCCTTCAGCCACGGATTTATCCGCGCTGACATAGCCTTCGATGATGATTTCACATTCGGCTGGTACCAACACATCGCAGGTTTCCGCTTTCACCATCTCAATGCCGTGGCCAAGGAATGCCGAAGCATAGTTGTATTCATCATGCCAGGCTGGCGGTGCGGCAGACAGCAACATGGTAACCGCCGGAGGCACTCCCAGCGCGATCACGAACGGGCAGTCTTTTCCCTGAGCCGTCCACATATTGTAGATCATGCCGTTATGCTGGAAAGGCAGCCACAGGCCGACAATATTGTTCTTCGAATAATGCGGGCCATTACCGTGTGGTACGCCGACCGAACTGGCGTGAGGCGGTTTTGGCGTTGGGTTATTCTGCGGCCGTGAACCGGCGATCATCGCCCGGCTGAATGACCAATTGGTCCAGGCGTCCTTATCTACCGTGTAGGCGTCTTCCGGTACAGGCTCACCCGGTGGAGTTCGCACCATGATGGCTCCGGCTGTCTGGAAATAGCGGCCGCCGTCGCCGTCGTGCAGGATAGGAGCCGGGATTTTGGTCATATCAACCTGATCGCCCACCCATTTGTTTTGTTTACATGGGGCCGTGGCCGGGTCAACCATCACTGGCGGATGCGGCTCCTGACCGATGGCATCCAGAAAGGCATCCTGGATCTCCAGCAACTGAGCATCGTCCGGTAAACCTAGCATCAGCGCCAGACGCTGCCAGCGCTTGCCCGGTACGCGGCTGACCGTCGGGCCCATTTCTGCCGCCCGAAAACCGGGGGCGCCCTTCACCTTGCTAAACAGCGGCATTGGGCTTTCCGTTTCGCAGGCGTGGCGCAGAATGGCGCCGATCTCCAGATACCAATCCACCTCATCGGGGATCGCCACCACTTCCCCCTTGCTGGCCAACAGTTCCAGATAGGCGCGGTACGATTTGGGGACTTTCTGCACATCAATTTTCAGTTTACGTCGCTTCATTGATTTTGATCCTGATGTGGGCCACTGAGTTCATCGGCCAGAGCGAATGACTGGGCTACGCCGGTCAGCGTTGGGTTCCATGAGCCAGGGCGGGGGAACAGCATGCTGCCCAGGCCATAAACGTTCGGGTAACGGTGCATCTGACCGTTGAGGGCGGTGACCGAGGTTGCAGGATCGTCGCCCATCCACAGGGTGCCCGCCTCGTGCACTAACCCCTGATTGCGGATATTGTCCGGCGGCGATTTTTCCCAGGTAAAGCTGCCGTCAGGGTTATTGTGCTGGTACTCAAGTGGGGCATCTCCAGCTAGGGCGTACATCACGTCATAGGTGGTTTTATCCATCGCATCCCAGAATTGACGGTCGGTTTCCTTCATCTGGATATACACTTCGGCCTCACCTAGCGGGTTGGTCGTGACGTAATTCCACGAGTTTACCGAGCGTTCCCCGAGGAACTCCCCCATGGAATGCAGCATGATCACCACGTAGTCAGGATCCTGATAGGTGGCAACGGCTTCTGGAGAAGAAGCATCTGGCAGGATGCGGTACAACACGTCGTAGCTTTCCGCCGGTTGCGGGTTATGGACCACGCTGATGTGGGTGTGCATCAGGCGGTTGGTGGTTTTATCGATGCCGGGCAGGTAATAGGCTACGGTTTGCAACTGGTTGGTTAATACCGGCAGGCTGCTGGCGGGGATACGGGCTGCCAACCAGGAACGGATATGACCGCACAGATTTTTCCCCACCAGTTTATCGTCAGGGAAAGACTTGGTGAGGATAAACCCGGCTTCCAGCGTGTTGCAGGCCAAAATCACCTTGGCATTGCCGACGCTTAGTGAGCCATCTTTAGTGATGATTTCTGTGACAACGTCACCTTCTGCAATCAGTTTCTCCACTTCGGCATTGACCACCACCTTGAGTGAGGCGTAAGCCTGCACATCATTCACCAGTACCGAAATGGGCGAGAACTTGGCCCAATCCTCTGGTGCCACTCCCTGGCCAGTTGCCATGGCTGAGTCCAACGCGCTCGGGCTTGGCTGCGGCTTGGCTCCACTGATATTGGCCAACTGCGAGAACAGGCGCTCACCCATAAAGCGATTCAGTGACTGGTTGCGATTGCCGGGGATCTCCAGGGAGTAGCGCCGCCCCATAAATTCGCCGGTGGGATACCACTGATTATCCAGGCGCTCGATCGCCTGCGGTGGCCAGTCCGGCATTTCGCTGCTATCGGGTTGCGGTGTCCAGGCGTTCCAAAACAGCGCGCGACCGCCCACATAAGGGATCTGCGGCATAAAGTTAAGGCTGAGTTTCATATCGGCAGAGCCATGGTAGGTCCATGGCCGGATACCCACGCTGGTATTGAGTTTGATGTAGGCCGGTGGAATGTTCTGAATATGGTCGGGGATCAGATAGTCACCTTTCTCCAGCACCAGAATTCGGGCATGGGGATTATGTTGCAGCACCCGGTGGGTAAAGCTGGTGCCATAGGCACCGCCACCAATCACGATATAGTCAAAAGACTGCCCCTTGATCTGGGCAAAGCGGGAAAAGTAGATAGTGTCGACTTCACTCATAGTTGGCTCCCGGAACGTGGCATGCGAAAAATCATCCCCGCCCCGAACCGGCGGCGGGGCAAACGGCTATGGGTAATAGGCGCGGCTTTGAATGGCCGCCGGGGCTGAGTTGAGGGTTTGCACTGCCACAGGGGCGCAACCGCCGATCAACTGCTCCAGATCCTTACGCATGGGGTGGCTGCTGGTACCCAGCACCAGTTTTACCGCTTCAGCGTGGCCACCGTTGAGAAAATAGGTATCCATCGCCTGCAGGATGTTCCAGCGGCAACCGATCAGTTTGTTATCGTGAACGCCGTATTCGGTAATTGGCGAGATGTTGCCCGGGATCGCCTTGATGCCCAAGGTGTTGACGATGCAGGTGAATATCGCGGTGTTGGCATCCTTTGGATCGTCCACCCGGAAGCCCCAGGTTTCTACCCACTCGGGTTGATAGACCGCAGAGTTGGTCCGCACCGGATTTTGTGAGGCCAAATTGACCTTGAAAGTGGTCTGGAATTTAGGCTCGCCAAACAGTTGCTCACCGGCGGCGATGGCGATAGGGGCATCGCAAGGCACCCAGACGCGATGATTACCGTACAGTTTGGTTTGATCGCCGTCTTGAATAAATTCCTCATAGCCAATCGGAGCCAACTGGTCTTTACGGTGCTCGGGATAGGCAACAATGTTGAGCTCCAGCTCCTGGGTGATCGCTGCACCGCTGCTGCCCCATTGCTCCGGCGGGGTATTGATGCCAGAGGCAAACTGCCCAGCGTACAATTGGAAGTTAAAGCTCACCATCGCCTTATCGCCAAACCGCGCCGCGCTAAGCCCGGTTCCCTGCCAATAAGGTTCCACGCGGCTCAGCGGCACCAGATAATACACGCCAACGTTGGTCAGTGAGGCGTAGTAGAACGGCATGGTGAACGGCGTCGGGATGCTGGGTAAATCATTTTGCTGATTAGACATGTGCGTGGTTCCTACTGTTGTTGGGATTGAGGTTTGGCCGAGTGTGGGCAAGCCGCCGGTACCGGATAAGGCGCGGCCTTCAGCGCCGAAAGAATATTCAGTGGGTTGAAGTACTGACGCATCAGGGTGATTTGATGTTGTTCATTGAATTGATAACGGATCGCCCAGTCGTAGCGATAGGGCACGCGGCCGCATTTGGTCGTGCCTTGTTCGCCCCCGTAGGACATTGCCTGATCGCCGCTGAAGAAGGATTTCTCGACGCCCGCGCTGCCAAAATTCACCGTTGCACCGAGCAGTGTCCAAAAACGGGTAAACCCTTCGTGGCCGTAGAACACCCCCAGATAGGGGCATTCGCTGGGGCCGGAGATATCCCAGATCACCTCGTCAGTCATGCAGGAGAGTGCCAACTGCAGGTTACCGGTGGAATAGGCTTGCTGCAGTTGATCCAGAGTGGCCTCATTGCTGGCACTGGCACTGGCACTGGCACTGGCACTGTCGGTTACGGTTGCTGCTGCGGTGGCCGGAGCAGCCATGAACACCTGTTTACCCAGCGGCTGGCGGTTAGCCACGCTGTACTCAAACGTGGGGGCGCAGTGGAATAATTCCTTGCCGGGGAAAGGGTTAGCGGTGATGGCCCGGAAATCATCCCGCAACGCGCACATCGCCACCACGGCGGCCATCAACTTGTCTGGGGCACCGGTAAATGCAGCCTGCAGGTCGCCGAGCAACTGACAGTAACGCTGGTTAAACCGGATGATGGCGTCACGAACCTCTCCGGGTGGATAATCATTGACCTTGGCGTTGCTGTCGATCAGCACGCTTTTCCCCCACGGCACCGGGAACGGCTCGCCGGTAGGGCCAGTGGCCACGTTATCGCCTTTTTGATACAGCCGTTCATTGTAGATCTGGCTAAAACGGAAATAGTGGGCCAACTCATCTTCATCCACGACCCAGATATCGTTTTCTGTGCCTTCACCCTGATCGGTAATCAGTTTCATGGCGGCTATCGCAGTCTTCAGATCGTTTACTTTCAGTACGTTGCCTCCGCCGCCGTAGTAGAAGACATCTGGCGGGATCTGGCGCTGAGGATCGCCGCAGAAAATCGCCTGTTCTCCATGGGTTTCAACCGCCGCCCGCAGCCGCGATTCAACGTAAAGATAAAACTCACCGATGGTCATATCGCTGGGGACTTCATTGGCGATGGCGCGAGGGCGGACATCTTTCGGATGCTCGATCACCATGCCCTGGAAGATGCCGTTTTTTGAGAAGCCGTACAGATTCACTTCAATATCATCAATATCGTAAGGCAGACGTGCGGGATAACTGGGCAAGAAGTCGGGCGAATCGACCGCAGGCGTACCGCCGATGGCGTTGAGCAGGTTGGCCGTCAGGGTGAAGTGCAGCATCTCTTCAACTACGATTGAACGCAGGCTTTCGATGATACGCCAGTCCACGTCGTCATCCAGGGTATAGAGCATCGTCAAATAAGGGGGAATGGTGGCATGTTCCAGCCGCATGGCGTTCTGCAGCAGATCGCGCAGTTCGTTCAGATCCTGCGTCAGGCTTTTTTCGTCGGCAAACTGCACATAGCCGAGTTGGGCAAACGAGGTTTCAGCAAGTTGGAAGGTCTTGGCTTTTGCGGTCATATTCATATCAATGTTTCCGTCCGAGTATGTGGTCGGCAGTGGCGAAGGTCAGGGCCGTCATAGTGAGCGTGGGGTTTGAGGTACCCAGCGTTGGCATGCTGCCGCAGCCAATAACGTAAAGGTTGGGGTGATCCCAGCTTTGCTGGTGCCGGTTGACTACCGAGTTTTCTGGCCGCGTTCCCATCCGGTGAGTGCCTGCCACATGGCCAACGCCTGCCCAGATGTAACCGTTACCTTGCCAGGTAAAATAGCCGGGGTTGTCCGACGGGTAGTGGGTGAAATCCTTGATACCCAGCTGGCTGAACAGGCTGCTGGCTACTTCGCGGCCAAACGCCATGCCACCCTGGCTGTAGTCATCCACGTTGTAGTGGATCACTGGCCGGTAATTGCCGAGCGGATCACGCCAGCGATCGTCGATGGTGACGCGATTGGCGGTATCCGGCAGCTGTTCGGTCATCATATCCAGGCGGATTTGCCGGGGCAGCACTTGCCCAAGCCGCTGGCGTAACGCCTTGCCATACAATCGCTCGTCATCCACCATATCCACCGTGCTGTCCACCGGCTCGTTGCGTGGCCAGCTCCAGCCCCAGTTGCCGATCTCCAGCACAAATGCGGCGCGTTCGCGGCGGAATTCGCCCCCCCGGTAGTTCACCAGCGTTGACGTCAAACCCGGCCCACGAAATGCGCCTATCGCTTCCGGCGCTAACCCCCAGGACAGGATGGCGGGGTGATCCATCAGATTGCGCCCCAGCTCACCGCTGGACTGACAGGCCTGTGATGCCTGTAATAACACGGCATTTTCGATGGCATTGGCGGCCAGAATAAACAGCTCGCTGTGTAAGGTGATCGGCTCAAAGTCGTGGCTGCTGTCGTTCTTCCACACCTTGCAGTCCAACGCACTGATATGACCCGTCTCTGGAGAGATATGCAGACGAGAGGCAACTGCCTGGGTCAACAGATCGGCATCCGTTTCCACCAGGGTTTTTAATGCGTTGTAACGAGCCTGGATCGGGCAGATAGGAATACAGCTGGAGTTGCCCATACATCGGCGACCCACTGCCGGATTATCCACTGCACCACGCGGGGTATAACCTGCATTGGGCACGCTGTTTCTGGCTTGCGGGATAGAACGGATCTGGGCTTTGTCTGCCGTACCGGGTAATTCGGCCTGTGACAATCCGGCGATCATCCAGCGATCCAGATAGCTCTGGGGGATTTTTTGCATCGGGTACTGATAGCCTGGTGCAAAATAGATGCCGTGGTATTGCTGATCCTGCACGTCGGCGGAAACCCCAATTTCCAGTTCAGCGCGTTGATAATACGGCAGCAATTCTTCATAGCTCAGCGGCCAGTCCACGCCACGGCCAAACAGCGTGGCCATGGCAAAATCCTCAGGCAACATCCGTGGACAACTGCCGAACCAGTGCAGCGAAGTACCACCCAGCCGGCGGGTATAGTTACTTTCAAAGGGATAGGGGCCCATCTGCACGAAATACCCTTTGTGCGAAGGTTTCCCCGGCGTGATGGGTTCAACGTCAGTCACTTCTGGCTGTGGTGCGTTGGGCGAGTTGGGATAGGGCGCGTTAGGCGTTTTTGCCACCGCCTGCATAAAGGTTTGCACATGATCCAGGTGCTGGCCAAAGCTGTCGTTACCCGTCCCGGCTTCGACGATCAGCACCCGGCGGCCAGCGCGGGTCAGCTGCTTGGCCATGATACAACCAGCAAATCCTGAACCTACGATCACCGCATCATAGGGTTGGGCGGTGGCTTGCTGCCAATCAATCTGCCGCATGATGCCCCCTGTTCAGATCCTGCAGGATGTTGTGCGCAGCCCAACAGGTGAGCGCCGACATGGTTAGCGTTGGGTTTGAGGTACCCATGTTGATCATGTTGCCGCAGCCTACCAGATAGAGGTTGGGGTGCTCCCAAGTGCGCTGGTCCTTATTCACCACGGAGCTTTCTGGTGAACCGCCCATGCAGTGGGTTCCGGCAAAATGCCCGGCACCGTTAAAGGTGAGGGTTCTGCCGTCTGGGCAGACGAAGGCTCCAGCATCCTCTTTTGAGTAGGACGAGTAGTTCTTGATATCGGCCTGGTCGAAGATTTTCATCGACATATCGTAAGCGCTGGCGAAACCGGCTCGGGTATAGGGCGATAAATCGTAGTGAATAACCGGGCGGTAGTTACCCATTATGTCTAGATAATTCGGATCGATGGTGACGCGGTTATCGTACTCCGGTAGCTGTTCCACCAAGATGCCGAAGCGGAATTGACGTGAAACCTGGTCTTTGAGCCTTTCACGTAACTCTTTACCGTGCAGTTGCTCCTCGTCTACCAGGGTGATCACATCCTTCGACGGTGCCTGAGCTGGCCACAGCCAACCGTCGTTGCCCATTTCGAATCGATACGGCGCATGGTGTTTACGGAAGCTGCCACCGCGGAGATCCTCGATGCCGGAGGTCGCTAATGGGCCACGTAGCGGCCACAATGGCGTTTTCTTGGTTAGGCCCCATGTCAGCAACTCCGGGTGATCCATCAGATGGCGGCCAACCAGATCGTTGCCTTTACAAGCACCGGAGGCCAGTAATAGCACTGCGTTGGCGACAGCGTGGGCGGCGAGCACATAGCGTTTGCCCCGCACCGTATGCAGGCTGTAGGAATCATCCCCCGGATAGCGATAGTGTTTTAACTGAACGCCGTTGATCGCCTTACTGTGTGGGTCGATATCCAATTGGAATGCCACGCTCTGCAACACGATATCGAGCTTTTCGTGGTTGGCGGTGTTCAGTGTTTTCAGTGCATTATATTTGGCCTGAATAGGGCAGATAGGCACGCAACTGGAGTTACCCATGCAGCGGAGGCCCACTTTGTCGTTACCCACGGCACCTTTTGGGGTATAGCCCCGGCCCTGATCGTAAGCACTATTGGGAACGCTATTGCGTGAGGCGGGCGTTCCGCGCACTTTCAGTGTGTAAGATTTGCCGTCATCTTCCACCTGCATGCCATCGATGCGGCTAGCCAGTTGCTTGTCACTCCAACTCGCGGGCAGGCCGTGCATTGGGTAGACATAATCAGGCGGGAAGGTGACACCAAGATAGGACTGTTCTTCCACATTGGCGGAAACCCCAAGCTCCAGCTCAGCCTTGCGATACCACGGCTCCAGTTCCTGGTAATCGATCGGCCAATCGATACCCACGCCATACAGCGACTTCAGGCGAAAATCCTCTGGTAGCATGCGCAGCGAGGTCCCGAGCCAGTGCAGGGTGGTGCCCCCCAGATAGCGGGTGTAGGTCGAACTGAATGGCAGCGGCCCTCGCTGGACAAAGTAACCTTGGTCGTTCGGCGTTTTGGTAACATCGGTTTCCAGCGGTTCGCGGGCGTTTGGGTTATCAGGGTAGGGAGCATTGGGGATTTTGATGGTGGCAGTATAAAAGGTGTTGAGGTAGTCCAGATAGCCTTGATAATCCGTCCCCACGCCGGTACCAGCCTCGACGATCAGGCAGCGTTTTCCTGCCTGCGTCAGGGTTTTGGCAACGATGGCACCGGAGATCCCACCGCCCACGATCACCACGTCGTACTCGTTCTTTTCTGCTTGTTCAGGGCTGATGATATTCATAATTTCACCACCGTGGAGGAGGTTACCGGTGGTTCAGACCAGGCACCAAAGCCTTGTTGTTTGGCACCTTGCGGGTGGGCATGGATCGCATCCCACACCAAGCCCTGTTGATAGCTGTTAGCACTGGGGATCTGGGTATCATTCGGGTTGTCTGGCGAATACCACTGGCCCAGGTACCACAGTTTGATAATGCTGGTCACCAACGTTGATAATTTTTCTGAACCCAACAGCCGGGTTTCTACAAATGACGAGTGCTGCGCAGCATCTGCCGGGAGTTCACCGTAGGTCGCCAACAATGTGGCAAAACGTTCTGCCGCGTGCGTTTGTACCCAGTCATAATAAAAGGCTGCCTGGCCAGTACCGAGTAACTCAAAACGGTCAAAACCGGTTAATAAACGAGAAAGATCGATAAATTGCTGTAGTGCTGCATCGGATGCAAGTTGTTCATCGCTCATAAGGTGCTGCCTGTATAGGGTTTTATTATGGCGGCCGTATTACCACCGCCGGGAATAATCAATAAAACAGGTTGCATTTATCGTTTTATTTATTGCTATGGATTAATAGGTGTATTAATCCCTGAGCCTCCAGTAACGTGGATGTTCATGATTTCTTGTTTTTTAGGCGCACTAAAAAGTACGCTATTGTAAAAACAATAACGGTAATTTAACTCATTATAACCTTTTGAATTGGAACGAATAGTGTGTACCACGCGTAGGTAAGACCACCGGTGGTGGCGAACAGTTACGTGAGGTTCACAACGTTTACTTCCCGGGCTAATTATATTAGCGGTGAATTGCTATGCTAAATAAAATGAAATACACATAGCGGGCCAACATTGCGCAGGCGAGTGGCATCTCATTAAAATAAAAGCTCATTCAGAATGTTACAGGTAAAGTACGTGGTTAAGTTTTTTATTTCACTTAATCCACCACATTCTTGAGAGTGTAATAAATATGGTATGAGAGGCCATATTCCGCAAGCTTAAGCATTAATAAAGTATTTAATGATATATAATTCCCATGAGTGCGAGATATTTTGCTGCCAAAGACACCATGCCAGCATAAAATACCAATTTTTAACATTCCCCCCCCTATAGATAGAAAGATAATTCTTTACAAGCTTACTATAACGCCGCGATCTAAGGAGGCATGCAGGTGGCGTTGGTTTTTATGAAAGCTAATTTAATGTGTTAGATCAAAGTTTACTGCGAATTTCGTTGTAAAAATACAACTTAGGATTAGATTGATTGCGATTATCATTAACTTTTAATGGGTGCAACATGGTGAATTGGTTTAATCGTGTCATGGATCGTCCGGATCTGGGCAAGCTGGTCCTGCGTTTGGCGTTCAGCATTATGATGATATTCCATGGGTGGCATAAACTGATCGGCGGCATCGATTATATCCAGGGATTGCTGACTCAGCATGGGCTGCCAGGATTTATCGGTTACGGCGTTTTCCTCGGCGAGTTAGTGGCTCCTCTGTTGATTATTTTGGGGATTTTTACCCGCCCGGCGGCGTTGGTGTTTTCATTTACCATGCTGGCGGCTTACCTGCTGATCGATCCCGGCAAGGCGCTGATGCTGACAAAGGTTGGGGCCTGGGGAGCAGAAGATATGGCGGTGTATTTCTTTGCCGGGCTGGCCATCGCCTTCCTTGGCAGTGGTCGCTATTCGGTAATGAAGGATCCGAACTGGCGTTGAGGTAGGGAAGTCGGTATCGATAGGGACACACACCGTGGCATTCCAGAGCTGAATGCCACTTCAATATTTCTCAACATTAATACTTGGCTTTTCAGCGCGAACACAATTCACCAACTGGTATAGCTCCAGTGAAAGCCCGATTGCTCTCTCTGTAAGAACCCGTGTGAGACAGGCCGATGAGACACATTGGCGCCGATTTCAGGATGTTGACGTTTAACATGCTGGTGTCCACTGGCTTCTTCAAATTGGTCAATTTTTGACAGTTTGTCGTAGAGAGTTTAGTCTGGTTCCGGATACAACCCTTAATAAAACATGGAGTAATGTCATGGAAGAGGCTGACAAAGAGGCTCGCAGGATATGAGCAGAGGAATGAACTACCAGGGAATATCGGTCATTTGCCAGGGCGATACCACCACCACAGGGGGGCGGGTATTGGAGGGCGTTCTGGGAAATCGTTACACGTGTGATGGTATTCCTGTCTCGCTGAAAGGGCATAAGGTTTCTTGTCCGGCTTGCGGGAAAGTGGGGGTTATTGCCGAAGGGGAAGTAAACTTAAGTTTTTATGGTGTACCAACGGCACTTGACGGCCATCGTGTGGCATGTGGTTGTCCGGCTGGTAGCCATCGTTTAGTTGCGAGCAGTCAACCGCTTTCGGTTGCCCCATCCATATCTCCGCGCTCACTGCTGATGAATAGCGGACAGGCAGCGGAGCCAGCGCAGTATGCTCAGAATGCAAAGAAACAGGCAGTAGAACCAGAGCAGCACGCGCAGGCGGCCAAAAAGGAAAGGCAGAAGCGGGAAATTACCCTGACCATCGGGGTATTCTTCGACGGCACCGGCAATAATGCGGATAATACCGCAGCCAGCCTTGATGCCTGCTCCGGAGAGCATTTTGGGATGAACAATGCCGATGCTCAGTCAGCTTATTTCCAGTGTGTCCAGCTAAAAAGCGGACACAGCGGCTTCGCGGCAGGAAGTCATCTCGGTTATTACACCAATGTGCACTGGCTTAATATTCTGTATAACCAAAAACTCACTGCCGATACGGGATACGGCCAGCGCGCAATTTATATCGAGGGGATTGGTACGGAAAGCGGGGAAGGCGACAGTACTTACGGGATGGGCACCGGCAGGGGTAACACTGGCGTAGTGAGAAAAACCGATAAGGCAGTTGCTATGCTGGTTGCTGCTATCAAAGGTTATCTGGATAACCTGCCTGACGCCAGTTCCTGCATCATCAAAGAATTGCAGTTTGATATTTTCGGGTTCAGCCGGGGAGCTGCTGCGGCACGGCATTTTGCCAACCGGGTATTCAGTCAGGATCAGCCTATTATCACTGCCATTAAGGCCGGTCTGGGAAGTATTGAGTTCTCAGGCACGCCCGGTGGTAAAACCCGTTTTCTGGGGATATTTGATACGGTGGCTGGCATCGGTACCCCGGTCAACGGGTTCAATCCGCACAGCGCCGATACGGGCGAGGTGAATATTGTGCTGCGTCCGGGTGTGGCCGAGAAGGTTTTTCATATCACCGCACAGCACGAATGCCGGTTTAACTTTGCGTTGAACAGCGTGAAGCCTGCGTGGCCGGAACTGGCTTTGCCAGGTGCGCACTCTGACATTGGTGGCGGTTACAACCCTGACGAGTACGAAGCCTATTTCATTACCCGTCCGCAGTTTGAAACCGTGCCCTTTTCCACACCTGATACGAACACGCGGGTTTATCAACAGGCCTGTGAGCAGCTCAGTGCGATGGATACCTGGCCAGCGATTGGCCCTTTATTGCAGGCATTGGAGATCAACATTGATACCTGGCACGACGAGCGGATGCCAGCCGATCGCTACGGCATGCCGCAAAAACGCAGCGGGGCGGCAGCGGTCATTGAGCGCCCGACGCGCAACGACTGGTCGAGGGTGGTGCTGCGGGTAATGATCGATGCGGCGCAGGATGCAGGCGTAGTATTCGATTCTATTCGTAATACGAATACAGAATTATGGCTTAGTCCAGAACTCAATAGCTTGTGTGAAAAAGCGATTGTGATGGGCCGAGCGGTACGGAATGGGGCGTCTGCTCCCGGATTTTCCACTCAGGAAATCGAAATACTGGCAGAAAAATATATTCACTGTTCAGCCAACTGGAACAGCGTGGTCAGGGACGGTGAGGGGATGATAGCTGGGGCAGTCAAACCGGCGAAGCTGGTGAACTTTACCAACCGTCCAGACGAGCGCTGGCAGCGGACAGTTTACGATATGGTGGGAAATAAAATATGAAAATAATCCTTTTGGCAGGGTTTCTTCCGGTACTGCTGCTGACGGCGTGCCACAGTCACAGTGCGGGCAAGCCCGAGGCTTCTGTCCAAAACGATGTGCCCACCGAGTGGAGATTTAATTTTTTCACGCCCAAGGCACTACCTGCACGGGTAACGTTTGTCGCCATCCTTGATGCTAACGGTACTGATTACCGGTTTAATACGCTGGACAGCACCCCGGACCTGGATAAAGTCATCGGTAATTGGAATGATACCGATCGAGCACCCGGAGGGCACTGGAATCACGTTAAACATCCCCCTAGGCATATTCTTTTTTGCTGGGACTCCGTGATTGATAAAAGAGTGTATGAAACTCGCCTGACCCTGTCTGACGCCGCTGTGGATAAAATGCGCAAACCCAGCGTGTATAAGGATTATCAGGGTAATATCCGGTATTACGACAATATACAAATTGGTCTTGCTCCGGAAGGTAAGATTGCAGTCTGGCTACGAGGTATCGGTAGTCAGCCCAATTATCGCGTGACGCCATCAGTCTTAAAGACCGTGTCCGGGGATAAATTAGAACTTTGCAAAGGGATAACCAAGAGTGATTTTTCTTATGGATATGACAAAGACATAATTGAATTTATTAAAGGGAAGGCGTATCCGTATGGTAATTGGTAGCAGACATTGTTCCTAACTCGTCTGGCGGGGCTTCTTCCGGTACTGCTGCTGATGGCGTGCCACGGTGCGGGCCAGCCCGAGGTTACTCTGCATTTATCTTATGTCACAGGTAATGGGAAGCTCACCTTGGGTCTTTCCTTCTTTTGAGCTATGCCATATTGGCGCAGTGACCTCAAGGTGAGCTTCTTGCTTTTAACGACGCGTCAGAACGATCCTGCGTTGGGCGTACAGCGTTTCCGCAGACAGCTGAAACTTATATTCCGCTGCCTTCAGCTTTCGCGATTTAAGCATTTTCATCGTGACGCCACTTATTTTCCCTGACTCAATCCGTCTCTTGATTTCTCCTGTGCTCAACATGAGTTGCTTTTGCAAAATCGATAGCAGGCTGACCTGAAAAGAAAGAGAAATCCTGACGCTAACCCTGATCCGATTGCGGGGAGATATGCCGACCGACCACCGCTCCTGAATGCGAAAATCAGGCCGCCCCGATAGCTCGGCGTTATTTCGTTTCAGCGTCTCTTTATCATAGGCAAAATGTTGAACCATAAAGATGTCGTTCGTTATCAACCGCTGATAAAGTTCAGGATTAATTTTGCTGACGGGCAGGCGTGAAAACAGGGAGATGTTCCAAGTGTAATCGCAGTGCGTGCACTTATAGATACTCCAGATATCAAGTCCGGACCCGTACTGAACGGACCATGGATGTTTATGTATGAAAAATATTTATGAGATATTTTTCAGTGGGTTAAAAAAAGATTTCCAACGCTACAATCCTGTCGATCATCAAAGGGATACGTCGAGGCTATCAAAGCGGCATTATCGGGTAAATGAGTTCAATCAATATTTTCAGATTTCATGTAGCGCGATCAATAAAGCAGGGGGCTTTGACCTGTTGATGAGGTAAAAAATGATCAACAGGTTGGTTTTAGGTATCTGTTTGGCCATAGTGTTAACGTGAAGATTGCGAAAACGAAATCCTGCCCGATCATCATATTGATAGTTCGGTGATGATACAAAGAACAAGGAAATTTCATGGCACGCGATCATGGACTGGAAGAAATCTTACGGGAAGATCTTGAAGCTCTATCTGGCTTGTCCGAAAATCAAATGAAGAACAAGCTTTGTCGGTTGCATCAGCGGATTGCTTTGGATGAGATTTTGTACTGAACAGCCAGGTAAGAGCTTGAGGTTAGCTGGCCAAGGTGAGTTCTTGATATGGCCAGTGAAGACCAGTGACAGTACCAGATAGCCAGATTCCACGTACCGTT